>CAVWXX010000012.1:0-35880 GCA_963759155.1 uncultured Gammaproteobacteria bacterium | reverse complement strand
CAATGTTTTTCTCGAAGAACGTACGGTTGATGTGCACATCAGGCGTCTCAGAAAAATACTGGGAACGGCCAAACTCGATCACTACATACAGACGGTAAGGAGCCATGGATACCGCTTTGTAGCAGCGGCCAATAATGCTTAAGCACGATTGGGTTTATCACCTGATCCGGCTGGGCACTTTTGTATTCCTGGCCATACTGATTGCCTGGTTATCAGGGCACCCCCTACCCGTTCTTGGCCTGTTCCTGGCCTTGTACCTGGCGTGGCAGTTTTACAACAGCTTTCGCCTGTATCGATGGTTGCAGTCCTGGAACGAAAAACCGCCGGAAGCCATCGGCATGTGGTCTGACATCTTTGACCGTATTGCGGATCTTCAGAAACAGACCATCAGGCGAAGCCTGCAATACCAACAGGTCATCGATGATTTTGAAGGCCTGACCGATGCATTCCCCGACGCAACACTTGTCATAAACGACCAGGGACTGATCCGCTGGTTCAACGATTCCGCTGTTCAATTACTCAAGCTCAATGCTGATACCGACGCGGGCCAGGCTGTTACTAATTTGATACGTCAACCGGCTTTTGCAGACTGGCTCAGTGTGCAGGATGTCATGAATAGCCCACTTGACATCACCTGCCCCGTCGATGACAACATCAGCCTGCAGATCAGGGTCGTGAGATTCAGAAAAAATCAACGCTTGCTGATACTCAGAGATGTCACTGACGTGCGGAATCTAGAGCGTATACGACAAGACCTCATCGCCAATGTTTCACATGAACTCCGCACACCGTTGACCGTAATACGCGGCTACCTTGAAGTGCTCAAATCACAACCCCAGGACCAGAACCCCGAAGCCATCGAGAGAATGTACCTGCAGGCACAGCAAATGCAGGATCTATTAGAGGATCTGCTCGAGTTATCCAGGTTGGAGGATATGGAACACGAAGGCTTGGATGGAGCCGTCGAAGTTGATGTTCCCGCCTTACTCGCGCAAATCGCCGAACAGGCTGAAGATCTGAGCCAAAATCAACATAAGCTCATATTCAAAGTGACACCTGGCCTGAACTTGCGCGGTAGGGAAGCCGATCTCAAGAGTGCATTCCAGAACCTGATCATCAACGCTGTCAACTACACACCTCCAAAAGGCAAGATAAAAGTAAACTGGCATGAAACGGACAATAATATTGTCCTGAGCGTCAGCGACAGCGGTATAGGCATACCTCACAGGGATATCCCGCGTATAACCGAGCGGTTTTACCGGGTAGGTGACGATCGCAACCGCAAAACGGGCGGTACGGGGCTCGGACTCGCCATCGTAAAACACGTACTCCATAGCCATAATGCAAAACTGGAAATTAAGAGTGAACTCGGTAAAGGCAGCGAATTCCGCTGCATTTTTCCACTCGAGCGTAAGGTCTGAAACGCGAGTGTAGTGTCCTGTATTAAACAGTGATTAATACAGGACACTACACTAGTAAGCCGGAGTTATCCGGGCGTCCTCCACTTCGCCAGTCCCCTCATTTCTTCCGCACTGTAATAAAACTGTCATATGTCACACAACTGTCACATAAGCTCTTTAATATCCCCCATGTTGGGCTCGAGCCCGGCTCTAAATACTCTATAACTCCAGGAGTGGAAAATATGAACATCCGAATCGCTGCAATGCTTGTTTCCATTGCGATTTTTAGCACAAATAGCGCTTTTGCCCAGGCCACGGTGGACGAAAATCTTCCGGTGTACCAAAAGACCAGCGGGGTGTCGGGCAACCTGTCCAGTGTGGGTTCAGATACACTGGCCAACCTGATGACCTTGTGGGCCGAGTCCTTCAAAAGAACCTACCCGAATGTCAATGTGCAGATCCAGGCGGCCGGTTCTTCAACTGCCCCACCTGCCCTGAGTGAAAACACATCAAACCTCGGTCCAATGAGCCGCTTGATGAAAGACAAGGAAGTGGAATCATTTGAGAAAAAGTTTGGCTACAAGCCCACACCCATCGCGGTTGCCATAGACGCCCTGGCTGTATTTGTTCACAAGGATAATCCTATTGACGGTCTTACCATTCCCCAGATCGATGCCATTTTCTCATCTACGCGAACCTGTGGCGGCCCCGCGGATATCGATAGTTGGGGGGACCTGGGGCTGACGGGCTCATGGGACGGACGAGATATCCAACTGTACGGGCGTAACTCGGTTTCGGGCACCTATGGTTATTTCAAGGGTAAGGCGCTGTGCAAGGGAGACTTCAAGAATACGGTTAATGAGCAACCGGGATCAGCCTCTGTCGTACAGTCCGTCAGCGCTTCGGTTAACGGAATCGGTTACTCGGGTATCGGCTACACGACTTCTTCAGTACGTGCCGTTCCCCTTTCAAGAGAAGCCGGCAAGGAGTTTGTCTCCGCCAACCCTGAAAACGCCATCGCCGGTAAGTACCCCCTGTCACGCTTTTTGTACGTCTACGTCAATAAGGCGCCCGGCAAGCCGCTTCCGCCTTTGACAGCTGAGTTCATCAAGCTCGTATTGTCCCGTGAGGGCCAGGAAGTAGTAGTGAAAGATGGTTACATTCCGTTACCAGCAGGTGTTGCTGAACGTGAACTTAAGAAGATTCAATAATTACCGATGAAATAAAAAAGGATCACTTGCCTACCCTTCCAACTGCAGACAAGTGATCCGTTTGCCAGAGAATCACGACTTAAAATTAAGCACTAGCCTCTGTTGCTGACAAGTCTATTGCTGATTTATTACATGAATATGACAAAAGGTCGTAATTCAAATAAGACCAATAGAGGAATCAGCCAACATGACTTACAAGAAAACCCGTTATCGATTTATTACGGCACTTTGCACCCTGTTAATGCTTTCACCAGTGGCTGCTCAAGCCGCCACCGAAGACGATTTCGCAGCAATGCGAGCCCAAATGCAGGCCTTGAGTGAAAGGCTTGACCGTCTCGAAGCCGAAAACAAGGCATTGACAGCCGCAAATGCCGAGTTGACGAAAAACACACAACAAACTGCCGCCAGCGTTGCTGCCGTCAGTGAAAAAACCGATGCGGTGGTAGCCGATGTCGAGGAACGCGCTGCGAAAACCAGCTGGGCCGAAAAGCTTAAATGGAAAGGCGATTTCCGCTACCGTTATGAATCTTTTGATATCGAAGGCAAACCAAACCGCGACCGTAACCGTGTCCGTGCAAGAGCTGCACTGATCGCCAAAGTGAAACCAACCATGGAAGTCGGTTTAGGCCTGGCCACCGGTGGAGACGATCCGGTTTCTTCCAACCAGACTCTGGGCGGCGGTGGATCAACCAAGGATTTGAGACTTGACCTTGCCTACTTTGACTGGTCTGGCCTGAAAGACACCAATGTTTACGGTGGTAAATTCAGTAACTACATACATAAAGCCGGTAAAAACGCCCTACTATGGGATGGTGACTGGCGCCCTGAGGGTACTGGTATCAAGTGGGACAACGGTATGTTCTTTGCCAATGGGCTGGGTACCTGGATCGAAAGTGACAGTAATGCGGGCCAGTCGTTTGCCTACCTGACACAACTGGGTGTCAAATTTCCGATCGGCGACAATTTCAAGCTGACAACAGGCGTGGGCTACCACGTGTTTGATACCGCAGGTGCAGGATCATACTATGGTGATGACGATGACTTCTTTGGTAACAGCTTTGATCCGATCACCAAAACCTACCTCTATGATTATGAAGATCTCGAAGTCTTTGCAGACCTCGGTTTCGAGTTGTTTGGTCATCCGGCACTGTTATTTGGTAACTACGTACAGAACCAGGCAGCCGACGAAAATGACACGGCCTACGCTTTCGGCTTCAACTACGGCTCTGCCAAGAACAAGGGCGAGTGGCAGTTTGGTTATGTCTACCAGAAGCTTGAAGCAGACTCGGTTATCGGTCTCCTGACCGATTCAGATTTTGGTGGTGGCGGTACCGACTCAAAGGGCAGCATCATCAAGGGCAGCTATGCGTTTTACAAAAACTTCAATGCCAACCTCACCTACTTCATTAATGATGTTGGGCTGAAGTCAGGTGATCCGATTGACTTTAAGCGACTACAACTGGATCTGAGCTTTAAGTATTAAAGGTTGTTTTCTGTTGCCAGCCAGGCAACAAGCCGACCACAATTCAAAAAGGCGGGCCCGGGAAGGCCCGCTTTTTTTGTCCTGCGCAAGTCCCTTTACTTGCAGCGGATATAGCAGAAACCATTAATTCCCGGCGAGCATAAAGCTATAATCACCGCATGAAACCCGACCCTCAGTCCGAAACCTATGCAGCAGTTGATTTAGGCAGCAACAGCTTTCACTTGCTGGTCGCACGCCGTGAACATGGCGAATTACGTGTACTCGACCGGATAAGAGAAATGGTTCGCCTCGGTGGCGGGCTTGATGAAGAAGGCAATCTTGATATCGAAGTCCAGCAACGTGCATTGGATTGTCTTTCCCGCTTTGGTCAACGTCTGCGGGGCATCCCTGCCGCCAACCTGCGTGCTGTGGGCACCCAGACTTTCCGGCGCCTGAAAAATGCCGATGAGTTTTTGCTGGCCGCGGAGAATGCACTGGAGTGCCCGATTGATATCATTGCCGGTCGCGAGGAGGCCCGCCTGGTCTACCTGGGTGTATCACAATGGGTTGCCGGCGCACGTCAAAGAAAACTGGTGATGGACATAGGCGGTGGCAGTACGGAACTGGTGATCGGTGAAGGCGCAGACCCCATCAAAATGGAAAGTTTGCAATTTGGCTGTGTTTCGGTGACAAACCGGTTTTTCAAAACCGGAAAAATCAATGCGAGAACACTGCGAAAGGCCCAACGTGCTGTCGCTGCTGAATTACAGGAGTTACAGACGGTCTACCGCAATGCCGGTTGGCAAACGGCCATCGGTTCCTCAGGCACGTTCCGTTCCGCAGCATCCATGTGCGAGGCCAATGGCTGGTGCACAAAAGGCGTCACTGCCCAGGCGCTCAAAAAATTGAAACAAAAAGCACTGTCATTCAAAACCATTGATGACATCGACATTGCCGGTTTGAGTGAGAGTCGCAAGCCGGTATTTATTGGCGGGTTGGCTGTTTTACTGGCCTGTTTTAAAGCCCTGGCGATAAAAGAAATGCTGGTCTCGCCTTATGCTTTACGAGAAGGCGTGCTGCAGGACCTGTTGGGCAGACTTGAACACCGTGACCCAAGGGATAAGGCAGTTAAAGCCCTGATGTCGCGTTTTGCCGTCGATCCGGCCCAGGTGGAGCGGGTACAAAAAACGGCTCTCCATATATTTGACAGCATCGCCGCTGATACGGCGGTGAGTGAAGCATACCGGAGAATGCTTATATGGGCCACCGGCTTACATGAGATTGGCTTGAGCTTATCGCATGAAAGTTATCAACAACATTCCGCCTACCTGGTCGAAGCTTCCGACATGGCAGGCTTCTCCCGTCAGGAACAGCTTTACCTGGCTGCATTGGTGGGCCTCCAGCGGCGTGATATCCCTTCAGGTTACGCCAGCAGGCTTCCCCGCCGATTACACCAGCCCCTGAATGTAACTTTGCTGTGTATGCGACTGGCCTGGATTTTTTGCAGAACACGTGAAGATGCCGCGATTCCCGACTACAAGGTCAGCCTGGATCAAAACAGGGTGCTTCTTGCGCTACCCCATGACTGGGTTGAAAACCATCCGTTAACGATCGCCGACCTGAAATATGAAACCAAGGCACTGGCCATGACTGGTCTGCAGTTGGAACTCAGCTACATCAACCATGAGCCCGACTGAGAATTGGCGCCCTGCGGCCGCGGCCGGTCAACTGCGGGAACGTGCGCGTTTATTGCGTGACATCCGTGAGTATTTTTCCGGCCAGGCCGTGATGGAAGTTGAAACGCCATTAATTTCATCAGCAGGAAACCCCGACCCGGAAATCGAGTCGATAAAGACCGTTGATGGCGGCTACTTACGAACCTCTCCGGAGTTCCCACTAAAACGCCTGCTCGCCGCCGGCAGTGGCGATATCTTTGAAATGGGCCGTGTTTTCCGTGCGGGTGAATCGGGTCGCTCACATAACCCTGAATTTACCCTGCTGGAATGGTACCGGAACGGTTTCAGCTACCACCGCCTGATGGATGAGGTCGCTGCCCTTGTCCGGCATTGCGGGCATGGAAAGTTTGATCACTGGCCCCAACAAAAACTCAGTTACCAACAACTGTTTTTGCGTTCCCTGGACCTGGATCCATTCACGGCCAGTGAACAGGAACTTTGTGCCAAGGCAAAAAAATATGGAATTGACGATATCGAACTGGATCGCAGACAGTGGCTGGACCTGTTGATCAGTGTCGTGATCCAGGCTGAGCTGCCTGTAAATCAGCTGACATTTGTTTATGATTTTCCCGCTGATCAGGCTGCGTTATCAAGGGTTCGTCCCGGTGAGCCGCCAGTAGCGGAAAGATTTGAGCTATATCTTGGGCGCACTGAGCTTGCTAACGGCTACCAGGAGTTAACCGACGGACAGGAACAACGACGGCGTTTTGAAGCTGAGAACGCTCAACGTGAAAATCGCGGCCAGGCAAGCTGTGAAGTTGATCATCATCTGCTCGAAGCGCTTGAAAGCGGAATGCCTGAATGTGCAGGTGTTGCGCTGGGTGTTGACCGCTTGTTGATGGCTATTGTTGGCGCGGAATCAATCGACGAGGTTACCGCTTTTCCTTTTTCACGCGCCTGAGGCCTGCTGTCGCGGTATCACCACACGCACCTCGAGACCACCCTCCTGCCGGTTGGACGCCGTAATCCTGCCATCGTGACGACGAACGGCAGAAGCTGCAATGGCCAGACCCAGACCATGACCACCTGAATCCCGGTTTCGTGCCTCATCAACCCGGAAAAAAGGCTCGAAAATCCTGTTGAGTTTGGCCTCTTCAATACCAGCCCCCGAATCAAGCACGCACACCTCAAGTTGCTTTCCGTCAAGCGCCCTGGCGATGACCTGGATACCACCAGTGTCACCGGAATGGATCAGGGCATTGCGCAACAGGTTTTCAAAAACCCGCCAGAGCAACTCGCGGTCGGCTTCGAGTAATAAAGGGGCCTGTGCCCGCAGCGCAATGGGTTCACAACCATGACTGATTTCGTAGTTCACCGTTTCCACCAGGTCGTGCAACATGTCGGCGAGATCAAACCGGGATAGCTTCATCTCCTGTGTTTCGGAAGACTCACGCAGCAAGCTTAATACTTCATCAATCAGTTTCTCCAGACGCTCGCTTTCTAACTCGATACGGTCCAGTTCATCAGCCACCAGGCTGCGATCCTTGTTACGGGCGATTTCAAGGGCCACGCGCAGACGCGCCAGGGGTGAGCGCAACTCGTGACTGACATCTCGTAACAGGCGCTGGTTGGCCTGCTGTAAACGCTGAAGCCGGGCTGCCATCTCATCCATGTCCCGCGCAAGTTGTCCAAATTCATCATGACGCCGGTCCAGTGGTACGCCCACTCTCACACTGAGGTCACCGGTAGCCAACTGCCTGCTGGCACGACTCAAATGCCCCAGTGGTGCTGCCAGATAGCGTGCCAGCAATAAGCTGACCAGGGCACTGATCAGGGCCGCGACCCCGAGACGCAATCCAACACCTGCAGGCCCTGGCGCAAGCAAGGTACGGGGTGGGCGCCGGCCTGTATTGACCAGTGTGTAAACCTGCCCTCTCCCATCTGTTACCTCGGTGGTGGCTATCTTTGTATGGGTCTGTTTTTGCTTGGCCAGCATCCGGTCACGCCCCAGTAACTCTTTGCCCTGGGCGTTGAGAACGAAAACATGCCGGTGCATACCGGCCGGCATGCCCATGAGTGTCCGTTTGACCTTGCGCTCCCCGCCTTCCTGTAAATCCCTCGCCAGCCTGGCGGTGAAGCGCTGCAGGTTATTTTTAAACGCTAAAGCAGGTTCTTCAACCGTGTTTTGAACGATGATGACCTGGTTGATCCAGCTGACAACGACAGCAAAAGTCATAATGCTCAGCCAGAGCGCGAAGAATATTTTCCAAAACAGACGCGGCATAACTTAGTCTGCCCGGCACCGGTACTGGTAGCCAAAGCCGCGTATCGTTTCTATACGCTCACTACCATCTTCTGCCGGTCCCAGCTTCCGTCGCAAATTGCTGACATGCATATCAATACTGCGATCATAGGCCACAGGTTCGCGACCCAGCGCTGCAAGATACAGGTCTTTCTTTTCAACCACTTCACCACTGCGCTGCAAAAGTAACTGCAAAATACTGAACTCAGTGCTGGTCAGCTCTTTGAGTTCACCATCCAGTCGTAACTCCCGCCTGGTCTGGTTCAACACAAGGTCTTCTACCTCCAGTGTTGCGACAGTTGAGTGGCTTTGAGAGCGTCGCAGTATCGCCCGGAGACGCGCCAGTAACTCGCGCGGATTGGCCGGTTTCGCGAGGTAATCATCCGCACCCAATTCAAGACCGATAATACGGTCCAGATCGTCACCACGTGCTGTTAACATGATGACCGGCAGCTCAGACTCCTTACGCAGGTTACGCAACACATCAATACCATTCATACGTGGCATCATGATATCCAGCACCATGGCGTCGAGACCCGGGCGACGGGATTCAGCCAGGGCCTGTTCACCATCAAAAGCAAGCCGCACCTCGAAGCCTTCCTGGCCAAGGTACTCACGCAGCAGTTCACACAGCTCCGAATCGTCATCCGCTATGAGTATGGTTTGTGTCATGTAGTCACCGGGTGTTTCTCAATAGCGATTCTACCCAACCTTGCCAGCCATGGTGCGACTTTACCTTTCTTTACACAATCCTAACCCAAGCAGACAGAGAAAAGGTGTCTCATATACTGCAAGCGTTTATACAAACCAACGACAGGAGATACTCATGAAAAACTTCACAAGACTACTAAGTCTGACAATCACGGCCACCCTACTGATGGCTATGTCAGGCACGCTGCTGGCACAGGATTCCATGGCCAATGACAAAAGCTCTGTAAAGAAGGAGCGACATCATCAAAGAGGCAGCCAGCCCATGCCAGGTGTCACAAATATGATGCGAGCCATCAGGCACCTCGACCTGAGCGATGATCAGAAGGCAAGTTTCAAGGAGATCATGCACGCACTTAAAGCAGAACAACGCGTGTTAGCCAAAGAGATGAAAGCGGGTCATGAACAATTAAAGGAGCTGATAAAATCCGAGAGCTATGATGAACAGGCAGTCGTTGCAGTGGCCGAAAAAGAAGGCGCCCTGGCAGCTGAACGATTGATTCTGGCCAGCCGGGCCATGTCACAGGTCTATAGTCAGCTAACGGATGAGCAACGACTGAAGCTGGAAGCCATGGCTGTGGAACGCAAGGCAAGACGTTCTGAAAAACGCGGAGAAAAACGCAGGGAAGTGCAAGAAGAGACCTGAAACTTAAACCCGATTCACCATTATAAACGGTGGGTATCATGTACAGTAACAGGCCCGTATGATCATGCGGGCCTGTTTCATTGCGAGCAATCTATTTTAAAGCCTTCCAATCGAAAAGCCCGAAAAACCTTCTCGCTCGTTTGCCCCTCTACACCAGCGAGATTGGCATAGTTACGCCAGTTTGAAACAACAGCCAGAACCTCTTCGATAATCCGTATCTCCTGCCCACGTTTCATCAAAGCCACGCTGGCGCAATGTTTGAAATCCACCAACTCAAAATTCTCACGCTTACCATTCATCGTCATTTGGTGGGTGGCTGTCCATGCACCGGATGGATTGAAGCTGTAGGTAAGGTCAAATGCAGGTGACAGGGACCACTGACCCGTCCTGTCCATCAAAAAAGCGATGTTCTTTACATGATCATCCTGATTTCGTATGACAATATTGAATACCATGCGTCGAAATTGCTGCTCGATGGCATGTCTGGGCAAGCCCAGTTGGCGGATGGTTGCCAGGGCCTGCTCATAGCTGTAAGCCCCCGCGAGATTGAAATCATAATGGGCGAGTGCACCCAGTGACTGCATGTGAATTTTACGGCCGCTATTGGTACGGTCAAAGCGACGGGTCATGAAATGCCGTCGGCCGTTCTCTTCAAACAAACGACATTCACTCATCTCAATTCCACAATCCCTGGCCATCAGATAACAGGCATACTCGATGGACCCGTAGCCTTTCGGGTCTTCCAGTTCCTTATCACGATTACCCGCAACACCATCGAATTTGAGTAGCCAGTGTTCAAAGCCGTCACCGGCATTGACCTGGCCTGAGCGGACCTCATTGGTTGTTGAATTCCAGGCGATTACCGCCTTGGCCCGGGCACCACCTGCTGACGTACCGATATGCAATATATCAGCCAGTGCGCTTTGCTTTTTCTTCTCTGAGAATGAAACACTGAGCTTGTTGCGTTGGCTAAGAATTTCAGAGGCCAGCTCTACCAGTTGATCGATCTGAATATTCTTTGCCTTGCGCGCCCTCGGCCCTGTAACGGGAGAAAACTCCAGCGCACCCATACCCCGCCGACCGACATAACACAGACGCTCGATGGCGTTAAAGGAATCGGGTGAACGCCCTTGCGTAGCCAGCCAGGTATCGATGAGTGCATTGCCAAAACGGTCCGGCAATGAGTCGGCGAGTAACCCCGGCAGGCCATAAAAGGTTTTGTAGGGCATTTCGGGGAATGAATAGACACGATTTGAAAGCGGCATTCTCAGTGGTGACACCTCGATACCGCTGCCCGCAAATGCCGGTTCGTACTGAAAAGACGCTACGTGTTCACCCTCACCCAGCGCAACCGCCCCTATTTTGCGCCCCCAAAGACTAACCCATGCCTCGGTACTCATCAGTCATCACCCCAGGTCCACGGTTTGTCTTTCGCTGGCCTGGGCTGTTGAGATGAAGCCCGTTTTCGCACTTTTCCCTTTCGCCTCATCACCTCGAGAGGGCCGGGTTTTGAGGTCGGTAGCATTTGATCCAGGTTGGGTAAGAGATCCAACACCCGGAAAATCCGGATAACCGTATTCATCTGTGCGGTTTCCCCGGCCTCTACACGCTCAAGGGTTCTCTTTGCAATACCCGCTTGTCTTGCCAGGGCAGCCTGTGTCAGCTGACGCTCCAGCCTGCGCCGGGTAATACGTTCACCGACTTCCGTGAGAATGGCTTCATCTGTTAAGTTTTTTTCAATTTTCATATTCGTTATATATTACGATATTTAAACCAAAAATATTCTTTTATCGTTATTTATTACGACTTATTAATATATTAATATATTTCGTAACATATTGCGAATAAATAGATAATACACCACTTATTCGCATATCATTACGAATATGATGGGATGAAGCTTTAAGTAACTAAGCAGATTCGCCCTGAAATATGTGAAAAGGTCTGAAATGACGAGGTGGAGCCGTTTTTGACTACCCTATTCCTCTAACTGGGCTTCAATTTCAGCCAATACGTCATCCAGCTTGATGTGGCGGACATCCATGCCAAGCACCAGGTAAATGACGTGCTCAGCAATATTCTGACAACGGTCAGCAAGACGCTCCAGCGCACGAACCGCCCAGATAATTTTCATGACTGAGGGGATGATTTCCGGGTCCGCCGACATCTGTTTGATAAGTTCCTTCATAACTTTCTTGTACTTTTTATCAACTTTTTTATCGGCTTTGACCACCAGAATCGCGGTATCAACATCGGTACGGGCGAAAGCATCGAGCACCTGGCGCAGCATATGACGAACAATCTCACCCATGTATTCCAAGTCAGCGCGCACATGATCATCGAGTGCGCCATCCATATCCTTCCTCGACATCCTGGCAATACGCTTGGATTCGTCACCCATACGCTCCAGGTCATTGATTGTCTTGGTGACCGTCATAATGAGACGCAAATCCGTGGCAGCGGGTTGACGCAATGCAACGATCCGGGTGCACTCCTCATCGATGTCAACCTCAAGTGAGTTCACGGTGTGGTCGGCCTTGATTACTTCTTTTGCAAGCTCGGACTCGTCATTCACCATGACCCTGAGTGCATTGGCGAGCTGCGACTCAACAATCCCGCCCATATGAAGTACTTTTGTACGAACTTCCTCGAGCTCCTCGTTGAATCGGCGTGATATATGCTGGCCGAGATGTAAATCACTCATATATTTGTCCTCAAACTCATCAGCCGTAACGGCCGGTGATATAGTCTTCCGTCTTTTTCAGACGCGGCTTGGTAAATATCTGGTCTGTCTCACCGAATTCGATCAGCTCACCCATATACATGAAAGCAGTATAGTCGGATACACGTGCCGCCTGCTGCATATTATGTGTCACCATGATAATCGTATATTGTTCTTTGAGCTCTGCGATCAGCTCTTCAACCTTCAGGGTAGATATCGGATCGAGCGCTGAACAGGGTTCATCCAATAGTATACATTTTGGCTGCACCGCGATTGCACGGGCAATGACCAGACGTTGTTGCTGGCCGCCGGAAAGGCCAAAAGCAGAATCATTCAAGCGGTCTTTAACCTCTTCCCAAAGTGCGGCGCCCTTCAAGGCCCATTCAACGGTTTCATCGAGCTCTCGGCGTTTATTAATACCCTGAATACGCAGGCCGTATGCCACGTTTTCATAGATGGACTTGGGGAACGGATTGGGTTTCTGAAAAACAATTCCAACCTCCCTGCGCAGTTCAGGCACCTCGACATTTTCGGCGTGGATGTCCTTGCCATTCAGCAGTATCTCACCCTCGATACGGCAGATATCGATCAGATCGTTGAGCCTGTTAAAACAGCGCAGCAGGGTAGATTTACCACAACCGCTGGGGCCGATAAAGGCAGTTACCTGTTTTTCCGGGATCACCAGGTTGATTTCCTTCAAAGCCTGGGCCTCACCGTAATATAAATTCAGGTCGGTGACAGTCACCACCGTTTTGTGCGGAGAATGGTTGCTTTGCAGCGGCTCAGTTTTTGGTTTTTGTTGCTCTGTCATGATTCCAGTCCACGATATCTTTCACTTAAATTGTTGCGCACCTGGATGGCTACCAGGTTCAAAAGAACGATGACGACGACCAGTAACAAGGCGGTTGCGTAAACCAGCGGTCTTGCGGCCTCAACATTCGGGCTCTGAAAACCGACGTCATAAATATGAAAACCCAGGTGCATGAATTTCCTGTCCAGGTGTAGAAACGGTGCGTTACCGTCCAATGGCAATGCCGGCGCCAGCTTGACTACGCCCACGAGCATCAGCGGTGCAACTTCACCCGCTGCCCTCGCCACGGCGAGAATCAGGCCGGTCATGATGCCTGGAGAGGCCATTGGCAATACCGTGCGCCACAGGGTTTCCCATTTGGTTGCGCCAAGCGCCAAGCTGCCCTCGCGGATGCTACGGGGGATTCTTGAAAGCCCCTCCTCGGTCGAGACGATGACCACAGGCAAAGTCAGTAATGCCAGGGTCAGCGATGCCCAGAACAGACCGCCTGTGCCAAATGTTGGTGCCGGTAAGGCTTCCGGGTAGAACAGTCGGTCGATACTGCCGCCCAGTGTATAGACAAAGAAGCCCAGCCCAAACACGCCGTATACAATGGAGGGTACACCGGCCAGGTTATTGACCGCGACACGAATAAAACGGGTAAACAGACCCTGGCGTGCGTATTCTTTCAAGTAGACTGCCGCCACGACCCCAAGCGGCGTGACGAACACACTCATCAGCAAGACCATCAGCACGGTACCGAATATGGCCGGAAAAATGCCACCCTCGGTATTGGCCTCACGCGGGTCTTCAGCAATGAATTTCCAGACATTATGGAAAAAATGCCCGATTTTTCCACCCAGGTTCATCTGGTTTGGCTGGTAGGCGTCAACGATAGTTGACATCGGTAACTCGAGTTCCTGCCCGTCAACCGTGTTGACGACGACGGCATCACTGCGCAAGCGGGTATACAGGTCACCCAGTTCCTGCTCAAGTACTTCGTATTCCTTTTGTAACAAGACGCGATCGGCTTCGATTTCAGCCAGGCTTTCCGTATCGTCGTTCCCCTCGATTTCCAGGCCGCGTTTCTTCAGCCGAAGACGTTCAAGCCGATAGTTGATGCTGCCGATTCGGCTTTTTTCAAGCTCATCAATTTCATCCCTCAGACCATTGGCATAATCAAGCCGGGCTTGAAAACTCCCCCAGACATCCGGATCCGGGAGCAGCTGACCCTTTTCCCTTACACCGACCAGGCTGCCGATAAAAACGCCCCACTCCTCGCGCTCGAACACCACCATGCTTTGTGGCTTGCTTCTCGACTGGATCGATGGTTCCAGTATCCAGCGAAAATCCTGTCCCAGGATATCGCGGTTTCCTGTCTTCAAAAGGTAACGGGTAACAAACTCGGTGCCTTCTGCAACCTCCAGGCCCGATTCACGCAGACGCATGGCAGTGACCTTTTCCGATTCCCTTACCTGCCCGGCAAGGACAAGTTCACTTCCGTCGACTTGCTCATAAACGACCTTCTGCACCTCCAATGGCCAGAAATGCCCCATGCCCCGGACGCCGATCAATACCAGTAAACCCACAACCAATAATATGCAGGCGCTGACCGCCGCTGCGTTTAACCAGATCCAGGGCGTACCATCTGCAATCCATTTTGCCAGTGCTTTCATTCAAACAACCTCACAGCGAACTGTACTTTTCGCGCAGGCGCTGGCGTATTAACTCAGCCCCGGTATTGACTACGAATGTGAACATGAATAACACCAGCGCGGCCAGGAACAGGATGCGATAGTGTGAGCTGTTCATAGCCGATTCAGGCATCTCTACCGCGATATTTGCTGCCAGCGTGCGCATGCCCTCAAACAGGTTCCAATCCATGATTGGCGTATTACCGGTAGCCATCAGAACGATCATGGTTTCACCCACTGCGCGGCCGAGACCAATCATGATCGCCGAGAAGATACCCGGACTGGCGGTAGGCAGTGTCACCCTGACCATGGTCTGCCACGGGGTCGCACCCAGGGCCAGCGAACCATCCGACAGGGTCGTAGGCACGCCGTAGATGGCATCTTCGGCAATTGAAAATATCGTCGGGATAACGGCAAAACCCATCGCGCAACCTACCACCATCGCGTTTCTCTGGTCGTAGGAAATACCGGCTTCACGACTCAGCCAATTGCGCAGGTCCCCGTCGAAAAACAGGTCCTGGAACGGGCCGACAAACTCAATTGATACAAATGCCAGAACCACCAGCACCGGTAACAACAGCACCGGCTCCCAGCCTTCTTTTACGTAATTCTTCAATCTCCACGATGCCCTGGTCCAGAACCAGGCGAAAATCAGCAAACCTGCCGGCATGACAATCAACATGGCAAACACACCTGCCAGGTTTTCCTCCAGGAACGGTGCAAACCAGAGACCCGCCAGGAAACCGAGGATAACGGTGGGCAAAGCCGCCATGATCTCGATGGTCGGCTTGACCAGCCTGCGCAGGGAGGATGACATGAAGTAGGCAGTATAGGCGGCACCAAGCAAGGCCAGCGGCAGGGCGAATAACATGGCATACAGTGCCGCCTTCAGCGTACCGAAAGCGAGCGGAGACAGGCTGAACTTCGGCTCGAAATCATTACTTGACGAAGATGATTGCCAGACATATTCAGGCTCGGCGTAATTCTCATACCAGACCTTTGACCACAGTGATGCGAACGAGACCTCCGGGTGTTCATTATCAATATCCATGAACTCCGCACGGTTATCGTCATAGAGCACCAGCAACCCGGATGCACGTGGCGCCAGCGCGAGGGCCTGTGGCTGACCGTCCAGTTTCTCCCTCAGGATCAGTTCCCCGGCCGTACTATGAAAAATAGACAGCGTGCTTTCGGCATCCAGTGTCATGAAGCCTTTTCGGCGTTCTTCTGGAATAATTTGGGTAATTGCAGACTGGTTGCCTTCAAACCGCCGGATGATCTCCAGGCTGTATTCATTATCGCTATCCCTGACCGGGAACAACTGTGTAACGGTTCCACCAGCATCACCTGCAAGCACCGAAATACCACCCAGCAGCATGGTCATGCTGGTGATGGCCTGGTCAGCAACCTGTGCAACCTGGCCCTCCTGCATGGTTGCGGTGTTGATGAAATGAATCTGGCCATTTTCATCGCCCAGGTACAGCCAGCGGTGATCACCGCTTATATTGATTGCCGTCACTTCAAAATTTACATCGAGCGCCTTGACGGTGGTATCGAGGGTAACCTCGCCACTGAGAAAGTTTTCCTCTTTTGTACTTCTTTCAAGCCGGATCCGCCCGCCACTTCCAGAAGCGGCCAGCATCAACTCCGATTCGTCATCTGACATCGCGAGACCGGTGATACCACCATTTGGCATCAGGTCACGAAGGTCGGAGCCGTAGGGGAAATCGAGTTTCGGTACGATCTTTCTCAATTCGATACCGGCAGAGAAATCGGTACTGTAATATTTCTGTAACAAACCGACCCTGCCGTCTTCAAACGCCACCGCGACAAGCCCACTATGGTCCTGATCATCAGCAACATGGGCGACAGCCTGGCCACCGGCCCAGACGTCTGCAGATTCAACCAGTTGCATATCATCCAGGCTAAAGAATTCAACCTTGCCGCTTCCTGCGATACGGAATGCCACCTGCTGTTGTTCTTCCAGTGCCAGGAAGGCAGTATCGTTGTTGAGCCAGGCGGCGTCCCCTTCAAGGTTAGCACGTGACATTTTGGCCGGTAGAAACAGGGGGCTTACGACATACAACAGGTAGAATAAAATCAACAACACAGCAGCAATGACCACAAGGCCACCCAGGGCAATAATTTTACTGGCCAGCAGGTCTTTACGGCTGCGCCAAACGTGAAAACTGTCTGGGCGCGCGGTAATTTTGGCCGGTCCGGCTCTGTGCGGAGTATTCATGGCTGCATCTTAAGCGCGAATTGTGACAGTTTTGTTACAAGGGCTTCGCGTCTTGCCCGAAGCGTCTTATCCGTAGCGCCCTTCGATGTAATCAGTGGTTTCCTTGTTCTTGGGTGTCAGGAACATTTCGCCCGTTTCGGTATGTTCAATCACCTTGCCCATAAGCATGAAAATGCATTCTTCGCTGGCACGACGGGCCTGGGCCATATTGTGGGTAACGATCAGGATAGTGTACTTGCCACGCAGGTCCCACAGCAGTTCCTCCACGGCCTCGGTACCCTTCGGATCGAGCGCCGAACAGGGTTCGTCCATTAGCAAAACGCTGGGTTTGACCGGTAACAACCTTGCAATACACAACTTCTGCTGCTCTTCCAATGACAGGGTAGTCGCTTTTTGGTCGAGTTTATCCTTGACCTTGTCCCACAACAGCACCTGCTTCAGGGCGCTTTCGACGATCTCATCCTGTTTGGATTTATCGGTTTTACCCTCGGTATGAATGGTATGGCCAAATAGAATGTTCTTGCGAATGGATATAGGTAGCGGGTTTGGCCGTTGGAACACCATGCCCACCTGTTTCCTTACCTGTAACATCTCGACATCAGAGCCGAAGATGTTTTCTCCCATCACGTCAACTTCACCGCTGATCCTGACGTAATCCATGCGCTCGTTAATCCGGTTAACCGTGCGCAGGAACGTACTCTTGCCACAGCCGGAAGGGCCAATCATCGACGTAATGAGCCCCTGTTTGATGTCCAGGTCAATATCGAACAATGCCTGAAATGTTCCGTACCAAAGGTTCAGTTTTTTTGTACTGATGGCAAGGCTGGTGTCAGTGACGTCGTTGTTTTGCTGGTCTGTCATTAACCAAACCTCCCTTCAACATAATCACGGGTGCGCTGATCGGCGACTTCACCGGTAAACAGGTCTTCGGTCACCCCAACTTCCAGGCACTTCCCTTCCAGGAAAAATGCCGTGCGATCTGCCAGGCGCCTCGCCTGCTGGACAAGGTTTGTCACCAGGATAATCGTAATCTCGCTTTTCAGCTCTTTTAACACATCCTCGATACGCATCGTGGTGACGGGATCTACCGCGATGGAAAACTCATCGAGCATCAGAAGCTCGGGGTCCTGCGACAAGGCGCGTGCAATGGTCAATCGCTGCTGCTGACCACCGGACAACAAACTGCCTAACGAGTCGAGCCGATCCTTGACCTCGTCCCAGAGCGCCGCCCGTGTCAGGCAACGTTCAACGATTACGTTGAGTTCCGCCTTGTCCTTCAAGCCTGCCAAGCGTGGCGCCAGGGCAACATTATCGTAAACTGAAAGCGGCAGACCGACCGGCAATGGAAAGACCACGCCAATCCGGCTGCGCAAGCCGTAAACATTACGCACCTTGCTGATATCCATCCCGTCAAATGTGATCCGCCCGTCAATTCTCATGTCGGGGTTGAACATATCCATGCGGTTAATCGCCTTCAGAAACGAAGTCTTGCCAGCATTGGCGGGCCCGATGACCCCAAAAATTTCGTTTTCCCTTATATCAAGTGATACGTTTTCCAACGCCGGTACGGTGTCATAATGGATAGACAGGTTCTCAACACCGAGCTTTACCGGAGGCGATGCATTCACATTATTTTCCAAGGACTCTTCCCCGTTCACAGCGGTACTGTCTACCATTTCTTTTTGCCCCGAAGATACATACGTAACGCAATCGAAGCACTGTTCATCAACAGCACCATGGCAATCAGCACGAGGGCGACACCGTATGGCACCGCTTCGGGCATTTCAGGAACCTGTGTCGAAACAACAAACAGGTGCAGCGAGAGCGCCATGGTCTGATCGAATACACCCTGGGGCAGAAACGGAAGGAAAAACACGGCGCCGGTGAACATGATAGGTGCAGTTTCACCTGAAGTTCGCGAAACCTCCAGGATAACACCGGTCAAAATACCGGTTATGGCATTGGGTAGAACGATACGCCGGATGGTTTGCCAGCGTGTCGCACCCATATTCCAGCAGGCCTCGCGGAAGGCCATCGGAACGGCCTGTAACGACTCGCGTGTGGCAACGATAACCACCGGCAGCGTCATAACCGCCAGTGTCAGGCTGGCTGCCAGGATACTGGTGCCAAACCGGAAAAAGAGCACAAAGGCGCCGAGACCGAACAACGCATGAACGATGGATGGCACACCCGCCAGATTGATGATGGCGAGGTTAATGGCCCGTGTAAACCAGTTTTCCGGGGCATATTCACTCAGGTAAATCGCCGCGGCAACACCCAGGGGTACCGATGCTATCAGCGCAACCAGCACCAGCAAAATGGTACCGAGCAAAGCCGGGAATATACCGCCCTGGGTCATACCGTTGGTCGGGTTGGTAAAAAGGAAATCAAACGAGATAACCGGTGCGCCCTTGAATATCAGCGTGCCAAGGATTAGTGCCACCGGCAAAATCAAGGTTGCGGTCATTCCACCAAGCAAAATGCGGAACGCCTTTTGCCACCCGAGGTTTTTGCGATTGTTCTGGGTTGATTCAAACATGTCTAGTGTAATGTCCTGTATTAGCCCTTCTTCACACCACGGACAACCAGGTCTGCGATCAGGTTTATGATGAACGTAATAACGAATAGTGCGATACCAATGGTAAAAAGTGCCTTGTAGTGAGGTGAGCCGACGGCGGTTTCACCCAACTCGGCGGCAATGGTTGCTGTAAGCGCCCTCACCGAGTCAAACACACTGCCCGGTATATTGATCGAATGGCCCGTGGCCATCAAAACGGCCATGGTTTCTCCGAACCCCCGGCCAACGCCCAGCAACACCGCACCCAGCAAACCATTTTTGGCAGCCGGCAGCACGACCTTGTAGATGACCTGCCAACGGGTCGCTCCCAGTGCTTCCGCTGCTTCACGGTAACGATCCGGAACCGCTTTTAATGCATCTTCAGCAATTGACGTCATGATCGGCGCCGCCATCAGACCGAGAATGATACCGGCATTCAATACGTTCAAACCCACCGGGACATCGAAGATATCAATGATCAGCGGGTTCATGATGGCAAGTCCGATGAAACCCCAGACCACCGAAGGGATCGCAGCCAGCAACTCGACTGTAATCTTCAGGAACTCACGTGTTTTGCCAGTTGCAAACTCGGCGATAAAGATTGCTGTGCCGAGGGAAAATGGAATTGCCACGAGCATCGCCAGGCCTGTCACGCTGGCAGTACCGGCAATCAGGGCCAGGATACCGTAGGTGGCCTTGCTCTCGGATGTTGGTCGCCAGTTTGGTGAAAAGAAGAACTCCTTGAAGCTGAAGTCACCCACCAGGAAACCCATACCCTCCTTGGTGATGAAAACAAATATCCCGATGATAAAAATGATGGCCGAAATGCCGCCGATGAACACCAGGGTCTGAATTATCTTGTCGATATACCAATCACGATTCAGGCGATCGAGACTGGCGGACTTAACTGTTACCGGGTTTTGATTGTTCATGTGTTATTTTTCACCGTGAATCGATTCGTCCGGGAGGGTCACCCGGCGGCATCACCTGCCATGCATGCCATCAGCTGTCGAAGCTCTTCTCGCAGTACCCGGTAATTCTGCTTGAGGTCATGTTCTTCAGGCAGTACCCAGTTAAGGGCCGACGTATGAAACGGTACCTTGGAAATGTAGTCGGAATATTTACCATTGAGACTCACAATGATGGTGAAATCATCGAGGTCATGTTCCGAGACCTCAAGTTGCTCTGTGACCAGGTTCTCATCCGGCAGGCCTCTCTCAACGAGGAAACCCTGTAAGTCCGTGGATACCGGTTCAGCTACCCCGGGGGTGGCGGGCATAAAGAATCCGCTTTCCGGATAGTTTTTACGCCCGATAGCCGTGGCCAGTTGCGCCATGCCTGAACCCGGTTGATCAAGAAACAAAACCCGGTAGGTCTTCGGAATTTTAGCAATTCCCTTTACGGCATAAACGGTCTGGTCGCATATGTTCTTCGCCTGGTCAACGATGCGTTTGAGCAGGTTGAACACGACGAAAACCGCCATCATGGTTGCGCCATCCATGCGGTCATCTTCGGCAAACAGGGTCTCGTAAACACCATCCATACGATTTTGCACGCGTTTCGCAACTTTCATCAAGGCGATCGCCATATCTGCATTGCCGTCACGAAATGATTTCCTGGCATCAGAGAGTATGGAGATTGACTCATCGAACATTGCATCGACGTCATTCGTCAGTTGGTCCGATATGGGTGAAGTTAACTGAAGCGCTTCACGGCTTATGGTAACGGCGTAATCACCTATGCGTTCCAGGGCCACGTTGACCCTTGCGGTTGCTGCCATTTCACGTAATGGCCCGGCACCTGGAAGGTGGCGGGCGATAAAGGTGTGGCAAAGACGATCGCATTCCCTGGATGCACGGTTTATCGGGAAGTCACCCAGTACCGTTTGGTAGGCCAGCTTGCTATCCCGTAATATCATTACCTTTTTTGCGCTGTGTAATGCAGCATCGACATCTTCGCCGATCTTCCAAAGCCGGCCCCTGATAATTTGGAGGTCAGCCTCCATGCGCTCTTCAAAGTGACTCATGTGTGATTCCTGGTTTGCCGGGCAACAACGGCATTCAATGCGTAATTATCACCGCCACACCGTTCTGGTACAAGCCGGAACGGTGTGGCACGTGGTAAACATTAAATTTGATCAGCCGCAGTTGACGTCAGATACTGATGCATAACCTTTTTCAATGATGATGCACTGTCCGGCATCACTCTTGATCCAGTTCAGGTACGCGCCAACGTAACCGGTTGGCTCACCGTTGGTGTACATGAACAACGGACGGGCAATCGGGTAGCTGCCATCACTCGCAGTTTCAACCGATGGACTGGTGCACTCGTCACCTGTACTTTGTGAAACACAGGCCATCTTGATATGGTCGGTAGCGTAAGCAAGACCACTGTATCCAATCGCGCAAGGTGTATTCTCTACAAGGTCCACCACATCCTTGGAGCCATGCATATCACGGGTCCCGAGACGAAAATCCCCTTTTCCAAGTACTGTTTCGCGGAAATACGCATAGGTTCCGGAATTATTCTGGCGGCTGACCACAACCATGGTCTGGTCTTTACAACCGGGTACTTCGACACCAAGGTCCGTCCACTTCGTGTAGCTGCCGCCATCACCGTAAATCTCTGCAAGCTGCTCAAGACTCAGATCGGTGACAGGGTTATCCGCGTGCAGATAGACCACCAGGGCGTCATAGCCAACTACATGCTGAATCGGATCGTGACCGCTGTCCCTGGCGAGTTTAATTTCCTTATCTTTCATCGCACGGCTGGCGTTTGCAATGTCAACTGTTCCGTTGATCAGGGCTGCGATGCCTGTTCCGGAGCCACCTCCGCTAACGGCTACTACCGTAGCAGGGTCAACCGTCTGGTAGGCTTCCGCCCATGCCTGGGCAACATTGACGAGGGTATCAGAACCCTTATTTTGAATTACCTGGCGATCCTGTCCGCCACCACAGGCAGTAAGAACTGCTGAAACCGCCACCACGATCATGGCTGGCATAACATTGCGCTTAAACATTAGATATCTCCACTTTTTTTATGGCAAAAAAACATTGCAAGACTATAGACCAAATATGACAGTTTTATGACAGTTGGTAAGAATGCCATATATTTGTATAACTGCGGTTGACCAGGGTCATAATTTATTCAAGAAACCTGGGGAATGGTATCTACACGGCGGCCGACTTCATCGTGGTTACCACTTGAAACAAAAATTCCTTACTAAGTTGGCGTCCCAGGTTTCCGCCGCTACATGAGGTCTCCCCAAACTTGACCGGATCTGCGCGACCGCCGGCACCCGGATGATAAATCAAGGCAGGAACGGGGTCGGCACTGTGTGAACCCGTATTACTGTCTGTCGTATGGTCTGCAGCGACTGCGATGGTCGCCCCCGACTCAAGCAAGGGTTTCAAAGACTGGTCAATGCGCTGCAAAAAGTCCCGTTTTGCCAGAGGCTGGCGGTCATGGGAATATATATCGGGGGCCTTGATATGCACAAAGACCAGATCATTTTTGTTCAAGGCTTTTCTCACTGCCCAGATCTTGGCATCCAGGTCGGTGTCGATATCAGCTGTAAACCGCTCATCTGTAATCACGTCAAACCCGAAAATGCTACCCAGTCCCAGAACCGTGTTACAACCGGACACCAGGGCTACCTTGAGCCCCTGTTTGATCAGCGTATTATCCAGGTCGAAGCGTGAACCTGCACCTCGGGTAATCAACCCGCTGGCGGGCAATTTCCCATCCCGGACCCTTTTTGCATTGACCGGATGATCTGCGAGAAGCTGGTGAGCTTCGATAATAAAGCGATTCACTTTAACTGCGGTTAATTCAGCTTCCGGTTCCAATGGCCGGCAGATTTGCAAGGCGGCGGGTATGTTCAGATCACCGGGGTCTGTATCGCTGATGGCTTCATGCAACCCTTGTCCAGAGAGAATGATCACACCGCGATGCTGATCCGTGGGTAAAAACCGCCCGGTGATCCCGTCGCCAAGATCAACATTTGTCAGCGCTTTGGCTAACTCATGTGTGCCTTTTGTTATCCTGCCCGCTCTGCGATCGGTTATGAGAAACTTCCCTTCCCGGTGTTCAATCGTGGCAAAGTTGGCTCGAACAGCGACTTCTCCGGGCGCCAGTGTCTGTCCAGCGCCGGCAGCCTCGACCGGACCACGCTTCAAGCGGTCAGCCTGCTCCGGCAAAAGACCCATAATCATGCCTGTACCTGAATCGGTATTCGGGATTTCGCCGGGAAGTATCGGGTCAACCAGTCCATACAAGCCCGAGCCGGCAAGTTGGTCAAGCACCGGTGTATCGGCCGCCTCCAGTGGTGTTTTTCCATCCAGCTCAGGGATGGGCAGATCACCGAGGCCATCAATTATCAGCAAAACGGCCTTTCCACCTGGTTCCTTATCCCTGGCTGGTCTGGCAACATGGTCTTTAAATACTGATTCACCCCGGAGAAAGTCAACCAGTTCATGCCATGGCCTTTTGCCGGACAGCGTTTCCCAATACCGGGTGACAGGACCAAATACTTCTCCCACTGAACCCTTGAAATGTTTTCCAAGTTCCACATTAACCTGGCGGGTAATCTGTAAAACAGCCTTTTCCTTATCTTCGGATGTGACGATCGGAACATTGCAGCGGTCGGCCTCTGACAGCAGGAATGATTGCAGATTCCAGATGGCTTCAAAGTTATTCAAGTATCTTGAGGGTGGCCTGCGTGGCGCATCTATACCCCTGCCTCTCAACCGCGCCTTGATCTTTTTTGACTTGAGTACGGCCAGCATCACGTACACACTGATGACTTCAGAATCATCGGGCACCCTGGCAAGAAGTTCTGGGTGAACATGCACACCTTCCATGATGAGGGGCACACCTTCTTCTACCGCCCGTTGCAATACCGCTTCACATGGCACTGATAGAAGATCGGCCTGGCTCTGGTAACCTTCTGCGACCAATTGCTCCCACTCACGATCGGAATCATCCCGAATCGGCAAGGTCTTCCAGGCATCAAACGATGAGGTATGCAATACCGGCAATAAACGCTCGGGGATCATCACGCGCATGACCTCGCGTAACATATCGGTAGACTGTATACGTACGATTTCCAACAGATGGGCAATCTCGGTGGCGATCGTGCTCTTGCCTACGGCCACGGTACCTCCAATCAACAGCACGAGTGGCCGGCCGCTGTTTTGGAATTCAGACCACACCAGGTAACGACTGGCAGCGCCATCACCCACTTCCTGCTGCAGACACAAGTACGTCAGATAGCCTAGCTCAAGGGTCGATATGGAGTTGATCCCTGCTGCAATTAGCTGAGCATAAATCAGCTCTGTCGTGTATTCAGCTTTCTCGGTTTTCAATCCTGCCGACTGCAGGTACCTCGTATGCCGCCCTCGCGAAAATGCACTTTCCTCGCCATCGGGGCTGGCAACCAGTATCCTCGGCGGCGCTGGGGAGGGGACGTTGTACTGCTCAAGTACGTCAAACTCCTCTCTTTCCTTCAACAGGTCTGAAACCCGGCTCTGAAGAAACTCTGATGAAATCTTCTTCTTGTTGCCCAGCTCATTACGAACCTTTGTCGCTATTGAATATGCATCATCGAAAGCCAGCCCTGCATCCTGCAGGCTGCGAATCATGATTCCACGCAGAAATGGTGTTTTTTCATTTTCTCTTTTGTTGATAACAACCGTCTTCACTATCTGTCCTTTTGACCCGTAAACGAACAACGTCGACTAAACCCCGGCCCACGTGCGGAACCCGTTGCCTGACGCAGCTTGACATTGTGACAACAGTTGGACTTTTTTAACAGTGCTATCCGGCTTCAGGAGACTTACTCGAAACCGGGGGAAACGGTGCGGATTCGGCTCAAGTGCCGAAGCCGGATCAAAACTTGTATTCGACAGCCAGCTTGAATTCGCGCCCAATACTGGTGATGCGCGTGGTTTCCTTGCCCTGGGTCAATTCGACATCCGGGTCGAGCAGGTTTTTCAGCCTGGCCTTGAGTTTCCAGTTACCAAACCCCTGTGTGTAGACAAAATCCAGGGACGGGCGTGGCTGCTCATAGATATCCGGTGCACCATTCACACCCACATCGACAATTCGTTCGCCGAACACGTTGTACACCAGCGCAGCGTTGATATTCCTGTCATCATCATCGTATCCGAGCTGAAAATTCCACACGTAAGGCGATTGCCCCTGCAACGGGCGCTGGTTGGATGTCTGGATATCGCTGTTCCTGTCATTCAGGGTGATCTCGGAATCGATCCAGGCGTAGTTGGTGTTGATGTAGAATTTCTCCCAGACTGCACCCCAGCCCCACCAGTCATTCAGAAAGTCGAGGTTTTTATATAGCTCGAACTCGACACCGATGTTGTCTGCAGCCTCTGCGTTATCAAATGAAGTCAGCTCGCTGTCGGCAGACGCCAGGATGACGGACTCGATGGGGTCGGTGAATTCCTTGTAAAACACACCGAGAGAAATGAACTCACCCGGGTTGAAATAGTAATCCCAGCGGATGTCGTAATGGGTGATATAGGCAGGTATCAGGTCAGGGTTGCCCTTCACCAGCCGGTCCAGGATCGGGTCTTTATACAGCGATTCCGATAACTCCTTGAAGTCCGGGCGGTTGATGGTTTCGGCATATCCAAAACGCACCTGGTGGTCGTTATGGAACCATGTACCTGTCACGTAGGGAAACAGATCGTCCGTGTCCAGGTTGGATTCGACCGGCCTGTTGGTCGGGTCAAAGAGGTTAAAGGTGGTTACCGACTGATCAGAGGACTCATCCCGGAAACCACCTGCCAGGCGCAGGACCTCGCCAAAGCTCAGGTCCAGACCCATGTACCATGCGTCGATCTTCTGTTTGGCCGTGTAGGCATCCGTTGCGATCGTAACCTCCTCCAGTTGCCAGCCATTGGGGACGATGGTTTCATCGTAAATGATGTCTTCAACGGACTGGTTACGACGCAGGTCTATATCACCGGAAACCCTGCCCCGTGACCTGAAGGAAAACCGGCGGATGGTGGAGTCACGTGATTTATCGACCTTGTTAACGCCTGCCAGCAGCAGAATATCTAGCTTGTCGAAGAACGACAGCGGTTGTTGCAGATCGATATTCCAGCTTGTGCTGTCGTCTTTCAAGCTGCTCCAGCGCCGCTGGTTGCTGTCATTCCTGATTGAAAATATGTAATCGTCCTGGTTGGGTGTCAGCGTATCGGGGTCGTAACGGTAACGGCGCGTATCCGGTGAATCCGACTTTGCCTTTGCCTCTGTATACTGCCATTTGAGTTTGAGACCGGCTATCGGGGGGAACACGTGCTCACCCAATAACTGGTTGGCGGTCATCTGGCGCTCAATCCACTCCAACTCGGTAAATCTCACGTTGCCGCCATCCGCATCCTTGTTGAACCCGTCCTCGATCTGCGTCTTGTCGGTCGTGTTGCGCAACAGCATCCAGTTGTATGCAAACGTGTGGTTTTCGCCCGCTTCCAGCCCGAGGGTAAAAAAACCACTCAGGTCGATATTTCTGCCCGTGATATCAAACGTGTAATCATTTTCAGACTCGAGCACACCATCACCGGAATTGATGTAGTCGGTGCGTTGCTGGGTGATCGTCAGCCACTCGTCCTTGTAGTTTCCGGCCGCCAGGAAACCCAGCCGCCAGCTATTCTTGAACTCGTACACATAACCGCCGGAAGCCGACACGCCGACATTCGGACCAATCTTCTTGGGAACCACATCGTAGATAACCGGTAGTGACTCGCCAACCACTTCCAGTTCCTCCGGTGTATAACCCTCGCCTGTGAAACGATTGTAGGGTTTTAGCTGAACACCATCTGCGGTGGCCTCGGCCAGTTCGTCCGATTCGTCGCGCGTCCCGTCATCGAAGCCTGTCCAGTCACGGCCGCCGCCGTCGTACCTGAGCCCATCCTTACCGGTCGTGCCCTGGCGATAACCGAGCCCGAACTCGATACTGAAGAACGGCGCTTCAGGCACACTGCGGGTGCGTATTTCTACGGCTCCACCACCGAACTCACCGGGCAAATCAGACGTGTAGCCCTTCTTTACCGCGATGCTGTCGACAATACCGGTCGGAAACAGATCCAATGGGACGACCCGGCGTGTGGGGTCCGGGCTTGGCACATTTGCACCGTTGAGCAGTGTGCTCGAATAGCGCTCACCCAGGCCGCGAATATAAATAAACCTGCCGTCCACCAGCGTTAAACCAGTTACACGGCGCAAGGCCCCTGCCGCATCGCTGTCACCGGCCTTGGAAATTTGCTCTGCACCCAGGATATTGGCCACGGCCACTTCCTGCCTGCGCTCCTCGAGCACCGAGGCCAGGCTGCCTGCAATATAGGGTTCGATGACGACGAATTCCGGCAATTCCGATCCGCTGGGCGTGAGTTCCAGTTCGATGGAAGCCTCACCATCGGGAGATACTTCAATATTGTCACGTGTAATGGTGTTAAAGCCCGTGTGCAGCACGGAGACCGAATAGGTGCCGCTGTTCAATTCCGCTTTGAACGAGCCGTCCGCCTGGCTGCGGATATCACGTGACTGGCCCGAGATAAAAATACGTGCGCCCTCTACCGCGCTACCATCCTCGGTATCGATCAGTTTACCGGTCAGTACCCCCGTTCCGACCTCGGTTTCAGTGCCGGAATCTGCTGCGGGCGCAGCGACAAGACCTTCGAGGTTGGAGGATTCGACATCGGTCAATGCACTCAGTCCGCGGGTGATATTAACAATCCATTGGCTGACCTCGCCTTCGTGGGCGATGATCTGCTGGTCGAGCACCACCAGGTCCTGTTCACGCAGTTCAAGTGTGTGCAGACCGGATGGAACGTTGAACACCACCACACCCTGTTCATTGGTCGAGCCGGTGACGACACCATCAACAAGCACTTCAATATTGCTTACCGGCAGGCCTTTCTTGAAAACGTAAAGGGTCAGACCGGCATCCTGGGCGAACGCCAGGGAAACCAAAAACCAACCTGCCAAAGACGTCAAGAAGAGCCGCAAGGGATTTATAACCCGGTTTAAAGACACTGCCATGCATCCTCTGAGCAGTCCTGGATAGCCCGCCGCAGTTCGGCGGCCTTGCGGAACAGATCCGGACGTGTGAGTTTCTGCAGGTGTGTTTCTGCAGTATCGAAGTCACCTACCTTGAAAACCGCATAGGCCAGCGCGTAACGGATATCTTCATCATCCATCAAACCGGTACGCCTTAAGTCTCTGTCCATCGCGGCTGCCTGCTCGTAACGTTGCAACTCCAGCAACAAGGCAAGCCGTTGTCTGAGCTTGACCTTCTGGTCTGAAATCTGCCCGTTCAACATCAGGGCGCGATTTGGCCGCCCAGCCCGCCGGTAAAGCTCGGACGCTTCACCGGTCAGGGAGGGGTCAAGCAGCGAAGCCTCGTAGATCAATTCGGCGGCCGTGTTGACCTTCCCCTGGTCCAGGTAGGAATGCGCGAGCACCTTGTTGACATCCGCGTCACCGGGGTACATCAAGCGGGCCTGTTCCAACAATAAAATGGCCTCGTCCAGTTCACCACTGGCCCGCATCGCGTTGCCAAGCGCCACATAGTCTTCCCGCTTGCCCTCGCTTTTCTGAAGGTATATGCGCCCCTGCCCTGCAGCTTCCCGGTACAAACCAAGTTCGATAAGAAAAAAGACCTTACGACGCAGAAAGCTCGTTTCCTGCGGGAATAGTTCACCGGCCTGGTCCAGCGTGGCGAGGGCATAGCCGGGCTCATCCAAAAGCCAGTGACATTGGGCGCGCATGTGAAAAACTGAGGCGACGCTTGCCAGTTCCGGGCCCGCCTGATCCAGTGTCGTCAGCACGTCACGATAACGTTCAAGCTGAAAGTAAACCTGCGCCAGGTAGACATAAACGACTGATTCAGCGCCGCCCTGGGCGACTGCCATTTCCAGAGCGGTCGCGGCGAGTTCCGGCTCATTTCGCCGCAGGTGCGCCATACCGCGCAGTGTGTAATAGCGTTTGAGGTCTATGCCTTCATCTGCGATCGGCACCTGGTCGAGTGCAACAACTGCCCGGTCGAGGTTCCCATCGCGCAACATCAGAGCTGCGAGGTCGAGGTAATTGACATCCTCCTTCTTGGCAGCGAAGCAAGGCATGGCCAGCAGACAACCCAGAAACACCATGTAAATGAATTTATTCATGAGGATTCTCTTTATGCTCAGCTCAGGTCAAACCTGACACGCTGCCGTGCCCACGCCCGAACCGCCTTGCCCTGGTACATGGCCGGTGCAAATTTCCACTGGTTCACACCCTGCAGGGCGGCATCGTCGAATATACCTTCGGGAACGGACTCGATAACCGTTACCTGTTCAATTTCACCGGTGACGCCAATCAGGAGTGACAGCACGACATAGCCTTTTACACCCTTTGCCTTGGCCCTTGGCGGATAAATCATCGGGGCCTGGAATGTCGCCCGCGGCGGGTCATCAACCGTATCATCTGTCATCACTACGCCATTGGCCCCACCCAGCAGGTCCCCGTCCAACGCATTAAGATCGGTCATATCAAAACCTGGTAACCCAAAATCAATTCCGGAGAGGTTGGTACCCAATCCGGCAAACGGTGGTGGTGGTGTTCGTGATGAACGTTTCGGTTTTGGTTTCGGTTTTGGCTTCCTGACCACCTGCTTTTCAGGCGGTGGTTTGCGGTCGAAAACAATCTGGTCTTCGTCACCTGCACCCTTGCGGTCGACACCCTCGGCAAAGCGGTTGATCAGGATGACCGTACCCAATACCAATACAGTGCCCATGACCATGGAGGTCACTGCCATCATCAAGCGCTGAAGTCTGACTTTGCGCTTCATACTCAGCCTGCTCCGGCTTCCTGGACGGTGGCCACGCCAACATCGTTTGCACCCGCCAGCCTCGCCTGGTCAATGACTTCAACCAGGCGGCCTGCGGGTACCCCGTCATCCGTTACGACCAGTACCGACTTTCCGGTACTGGCATCCAGCAAGTCACGTATCCGGCTTTGAACGACCCACACCCTGACCGGCTCACCATCGAGGAAAATTTCACCCTGGTTGTCGATATAAAGCCGGATCGCCTTGGTGGAAGCCGTCGATGACGAAGAGGCCGCAGGGCGGTTCAGGTCGAGCTTCATGTCCTTGACGAAGGTGGTCGACACCATGAAGAAAATCAGCAGGATGAATACCATGTCGATCAGCGGACTGATATTGATATCCTGGATTGATTCTTTCTTTTCGCGGTAGCGCATTGTTCTATTACCTGTTTATGAGGACTATGCCGCTTCGGGCATCCAGTCGGTGCAAAGAATGTCTTTTATCTGGGCAAGTTCCAGCTCGATGTCTTTTTGACGCCTGCTCAGGAAGCCGTTGACGATGAGGCCCGGGATAGAAACCGCCAAACCCATCTGCGTGGTAAACAGGGCCTGTGAAATGCCACCGGCAATACCACCGGACTGTGAATAAAGCGACATATCGCCCAGTGAGTCGAATGTCTCGATCATGCCAATCACCGTACCGAGCAGACCAAGCAAAGGCGAAACCATGACGATGGTGGTGATCAGAACGTGAAACTTGCGAATTTCCTTTTCTTCTTCGGCAAATGCCGAATCCAGGAAACTGCGTAAATCCACCCTGCCCTTTTTCTTCAACTTGACGCCCTTTCTGACCGCCCGGACAACTACGCCATCGTGAGTTGGCTTCTTTTTCTTCTCCAGTCTCTCGATCAGATGCCTGGCGCCACGCTTGCTGCCACGCCGTAACGCAGCGAAGCGATAGCCGATCGCGAACCACATCACCAGTAACAGCAAAACAAGTGGCGGCATCACCCAGCCACCCGCCTCCATGTAGGCCAGAAACTCCTGAAGAATCGTCTGCAACATGGGTCAGACCGTGCGCCGGTGTTCTTTGTACTGGTTGATCACACCCAGGGCACCCTTTTCCATGTCGTCCTTGATGCTCTCCGACCAGCCGGAAAGGATATTTCCCGCCAACAGGGCGGGGATAGCGACAGCCAATCCGATCTCGGTGGTTACCAGTGCAATGGAAATACCGCCTGACAACAACTTGGGATCACCGGTGCCAAACTCGGTGATGATGTCGAAGGTCGTGATCATACCGGTGACCGTTCCCAACAGACCCAGCAATGGCGCCACGGCGGCGATCACCAGGATCATCGCACCAAAGCGGTTCAGGTGGGACGATTCGTGCAGAATGGCTTCGGAAATTATATCTTCAAGGTGGGCGCGGTCGCGCTCCAGGTTCCTGACTGCCATCCAAACCACGCGGGCGGTGGCACCCTTGAATGTCTTACAGGCCTCAATGGCTTCATCTACCTGGCCTTTTCTCACCAGGGCGCCAACCTGGAGAACGATTTTATCGGTGGCGGCGCCGGCATTACGGAGAAAAATGAATCGAAAAATTATCAGCACCAGGCCGACCATACCCAATGCAACGATGATCCAGGCGATCGTGCCACCGCTATTGATGACACCCAAAATGGTCTTGCCTGCCTGTTCCTCTATCGCCTTGGATTCAGATTCGAAAAGGAACACACCCAATTGCGATGGAGTCTGACCGCTTGCCAGGGCTTCGGCGGTCTCTGTCGCCGGTTGCGACCAAATCTTCAGACGGCCTTCACCTGCGGGCGCCAAGGCGCCACTGCCACTGTCACTGATACCGTAAGCGGCCACGTTGCCGATGCGCAGCACACGGCCCTGCACCTCTGTTCCATCGCTAAGAAAAAATGCACCGGGTGCTTCGTGAACCCGGCTGATTCGATCAAGCAGCCCGAATGTCTGCCCAAACAGAGTGCTGATGCGCTGACCATCCGTGCTGGAGAGGTATTCGCCCGATGTCAGCGCCTCTATCCTGAAAGGCTCCAGTGTTGACTCAGCCTGCAGGAATGTAGCCTCAAGGGTCGTACGGGCATCGTCGATGGCCTCGAGTGTGCGCTCTGCATCGGTTTGCATGGCCTGCAGGCGCTCTGCTTCGGATTGCAGGTTTATCCACTCACCTTCTATGCGGTCAATCTGTGCCTCTTTATTGGCTTCGCTACGGGATGATTCCCCTCCAAAATCAGCACTGCGCTGCCTTAAATCACGCAACTGCGCCTCCAGGAACGCGTATTCTTTCTGATAGGCGGCCTCGAGTTGATCCAACGCATCTGCATCCGTAATCCTCGGTGCTACAGGTGGCTGCGCTTCGCTGGTAGCTTGATCAGCGGTGTTGTCCTGGGCGTAAGCCGACACGCTTAGCACAAGGCCAAACACGCAAATCGACAGTACCTTTATTATCAGGGCTTTCATGACGTACCCTCCATCCGTGGCGGCAACGTCGCTGGAAGCTCAAAGTATCCCTGTCTTATCTGTTTTCTGAGCGAGTCAAACAGACGTGCAACCTGCTCCTGGTCACTGCTTGTCTCGAGCAATTCGTAACGCCAGCCACCCGGTGAATAAACCGCCCGGCCATATTCCATGTCGCGTGTGCGGAAAAACATCATCACGCTGCCCAACTTGGCGATATCGACGAGGACATTGTTGCCATCGATCACTACGGACTGGGAATAGATGGCGTTTTCCCTGGAAATGCGTATTTCATCTTCGATAAATGCCCACAGGCGGTTGATACCACGCTGCGCGGTAATAACGCCGTTACTTAATTGGCTGTCGAGTTCATCAAGCTCCGCAAGGCGCTCTGCGGTTTTAAATGGAAAACCGTTATTGATGTGAGCCCGCAAGGACGTGATCTGCTCCAGTGCAAAAGGCAGGAGCGCTTCTGAATCAACCCCCCCGCTTGCGATTTCTGCACGCATCTCATCCAGGGTCTTTCGCAGCTGGCTTACCCGTAATTCTTCCCGGTCGCGGTTGGCTTCAAGTTCGGCCAACTGGGCAGTCAGGTATACCATCCGGTTCTTGTGTTCTTCACGCCTGATATCCAGTTCGCTCTGCAGTTCGTCAACCTGGCCGCGCAGGTTGACCAACCGCTCGGCAAGTGTCTGCTGCGATTCCTGTGCACTGGCTGTCATCACCATCAGTGCCCCGCACCATGGCATCAGCTTTCTAAGACTTCTCATGTCTGTTTTCCCGAATGATCAAATGTCTGTATGTGTATGAAGTTTGTTTCGGCCAGGGGCCTCGTAAACGCGGGAGTATAGAAAGCAGATATGACAGTCTTGTGACACAAGGACAAATTGACAAAAAGCTGACCAGTGTCACAAAGCTGTAACGAAACGGTCACGGTATTGCAAAGAACAGGCCCTAAGATGCCCCGTTGACCGAGCACCGAATTATTGATTTCGGTCCATCATTATTAACAGTACAGAGGAAATCTTTAGAAATGAGTATTAGAAACCGGTTTAACAGTCTCCTTGCGGGACTCACATTGCTGCTCAGCGCGAATGTTGCGATGGCAGACTTTATCGATGGCTGGGTGAATGGTTTTTACTTTGAGAAGGAGGCCGATGCGCGTCGCGGTCTCGGCTTGAACTATATCCCACTCGGTCCGGAGTACGGTGTGTTGTTCGCCGCCTACTACACCTTTGACGAAACAACCGGCGAACCATTCTGGGTACAAGGTGCCGGAATTGTCCAGGCGGGTGACTTTTCGGTTGAAATTCCATTGGAACTGGTTGAAGGCGGTAGTTTCGGCGCCGTGATCGGCAACCCGGTCACCACCGATCCCAACTGGGGGACAGCAACGCTGACCATGAACAGTTGCAGCGACTTCACATGGAGCTGGACATCACCCAATGTAGCAGACGGCTCGCTGAACGAATCATCCGTTCAGGATGCTGGCCTTGGTGTTACAAACAGCCAGTGTGTTTACCAGGAGTCTTTCCAGGGTTGCCCGGCGTGGGCGACTGCGGGCCTTGATGATCGCACCTGTATCATCAGTGGTGGTGAGTACACCCAGGACCTGCACCTGACGAACGATACCATTTGGGTGCTTAATGGCGCAGTATTTATCGGCGCCAAAAACAATGCTGAAAACACCAATGCAATTCATATTGAACCGGGTACACGTATTATCGGTATCGACCAGTCACTGCTCGGCATTTCCCGCGGCGCCAAGATCTTTGCCGAAGGCACACCTTACGCACCCATCGTGATGACCGGCGTCAATGGCGCCTCTGATCCTGTCAACCCCGGCAGCTCGGGTGACTGGGGTGGTCTGACCATCAATGGTAAAGCACCGATCAACACATGCGATACCATCGGCGCCTGTAGCGCATTGGGTGAAGGCGAATCCGGACCCTACGGTGGTGATGACGAAAATGACAGCTCAGGTGTACTGCGCTACGTCCGTGTACAGTTTGCCGGCATCCTGTTTACCGATGAAAACGAACTGAACGGCATCGCGTTCCAGGGTGTAGGCCGTGGGACCGTGGTAGAAAACGTCCAGGTTCATGCCAATGCGGATGACGGTGTCGAGTTCTTCGGCGGCACAGTTAACGCCAGGAACCTCGTCCTTACCTCTATCGAGGATGACAGTGTTGACTGGACACAGGGCTACCGTGGCCGTCTGCAAAACGTACTCGTCGTGCAGGCAGGCGATGTTACCATCGGCGCTGATCGCGGTATCGAAGCGGATAACCTCGAAGCCAACAACGACGCCGAGGCCCGGGCCATGCCGTGGATCTCGAATGCCACCTTCATCGGTCGTTCCGATACCACCGGCGCTACCTTCCGCAGGGGTACAGGCGTCAAGGTCACCAACTCCATCTTTACCGGTTTTGGAAGCTGCCTTGATATCGACAGCTCTTCCACCTTCACAAACGCCGGCACACCACCGGATGCACTGACCGGCAACCTGACCATGGAAAACACCATTGTCAATTGCGGTACGAACTTTGTTGAAGAGGATGGTGATCCGTGGACGGTTGAATCATGGTTCAAGGCCCAGGACGGAAACATGGAAATGGACCCGGCACTGGAAGGTGTATTCCCACCGGCTTCAGCCAACTACACCACGGGCTACCCGATCAACATGGATGAGTTCGAATCGTTCTTCCAGAACTACGGTCACATCGGTGCTTTCTCCGGTGACAAGGCTGCGTGGACACACGGCTGGACTTTGCAGAATTTTAATTAATTACTCCTGGTGTAGTGTCCCGTATTAAACAGCGATTAAGAGCCTCACAAAAGATTCAAGACAAGACGTAGCCTGCAGTTAATGGCTGTTCCCTTAACAAAGGCTGCAACGCAGTATTGGAGCTTTTGTGGGGCTCCCGAAGGGCGAGACGAGAAGGCATCATCTGCTGTGTTGCCCCTCTTGGAAAGGACTAGTCATTCCCTACGAGACGCGCCTTGCAGCTAATGCCTTCTCGTCTCGCTTAATCGCTGTTTAATACGGGACACTACACTAGGCAAGGGGATGGATTAGGTGCGCTTCGGCGCACCTTTTTTTTCTCAACCTGATTCGCCTGTTTGGCGAAATATGGGGCTGAAAAACCGTTT
>CAVWXX010000011.1:0-27113 GCA_963759155.1 uncultured Gammaproteobacteria bacterium | reverse complement strand
TTTATAACAGCCTGCGCCTTTACCGGTGGCTCCAGTCCTGGGTGAACAAGCCACCGGAAAGCATTGGCATGTGGTCGGATATATTTGACCGCATAGCTGCGTTACAAAAACAGAACATTAGAAGAAATGAACAATACCAACAGGTTATTGATGATTTCGAGGGTCTTGCAGATGCTTTTCCCGATGCCACCGTGGTTATCGATGATCAGGGCCTGATCAGGTGGTTTAACGACTCAGCAGTTCAATTACTCCAGCTGAGAACGTCGGACGACAAGGGACAGGCCGTTACCAATCTCATCCGCGAACCGGCATTTGCAGACTGGCTGGCCATCCAGGACAAGCTACACAGTACACTTGACATTGCCTGTCCGGTAGATAACAACATCAACTTGCAACTCAGTGTCGTTCGCTTCAGGAGGAATCAACGCTTATTGATCCTCAGGGATGTCACTGACCTCCGTAATCTTGAACGAATCAGGCACGACCTGGTTGCCAATGTTTCGCATGAATTGCGGACGCCGCTCACGGTGATGCTCGGCTATCTTGAAGTACTCAAAACGCAACCGGAGGAGCCAAATCCGAAAGCGATCAAACGCATGTTCAAACAAGCCCGCCAAATGAACGATATGCTGGAAGACCTGCTCGAGTTGTCACGCCTGGAAGATAGCGAATCACTCGACGGTGTACCGGTTGATGTCCCGGCTTTACTGGCCCAGCTTGAGGAGCAGGCTGAAGACCTGAGTAAGGGGCGGCATAAGATTATTTTCAAGGTTGAACCCGGCTTGAATTTACTGGGCGTAGCGGCAGACCTTAAAAGCGCATTTCAAAACCTGGTTGTCAATGCAATCAACTACACACCCGAAAACGGCAAGATTAAAGTGGTCTGGCGCGAAAATGGTGACGACCTGATTCTTAGCGTCATTGATTCCGGTGTCGGTATCGCTTACCGGGAGATTCCCCGCATAACGGAGCGCTTCTACCGCATAGGTGATGACCGAAACCGGGAAACGGGGGGTACGGGACTCGGACTCGCCATCGTCAAACACGTGCTCCACACTCACAACGCACGACTGGAAGTTCGGAGCGAACTCGGCAAAGGCAGTGCGTTTCGTTGTATTTTCCCACCTGAAAGAAAAGCCTGAAAACCGTTTAAGCCCTAAGCAACCCTGACTATCCAGGCCAAAGCCTGCGCTACCTGCACCCCATTGTCATTAACCTTTCATGTGTCATACAGCTGTCACATAAGCGCTTTAACATTCCAGATGTTGAACTCAGGCTCAAATCCAAATTCTCTAGAACTTCAGGAGTGAAAATTATGAATACACGAATTGCTGCAGTGCTCATTTCGGTAACGCTATTTAGCGCGAATAATGTAATAGCCCAGGCGACGGTTGATGAAAACCTGCCGGTCTATGAAAAAACCAGCGGTGTCTCCGGCAACCTGTCCAGCGTGGGTTCTGATACCTTGGCCAACCTGATGACTTTATGGGCTGAGTCCTTTAAAAGGACCTACCCTAACGTCAATGTTCAGATACAGGCCGCTGGTTCTTCAACCGCCCCGCCTGCCCTGACCGAAAACACGTCAAACCTTGGTCCCATGAGCCGTATGATGAAGGACAAGGAAGTGGAATCGTTTGAAAAGAAGTTTGGATACAAACCGACACCCATCGCCGTCGCCATTGACGCCCTGGCGGTATTTGTACACAAAGACAACCCCATCGAAGGACTTACCATTCCCCAGGTCGACGCCATATTCTCTTCTACGAGAACCTGCGGCGGCCCTGAGAATGTCGAAGACTGGGGAGGTCTTGGCTTAACGGGTTCCTGGGCTGGGCGCGACATACAACTGTATGGACGCAATTCAGTATCAGGCACCTATGGTTATTTCAAGGATAAAGCCCTGTGTAAAGGCGACTTCAAAAATTCTGTGAACGAACAACCGGGGTCTGCATCCGTGGTGCAGTCAGTCAGTGCATCCGTTAATGGTATTGGCTACTCGGGCATTGGTTACACGACTTCTTCAGTCCGGGCTGTTCCCTTATCCAGGGCAGCGGGTCAAGAATATGTATCGGCCAACCCGGAGAATGCAATCGCGGGCAAATACCCACTGTCGCGCTTTCTCTATGTCTATGTAAACAAAGCGCCCGGAAAACCCCTTACACCATTGACAGCTGAGTTCATCAAACTGGTCCTGGCTCGTGAGGGCCAGGAAGTCGTCCTTAAGGACGGTTATATCCCGTTACCTGCCAAGGTTGCTGAACGTGAGTTATCAAAAATCCAATAGAGGAATCAGTCGACATGACTTATAGAAAATTACACTATCGAATAACGACAACTTTATGCACGCTGCTGCTGCTGTCACCCGTCGTATCACAGGCAGCAACTGACGAAGATTTTGCTGCCATGCGGGCGCAAATGATGGCTCTGAGCGAACGGCTTGATCGTCTGGAAGCCGAGAACCGTGAGTTGTCCGCGGCCAATGCCGAACTGCTCAAAAGCAGCCAGGAAACCGCCGTGACCGTTGCCGCTGTCAGTGAAAAAACCGACGCGGTGGCGGCCGACGTAGAGGAGCGGGCCGCAAAAACCAGCTGGGCTGAAAAGCTTAAATGGAAAGGCGATTTCCGCTACCGTTATGAATCTTTTGATATCGAAGGCAAACCAAACCGCGACCGTAACCGTGTCCGTGCAAGAGCTGCACTGATCGCCAAAGTGAAACCAACCATGGAAGTCGGTTTAGGCCTGGCCACCGGTGGAGACGATCCGGTTTCTTCCAACCAGACTCTGGGCGGCGGTGGATCAACCAAGGATTTGAGACTTGACCTTGCCTACTTTGACTGGTCTGGCCTGAAAGACACCAATGTTTACGGTGGTAAATTCAGTAACTACATACATAAAGCCGGTAAAAACGCCCTACTATGGGATGGTGACTGGCGCCCTGAGGGTACTGGTATCAAGTGGGACAACGGTATGTTCTTTGCCAATGGGCTGGGTACCTGGATCGAAAGTGACAGTAATGCGGGCCAGTCATTTGCCTACCTGACACAACTGGGTGTCAAATTTCCGATCGGCGACAATTTCAAGCTGACAACAGGCGTGGGCTACCACGTGTTTGATACCGCAGGTGCAGGATCATACTATGGTGATGACGATGACTTCTTTGGTAACAGCTTTGATCCGATCACCAAAACCTACCTCTATGATTATGAAGATCTCGAAGTCTTTGCAGACCTCGGTTTCGAGTTGTTTGGTCATCCGGCACTGTTATTTGGTAACTACGTACAGAACCAGGCAGCCGACGAAAATGACACGGCCTACGCTTTCGGCTTCAACTACGGCTCTGCCAAGAACAAGGGCGAGTGGCAGTTTGGTTATGTCTACCAGAAGCTTGAAGCAGACTCGGTTATCGGTCTCCTGACTGATTCAGATTTTGGTGGTGGCGGTACCGATTCAAAGGGCAGCATCATCAAGGGCAGCTATGCGTTTTACAAAAACTTTAATGCCAACCTGACCTACTTCATTAATGATGTTGGTCTGAAGTCAGGTGATCCGATTGACTTTAAGCGACTACAACTGGATCTGAGCTTTAAGTATTAAAGGTTGTTTTCTGTTGCCAGCCAGGCAACAAGCCGACCACAATTCAAAAAGGCGGGCCCGAGAAGGCCCGCTTTTTTTGTCCTGCGCAAGTCCCTTTACTTGCAGCGGATATAGCAGAAACCATTAATCCCCGGCGAGCATAAAGCTATAATCACCGCATGAAACCCGACCCTCAGTCCGAAACCTATGCAGCAGTTGATTTAGGCAGCAACAGCTTTCACTTGCTGGTCGCACGCCGTGAACATGGCGAATTACGTGTACTGGACCGGATAAGAGAAATGGTTCGCCTCGGTGGCGGGCTTGATGAAGAAGGCAATCTTGATATCGAAGTCCAGCAACGTGCATTGGATTGTCTTTCCCGTTTCGGTCAGCGTCTGCGGGGTATCCCTGCCGCCAACCTTCGCGCTGTGGGCACACAGACTTTCCGGCGCCTGAAAAATGCCGATGAGTTTTTGCTGGCCGCGGAGAATGCACTGGAGTGCCCGATTGATATCATTGCCGGTCGCGAGGAGGCTCGCCTGGTCTACCTGGGTGTATCACAATGGGTTGCCGGCGCACGTCAAAGAAAACTGGTGATGGACATAGGCGGTGGCAGTACGGAACTGGTGATCGGTGAAGGCGCAGACCCCATCAAAATGGAAAGTTTGCAATTTGGCTGCGTTTCGGTGACAAACCGGTTTTTCAAAACCGGAAAAATCAATGCGAGAACACTGCGAAAGGCCCAACGTGCTGTCGCTGCTGAATTACAGGAGTTACAGACGGTCTACCGCAATGCCGGTTGGCAAACGGCCATCGGTTCCTCAGGCACGTTCCGTTCCGCAGCATCCATGTGCGAGGCCAATGGCTGGTGCGCAAAAGGCGTGACTGCCCAGGCACTAAAGAAGTTGAAACAGAAAGCATTGTCATTCAAAACCATTGATGACATCGATATTGCCGGGTTAAGTGAGCGTCGCAAGCCGGTATTTATTGGCGGGTTGGCCGTTTTACTGGCCTGTTTCAAAGCATTGGCGATAAAAGAAATGCTGGTCTCGCCTTATGCTTTACGAGAAGGCGTGCTGCAGGACATGTTGGGCAGACTTGAGCACCGTGACCCAAGGGATAAGGCAGTTAAAGCCTTGATGTCCCGTTTTGCCGTCGATCCGGCCCAGGTGGAGCGGGTACAAAGAACTGCTCTCCATATATTTGACAGCATCGCCGCTGATACGGCGGTGAGTGAAGCATACCGGAGAATGCTTATATGGGCCACCGGCTTACATGAGATTGGCTTGAGCTTATCGCATGAAAGTTATCAACAACATTCCGCCTACCTGGTCGAAGCTTCCGACATGGCAGGCTTCTCCCGTCAGGAACAGCTTTTCCTGGCTGCATTGGTGGGCCTCCAGCGGCGTGATATCCCTTCAGGTTACGCCAGCAGGCTTCCCCGCCGATTACACCAGCCCCTGAATGTAACTTTGCTGTGTATGCGACTGGCCTGGATTTTTTGCAGAACACGTGAAGATGCCGCGATTCCCGACTACAAGGTCAGCCTGGATCAAAACAGGGTGCTTCTTGCGCTACCCCATGACTGGGTTGAAAACCATCCGTTAACGATCGCCGATCTGAAATATGAAACCAAGGCACTGGCCATGACTGGTCTGCAGCTGGAACTCAGCTATATTAGCCATGAGCCCGACTGAGAATTGGCGCCCTGCGGCCGCGACCGGTCAACTGCGGGCACGTGCGCGTTTATTGCGTGACATCCGTGAGTATTTTTCCGGGCAGGCCGTGATGGAAGTTGAAACGCCATTAATTTCATCAGCAGGAAACCCCGACCCGGAAATCGAGTCGATAAAGACCGTTGATGGCGGCTACTTACGAACCTCTCCGGAGTTCCCACTAAAACGCCTGCTCGCCGCCGGCAGTGGCGATATCTTTGAAGTGGGCCGTGTTTTTCGTGCAGGTGAATCGGGTCGCTCCCATAACCCTGAATTCACCCTGCTGGAATGGTACCGGAACGATTTCAGCTACCACGACCTGATGGATGAGGTTGCCGCCCTTGTCCGGCATTGTGGACGCGGAAAGTTTGATCACTGGCCCCAACAAAAACTCAGTTATCAACAGCTGTTTTTGCGTTCCGTGGACCTGGATCCATTCACGGCCAGTGAACAGGAACTTTGTGCCAAGGCAAAGGAATGCGGAATTGACGATATCCAACTGGATCGCAGGCAGTGGCTGGACCTGTTGATCAGCGTCGTGATCCAGGCGGGGCTGCCGGAAAATCAACTGACATTTGTTTATGACTTTCCCGCTGATCAGGCTGCGTTATCGAGGGTTCGTCCTGGTGACCCGCCAATTGCGGAAAGGTTTGAGCTGTACCTTGGGCGCACTGAGCTTGCTAACGGCTACCAGGAGTTAACCGACGGACAGGAACAACGACGGCGTTTTGAAGCTGAGAACGCTCAACGTGAAAATCGCGGCCAGGCAAGCTGTGAAGTTGATCATCATCTGCTCGAAGCGCTTGAAAGCGGAATGCCTGAATGTGCAGGTGTTGCGCTGGGTGTAGACCGCTTGTTGATGGCTATTGTTGGCGCGGAATCAATCGACGAGGTTACCGCTTTTCCTTTTTCACGCGCCTGAGGCCTGCTGTCGCGGTATCACCACACACACCTCGAGACCACCCTCCTGCCGGTTGGAGGCCGTAATCCTGCCATCGTGACGACGAACGGCAGAAGCTGCAATGGCCAGACCCAGACCATGACCACCTGAATCCCGGTTTCGTGCCTCATCAACCCGGAAAAAAGGCTCGAAAATCCTGTTGAGTTTGGCCTCTTCAATACCAGCCCCCGAATCAAGCACGCACACCTCAAGTTGCTTGCCGTCAAGCGCCCTGGCGATGACCTGGATACCACCAGTGTCACCGGAATGGATCAGGGCATTGCGCAACAGGTTTTCAAAAACCCGCCAGAGCAACTCGCGGTCGGCTTCGAGTAACAAAGGGGCCTGTGCCCGCAGCGCAATGGGTTCACAACCATGACTGATTTCGTAGTTCACCGTTTCCACCAGGTCATGCAACATGTCGGCGAGATCAAACCGGGATAGCTTCATCTCCTGTGTTTCGGAAGACTCACGCAGCAAGCTTAATACTTCACCAATCAGTTTCTCCAGACGCTCGCTTTCTAACTCAATACGGTCCAGTTCATCAGCCACCAGGCTGCGATCCTTGTTACGGGCGATTTCAAGGGCCACGCGCAGACGCGCCAGGGGTGAGCGCAACTCGTGACTGACATCTCGTAACAGGCGCTGGTTGGCCTGCTGTAAACGCTGAAGCCGGGCTGCCATCTCATCCATGTCCCGCGCAAGTTGTCCAAATTCATCATGACGCCGGTCCAGTGGTACGCCCACTCTCACACTGAGGTCACCGGTAGCCAACTGCCTGCTGGCACGACTCAAATGCCCCAGTGGTGCTGCCAGATAGCGTGCCAGCAATAAGCTGACCAGGGCACTGATCAGGGCCGCGACCCCGAGACGCAATCCAACACCTGCAGGCCCTGGCGCAAGCAAGGTACGGGGTGGGCGCCGGCCTGTATTGACCAGTGTGTAGACCTGCCCTCTCCCATCTGTTACCTCGGTGGTGGCTATCTTTGTATGGGTCTGTTTTTGCTTGGCCAGCATCCGGTCACGCCCCAGTAACTCTTTGCCCTGGGCGTTGAGAACGAAAACATGCCGGTGCATACCGGCCGGCATGCCCATGAGTGTCCGTTTGACCTTGCGCTCCCCGCCTTCCTGTAAATCCCTCGCCAGCCTGGCGGTGAAGCGCTGCAGGTTATTTTTAAACGCCACAGCAGGTTCTTCAACCGTGTTTTGAACGATGATGACCTGGTTGATCCAGCTGACAACGACAGCAAAAGCCATAATGCTCAGCCAAAGCGCAAAGAATATTTTCCAAAACAGACGCGGCATGATTTAGTCTGCCCGGCAACGGTACTGGTAGCCAAAGCCGCGTATCGTTTCTATTCGCTCACTACCATCTTTTGCCGGTCCCAGCTTTCGTCGCAAATTGCTGACATGCATATCAATACTGCGATCATAGGCCACAGGCTCGCGACCCAGCGCTGCAAGATACAGGTCTTTCTTTTCAACCACTTCACCACTGCGCTGCAAAAGTAACTGCAAAATACTGAACTCAGTGCTGGTCAGCTCTTTGAGTTCACCATCCAGTCGTAACTCGCGCCCGGTCTGATTCAACACAAGGTCTTCTACCTCCAGTGTTGCGACAGTTGAGTGGCTTTGAGAGCGTCGCAGTATCGCCCGGAGACGCGCCAGTAACTCGCGCGGATTGGCCGGTTTCGCGAGGTAATCATCCGCACCCAATTCAAGACCGATAATACGGTCCAGATCGTCACCACGTGCTGTTAACATGATGACCGGCAGCTCAGACTCCTTACGCAGGTTACGCAACACATCAATACCATTCATACGTGGCATCATGATATCCAGCACCATGGCGTCGAGACCCGGGCGACGGGATTCAGCCAGGGCTTGCTCACCATCAAAAGCAAGCCGCACCTCGAAGCCTTCCTGGCCAAGGTACTCACGCAGCAGTTCACACAGCTCCGTATCGTCATCCGCTATGAGTATGGTTTGTGTCATGTAGTCACCGGGTGTTTCTCAATAGCGATTCTACCCAACCTTGCCAGCCATGGTGCGACTTTACCTTTCTTTACACAATCCTAACCCAAGCAGACAGAGAAAAGGTGTCTCATATACTGCAAGCATTTATACAAACCAACGACAGGAGATACTCATGAAAAACTTCACAAAACTACTAAGTCTGACAATCGCGGCGTCCACACTGATGGTTATGTCAGGCACGCTGCTGGCACAGGACCCCATGGCCGATGACACAGGCTCTGTAAAGAAGGAGCGACATCATCAAAGAGGCAACCAGCCCATGCCGGGTGTCACAAATATGATGCGAGCCATCAGGCACCTTGATCTGAGCGATGATCAGAAGGCAAGTTTCAAGGACATCATGCACGCACTTAAAGCAGAACAACGCGTGTTAGCCAAAGAGATGAAAGCGGGTCATGAACAATTAAAGGAGCTGATAAAATCCGAGAGCTATGATGAACAGGCAGTCGTTGCGGTGGCCGAAAAAGAAGGCGCCCTGGCAGCTGAACGATTGATTCTGGCCAGCCGGGCCATGTCACAGGTGTATAGTCAGCTAACGGATGAGCAACGACTGCAGCTGGAAGCCATGGCTGTGGAACGCAAGGCAAGACGTTCTGAAAAACGCGGAGAAAGACGCAGGGGAGCGCAAGAAGAAACCTGAAACTTAAACCCGATCAACCATTTTAAACGGTGGGTATCATGTGCAGTAACAGGCCCGTATGATCATGCGGGCCTGTTTCATTGCGAGCAATCTTTTATTGTGAGCAATCTACTTAAAGCCTTGCAATCGAAAAGCCCGAAAAACCTTCTCGCTCGTTTGCCCCTCAACACCAGCGAGATTGGCATAGTTACGCCAGTTTGAAACAACAGCCAGAACCTCTTTGATAATCCGTATCTCCTGCCCCCGTTTCATCAATGCCACGCTGGCGCAATGTTTGAAATCCACCAACTCAAAATTCTCACGCTTACCATTCATCGTCATTTGGTGGGTGGCTGTCCATGCACCCGATGGATTGAAGCTGTAGGTAAGGTCAAATGCAGGTGACAGGGACCACTGACCCGTCCTGTCCATCAAAAAAGCGATGTTCTTTACATGATCATCCTGGTTTCGTATGACAATATTGAATACCATGCGTCGAAATTGCTGCTCGATGGCATGTCTGGGCAAGCCCAGTTGGCGGATGGTTGCCAGGGCCTGCTCATAGCTGTAAGCCCCCGCGAGATTGAAATCATAATGGGCGAGTGCACCCAGTGACTGCATGTGAATTTTACGGCCGCTATTGGTCCGGTCAAAGCGACGGGTCATGAAATGCCGTCGGCCGTTCTCTTCAAACAAACGACATTCACTCATCTCAATTCCACAATCCCTGGCCATCAGATAACAGGCATACTCGATGGCCCCGTAGCCTTTCGGGTCTTCCAGTTCCTTATCACGATTACCCGCAACACCATCGAATTTGAGTAGCCAGTATTCAAAGCCATCACCGGCATTGACCTGGCCTGAGCGAACCTCATTGGTTGTTGAATTCCAGGCGATTACCGCCTTGGCCCGGGCACCACCTGCTGACGTACCGATATGCAATATATCAGCCAGTGCGCTTTGCTTTTTCTTCTCTGAGAATGAAACACTGAGCTTGTTGCGTTGGCTAAGAATTTCAGAGGCCAGTTCTACCAGTTGATCGATCTGAATATTCTTTGCCTTGCGCGCCCTCGGCCCTGTAACGGGAGAAAACTCCAGCGCACCCATACCCCGCCGACCGACATAACACAGACGCTCGATGGCGTTAAAGGAATCGGGTGAACGCCCTTGCGTAGCCAGCCAGGTATCGATGAGTGCATTGCCAAAACGGTCCGGCAATGAGTCGGCGAGTAACCCCGGCAGGCCATAAAAGGTTTTGTAGGGCATTTCGGGGAATGAATAGACACGATTTGAAAGCGGCATTCTCAGTGGTGACACCTCGATACCGCTGCCCGCAAATGCCGGTTCGTACTGAAAAGACGCTACATGTTCACCCTCACCCAGCGCAACCGCCCCTATTTTGCGCCCCCAAAGACTAACCCATGCCTCGGTACTCATCAGTCATCACCCCAGGTCCACGGTTTGTCTTTCGCTGGCCTGGGCTGTTGAGATGAAGCCCGTTTTCGCACTTTTCCCTTTCGCCTCATCACCTCGAGAGGGCCGGGTTTTGATGTCGGTAGCATTTGATCCAGGTTGGGTAAGAGATCCAACACCCGGAAAATCCGGATAACCGTATTCATCTGTGCGGTTTCCCCGGCCTCCACACGCTCAAGGGTTCTCTTTGCAATACCCGCTTGTCTTGCCAGGGCAGCCTGTGTCAACTGGCGCTCCAGCCTGCGCCGGGTAATGCGTTCTCCGACTTCAGCGAGAATAGCCTCATCTGTAAGTGTTTTTTCTATTTTCATATTCGTCATATATTACGATATAGGCAACAGAAATATGAGTTTATCGTAATTACCCACGATTTAAACATATATGATTATATTAACCTAAATCGTCATTAATTACGATTAATGTGATATTTATTACTTATTTCGTAATATATGACGAATACGACAATAGATAAGCTTAAGTAACCAGGCCGAGACACCCTGAAAAACAAAAAAGGCGCCGGGTTGACAGGACGGGGTCGTTTTTAATTCCGCCTATTCCTCTAACTGAGCTTCAATTTCAGCCAGAACGTCATCCAACTTGATATGACGGACATCCATGCCGAGTACCATGTAAATAATGTGCTCGGCTATGTTCTGGCAACGGTCTGCGAGCCGCTCGAGTGAACGAACGGCCCAGATAATATTCATCACGGCTGGGACGCATGATGCATCCGCAGACATTTGTCCGATCAATTGCTTGATCATCTTCTTATATTTCTTGTCGACCTTTTTGTCCGCCTTGACAACTGTCACCGCAGTATCGACATCGGTGCGTGCAAAAGCATCCAAAACCATGCGTAACATCTCACGTACCAGTTCACCCAGGTACTCCAGGTCTGCACGAACGTCATCTTCAAGGGCGCCATCCATATCCTTGCGAGACATCCTGGCAATGCGCTTGGATTCGTCACCCATGCGCTCGAGGTCGTTAATTGTCTTGATCACCGCCATAACAAGACGTAAATCGGTGGCTGCCGGCTGGCGTAAGGCGACAATGCGGGTGCATTCCTCATCGATCTCCACTTCAAGTGAGTTGACGATTGAGTCGGCTCTGATAACTTCCTTTGCAAGCGCCACTTCATCATGCACGAGCACGCTCATCGCATTGGCGAGCTGACCTTCAACGATTCCGCCCATATGCAGTACCTTGCTGCGAACATCCTCCAGTTCTTCATTGAACCGGCGCGAGATGTGCTGGCCAAGATGTAGATCACTCATAAAACTTCCTCAAACCTGTCAGCCGTAACGGCCGGTAATGTAGTCTTCCGTCTTTTTCAGATGCGGCTTGGTAAATATCTGGTCGGTCGCTCCAAACTCAATCAACTCACCCATGTACATAAAAGCCGTATAGTCAGAAACGCGGGCTGCCTGCTGCATATTATGCGTCACCATAATAATCGTGTATTGTGTTTTCAGCTCTGCAATCAGTTCTTCAACTTTCAGAGTTGAAATCGGGTCAAGTGCTGAACAGGGCTCATCCAGCAAAATACACTTTGGTTGAACTGCGATCGCGCGTGCAATAACCAGTCGTTGTTGCTGACCACCGGACAAACCGAAAGCAGAGTCATTCAAACGGTCTTTCACCTCTTCCCACAAGGCAGCGCCTTTCAAGGCCCACTCGACGGTTTCATCCAGTTCACGACGTTTGTTCATGCCCTGGATACGTAAACCATAGGCTACATTTTCATAGATGGACTTGGGAAAGGGGTTGGGTTTCTGAAAAACGATACCCACCTCCCTGCGTAATTCTGGAACCTCAATACTGTCTGCGTAGATGTCCTTGCCGTTGAGCAATATCTCGCCTTCGATGCGACAACCATCGATCAGGTCATTGAGTCGGTTAAAACAACGCAGCAGTGATGATTTGCCACAGCCACTGGGGCCGATAAATGCGGTCACCTGCTTTTCAGGTATCACCAGGTTAACCTCTTTCAAGGCCTGGGTATTACCGTAATACAAGTCCAGGTCTGTCACCGTCACCGCTGTCGGGTGCGGCAGCTGGTTTTGTATCTCGATCTCAGTTTGTGATTTTTCTTGCTGCGTCATGATTCCAGTCCACGATATCTTTCACTCAGTCGGTTACGTACCTGGATAGCGACCAGGTTCAAGAGCACGATGACGACGACCAGCAGTAACGCGGTCGCATAAACCAAAGGTCTCGCTGCTTCGACGTTCGGGCTTTGGAAGCCCACGTCGTAAATATGGAAACCCAGGTGCATAAATTTTCTGTCGAGATGTAAAAATGGTGCATTACCATCCAATGGCAACGCCGGTGCCAATTTGACCACACCCACCAACATCAGTGGCGCAACCTCACCCGCCGCCCTTGCCACGGCCAAAATCAGACCGGTCATGATACCAGGAGACGCCATTGGCAAAACCGTACGCCACAAGGTTTCCCATTTTGTGGCACCGAGTGCAAGACTACCCTCACGTATGCTACGGGGTATCCTTGAAAGCCCTTCTTCGGTCGACACGATGACCACTGGCAGTGTCAGTAACGCCAGGGTTAACGAGGCCCAGAAAAGTCCACCCGTTCCAAAGGTTGGTGCAGGTAGTGCTTCAGGATAAAAAAGACGATCCAGGCTCCCCCCCAGGGTATAGACGAAAAAGCCCAGCCCGAATACGCCATAAACAATCGAAGGCACACCGGCCAGGTTATTGACCGCGATACGGATAAAGCGGGTAAACAGACCCTGGCGTGCATATTCCTTCAGATAAACCGCCGCGACAACACCCAGCGGGGTAACAAAAACACTCATCAGTAAAACCATCAATACCGTGCCAAATATGGCCGGGAAGATGCCACCCTCGGTATTGGCTTCACGTGGGTCATCGGCAATAAATTTCCAGACATTGTGGAAAAAGTGCCCAACCTTATCAAACAGGTTCATTTTGTTTGGTTGATGTGCATCAATGATCGTCGACATTGGCAGTTCGAGTTCCTGCCCGTCTATCGTGGTAACGACAATCGCATCGCGGCGTAACTCCGTATAGAGTGCGCCCAGTTCCTGCTCCAGCCCTTCATATTCCGTTTGCAACAAAGCGCGGTCACTTTCAATTCCGGCCAGTTGTTCCGCATCGTCTGTACCTTTGATTTCAAGACCACGCTGCTTCAGGCGCAGACGCTCAAGACGATAATTAACATTGCCAATCCGGCCTTTTTCCAGATCGCGGATTTCGTCCCTCAAATCATTGGCGCGCTCAAGGCGGTCCTGAAAGCTCGACCAGGTGTCAGGGTCATCGAGTAATTGACCGGCTTCGCGGACACCGATCAGCATGCCGATGAAAACGCCCCATTCCTCCCGCTCAAACACCACCATGCTTTGTGGTTTACCGGTCGATTTGATGGAAGGTTCCAGAATCCAGCGGAAATCCTGACCAAGAACATCGCGGTTACCGGTTTTTAACAGGTAACGGGTAACAAAATCAGTGCCTTGCTCGACCTCCAGACCGGATTCACGTAAACGTGCTGCCGTAACTTTCTCTGTCTCCCTTATCTGGCCGGCGATAAGCTGTTCATTACCATCCGCTTGCTGATAAACAATTTTCTGTACCGCCAGCGGCCAGAAATGGCCCATACCACGGACACCGATCAAAGCCAGCAGACCCACCACCAGCAAGATACAGGCACCGACAGCTGCCGCGTTTAGCCAGACCCAGGGCACCCCGTCTGCAATCCATTTTGTGAATGCTTTCATCGGATACGTCTCACAGGGAACTGTACTTTTCGCGAAGACGCTGACGAATTAACTCAGCCCCGGTATTAACCACAAAGGTAAACATAAACAACACCAATGCCGCCAGGAAGAGAATACGGTAATGCGAACTGTTCATGGCTGACTCAGGCATTTCAACGGCAATATTCGCCGCCAGCGTGCGCATTCCTTCAAACAGATTCCAATCCATGATCGGCGTATTACCGGTGGCCATCAGAACAATCATGGTTTCACCAACGGCTCGACCGAGACCAATCATCACCGCAGAAAACATACCCGGGCTGGCGGTTGGCAATATCACCCTGACAAGGGTTTGCCACGGGGTTGCACCCAGCGCCAGGGAACCATCAGAAAGAGACCGGGGCACACCATAAATCGCATCTTCCGCTATCGAAAAAATGGTCGGAATCACAGCAAACCCCATCGCCGCACCAACGACCATGGCATTTCTCTGGTCATAGGAAATACCAGCCTCACGACTCAGCCAGTTGCGCAAATCCCCATCAAAAAAGAGATCCTGGAGTGGCCCGACAAACTCGATCGACACATAGGCGAGGAAGGCCAGAACCGGCAGTAACAAAACCGGCTCCCAGCCCTCTTTAACATAGTCCTTGATTCCCCAGCTCGCCTTTGTCCAGAACCACGCGAACAGCAACAGTCCCACGGGTAACACCAGCATCATGGACATGATACCGGCGAGATTTTCTTCCAGGAACGGTGCAAACCACAGACCTGCGAGAAAACCAAGGATAACCGTCGGCAATGCCTCCATGATCTCAATGGTCGGTTTGACCATTCTGCGCAAGGCAGGCGACATGAAGTAAGCCGTGTAGGCAGCACCCATCAATGCGAGTGGCAAGGCAAAAAGCATGGCATAAAGTGCCGCTTTCAAGGTGCCAAAAGCCAACGGGGTCAGGCTGAACTTTGGCTCGAACTCATTGCTTGATGCCGATGACTGCCAGGTATAAGCGGGCTCAGGATAATTTTCATACCAAACCTTCGACCACAACGATGCGAATGAGACTTCCGGGTGCTCATTGTCAATCGCCATGAACTCGGCCCGTCCACCTGGATAAAGCGCCAACAAACCAGAAGCACGTGGCGCCAGCGCCAGGGCCAAAGGCTGACCACCGGTCAGTTTTTTCTGAAGGACCGTGCGCCCGGCCGTACTGTGAAAAATGGATAACTGACCCATCGCATCCAGCGTCATAAAGCCCTTGCGACGTTGCTCAGGAATGATCTGCGTCACCGCCGCCTGCTGACCCTCAAAACGCCGGATGATTTCGAGGCTGTATTGGTTGTCGTCATCTCTGACCGGAAAGAGCTGTGTGATATGACCATCTGCATCACCAACCAGCACAGAAATGCCGCCGAGCAACATACTCATGCTGGTGATAGCGGTGTCAGACACCCGCGAGATATGATCCACCTGCATGGTGGCTATATTAATGAAGTGAACCTGCCCCTTGTCATCACCCAGGTACAACCAGCGGTGATCATCGCTAATGGCAACACCAGCAATTTCGAAGTCCACATCGAGCGCTTTAACAGTGCTCTGGAGGCTGATTTCCCCGCTGAGAAAATTTTCCTCTTTGAGATTGGACTCCAGTCGAAGCCTGCCACCGCTTCCGACCGCCGCAATCATCAGCCCCGACTCACTGTCGGACATGACCAGGCCGGTGATACCACCGCCCGGCATCAGCGTTCTTTGCTCCGTACCATAAGGGAAATCGAATGTCGGGATAATCTTGCGTAACTCTACGCCTTTGGAAAAATCAGTACTGTAATCATGCTGCAACAAACTGACCTGACCGTCATCAAATGCAACGGCCACGAGTCCGCTGTGACCCTGATCATTTGCCACCATCGCGAGCTTCTGATCACCGTTTCCGATTTCTGTTGATTCAAGTAACTCGAGCCCGTCAAGAGTGAAAAATTGGGCAAATCCAGCCTTGTTGATACGAAAAGCGACCTGTTGTTGCTCTTCCAATGACAGGTATGCCGAACCATTGTCAAGCCAGACAGCACTGCCAACCGGCCTGGCATCGGATATCTTTGCAGATAAAAACAAAGGCACCACAACGTACAACAGGTAGAACAGGATCAGCAGAACAGCTGCAATAACCACAAAACCGCCCAGGCCAATAAGCTTACTGGCAAACTGATCTTTACGATTACGCCAGGCATGGAATTTATCCGAACGTACAGCAATTTTCGCCGGCCTGGTTTGTGAGCTTGAATTCATGCGTGCATGATAAGTGTGTAATATGACAGTTTAATTACACTGACAAAACACCCTGCTACTTAAAGGGAAGCTTGTCGTATTGCGGGCGAGCACGGAGCCAGCGTCCCGTGGTGCGATGCAGCGATTCTAAAGTTTGAAGCTCAGGATTCCGACACCGTGTTCGACTGGCTTATCCGTAGCGGCCTTCAATGTAATTGGTGGTTTCTTCGTACTTCGGTGTCAGGAACATGTCACCGGTTTCGCTGTGCTCAATGACCTTACCCATCAGCATGAATATGCATTCTTCGCTGGCGCGGCGGGCCTGGGCCATATTGTGGGTGACGATCAGGATTGTGTATTTTCCACGCAAATCCCACAACAGTTCTTCAACCGCCTCGGTTCCTTTTGGATCAAGGGCTGAACAGGGTTCATCCATCAACAGAACACTGGGCTTAACCGGTAACAGACGCGCAATGCACAATTTCTGTTGCTCTTCCAGGGACAGACTGGTGGCCTTGTGGTCGAGTTTGTCCTTGACCTTGTCCCACAACAGCACCTGCTTCAAAGCGCTCTCGACGATTTCATCCTCGGCGGACTGGCTGGTTTTTCCACCGGTATGGATATTATGTCCAAACAGGATGTTCTTACGAATGGAGATGGGCAGCGGATTGGGGCGCTGAAACACCATCCCCACCTGCTTACGCACCTGCAGCATTTCAACTTCAGGGCCGAAGATGTTTTCACCCATCACATCAATAGCACCATTGATTCGAACGTAATCCATACGCTCATTGATGCGATTAACCGTGCGCAAAAAGGTACTCTTTCCGCAACCGGACGGGCCGATCATTGACGTGATTATGCCTTGTCTGATGTCAAGGTCGATGTCAAACAGTGCCTGAAACGTACCATACCAGAGGTTCAGCTTCCGGGTTCTGATGGCCAGGCCTGAATCCCCGACCCCATTTTTTTCCTGGGCCATCATCAACCAAACCTCCCTTCAACATAATCACGGGTTCGTTGATCACTGACTTCACCGGTAAATAAATCTTCGGTAATGCCTATGTCAACACACTTCCCTTCCAGGAAAAATGCCGTCCTGTCAGCCAGACGCCGTGCCTGTTGAACCAGGTTGGTTACCAGGATAATCGTAAGCTCGCTTTTCAACTCCTTGAGCACATCTTCGATACGCATCGTGGTGACCGGATCCACCGCGATGGAAAACTCATCCAGCATCAGCAGATCAGGCTCCTGTGACAAGGCCCGCGCTATGGTCAGACGCTGTTGCTGACCACCGGATAACAAGCTTCCCAGTGAGTCGAGTCGATCTTTCACCTCATCCCAAAGTGCAGCCCGTGTCAGACATCGTTCAACAATAACATTGAGCTCAGCCTTGTCTTTCAAACCGGCCAGGCGTGGCGCAAGCGCTACATTGTCATAAATCGAAAGCGGCAGGCCAACCGGTAATGGAAACACAACGCCTATTCGACTGCGAAGACCATAAACATTCCGGACCTTGCTGACATCAATGCCATTGAATTCTATCTTCCCATCGATTTTCATCTCCGGGTTGAACATATCCATTCGGTTGATAGCCTTGAGAAATGACGTCTTGCCAGCATTGGCAGGACCAATAATGCCAAAAATTTCATGCTCACGAATATCAAGCGAAACATGTTCCAACGCAGGTGTATCATCGTAATGAATTGACAAGTTTTCGACCGCGAGTTTCACTCGAGCCCCATTTGCCTTTTCACTACTTAATTCATTAATTTGGTTCACGGAATTTTTATCTACCATTTCTTCTTACCCCGCAGATACATACGCAGGGCAATGGAAGCACTATTCATTAATAACACCATACCGATCAAAACCAGCGCAACACCATAAGGTACTGCCTCGGGCATTTCCGGTACCTGTGTGGAAACGACAAAAAGGTGCAGGGAAAGCGCCATGGTCTGATCAAAAACACCCTGTGGCAGAAACGGCAGAAAGAACACGGCACCCGTAAACATGATAGGGGCCGTTTCACCAGAGGTTCGCGACACTTCAAGAATCACGCCTGTCAATATACCTGTCACCGCATTGGGTAAAACGATACGACGAATGGTTTGCCAGCGTGTTGCACCCATGTTCCAGCAGGCCTCGCGAAAGGCCATGGGAACCGCCTGCAAGGACTCACGTGTTGCAACGATCACGACCGGTAAAGTCATCACCGCCAGGGTCAGGCTGGCTGCCAGGATACTGGTGCCAAAGCGAAAGAACAGCACGAAAGCACCCAAACCGAACAGGGCATGAACAATTGATGGCACACCTGCCAGGTTGATAATGGCAAGATTGATCGCGCGTGTGGACCAATTATCAGGCGCATACTCACTCAGGTAAATGGCCGCCGCAACACCAAGCGGCACCGAGGCCAGCAAGGCAACCAGTACCAATAGTATGGTGCCAAGCAGTGCCGGAAATATTCCACCGGCGGTCATACCCTTGGTTGGACTGGTGAACAGGAAGTCAAAAGATATGACCGGGGCACCCTTGATAATCAGCGTGCCGAGAATCAATATCACCGGTAGTATCAGGAGCGCCGTCATGCTGCCAAGCAAAAAACGGAATATCTTTTGCCGGCTAAGATTTTTGCGATTAATCTGGGTTGCTTCAAACATGTTTGTTATCCCTTGCGCACACCACGGACCACCAGGTCTGCGATCAGGTTAATGATGAATGTAATCAGGAACAGCGAAATACCAATGGTAAACAAAGCTTTGTAATGCGGTGAACCAACAGCAGTTTCACCCAGTTCAGCGGCAATGGTTGCTGTCAGGGCACGCACTGAATCAAAAACGCTGGTCGGAATATTGATCGCGTGACCGGTGGCCATTAATACCGCCATGGTCTCACCAAAGCCACGACCAACACCTAATAAAACGGCACCCAGCAGTCCATTTTTTGCAGCCGGCAATACCACCTTGTAGATCACCTGCCAACGGGTTGCACCGAGGGCCTCTGCAGCCTCGCGGTAACGATCAGGAACTGCTTTTAACGCATCCTCGGCGATTGACGTCATGATAGGTGCCGCCATCAGGCCAAGAATGATACCGGCATTCAATACGTTCAAACCCACCGGCACATTGAAGATATCAATAATGAGCGGATTCATGATGGCCAGACCAATAAAACCCCAGACAACAGATGGGATAGCGGCCAATAATTCGACAGTAATTTTCAGGAACTCGCGTGTCTTGCCTGTGGCAAACTCTGCGATAAAGATTGCAGTACCCAGGGAAAACGGTATGGCAACGAGCATCGCAAGGCCGGTAACGCTGGCGGTACCGGCAACCAGGGCCAAAATACCGTAAGTGGCCTTGTTCTCCGAGGTTGGGCGCCAGTTGGGCGAGAAAAAGAACTCCTTAAAGCTGAAGTCGCCCACCAGGAAACCCAGTCCTTCCTTGGTGATAAACACAAAAATTCCGATGATAAAGATAATCGCCGAAATGCCGCCGATAAAAACCAGTGCCTGGACGAATTTGTCCAGATACCAGTCGCGATTGAGTTTGTCAAAATCGGTTAGCTTTGCAGAAATCGGGGTTTGCTTGTTCATAGCTTGCTGTTCACCGCGAATTGATCCTCAATTGGAATCAACCGGCACCATCTCCTGCCATCTGGATCATTAACTGCTGAATTTTTTCACGTAACACGCGGTAATGCTGTTTGAAGTCATCACCTTCGGGCAAAGCCCAGTTAAGTGCCGAGGTATGAAATGGCACCTTGGCGATGTAATCCTGGTACTTACCCTTAAGGCTTACGATGATGGTGAATTCATCGAGGTCATGTTTAGAGACCTCAAGCTGTTCCGTTACCAGGTTTTCATCAGGCAGCCCAACTTCACTCAGAAACTCCTGCAAACCCGGTGATACCGGATCAGCAGCTTTTGGTGTCGCAGCCATAAAGAACCCACTTTCGGGATAATTCTTCCTTCCAATGGCCGTGGCCAGTTGCGCCAACCCGGAACCCGCTTGATCCAGAAATAAAATACGGTAGGTCTTTGGAATTTTTGCAATGCCTTTCACCGCGTAGACCGTCTGGTCACAGATGTTCTTCGCCTGATCCACGATCCGCTTAAGCAGGTTAAACACGACGAACAAAGCCATCATGCTCACACCGTCCATATGGTCATCTTCAGCAAACAATGTATCGTAAACACCATCCATGCGATTCTGCACCCGCTTGGCAACTTTCATCAGGGCTATCGCCACTTCTGCGTTGCCGTCACGGAAGGACTTACGCGCATCTGAAAGAAGAGAGACAGACTCATCAAACATCGCATCAATATCCTGCGTGAGGTGTGCTGAAACCGGTGAGGTTATCTGCAAGGCTTCACGGGAAATTGTGACGGCATAATCGCCAATACGTTCCAGCGCCACGTTGACACGTGCGGTTGCAGCCATCTCACGTAGTTGACCGGCACCCGGCAAATGACGGGCTATAAACGTATGACAAAGCCGGTCACACTGCCTGGACTCCCGATTGATCGGGTAGTCACCCAGTACGGTCTGATAAGCCAACTCGCTGTCCCGCAATATGATTGTCTTCTTGGCGTTGTGCAGTGCAGTATCGACGTCTTCACCGATCTTCCACAACCGATCCCTGATAATTTTCAGGTCAGCTTCCATACGTTCTTCAAAATGACTCATGTAATGTTCCTGATTTGCCCGTGAATGGTGACACCCATCGCACAATTATCACCGCGCCACCGTTCCGGGACAAGCCGAAACGATGGCGACAAACAATTAAACGACGCGACTGTCAGCCACAATTGACAGGTGTCGCTGATGCATATCCTTTTTCCAGGATAATGCACTGTCCGGTTTCGCTCTTGATCCAGTTCAGGTACTCGCCAACGTATCCGGTGGGCTCACCATTGGTGTACATAAACAATGGACGGGCAATCGGGTAACTACCATCACTGGCTGTGGCAACAGAAGGGCTGGTGCACTCACCGCCGGTCTCCTGTGACACGCAGGCCAACTTGAGATGATCGGTGGCGTAAGCAAGACCGCTATATCCAATCGCACAGGGTGTATTTTCAACCAGGTCAACAACATCTTTTGAGCCATGCATATCACGTGTTCCAAGACGGAAGTCACCTTTCCCGAGTACCGTTCCCCGGAAGTAGGCGTAAGTACCTGAGTTATTCTGGCGACTGACCACAACCATGGTCTGGTCTTTGCAACCGGGGACTTCGATGCCGAGATCAGTCCACTTGGTATAGCCACCGCCATCGCCATAGATTTCAGCCAACTGTTCGATACTTATATCTGTGAGTGGGTTATCTGCATGCAGGTAGACCGCCAGGGCGTCATAGCCAACGATGTGCTGCACCGGGTCATGACCATGGTCTTTAGCCAGCTCAACCTCCTTGTCTTTCATCGCACGGCTGGCGTTTGCGATATCAACTGTACCGTTGATCAGGGCCGCAATACCGGTACCAGAACCACCACCGCTGACCGCCACAACCGTGGCAGGATCAACCGTCTGATAGGCTTCGGCCCATGCCTGGGCAACATTAACCAGGGTATCAGAACCCTTGTTTTGAATAACCTGACGGTCCTGCCCGCCACCACAGGCAGCAAGAAGGACAGATACTGCCGATGCGAGCACAGCTGTGAGCACATTGCGCTTAAACATTAGAGTTCTCCATTATGTTGATAAAAAAACATTACAAGACTATAGGTCGAATATGACAGCGATGTGACAGTGGTACAGAATGTCACAAATTGCCACAATCGGCCTTGACCAAGGTCATCAATTTCACGGCAATAAATGACTCAATCCAAACTGGCACTCATCAGATGCAATACACGGGACAAAAACTCATGACTGAGTTGCCGTTCCATGTTTCCATCACGACAGGCAGTTTCACCAAATTTCACCGCAACGGTTTGAAGCTCTGCGCCGGCTTGATACATCAATCCGGGAACAGGCTCTGCACTGTGTGCACCGGAATTGCTGTTGGTCGTATGGTCTGCACTGACGGCGATCGTTATGCCTGCAGCAAGTAATGGCTGCAAATTATGGTCAAGACGTTCAAGAAAATCGCGCTTGGCCAGGGGTTGACGGTCATGGGAACAGATGTCCGGTGCTTTTACATGCACAAAAACCATGTCGTGGTGCTTCAATGCCGAAACCGCAGCCGCAATCTTGGCACCCAGGTCGGTGTTTATATCTGCCGTGAAACGGGGGTCATTGATGGTGTTAAAACCAAACAGACGACCCAATCCGGTGACCGTATTGCAGCCGCTGACAACCGCTGCCTTGACCCCACGAAGTTGAAGCAGGTTATCGATCTCAACAAATGAACCGGCACCACGGGTAATGACGCCGCTGGCCGCTGGTTTGCCATTACCAAGCCTGGCAACGTTGACTGGGTGCCCGGCAAGAATATTGCGTGCTTTGCTGACAAAAAGATTGATCTTGGCTGCCGTAAACTCTGCTCCGGGTGCTAAAGCACGACAATCTTCCAGTGCTGCCGGCATGCTCTGGTCACCGGGATCAGTATCACTGATGGCATCCGACAAGCCAGCCCCCTTGAGAACCAGTGCAGCTCGATGCTGATCGGTTGAAACCATGCTGGCACTGACACCGTCTCCAAGGTCAATATCAGTCAACGAAGCTGCCAGTTCTTTTGTTCCACTGGTAATTCTTCCCGCCCGCCGGTCAATGACAAGACATGCGCCATCGCGATGCTCAACCGTTGCAAAATTTGCACGTAAGGCAATGTCACCCGGCGCCAGTTCAAAACCTGCCCCGAAAGCCTCAACCGGACCACGTTTCAAGCGGGCAGCCTGCTCGGGCAAAAGCCCCATCAACATACCTGTTCCGGAATGCGTATTAGGGATTTTTCCAGGGCCGATCGGGTCCACCAGGCCATACCAACCCGAACTGGCCAATTGGTCAAGCAGGGGTGTTTTCGCAGCCTCCAGTGGGGTTTTTCCATCTAAATCGGGAATGGGTAAATCACCCAGGCCATCAATGATGAGCAATACACATTTACTCTGCGAAGCGGGCGCTATGACTCGCTTGCCTGCTTCTCTCGCCACAGATAACTCTTTTTGTGACAGGCCAATCAACTCATGCCACGGTCTGTTTGCAGCGACCGGTTCGAGTTCATCCACTATCGGACCGAATACCTCTCTTACCGTCCCTGTGAAATGTTTAGCCAGTTCCAGGTTAACCTGGCGGGTAATCTGCAATATGGCCTTTCCCTTGTCTTCGGAAGTGACAATGGGCACATTACAGCGGTCAGCTTCTGACAGCAGGAACGATTGCAGACTCCAAATGGAATCTATATTTTCAAGGTACCTTTCAGGCTTCCTGCTGGGTGCGTCTATACCGCGGCCTTTCAGGCGTGCCTTGATTTTCTTTGATTTGAGAACCGCCAGCATCACGTAAACCTTGATGACTTCCGAATCATCGGGTACCCGTTCAAGCAACTCGGGGTGAACATGCACGCCTTCCATGATGATGGGTACACCTTCCTCCACGGCACGTTGCAATACCGCTTCACAGGGCACTGCCAATAGCTCGGCCTGGCTGCGGTAGCCTTCCGCCACCAGCTGATCCCATTCGCGGCTTGGCTTGTCCTGAAGGGGCAAGGATTTCCAGGCATCAAATGAAGAGGTATGCAATACCGGCATCAGGCGCTTTGGGATCATTACACGCATGACTTCACGCAACATATCGGTAGACTGTATTCGAACAATCTCCAGAAGGTGTGCGATTTCCGTGGCAATGGTGCTCTTGCCGGCGGCAACGGTGCCGCCGATTAACAGGATCAGTGGTCGACCACTATTCTGGAATTCCGACCACACCAGGTAGCGCCTGGCGGCATCAAGGCTAATCTCCTGCTGTATGCACAGGTAAGTCAGGTAGCCGAGTTCAAGCGTTGAAATGGAATTGATTTCCGCTGCGATCAACTGGGCATAAATCAGCTCTGTCATGTATTCTGCTTTTTCTGTCTTCATTCCTGTAGACAGCAGATACCTCGCGTGCTGGCCTCGCGAAAAGGCGTTTTCTGCACCATTCAGACTGGTAACCAGAATTCTCGGTGGCGCCACTGCAGGTACGACATACTGTTCCAGCACCTCGGATTCCCCCCTGTCCTTCAACAAGCCGGAAACCCTTCTTTTCAGTTCTTCTGACGTGATCTTTTTTGTGTGGCCAAGCTGATTACGTATCTTGGTCGCTATTGCAAAGGCGTCATCGAAAGCAAGACCCGCGTCCAGCAGGCTTCGGGTCAGAATTCCCCGCAAAAACGGTGTTTTCTCGTTCTCTCTTTTGTTGATAACAATGGTTTTCAATTTCGTTCCTTGCGTCCGATCGAATAAAAACCGGTCGATAACGTGTCACCGTATATTCCGACGTCGGCATGTAAGGTAAAGTCACTTTGTGACAACACCCTCGATTATTCTAACAGTTGTACCAGTACTTGAGAGCGAGTATCGCCTGACTCCTTCCTGTCTGCCTGGTGTGTCAGGATGGATACAATTGATTCGAGGCGGATCATTGAAGCCGATTGATTCCAATAAAAACAGATGGGATAAAAGAATGGGTTTCTAAACTCATTTTATTCCCTGAACTGTTCCAACGAGGCAGTAAGACCATGTAAAATCCGACCTACCAGTCAATACATGCTGCCGGCAAAGTCCTGCAGCCATGGGAGTATAAAATGTCGGGCAGTTATTTCAGCGCCATATTTGGAAAATCACCAGTCAGGCCTTTACAGGAACACATGGAAAAAGTCCTTTCGTGTGTCAGCGAGCTAAGCCCGTTTACCAAGGCGGTTCTGGCGGCTAAGCCGGAAGAAATGACGGCTCATTATGAAAAAATCGTCATGATGGAAAATGAAGCCGATGCACTCAAGAAAGAGCTTCGTATGCGACTACCCAGCACCCTGTTTATGCCCATAGACCGCCGTGATGTCCTTGAGGTGCTCACCATGCAGGACATGGTTGCCGGCAGCGCAAGGGATGTCGCCGGACTGATCATAGGGCGCGATATGAAAATCCCCCGTTCGATGGCAAAAACTTACAAGAAACTGGTCAAACGTTGTATTGATGCCGCCAGACAGGCCTATGTTGCCATCTGTGAACTGGACGAATTAATTGAAACCGGATTTGGAAAAGTGGAGCGAAAGCGGGTTGGTCGCTTGCTGGTTAAGCTCGATAATATCGAACAGGATACCGATGAATTGCAGGTATTGCTGCGTAGTCAATTGTTCGAACTGGAAAGTGAGTTACCCCCAGTCGATGTGATGTTTCTATACAAAATCATCGAAAACACCGGCACCATCGGTGACCGGGCACAACGTGTAGGCAGTCGCCTGCAATTAATGCTGGCGCGTTAGGGAATAAAAAAACAATGGAATTTTCACTCTGGTATTTGGGCCTGGCGGCCGCATTCGGCCTGTTCATGGCTTGGGGTATTGGTGCCAATGACGTCGCAAACGCAATGGCCACCTCGGTTGGTTCAAAGGCGTTGACAATCAAACAGGCTATCCTGGTAGCCGCGATATTCGAATTTGCCGGCGCCTTTCTGGCCGGCGGCCAGGTAACGTCCACCATTCGAAAAGGTATCATTGATGCCGCCAGCGTAGAAAGCAACCCGGAACTATTGATATTCGGCATGCTGGCTGCATTGCTGGCTGCGGCTGTCTGGTTGTTGGTGGCATCCAGAAAAGGCTGGCCGGTTTCGACCACTCATTCTATCGTTGGGGCTATTGTTGGTTTTGCGGTGGTAGGTATTGGCGTAGATGCCGTGCATTGGTCGAAGGTCGCTACCATTGCAGCATCCTGGGTGGTTTCGCCGTTGCTGTCAGGCTTTCTCGCATTTTCTATATTCATGAGTGTGCAAAAACTGATCCTCGATACCAAGGATCCCTTAAGCAACGCGCGAAAGTACGTACCATTGTATATCTTTGCAGTGGGCTTCATTCTTGCCCTTGTCACTTTGCTGAAAGGTCTTAAACATATTGGCCTGGATCTGAGCTATATGCAGTCAGTAGTGGTTGCCATCGTGAGCGGCATTACTACGATGTTGATCGGGATCTTTGCAATAAAGCGAATCAAGATTGACCCTGATCAGGATGTTGATTTCCGTTTCACCAATGTTGAAAAAATATTTGGTGTTTTAATGATATTCACAGCTTGCGGCATGGCCTTTGCACATGGCTCTAATGATGTGGCCAACGCTGTTGGTCCGGTTGCTGCGATTGTAAGTATCGTTAAAACGGGTGCGGTGGCGCAGAAATCTGCACTGGCGACGTGGATTTTGCTGCTGGGAGCGGTTGGTATCGTGTTGGGCCTGGCGACCTACGGTTGGCGGGTCATTCGTACCGTTGGAAAAAACATCACTGAGCTCACACCCTCACGTGGTTTTGCAGCCGAACTGGCTGCCGCATCAACCGTGGTTATCGCATCAGGTACAGGTATACCTATTTCCACAACGCATACACTGGTAGGCGCCGTGCTCGGGGTTGGTATTGCCAGGGGAATCGGCGCACTTAACCTGCGGGTGGTGCGCAACATCATGCTCTCGTGGATTATTACCTTACCGGCCGGCGGTATCCTCGCGATCATCTTTTTCTTCCTGCTCAAGGGTGTGTTCTATAACGGACCTGCCATATAGAACCTGGCAAAAGACAAACAGCCAACGGCTGCGGTTGGCTGTTTGGCGAAACCTGGGGGTAAAAAGCGCTC
>CAVWXX010000010.1:0-115546 GCA_963759155.1 uncultured Gammaproteobacteria bacterium | reverse complement strand
GCTCACCGACCCAGTAACCCTTTTCGAGTCGAAACGGTTCTTCGATTTTCTAATAGCCGAGCGTGAAAAAATATGACTATGTCATCCTGGACGGCCCGTCTGTCCCAGGTTCTTCCGATGTCCGGGTGATCTGCAACAAGGTGGATGGGGTGGTGCTGGTACTCGAAGCCGGCAAGACCCGCAAGCAGGTGGCTGTCAGAGCCAAGCAAGAACTCGAAGAGGCCGGCGGCAAACTCCTCGGCGTGGTGCTCAACAAGCGCAAATTTTACATCCCGGAGTGGATATACAAACGACTCTAAAAAAGAGTGTTTGACGAGTCCCTTTTAATGGGTTTGCATTCCTCCTTTGATTCTTCATCAAGGACTTAAGGTATGAGCTCCGGGCGACACATCCTTTAGATTGAGAGTCGCTTTTCCAACCTCAACGACGTTTGCGTGGCGGGTCAAATGAAGATCGACATCAATGGGTTCAACAGCTGCGGAATGACTGTATATGAGGCTCCTGAGTTCAATCAGGGGCCTTTTGCTTTTGGCGAGAAGCTCCATTTTTGAAGGGGTTTTTACGGTATGGATACAACCGATAATGAAAGCGAGCCTTGAACCGACAGAGTCGAACACGCGGCGTTCAAAGTTTGCACCCTCTCGGTCAGAGGGCAGAAAGGGTATTTAATTGGAATGGCAGATGTGGTAGAGATGACTCGAGACGTTGAAGACAGGGCACCCATTTGATTCAAACTTTGTAGTTTCCGTCCACAAATGGCCCTTTTTCCGTCATTGCGTCTTCAGTCACGCCGTCGGCGTGACTGAAGACGTGACAGGTTTGCGTAATCACTTGTGCGGCACATACAAGTACGTCTCCTCGCGATTTCTTGATTTTTTGAACTTGCTGAAAATTGCACATTTCTGGATCGGGCACCGATAGGTGCTCTTAATGAAATGGTGGATGGGCATTTAGTGACCGGTAAACGCTTAATTAATCGAGAAAAGAGGTGCTCTGCATGGGCTTTTTCAGCTATCCATCGACCGCCATTGTGGTTGCGCACGCCCTGATCGTGGTCGCGATCACCGTCCGCGTCATCATGCGGCGTCCGGCGACGGGTGTCGCTTTAGCGTGGCTCTTCCTGGTGGCGCTGCTCCCCTTTGTCGGCGCGCTCATTTATTTTCTGATCGGCGAGCGACGGATCGGCCGCAGGCGGCAGCGAGAAATCGGCACCTTGCGGACCGACTTCAGGAAAATTTCCGATGCCGTGATCCGGGGGGGCTCACGGATGTCGACTGGTCGCGTCACGCGCCGGTCGCACGTGGCATAGACCGGCTGGGGCAACAAACCGTGGGCAGCCTCACCGTCCGCGGCAGCAGCTTTCAGTTGTGTTCCGACACCCAGGAAGTACTCAATACCATCGCTCGAGAAGTGGATCAGGCTGAGTCCAGCATATTGATGGAGTTTTTCATCTGGAACGCGGGCGGAACGGCCGACGAGGTCCTGGAAGCCGTCATCCGGGCCGCTGAAAGAGGCGTTACCTGCCGTCTGCTGGTAGATGCACTCGGCGCCGCGTCCTGGTGGAAAGGCCGGCAACCCCAGCGGCTCAGAGACGCCGGCGTCCATTTACAGGCCGCCCTGCCGGTCGGCGTCTTCCGGGCTCTTTTCGGCCGCACCGATCTCCGTCTGCACCGGAAGATCGTCGTCATCGACGACAAAACGGCCTGGACGGGCAGCATGAATCTCGTGGATCCGCGCTTCTTCAAGCAGGAGGCGGGTGTCGGTGAGTGGGTCGATGCCATGGTCCGCGTCCAGGGGGCCGTCGTGGCCTCGCTCGCCGCCACCGTGATCGGCGACTGGACGCTCGAGACCGGAGAGCCGCTTCGTGATCTCATCGAAAGTTCCGGTCTCCATCTGGTAGAACCGCAGGGCTCGGCGGACATCCAGGTCGTCCCGTCGGGTCCGGGCCAAACAGGCGACGGATTGCTTCAAATGCTGTTGGCTCTGATCAACGCCGCCCATGAAGAATTGGTGCTCACCACCCCTTATCTGGCCCCGGACGACGCATTGATTTATGCGCTGCGAGGTGCGGCAGGCCGCGGCGTCAAGGTAACGCTGATCGTACCGCAGAAAGTCGACTCCTTCCTCACCCGTTACGCGAGTCGTTCCTACTACGACGAACTCCTCGAGATAGGCGTTGAGATCTACCTGTATCGCGGCGGCCTGCTGCACACGAAATCGATCACGGTCGACGGAGCGATGTCGATGTTTGGAACAGTAAATCTGGACATGCGAAGTCTTTGGATCAACTACGAGGTGTCGCTCATTGTCTACGAGCCCACGTTTGCCGTTGAACTGCGTGCGTTGCAACAGTCCTACATCGACGATTCGGACCGGCTAGACCCGGCGGTCTGGAGCACCCGCAAATTCGGGCCGCGTTTCCTCGAGAACACGCTGCGACTGGTGAGCCCTCTCCTCTAAAACGAGCTCAGGATTCGCAAAAAAAAATTAGAATGCAAGAAACGGATAGCCCCTTCGGCAGACAAGCCTTATGGTGACAGCAGAAGTGACAAATTCTCTGCGCATCACTTTGTTTGAGTTGACAAAAATAGAGGTATGTTGAAAGAAAGGGGGCATCTATGAAAAGCCAGAATGATTATGCCTTTGCAACCGATCAGGCACGCTGGGAGGCACTCATTCGGCGCGATCTGAATGCAAGCGGGGCTTTCGTGTACGGAGTCCTGACGACTCTCGTATATTGCCGTCCGGCTTGTGCGTCGCGGCTGCCCAAATATGAGAATGTCCGCTTCTTCGATACCTGCAAGCAAGCCGAGAAAGCCGGTTTCCGCCCCTGCAAACGCTGCCATCCGGCATCTGCAGCCGGACAAGACAAACATTCGGCTGCCATCATCAAGGCCTGCCATATCATCGAAAGCCGTGAGGAGCATGTGCCGCTTAAAAATCTGGCAAATGAAGTCGGCTTGAGTCCCTTTCATTTTCAACGGCTATTTAAAAAAAATGTCGGCATCACACCCAAGCAATACGCCATGGAGATGCGCTTGAAACAGGTTCGCTCGGGGCTGCAGAAGGAGGCATCCGTCACGGAGGCGATTTATGAGGCAGGGTTTGCGTCGAGCAGCCGCTTCTATGAGAATGCCGAAGCTGTTCTTGGAATGAAGCCCTCGGAGTACCGGCAGGGAGCCGCAGGAATCGACATCCGGTTCGCCGTGGAGAAGTCCCCTCTCGGATGGGTTCTGATAGCCGCAACCGCAAAGGGGATCTGCACCATCGAGTTTGGAGACGATCCCGACATTCTCGTGAACAGATTGCGGGTACAATTTTCGAAAGCCAAGATAATCGACAAGGGCGAACCTTTTTCGACACGGGTTAAACAGATACTTGCACATCTCGAAAACCCTCGGCAGCTTCTAAACCTGCCCCTGGACATTCAGGGAACGGCATTTCAGCGCCTCGTCTGGACGGCCTTGCGTGAGATCCCACCCGGTTTCACCGCAAGTTACACGGACATCGCGGCAAAAATCGCCCACCCAAAGGCCGCACGGGCGGTAGCTCAGGCATGCGCATCCAATAAAATCGTCGTTGCCATCCCGTGCCACAGGGTTGTGAGGCGTGACGGACGTCTCGGCGGCTATTGTTGGGGCATAGAGAGAAAGCGAGCAGTGCTCGAGAGGGAAGCCGGTTTGAAGAAATCATCGTTTAGCACAAAAATAGAATCAGACCCGAAAATAGAAACTTGAAACTCGAAACTCAGAACCCGGCACCAGTGATGGCTTAAAGGCCATGAGCGTTTAATCGTTAAAATCGATGATTGCCTTCAATCCCGCCGCGGCGGGACTAAACTGGCTCAACCGACTCAACTGGCACAACTTAACAGAAGACCACAGAAACGGGAGCGACGAATGCAGAGCTCGGAAGAAAGCCAGGTACTGGCACTGCTGGCAAAAGAATGGGATTTAAAAGGGCCACCGGGAATTATGGACATCAACGACATCGTGGCGGTTCTTCCTGTAGCTCCGAGCGACACCCTGGCGGCACTGAAGGCCTTGTACACAAGTGGCCTGATCTATATGAACACGCTGAAAACCAGCGCGTTTCTGACGCCGGAGGGATACGCTGCCGCCGATCGTTCAGGCAATCGACAACACAAAGAGAGTTGAAACCGGGAATGGTGGATAAGACTATGATCGCGTCCCTTGTTTTTTTTGAGCCGCTGTTGTCATATCAAAAAACCGGCCGGCGCTCGGTGCTTGCGGCTGCGCCGCAGATAAAGCACCAACAGGATCAAAGCAAGCAGGCTGCCGCAGATGGCATAGGGTTCCATCGCATGAAACACGTTGTAGACGGTCTTGATGTCCTTATCGAGGAAATAAACCCCCAGTCCCCAAAATGCGGTCCAGGTGGAGGCTCCTAATACGTTGAACACGGTGAACTTCCACCAGGGCATTTGCAGCGAACCCGCCACGATCCCGTTGAACTGGCGCAGACCGTCTATAAAACGGCCGAAAAATACAACTCCGCCGCCGTAGAGACTGAATAACCTCTCCATCTTCTGCATACGGATTTCACTGATGCCTACCTTTGACAGCAGCAGGCGACCGCCCCAGCGTCCCAATCCATAACCGAGGGTGTTGCCAAGCACGCCGGCCAGAAATGCCAGGACGAGCACCAGAGCGATGGACACTTCGCCGCGGGCAGCCAGAATAGCCCCGGCCATCAGTATGGTCTGGCCTGGAGCAGGGACTCCGAAGCCCTCGACCAGAATGGCGATGAAAACGGCCAGGTAACCGTAATGATCCAGGATTGGCTGCGCCAGGGCAAAGGAATGCCGGAACGCCGTTTCCGCATCGGTCCCCAGGTGCTCGAAGAATGCCCGGGCAATGACCAGGTAGTGCTGGAGCATAATCATTCTAAAGGGATGGCCCGATGCCAAACGCCAGAAGGGAGTCATCCAGAGTCAGAACGTAGATGATCATTGCGGCCAGCATCAGGATGACAGCCAACCAGACCCGCCAGTCCTTGTGCAGCCTTTTTCCCTTAGGCCCAGTGCTCTTTATGTGACTCTTCTTTTCCAACCCCGAATGTCTGTGTATATTTTGTTTCATAGACCGATCCATGCGACTACGCCTTGCTGCCGTATGCGGTAATGTGCTCTGGCAGGCGTGCGTCACTGCCGTACATAAAATGTTTTTGCATGTTTTCCGAGTACCGGCTGCCTTGGGTTTTCGCCCCATCGCCTCGGCAACCTCGCGGATGTGAATCGGTGCCGCACCGCAGCATACGCCGATGTACCGGATGTTCATCTTCCAAGCTTCCTCGGCAAAACGATGGATCTCATAACGGTTGCAGTAGAGTGGGTCGAGGGCGGTTGGGAAAGTTCTATTGTGGGGTGACGGAACTTTACAGCCATTGTTGTCGTCCAGATTGAAAAAGGTTGGTTGCTTGGGCGTCGTCCTGTAGGGAACCGGCAGCGCTGCAACATCGCAACTAACCGCATTACGGATATCTTTCAAGAAAGGCATCATGGTTGCAGGCCCCCTGAAACAGTTCATTCCGACCACATCAGCGCCCCGCTGTTAAAGTTCTTTGCATTGTCGACAATCTCCCAATTGTCACGCATGATATTCTCGCCCATCGGAGCAATCGTGATCACCGACGGCACTCCGGCTTTCTTAATGTCGTCCAAGGCACAGAAAGCCTCTTCCGCAAAATAGAAAGTTTCTCCTATCATGAAATCGACACCCTCGTCAGTCGACCAGTTGACCATTTCTTCGAACATTTTACGGACCTGCAGCTGGCTGTTTTTATCATTTGGGTTCCAGATATTAGAGTTAGAAATATTTCCGGCGACCAGGTTCGGTTCCTGATCACCTTCAACCTCCCCGGCCACTTCCTTGGCTATCTTCAGTGCCGCTCTGTTCAAAGGCTCCAATAAGTCCTTTTTGCCTATAATCCTCATCTTCTCCCGGTGGGGGATTGTATGTAAAGGCCTCGATCACATCCGAACCAGCATCTGGAAATCCCTGTGCAAGGTTTTGAGAGCCTCGGATTCTCCAAAGCAACCTCTGGAACAAATTCCCCGGCCGTCAGATAGCCTCTACGTTCCATTTCGAAAAGGTAGCCTTCGGCAGAGACAATGCCATCCTCGGCTAATCTTTTTTCAGATTTCTCTTCATGTTTCTTCCTCCCTACGGTTGCCCGTTTCAAGGCTTACATTCTGAATGGCAATTTAAGAATGAAAAACAACGTGGCAACCTCTCCGATTTTAATGCGCCTATCATCACGATTTTACAGTCTCCCGCGACTTCCTTTTCTGCAGGATTTATGCATCTCGTTGATAGACGGCGGGATGCGAAAAATGAAGCCAATCGGTTCAACCGCGATACTCCCTCGGATCTATGGGAGCCGTCATAGAGGGTTCTGTCGATGCGGATCCAGTCGGTGCTGTTGATGCCGCGATGGTTTCTGGTTGCCGGACTGTCAGGGAACGCACTGGCAATCTTGATCCAGCCGGCTCTGCATTGATGAGATCAATCGGATTTCGGCGGACAGTTCCGCCAGGTCCTGGTCCTGACTGAACAGCAACGCAACGTCACAGCGGTTTTCAAGTGTCAGTCGGACCACGTCAAGGGCGATCCGGATGTTGATGCCCTTTTCCTCACCGACCAGCGCAGTGGTCGTCCCGCCCGACGGCAGTTTGACCGGCTCTATTGCGGTAACGCACAACCGACAGACATTGTTGTTGGCTGGCTTGTCCAATTCCACTTACTCCCGGTACCCGTCGAATTCAAAAAAAAACCCTTCGTCTTTACAAAGCAGACGCAAATTCTAACCTATGGATGATTCGGGATGCATAGTAGGGCATGATTTGTTGTGGTAACTTGATATTTGTCAATTAATTATGCATTGCTTGAATTATTTCTAATATACGTTTTAACAGTGGGGAAAGTCTGATGGCGGGAGTGGAAGGTAGAGTTGCGTTGGTGACTGGTGCGGGTCGTGGAATCGGGCGTGAAACTGCCGGTTTGCTGGCAAGCCGGGGTGCTCGCGTTATGGCGGTTGCACGCAGCGAAAAAGAGTTAGTCGAAACGGGTCTCGAATACACCGTGGCTGACCTCGGGACGGTAGAAGGTTGCACCAAGGCAGTCGAGGAAACCCGGGACCGTCTGGGACCCGTTGAAATTTTTGTCTGCAACCACGGTTTGGGTTCTGCCCATGAACGGGTGATTTGGGAACAGGATATCTCAACCTGGGACGAAACCATGCGTATTAATCTCGATGGTCCGTTCCACCTATCTCGTCTGATACTAAAAGATATGGTCAAGCAACGTTATGGACGCGTGGTTTATACAAGTTCAACTGCCGGCCAGGTCGCCGAGCATGCCGGCTCGGCCTATAACTGCTCCAAGCATGGCCTGATTGGCCTGATGCGTTCCGTCGCGAGAGATGGTGGCGAATACGACATAACATCCAACGCGGTACTGCCGGGCTGGGTGCGGACGGAAATGGCAGAACGCTCAGCACGTGCGGAAGCAGAGGCGGCCGGCATCACAGCCGAAGAAGTTTGGCGAAAACGAGATGCCATGTATGCGCCGGGCAGGGTGGCTACACCAAGAGAAGTAGCAGAGATGATCGCGTTTCTGGCTTCTGAAGAATCCAGTGGTGTCAGTGCGCAGGCGATTACCGTGGCATTGGGTGGGCTTTCCTAGGAGGCCTGCTTTCGATAATCTGCACGGTTGGGGGAGCTGGGATGTGTATTAACTTCCCAGGACTCGCTGCAAGTACATCCGTGTAAGCTCGGGCGCGACATCCATGTCGCTCACGGTCCTGATAAGTTAATACACACCCCAGCTTAATATCAAACGACGTGCATCTTTCAAAGGTTTTAAACCCAAACATTCGCAAAAAGCGTGGGCTTATCAAGTTCAGAATCAAGCGATGTGTCTCCTTCAGAAACCATTGACCCCCTGCATTCGCACAAAGCCAAGGGGGTGCAGTAGCTTATGCCGGGACCTTGAGCGACATGGATGTCGCGCCAGAGCCCACAGGGATGTGCTCGCGGCGTGTCCCGGCATAAGCTACTGCATGGCCTTGGCTTCCCGACTGATCAATTGTTTTTTCCACCGCATAGTCTTGAAGCAAAGCACCGCATAGCCTTAGCTTCCCGAATGATCAATGGTTTTCAACCTGTGAGCGTAAGTCCTGTAGCAAGCTACCGCAGGGCCCAGCTTCCCCAATGATCAATGGTTTTTTTCACCGCTGAATCCTGAAGTAAGTTACCGCATGGCCTCATGCTTCCCGGCTGATCAATTGTGGCCAGTTCAAGCAATATTCAGCTGTGCAAGTGAGTTTACGGGGTAGTACAGGTGGGACGATAGCGGGTCAGGTTTACTTCAGCGAAATAAACCTGACCCAGTCTGGATTTAGCGAATCTGCCTGTGCCAGTTACTAACCAGCTGTTCGACATCGATCTCTTCGCCACCCTTGCTCCATTTCTCTGCAAAGTTAACATCCTGAGAGTTGGGCGGTGGGTTGGGAAGGTTCATCTGGAAGCGCACCGGCATCGGTACTGCTGCACCCATCGCGACGACTTCACCCCGGCTCAATGAGGTGATGGCTGAAAAGGTACCACGTGCTGAATCGGGCACCATGTCGCGCAGGTATTCCTGATCATCCGGGTTGGTGATATGCAGACACAAATAGGTGCCGCACTGGGCCAGTACTGTTTCAGAGACCTCGTGAGGGCGCTGACTCACGACACACAGACCGACACCGTATTTACGGCCGGCCTTGGAAATATGTTCGAAGGTGCGACGGGCTTCGGCGTAACGCGAATCATCGTTGCGCGGAATATACTGTTGCGCTTCCTCACATACCAGCCAGATGGGGAACTCCAGGCACTTCGGGTTCCAGAAGTTGAACTCAAAGGCCAGGCGGCCGATCAGTGCGGTTACCATCGGTGCGACGTCGTAGGGCACGGCACTCAGGTTCAAAACGGTTACATTGGCCTTGGGTTCACCCAGACCGACAAAATCACGCATCAGGTCCACGAGACTGGCAGTGGATGTTCGTGTGCGTGGTTTGAGCATGAAGTCATAACGCGTGTCATTCATCATACTGTTCAACCGGACCAGGAGCTGATCAAATTTGCCGTAAGTCGCGGTCTTGACGCGGCCAAAGTCCTCGGTGTCCTGGTTGGCCAGTTCAAACTGGTCACGTAATTCTTCGAGTGAGAAATAGACCGGTGAATCAACCGTGATGTGTCCGAGGCTGGCGTTTTTATTCGCCTCAATTCTGAGTTCACTCAAGGCGTTACGCAAAAAGGCGAGCTGTAACGATGCATGGGTATCATCCGGATTGATGATCAGGTCAGCCAGATCAGAGTAAGTCAGCAGCCAGTAGGGCATTTCCAGTTCCAGCGCATCCATGCAACGGACCTTGTTGCTGGGAAACGGTGAGGAAGCAAGTGAGTCAGTTCTCTTGACGCCATATTCACCATGCATATCCATGATGATGATATGCGCATTGGGCATATAGCGCAGGGCGGACTGGATCAGGCTGGTGACAGTCCAGGATTTACCTGAGCCTGTCTGACCGAGGATGGCGGCATGACGTCCGAAAAAATTGGAAGCATCGAGATAGACATCAATGGATTCAAATGCACTCAGTTTGCCGACCTTGTAAAAGACCTCGCTGAAATCGGAGAAGATCCGTTCCAGGTTCCAGCTCGAAACCACATGCAGTTCTGCACCGGCGGTCGGAAAATGGTGAATACCACGGTCGAAGGTACCATTGCTGCTGAACTCGCCGAGTGGAGATACACGAACCTTGCATACCTCACGACCATCATCGGATTTTTCTGTCCACATGCTTTCAACAATGGTCAATATTTTTGTTTCGGATTGTCTGACCATCAAATAGGACCCGACCTGGCCAATTCTGACCTTGTCCATTCCTATCATTTTGTCGGAAGAAAGACCTTCCAGATCAGAGGTCAGCCTGGCGATGAAATATTCGCTGGTGACTTCAATCAGGTGTCCGAGTACGTTGCTACTTTCACTTTTCATGCTGGCTTTCCCCTGAAAGGCGGTTCTGATACCTCTTAACGGGTATTTTGTACGTCTTTATCGTTCCATCCGTAAAGCAATTGGTGGCCGTAAATTTAGAGTCCAAAGTCAAAGGGTACGCATATGCAGGACTTTTCGCAAGTGTAAACCGGCCAAATGGCATTTTGAATTAAGTAATTGGGGTAAGCGCAAGATTATGAACCAGAATGTCTGACGTCAGAGCTATAAATTAACCAGCCTTTTGACGGCCTTGCGCAGAGTATCATCGTGCTTGGCGAAACAGAAGCGCACAACCTTTTGATCGGGTGCCTGTTTATAAAAAACGGATATCGGTATGGCTGCGACTTTATGTTCCCGGGTCAGGCGTGCGGCAAACTCCATGTCTGCTTCATCACTGACCGCACTGTAGTCGGCCAGTTGAAAGTAAGTGCCGGCCGATGGTTTGAGTTTGAAGCGCGATGCTGCCATCTGCTGCAGGAATAAATCACGTTTTTGTTGGTAGAAATGAGCCAGTTCCTTGTGATGTTGCGGGCAGTCATCCAGAAAGTCTGCAATGGCATACTGCATTGGTGTACTGGTGCTGAAATTGATGAACTGGTGTATGCGAAGGAAGTCGTCGATTAATGCTGGCGGCGTAATGCAGTAACCGATACGCCAACCGGTGGTATGGTAGGTTTTACCAAATGAAGACACCACAAAACTTCTGGCTGCAAGATCCGGGTAACGCAACAGGCTCAAGTGTTGATTGCCATCAAAGTAGATGTGTTCATACACCTCATCGGAGATCAAATGGATGTTGCGGTCTTTGATGGCTTCACGCAAATGCTGGATATCCGTCTCACTCCATAGCGTGCTGCTTGGGTTGTTTGGGGTGTTGAGTATGATAAGACGTGTGCGGTCGTTGATGGTGTCACGAACTTTTTGCCAGTCGATGGTGAAATCGGGATAGTGCAGCGGGATGTGTCTGGTTAAACCGCCATTCAGCGTGACGCCGGGCTCATAGGTGTCATAGGACGGGTCAAATACAATGACTTCGTCACCCGGGTGAACGATGGCCGAGATAGCGCAGTAAATGGCTTCGGTGGCGCCTGGCGTGACAACGACCTGCTGATCGGGGTCGATTTTACACGCGTACAAATCAAGAACCTTGGCGGCAATCTGTTCACGCAGATGAGGCACGCCGGCCAGTGGTGCGTATTGGTTGTGCCCATGCGCAATGTGATACGCAACCCGCTCCCGTAGTGCCAGCGGCCCTTCGAAATCCGGAAAGCCCTGCGCAAGGTTTATCGCACCATGATCCTGGGCCATTTTTGACATGACCGTAAATATGTTGGTGCCTTTACCGGGTAGCTTATTACGCAAGCCGCCGTTGGTTTGTGAGTTGGAGGTGCTCAGTGCCCCGCGTCCATTTTGTACTTGATGCTGCCGGCAACGGCATTGGCAAAATCATCAAGGTTTTCATAGTTCATTTTTTTATAGAGTGCGACCAACTCTTCCACCGGTTGACGCATGGCGGCAACCTCCTCGTGAGTCCGTCCGCAACCGTTACAATAGAGTCCGTCGTCGGTGCATTCACCGTTGCATGGTTTGAACTTCATCCTGCTGCTCCTCTGCTATATGCGCTGATGATTAATCATACACGTCCGGCTAAAAAGTTCGTGACTCACATCATATAAATGTAAAATATTTTACATTCAGTTGAAGGGGGTTTTAATGAATCGCCAAAGTTTATCTATTGCGCTCACCGGCAGTGGCGGGTCGGGGGTGATGACAACGGGTAGCCTGCTGTTGGAAGCGGCTGCCAGGTCGGGTTGGTATGGCTTTATGAGCCGTTCCTCAGGCCCGCAGATCAGGGGTGGAGAGGCGGCTGCTGTCATTCGCCTGGTAACTGAGCCCGTCGAGTCGCCCGACGACAGTTTCGACCTGGTGCTGGCCATTGATCCGGCCAGTTTAAACCGGTTTGTTGCAGAGATACCGCTGCGCGAGGACAGCTTGATAGTCACTGATTCGGCCGCCGGCCGTCGGAGTGGCGGGCTTCCCGAGGTTCCTGGCCGGGTGTTTGATCTGCCCATGCAGGAACTGGCAAAGACCGTTCAGGGCGGTCGGCCTAATATGATCGCGCTTGGTGCGATCGCAAAAATGATTGGACTTTCCGAGGCGTCGATTCATTCGGTGCTTGAGAAAATTCTCGCGTCCAAAGGCCCGGATATCATTGAAACAAGCAAGGTCTGTGTTCAGGCGGGTTTCGCTGCAGGAACGGAGTTGCCGGTATTTGATCAACCACAACTTGACGGGGCCTCCGCTGTTGAACGCTGGAGTGTCACTGGTAACGAGGCCGCCGGTATGGGTGCAATTCGTGGTGGTGTCCGTTTTGTTGCGGCTTATCCGATTACCCCGGCCACGGAATTGCTCGAATGGCTGGCATCCTCCCTTCCCAGGGTTGGTGGTGTGCTGGTGCAGGCCGAGGATGAATTGGCCTCGATTAACCAGATTATCGGTGCTTCGTTTGGTGGAACACCTGCATTGACGGCAACCTCAGGGCCGGGACTGGCGCTGATGACCGAGTCCATCGGTCTTGCCGTGTGTTCGGAGGTTCCAGTGGTAATAATGGATGTCATGCGCTGTGGTCCTTCGACCGGCATAGCGACCAAGAGCGAACAGTCGGATCTCAACATTGCCCTGAATGGTCTGCACGGTGATGCACCGCACCTGGTGCTGGCGCCGACATCGGTCAGCGACTGTCTGTTTACAACGCAGTGGGCTGTACACCTGGCTGAAGCCATGCAAACGCCAGCGATTGTGCTGTCAGACCAGTCTCTTGGTCAGACCCGTGCGATTGTTGAGCGGCCAGCTGACGTCAGTTTTATCGCGAAGCGCCTGGTGCCGGAGCAGTTTGAAGATAGCTACTGCCGTTACGCGGTGGGTGAGTCAGGTGTTTCACCCATGTCGGTGCCGGGACAGGCCGGTGGTCAATACACAGCGGACGGCCTGGAGCACAACCAGGCTGGTGTCCCTTCCAGCCTGCCGGAAGACCACTATTCACAGCTGGAAAAACGTGAACGCAAGATCAATGACTTTGACTATGGACAGCACTGGGCAGATCTCGAAGGTTCAGGCAGCACCGCCGTTATTACCTGGGGCTCAGCCACCGGACCTGTCAGGGAAGCCCTTTCCCGTTTGCGTGAGCAGGGCAATGAGGTCCGCCTGATCAGCCTGCGATTGCTGGCGCCCGAGAGGCCGCTTGAAATGGCGGAGGCATTGAAGGGAGTCAAACGCCTGCTGGTTGTAGAGCAAAGTCATTCCAGGCAGTTTCACCGTTACCTTCGCGCTGCCTATGATTTGAATGCCGACGTCCGGGTGTTTAACCGCCCCGGTCCGTTGCCGTTCCGTCCCAATGAAATTATTCAGCAGTTAGACGACTGGACAGGGGAGGCGGGAACGTGAGCAGCGATACATTGCAGGTGCAGCTTCAGCCGAAGGAATATAAGTCGGCCGTCAAACCGGTCTGGTGTCCCGGTTGTGGTGATTTTGGTGTGCTGGGTTCAATTACCAAGGCGCTCGCCGGCTTACATATTCAGCCGGAGAACGTTGCCATCATTTCCGGTATCGGTTGTTCATCAAGAATGCCGACCTACCTGAATACCTATGGTTTTCATGGTGTGCATGGCCGGGCACTGGCTTTGGCGACCGGGCTCAAGACTGCACGTCCGGATATCACGGTTATTGCCACCGGCGGCGATGGCGATGGTTTTTCGATTGGCGGTAATCACTTTTTGCATACCTGTCGCCGCAACCCCAACATGACTTATATCGTTATGGATAACCAGGTATACGGTATGACCAAGGGCCAGGCATCGCCAACCACCGAGCCAAACTGGCAGAAGGGAAAACTGACACCTGCGGGTACAGGTATCAATCCATTTCAACCACTGGCGATCGCACTGGCATCCGGTGCCAATTTTATCGCCCGTTGCTCAAGTTCAGACTCAAACGGAACGGCAAGGGTGCTGATGCAGGCCATCGAGCACCCCGGTTTTTCCATGGTGCAGGTGCTCAGCCCCTGTGTGACTTTCCGGCCGGAGCAACGTGAGTGGAAAAACCGGTTGATACCGGCACCCGAAGAAATGCAGGCGACACCGGATGCAGCCGAGGCGGCACGTTTGTTATTGACGGATGAAGGCGTTTACACCGGGATATTGTACAAAGGTAACCGACCGGTTTATCAGCCAAAGCTCGAGTCGAGCATGGAGAATATTGCAGAGTTTGAAGAGGAGTTCCGGATATGAGTGACAGCATAAAAAGCCCGGCTCGCACCATTGGCAGCACCGAAGAATTGCTGGCCTATTCGCTGGCGATGGAAACGGAGGCGGTCGACCGTTTTAATGATCTGGCTGAACAGATGGAGACGCACCATAACTATGAAGTTGCCGATATGTTCCGCAAGTTGGCGAAAATTGAAGGTCTGCACATTGATAACGTAAGCCGGGCTGCCGAGGGCAAACAACTACCCAGTCTCCTGGCCTGGGAGTATCAGTGGCAGGGCGGTGAATCACCGGAGGGCGGGTTAATGGAGGAAGCGCATTATCTTATGCAGCCCTGGCATGCCATTGAACTGGCCATGCATGGAGAGATGCGTGCGGCGGCATTTTATCGGCACGTGGCTGATACAGCCGTTGATGACGGTGTGCTGAAAATGGCACTGGAACTGGTCGAGGAGGAAGAGGAACACGTGGAACTGCTGAAAAAGTGGCAGGAACGTTACCCCAAACCTGCTGAAGGCTGGGATGAGGACCTTGATCCGCCAGCCATGCTTGAATAGCTGACTCGAACCAAATCAGGTCTAAAGATCAGGCGCTTGAGTCTGACTGTTCTGTTTGCGCCAGGCAGCAGGACTGGAGCCCGTCCACCTCTTAAATGCGCGAATAAACCCACTGGAATCGGCGTAACCAAGTGATGTTGCAATGTCGCAGATGGGTAAGCCTGATGTTTTCAGCAGTTGTGTGCTCAGGCACTCGCGTGCACGGCCAAGTTCACGCCGGAAAGTGGTGCCCGAGGCTTTCAGACGTCGATGCAGCGTGCGCTCCTGTACGCCGAAAGCATTGGCAATCTCGCGAACTGAACAACCGCCCCGCAGTAAACAGCTTTGTAAAACCGCTGGTAGTGTTTCCAGAACTTCCTTGTTTTGCATCTTGTGAAGTTCACCAGCCTGTTGCTTGAGGTGGTGATGAAACAGTTCATCTGCCATTGGCGGCTTGAGTTGGAGATTATGGCTTGGAAATACAATGCTGCAAGTCTCCGAGTCAAAGCGAATGTCTGTCCGAAAGTAGCGTGTATAAGGGCTTATGTCAGCGGGTTTTTTTCTTGTTAGTAGTATCTGCGTGGCGTTCCAGTCATTACCGCACAGTGCACGCATGATCTCGTACATCATGACCGCTGACAGGTCATAGATTTGCGCTGTGGCACTCACACCAGGTTGGTGGATTTGAAAACTGAATTGGCTGTAATTGCCATCGATGTGCAGGGAACAATGACCACCTTCATCGTGTAAGCTCAGGTTCACAACCAACTCTTCGAGAGCCTGTTGGACCGATGAAGCCGTGCGAGCCAAAAAGCCTGCGATGCCCAGGTATGAAGGTCCAGCCAATTGCCCAAGCCGCAGGCCAAAGGCCTCATTACCCGTTTCCGCAACGCAGTCGGCCAGTAATTGGCTGCCCCTTATATAGGGGATTCTATTTTCTGTATCGTCAAACTCGCTGAGTTCGAAGCCGTTTCTTGCAAAAATGGGCTCGGGTTCGTGGCCCAATTCGAGCAAGAGGCCTGGAATGTTGACCAGCGGTCCGACCCGGACCGAACACTCCTGTTGTGTTGTCTCTTTGCTCAAATGCCTTCCTTGCTGTTTTGTGGTTGATTTAGGTCAAGGGAGTGACTTTATTGACAGACGTGCAAAGAGTATGTCGCAGATTGCATATTTCTCGCAAGCCCAAAGACTTATTTTAGGATTAGCGAACATATGCGCCAATCGCTACTGACTGACGTTTAAAAAGCGCACACTATTCTTGCCCGTTAAAATCACCCGGCTTGGGTGATTTTAACGGGGCGTAAGTGTTTAACCTGATTGTTTAATTAATGTAGTTCTGAGTTGTGAATGGAGATTGAAAATGATCGTTCAAATTTGCTTAAAGCATTTGGCTTACCTGGGTGCAGCGTTTTGCCTGCTTGCCAGTTCAACAGTTTTTTCCCAGGAGGTCACCGGTGAGTTAGGTTCGCCGAGCGCGACAGCTACTATCAGTGGCAAGCAACTTCCCGCGCCTGAACCGGCGTTTGGCGGGGAGATCAAGAATGATGCGCTACAGTCGAAGCCGTGGTGGGCACCGCGTATTGTTCCGCCAAAGGAAGCACCCAATGTACTGCTGATCATCACTGACGACTCAGGCTTTGGTGTGCCGAGCACTTTCGGCGGGGTGATACCGACACCGGCATTGGATCGTGTCGCGAATAGCGGTCTGCGATACAACAATATTCACTCCACCGCGCTATGTTCTCCAACACGCGCCGCGCTTATCACCGGACGTAACCACCATTCGGTTGGCTTTGGTGTAATTTCCGAGCAGTCTACCGGGTTTCCCGGTTACAACAGTATTATTCCGGAAGACAAGGCTACCGTCGGGCGAATTCTCCTCGAAAACGGCTACGCCACATCCTGGTTCGGCAAGGATCACAACACGCCTGCGTTTGCCGCGAGCCAGGCCGGGCCCTTCGACCAATGGCCAACAGGTATGGGTTTTGAGTATTTCTTCGGTTTCGTTGGCGGTGATGCAAACCAGTGGCAGCCGAACCTGTTCCGCAATACTACCCAGATTTATCCATTCGAGGGCAAGCCGGAATGGAACCTCGTGACGGGCATGGCGGACGATGCGATTGAGTACCTGAACAGGCTCAACCAGACGATGCCTGGCAAGCCCTTCTTTGTTAAATACGCACCCGGTGCCACGCATGCACCACATCACCCTACACAAGAATGGGTGGACAAGATCAGCGCCATGAAACTATTCGACAAGGGATGGAACAAACTCCGCGAAGAGATCTTTGAAAACCAGAAGAAGCTCGGTGTGATTCCTGCGGACACCCAATTAGAGCCCTGGCCGACGAAAGTTCTCAAGAACTGGGGTGACCTGACTGCCGAAGAACAGAAACTTTTTATCAAACAGGTTGAAGTTTTCGCCGCGTACGCCGCTTACAACGATCACGAAATTGGACGTGTTATTCAGGCGGTTGAAGACATGGGTAAACTCGACAACACGCTCATTATTTATATCAACGGTGATAATGGCACCAGCGCCGAAGGCGGTCCGGTGGGAACACCCAATGAGGTCGCATTCTTTAACGGTGTCAACATGATGCCGATTGAAACGCAGATGAAATGGTATGACGTATGGGGTACCGAACAGACATACAATCATATGTCAGCGGGTTGGTCCTGGGCCTTCGACACACCATTCTCCTGGTTTAAACAGAACGCCTCCAGGCTTGGTGGCATCCGTCAGAACATGGCCATTTCCTGGCCCGCAAGGATCACCGATAAGGGTGGCCTGCGTGAGCAGTTCAGTCACGTGAATGACATCGTTCCCACGATCCTGGAAGCCGCTGGTATCCCTGAGCCTGAAGAGGTGAACGGCATTAAACAGGTGCCCATGGAGGGTACGAGTCTTGTGTATACCTTTGATGAGAAGAATGCTCAGGCGCCATCGCAGCATACAACTCAGTACTTTGAGATGATGGGTCAGTGGGCCCTCTATCATGAAGGCTGGTTGTTAAGCACCAAGGTAAACCGCGCGCCCTGGGAGGCGTTTGGCGCTGCTAACCCCGATCCGCTAAATAACCAGATTCTTGAACTTTATGATCTCACTACAGATTTCAGCCAGTCTCAAAACATCGCTGATCAGCATCCGGACAAGGTGAAAGAGATGAAGAAGATGTTTGTCGAGGAGGCAAAGAAGTACCAGGTATTCCCAATGGATGCCTCTGTGGCTGGCCGTCTCGTAGCACCGCGCCCTAACATAACAGCCGGTCGCAGCGAGTTTGTTTATACACATCCGATGGTTGGTTTGCCGCAGGGTGATTCGCCATCCATTCTCAATGCCTCTTACACGATCACAGCGGATATCAATGTGCCCGAGGGCGGTGCAGAAGGCATGATACTTACTTCAGGCGGTCGCTTCGCCGGTTATGGTTTCTACATACTGGAAGGTAAACCAGTGTTTCTTTGGAACATGATTGATCTAGAGCGTATCAAATGGGAAGGCCAGGAAGCGCTGACACCCGGGCAACACACGATTGAGTTTGATTTTAAATATGAGGGTCTGGGCGCTGGCACGCTTGCATTTAATAACATGAGTGGATTGGCCCAGCCCGGCACCGGCACACTTAAGGTGGATGGCAAGGTAGTTGCTAACAAGAAAATGGCGAAAACGCTGCCAATGATCCTGCAATGGGATGAGAGTTTTGACATCGGCTCAGACACGCTGACCGGTGTAAACGACGCAGATTACAAACCGCCATTCGCGTTGACTGCCAAACTTAACAAGCTGACGATCAAGATCGACCGTCCGGTACTCAGCGAAGCTGACAAACAGAAGTTGATGGCGGCTCAGAGGAATAATAAGGCGAGCGAATAGCTGATATACCTCGAAGTATCGGAAACAGAGACTCTGTCCGCTCACGTGTTAACCCTGGTGGTAGTACTGCCAGGGTTGGCTGATTTAGAAGGATACCTGTGCATAGCTGTATGTGATCGCACTAATTTAGCTATAGACTATTTGTTGCCAGCTTCAATCACTCAACCAACAATACTTTAAAAGGTGTTTGCATCATGTTGAATAAGACTGACCTTGATTTAGACCGTTCCGGCGTTAGGGCGGAAAGTACTGCACGGAACTTTTTTTTCAGAGGGCGATTGTTATCCAGTTGTCTCATGTTGCTTCTGATCAGTGGCTGTTCATCCTATGGCGTCATTCACAATGAACAAGGTGTTGATGTTGAAACCGGAAAGCCTTATTCACTGAGAACCTGGGCCGAGGCCGATGAGGCTGCGGATTTTGTCTTTATACTGACTTTCTCTGGTGGTGGAACGCGTGCGTCGGCCATGGCCTATGGTGTTCTCGAAGAATTGCGCGATACAACCGTTGTAGTTGATGGTAAGGAGACGAGACTGCTTGATGAGGTTACGCACATCAGTTCAGTTTCCGGAGGAAGTTTCACATCCGCCTATTACGGTCTGTACGGCGACAGGATATTTGAAGATTTTGAGAGTGAATTCTTACTCAAGAATGTCGAGGGTCATCTCGCGAAAAGCGCACTGAACCCGTTTCACTGGTTTAGTCGTAAAGGTCGAACCGAGCGGTCTGCCGAATACTACAACAAGATCCTGTTCCATGACGCGACCTTTGCCGACATGATGCAACCGGGTCGTCCCATGATTGTCATTAACGCTTCTGATCTTGCTTACGGTGTTCGTTTTTCTTTTATTCAGGATTATTTCAACCTTTTTTGCTCTGATGTTCGTGATTTTCCGGTGGCCTCGGCTGTGACCGCATCATCGGCGGTACCGGTGGTGTTTAACCCGATTGTGGTTGAGAATTTTGATGGATGCCCTGAGTTTCAGCCATCACCCCGGGTGCTTGAAATGGCAAAACAAAGCGATGAGTTGGCCCAGATGCTGTCAGGGATGGAATCCTACAACGACAAACAAAGCCGTAAATACATACATTTCGTTGACGGGGGTATCACCGATAACATGGGACTTCGTGCCATGACTGATGTCGTGATCGTGTCTGGCGGCCCTGCGGAGATGATCAATAAAACACACAGAAAATTGCCGAGCCATATTGTGGTGCTGTCGGTGAATGCATCGACAGACAAGCACTCGGACATGGACGAGAGCCCCGAGCAACCGTCAATGCTGGCTTCCTTGAACGCAATGACGGATATCCAGCTACACCGTTATAACGCAGCAACCGTGGATGAAGTGAGAGATAATCTTGAAGCCTGGGCGGTTCAGATGTCTACGCCAGAGCATAAAATCAAACCCTATTTTATTGAAGTGGGTTTCGATGATGTACCGGAGCCGCAATTGAAGCTGTTTTTGAACAAGATTCCCACTTCTTTTAACCTGACGAAAGAGCAGGTAGACGCACTGACCAAGAGTGCACGGGACCTGCTGAAGGCAGACCCCGGGTTTCAGCAACTCGTTAGGGATCTGGGAGCACCTTAAGGCATTGAGGGATTGGGTGGCTCGCCGATTCGGTTCGCTCGATGTTCCAGGAAAAAGAATCACCTTTTTTACACATTCGTTGGGGTACCAGGGTTTATATCGATTTTCCCATAGTCCCGTAATTTTTGCCTTACGGACACAATGGTTGATTTATTAGAAGCAGGCCAGGGGGTGCCCTGGCCATACCGGTTTGCTTTAGCGTTTGCCAGACTCTCTATTTGTAAGACTCAAACAAGGCCGTCATAAAGTCCCAGGTCTTGCCGATGGATTCGATTTCAATCTTCTCATCGGGGCAATGGGGGCTTTTGATGGTGGGGCCAAAGGAAATCATATCCATGCCATCGTACTTGGAGCCGATGATGCCGCACTCCAGACCGGCATGGATGGCCTCAACAACGGGTTTCTTAGCAAAGCGTTTTTCATAGACTTCCAGACAACGCGCCAGCAATTGGGAATCCATATTGGGTTTCCATGACGGGTAACCACCGTTTGTTTCACCTTCAGCGCCGGCGAGGCGGGCTACGGATAAAATGCGCCCGCAGAGCAGGCCAAGGCTGTCCATGTTGGAGCTGCGCTGGTTCGAAAGAATGACGAGCTTGCCATCTTCAAGTTTGACAGTAGCCAGGTTGTTGGAGGTTTCTACAAGCCCGACGATGTCTTTTGACATGGCAGTGACGCCATCGGGGTATACAAAGACAGTGTCGATCGCGGCACGTGTGCTCGCTGCGCTCGCTGCCTTGTACTCACCGTTTTCTGCACTCAGTGTGAAGCTCAGGTTCGGGTCAGTTTTCCGGTATTCAGATTTGAGTTTTGATTCCAGTTCTTCAATACATGAAATTGCCGCACCTGTGTCACTTGAGGGAACCAACAGCACAGCTTCGGCATCGCGGGGGATGGCGTTGCGTGCTGTACCGCCGCTGACGCTGGCAATGCGAACATCGGTTTTCCTGGTGAGTTCATGAATGGCTCTGAACAGCAGTTTTATGGCGTTGGCCCGTTCCTCGATGATATCGATGCCCGAGTGGCCGCCTGACATACCACCGCCCACCAGTTTTAAAGCACTGTACCCGGGCAGGCTTTCGTCGGTTGGGAAGGGCAGTCTTATACAGGCATCTTCACCACCGGCACAGCCAACGGTGAAAACACCTTCATCTTCGGAGTCGATATTAAGTAATTGTTTTCCTTTGATGAAGCCGGCTTGCAGCGATGTAGCGCCGGTCAGACCGGTTTCCTCGTCAGTGGTAAAGAGCAACTCGAGGGGAGGGTGTCCCACGTTTTTGTCGGTAGCAGCCACCATGGCCATGGCGATAGCGATGCCATTGTCTGCACCCAGGGTTGTCTGGTTAGCGGTGAGCCAGCCATCGTCGGTGTAAATGAGCTCAATGGGATCCTTGTCAAAATCGTGACTGTGGCCCTTGGCTTTTTCGCAAACCATGTCCAGGTGTCCTTGAAGGACAAGGGTCTGGGCATTTTCAAAGCCAGGCGATGCCGGTACATCGATGAGAACATTCAGCGCGTCGTCAGTGCGCGCTTCAAGTCCATTTTCTGCAGCCCAGTTCAGCATCCACGCAACTATTTTTTCCTCCTTCTTGGAGGGGCGGGGGATTTGGCTGATCTGTTCAAAAGCGCTCAGGATTTTTTTTGTGTATTCGTGTTCCGTGTTCATATCTGATCCCAGGTTTGAATGGTATGTTTATGACTTGCTGCCAGCTTACATAGAATTGGCTTTGGCATAAATGACAAGGATCAAGGTGGCATCACAGAGAGGTTTTCCTACTCGTTACAGAGGTGTTTACGGCTATTCCTCAAAAGCGAGTTTGGTTAGCCTGTGGCAATGGAATCAGGTGAAATTAGCTTGGCCCGAACAGGCCCGGGGCATGTATGATGTGCGCTGCCCAACTACGACTGACCGTCTTCGAGAATTTTGATCACTCCATGAACTCCATCCAAGAAACTCTTCAGAAGGTCTTTGGCCTGCAGAATTTCCGGCCTTACCAGCAGGACATTATCGAACAGGTATTAAATGGTGGTGACGCTTTTGTGCTGATGCCAACCGGTGGTGGCAAGTCACTCTGCTACCAGTTACCGGCTTTGCATCGACCAGGTCTGACTATCGTGATTTCACCCTTGATCTCGCTGATGAAAGACCAGGTGGATGCGCTTCAGGCGAATGGTGTCAGGGCGGCGATGTATAACTCCAACCTTGATGCAGACGAGACGAGGGCGGTTTTATCGAAACTGCACTGCGGTGAGTTAGACCTGCTCTATGTTGCACCAGAGCGGATGATGCGACCGGGTTTTATCAACAGCCTGGAGCACATTCCGCTGGCCCTGATCGCTATCGACGAGGCCCACTGTGTTTCTCAATGGGGGCATGATTTCAGACCGGAGTACGCTGCACTGGGTGAGTTACGACAGTATTTTCCCGATGTGCCATTTATCGCCCTGACCGCCACCGCTGATCCACAAACCCGGGATGATATTGTCGATGTGCTTGGCTTGCATGCCGCACAGATGTTCACCACCAGCTTTGATCGCCCCAATATCCGTTATACCGTGCTGGACAAGCACCGGCCACAGAGTCAACTCATTCGTTTTCTCAACGGGCGGGCGGACAGTTCCGGTATTGTTTATGCGTTGTCACGCAAGCGGGTGGAGGAAGTCGCCGGGCATTTATGTGACCGTGGTTACTCCGCTGCCGCGTACCACGCCGGGCTATCGCCGGAAACACGTCGGGATGTGCAGGAGCGGTTCATTCGGGATGATGTACAAATCGTGGTGGCGACCGTTGCGTTCGGTATGGGCATTGATAAGCCCAATGTACGTTTCGTGGTCCACTACGATTTACCACGGCACATGGAGGGCTATTACCAGGAGACCGGTCGTGCCGGTCGTGATGGCTTGCCCGCTGAGGCATTGATGTTGTTTGGTACCCAGGACGTGGCCACTGCGCGTTATCACCTGGAGCAAAACGGAAATGACGACCAGCGCCGGATCGACTCGCATAAACTGAATTCCATGGTGGGATTTGCTGAAAGCCTGACCTGTCGTCGACGGGTGTTGCTGGGCTACCTGGGTGAAAGGCTTGAAGCCGATTGCGGAAATTGTGATATCTGTCTCGACCCACCTGAGCGATACGATGCCACCGAGGCAGCCCGCAAGGTACTGTCCTGTGTTTACCGGGTCGGGCAGAGTTTTGGTATCAAACACGTGGTGGATGTATTACGTGGTTCGGATAGCGAGCGTATACACAAGTTTAATCATGAGCGTTTGACCACCTATGGAATCGGTATGGAATACAGTTCGGCGGAGTGGATGTCGATCGTAAGACAACTGATCCATCGTGGATACCTGGTTCAGGATATTGCTGCCTTTTCGGTTTTGAAACTGACACCACAAGCACTTGGCCTGTTGCGGGCAGAAGAGTCACTTGAACTGGCCAAGCCCCGCGTGCAGGAAAAAGCAAGGAAGAAGAAAAGGAAAATCGGCCCGGTTGCCGACCTCAGTGAGAGTGATCTCCGCCTGTTTGAAACCTTGCGTGAGTTGCGCAAACAGTTGGCAGAAGAGCAGGGTGTTCCCCCCTATGTCATTTTTGGTGATGCTGCACTGGTTGAAATGAGTCGTGAGCGACCATCAAGTGAAGATGAGTTTCTCGAGATCAACGGCGTAGGTCAGGTCAAGCTGGAACGCCATGGCAGTACATTTCTCGAGGCGATTGCCTTTGATGAGGCTTGATGTATTAAAAGATATAATTATACAAATACAATACACAATAATCATAATCTATATTGTTAGGCGCATCAGGCTTGACATAGCTATACAAAAGATGTACATTAAGACCTCACACCTAAGGAGGTCTTTGAAATGATTATGAAACGCAAATTAAGAAATTTTGGTTTAACCACCTCAATTTTGGCAGCGATCTTGCTGGCCACGACTTCTTTTGCAGGTAATTATGCAAAGAGGAGTGATATCGTCGACACCAACTCGCGCGTGGTGATGACCGGCATCGATGACTGTAATGGAGTTATCCATGTTGATGACACGGGCATATTGCCTACTGATTAGTAACCCCAACGGTCCCCCCAAGCACACCTGAACCGGTGTGCGATCCCTTACCGGTGCCAGTTAAGTAAATCCACCACGATTTACCTGGTACCGGTTTTTTTTTGTGTAAATGATCACGGGTCTTCCGGGGATTGCGGCATTTGGAATCTGGACCTGGCTTCAACAAGCCAATCACGCAGGTCGCCTCCCCACCGCCCCAGGATAAAACCCGCTGCCCGCTTATTGGTGACAGAGGTGGTCCACTCGAACCAACCGTTTCTGCGGTCTTCTCCAAATTGACGCACACTGGCAAGCAGTGTACCGCTTTGAGAATCGTGAATTTCAAGCTCCAGGGTCATGTTTCCCTGCGAATCTGTCATGGAAAAGCCGATGTGGTCCCGCATTCTGTCAGGTGCATAGACGTCGAGGTCAACAATTTTAGGCGTGATACGCAGGACGTCTTCACCGCCGCTGCCAGTCATCATAAAAGCATCGTTTTTCGTTAGCTCTCTTGTGAATACTTCATTGAGTTGTTTCGACAAATCGGTCTTGACGCGTTCAATATCTTTTGGGGTGGGTCGATTTCCACTGCGGTTTCTCTGGTCCCGAGCCCAGTGTTTTCTAAACGCAACAGTGGCTTGTTCGAGCTGAATTTTGTTGAACCTGCTCCAGTCTACATCGCTGTTCATTTGCCACTTGCCGTGCCAGGTTTTTTTGACTGAGTCCATGTTGGCAGGTGGTGGCTCAGTTTGCCCGGTATCGGATTTGGTGACAGGCGAAATCGATGTCATCGCAAGTGTAAAAAGAAGGTAGAAAAGGGGTGTTTTCATCATCGGCGCTTATGTTTTCCAATTACCGCTTGATCAGCCGTTACTATACAGCAGCGTTGGGCCGTGATCATCAGCAAGGGGTTTTGACTCCCTGGAAAATGCTAGGATAAGTGCCTTGACAGAGAATAAGAGCAATGACTGATCAATTGAATAAAAAGGTGGCCGTTACCGGTGCCAGTGGTCACATAGGCGCGAACCTTGTACGGGAATTGCTCGGCAGGGGTTATGAGGTGGTCGCCCTGGTCAGGAATTCCTATCAAGCGCTGGAAGGTCTTGATATTCAGCGTGTTTATGGTGATCTCTCCGAGCTGGAATGTCTTCGGGAAGCTTTCTGTGGAGCAGCACTGGTTTATCACCTTGCGGCCCACATCACCATTCAGTCCGGGGATAACAAGAAGCTGGAACAGACCAATGTTGAAGGCACGCGCAATGTGCTGGAGGCCTGTCGTTTGGAGGGTGTAGGAACATTGGTTTACTTTTCAAGCATTCATGCGCTGATGCTTGAGCCTCTGGACCGGCCAGTGACAGAGGACAACCCCTTGCTGGGTGACCGGACCGGACATGGGGGAGATTATGATTTTTCAAAAGCGAAGGCCGAAAGGCTCGTCAGGCAAAATAGCTGTGAAAGCCTGGGAATAAGGATTATCTATCCTACCGCCGTCCTCGGTCCTGAAGACTTTAAACTGTCACTATTCGGACAGGCGATTATCAAAATGGCGCAAGGGCGTTTGCCTGCTGCGGTTGAGGGTGGATTCAACTGGGTTGATGCACGTGATGTGGCCTGGGGTGCTGTTGAGGCAGCGGAAAAAGGTAATGACGGCGATCGCTTTATATTGTCCGGACACTACCTGGCGATGACCGAGGTGGCAGCCACCATCGAAGAAATTACCGGTGTTGCCGCACCGCGGTTTATCTGTCCTGGCTGGCTTGCAAGGCTTTCTGCTCCGCTGGTAGGGCTTTGGGCGCGAGTGCTTGGAGAAACGCCAATTTACACCCGTGACTCACTGGCTGCCCTGTCGACCAACAAGGTGATGAGTCATGCAAAGGCATCCCGGGAGTTGGCTTATCAGCCACGCCCTTTCCAGCATTCAATGCGCGATGCGCTGGAGTTCTATTCCCGGCAAAACACCGGCGCCATGTCGGGCCGTGAGGACTGATTCGTTATGACGCTTGAATACTATCTCGCTGAATCTTTTGACTGGGTTGCGTATGGCACGCTGGCCCTGGCGCCTTTGGTGTTTGCAATCCTGTTTTTCATCAAGGCACCTTATGGGCGGCATATTCGCCGGGGATGGGGGCCGGTGCTGGACAACCGCATGGGCTGGTTCATTATGGAAGCACCGGCCGTGTTTGTGTTTGGCGGAATTCTTGTTTTATATGCACACTTGAATATCACTGTGATTGCATTGTTCATGATGTGGCAGATTCATTATTGCCACCGCGTATTTATCTACCCCTGGACGCTTAAGGCGGGTAAGAAGATGCCGTGGATGATCCTCATTATGGCTGTGATATTTAATACCACCAATGGGTATTTGAATGCATGGTCAATTGCCAGCCAGGGTGACAAGTACGGCGAGATGTGGCTGAGTCAGTCCGCAATTTATCATCGGCTTGGTGGTTTTCTTTGCCGGCATGACCCTCAACAAGGTGTCGGACCGGCAGCTGGCAGCCTGGCTCGCGAAAGGAACGGGAAGGGCGGCTATCGGATTCCCTATGGGCTGGCATACCGCTGGGTGTCCTGCCCGAACTACCTGGGTGAGATTATTCAGTGGGTCGGTTGGGCTATCGCCGTCTGGTCCCTGGCTGGTTGGGTTTTTGCGATCTGGACCATGGCAAACCTCATTCCAAGGGCAATCGCTCACCATCGCTGGTACAGGGACTCTTTTGATGATTATCCTGCCGAACGACGCGCATTGATCCCCTTTTTGCTATAAGGGTAAGTGATTTTGCAGGAGTTGAAACAAAGTCTGGCGACCTTGCTCAAGGTTGATTCCAACGCGCTGGAACTGCGCGATATTAAGGGTGGCCTTTCACATAAAAGCTATCGCTGTGATGTTTCTGGTCTCACTTATTATATAAAGGTATACAACAAGATAGAAAATATACTGAATGTAGTTACTTATATTAATCAGCTGACAGAATACATGCGTGGGCGCGGTGTTCCTGCCTCGCGGGTGGTTTCCTACTCTCCCGAATTTCCGAATATTGTTGTACATGAATTTATTGAAGGTAAGCCTCCTTCTGGTGAGTTCTCACAGCTCGCTGCTATTGCCGGGCTTTATTCAAAGGTCGCCATGATAGGCAGAGACCACGGCAAGTATCTGTCAAAGCCCGAATATCTATCGACAATCCGCGGTGTGAGGGAACAACTGGAGACCACCAAGGCATCAGATGCTGAATTCGACCCGGTTATTCATAACGGAATGTTGAGCCTCACAGACACGGTACTGTCGGCCTTACAGACCGGAATCGGGGATGAAAAGCTTCTGCACCTCCACATTCATGATGATTTTACCGAGAAGAATATTCTGATGGATGAAGACGAGGTGAAGCTATTGTGCGACTGGGACAGTTGTCGTCTTAGGTATTGCAATGAGCACATTGCCAGCACTGCGACCAGGTTTAGCACCACACGACCCTTGAGCGGGTTGTTGCAGCAAGAGAAACTTTACCGGTTCCTCGGTACTTTGCATCCAGCATTATTTCAAAACATGGCAGGTATTGAAGCCTTTGCAAGACTGTTTCCTGTCTGGGCAACGCTAAATCATATTCGGACATACCCGTTCAGAAACGTCGTGGTTCATCGCGATCGACCAGATCTGAAAGAGGCTTTACTGGCGTGGCCTCTGCAGCACTGCCTCTGGATGATAGACAATCGTCAGCAGGTCAGCGACTGGGTATGTCAGGCACTTCCGTCAGGTTAAAAGCAATGACCATGCGTGGTTGCTTACCTTCATAACGGCTGACTGAATGCTCCAGTGAGCTTGGAAAAAGAAAGACCTGTCCCGATTCCGGCTGGAAGCGATGGGTGGGCTGGGTAAGATCGGTCTGCTGGTAAAACTGCATCAACCCGCCATCCTTCACACCGCTGGAGCCGGCGTCAACATAATAGGCGCCGGAAACCAGGCCTGCATGATTGTGCCGGTTTCCGCTCATTCCGGTCCTGCTGACCATTCCCCACATAGAGGTTACGGCGAGTACGGCGCCGGGGTCGGGCTTACGGAATGAGCGGTTTGCCGTAACCTCAATAAATGCTCTGAGTTTTTGCACATCGGGGTTGTCACTTTCATGAAGATTCGATGCTGAAAGCCATTTATTCTCAAAATAGGAGGAACCATTAGCCAGGTTGGAAACCTTGCCCGGTATGTTATTGGACATATCTGCGAGACCCTGTCGCAAGCCCGCGTTTAAAACCTCGTACTCAGGTACTTTCAGTGCGAGAAGTGGAAGCCGGTCAGCTGTGGAGCCCATCTTCAATGGCCTTTAATCTGATCTGCAGGTTCTCCAGTTGCGTCTCAAGTTCAGCCACCCTGGCCTCGAGGGCGGGAGAAGCCGGTGTCATTGCTGCTGGCCGGACCGGCACGGGAATATCCGGCTCACCACTCATCAGGTGTGCAAAACGGCCTTCCTTTTGCCCGGGTTGACGGGGCAGGGCGGCAACCAATGAAGGTTCTCGTTCGATCAGGTGCTGGAGTGCGAATTGCACATCATCCAGGTCATCGAAATCATACATGCGATGCGAATTGGTTTTTAACTCATTCAGTGTTTGGGGCCCGCGTAACATCAATGTGCCAAGCAGGGCGATACCCTGGCTGTGGAGCTGGAGTGCCTTATTGGCCATGTGTTGATATTTCGGTACCCTGGCGCCCCATTCTTCGCTCACCAGGTCGAGGGCCTCGAGTTCACGAAGTGTGTGGCCGACTTCACCCTCACTGTAGGCGGCTACCGGGTAGCGAGCGGTCTTCTGGTTGCAGGCATTTCTCAGTGCGTTTAATGTCAGAGGATATTGATCCGGCGTGGTTTCCTTCTTCTCCATCAGGCAACCCAGGACCCGAACCTGGATGGGGGTCAAATCGTTCACAGCAGTGCTCCATGCATTTATGTGCGGGCTGACTCTGTTTTTTCAGCCACCTTATTAACTTCAAGTATCGGTCGTGTGCCGACAAAAACATCACCGGATTGACCGTGGATAGACAGTATATCCCCGACAAGAATGGTGTGTTCAATTTCTCCATCACTACGCACCAGAGTGGCCTTATCCTTACTCACATGAAGTTCCGGCACACCCAGCACCGCAGTGTAGCGTTTTTCGTCCACACCATGGACGCAAACTGCCGCATGCGAAGTTGAGCCGCCACGAGCGGCCAGCAGGCCATCGACCGAAAGGATCAGGGGTATTTCATCAGGCACCGGATTCTCCAGTACCAGTAAGATGCCATCTGATTCATCACTGCGGCCACCTGTCTCGTCGGCCAGACGCCTGACATCAGCCTCGTTGAAAGCGACCCGGCCCCGAAATGCACTGCCGCTGATACCAATGCCCCGTCCCGATGCAGACCCGGGCTGCTCAAAGCTTCGCGGGCTGAATCGATGGTTAACCTGTGCGCTACGTGCCTGGAGCACACTCAGAACCCCCTGGTCTACTGTAAATTCAATTTCAGCATCCGAGCCCAGGAATCGCCGCAGGCGCGCACCGACGTGATTGAGCTTACGTTCCAGCATCGGCGCCAGGGTATGCAGGCGTTGTACCGACTCGAAGGACTTTGCTGCCGTGATACCGCCAACCAGGTCGTCACCGCTGGCACTGAATTTGATGTCCCCTGTAAACTCACGAAAGCCCGTTGTTTTCATCCGGGTGTTGGGTATGACGCCCGTCAGGGAGATGCGCATCTCATCAATGCCCTGCTTGAGTTCCTGCTTGTTGATTCGGTTACCCGAAGCCATTTGTTGCACCGTCACTGCGGTATGCCAGCCCTCGCTCAGGTGTTTGATAGCGCGATACTGCCTGGCACGGTCGCGGCCCCAGGACGCGTGGACCGCATTTATAGCAGTTTGTAACTGGAGTTCAAGGTCACTGAGAATCGCCTGTAGTTGATCGGCATGCCCCGCCGCACGAATGGCGTCTTTAGAGGCTTCAACCACCTCGCGCATGGCGCCACCACTAAGATCGGTCTTGAGGGTGACGGCATGCCGGCGCTTGGCTTTTTCGACCAGATCGAATGCTTCGAGATCGAAGTTCCAGACCGCTGCCGAAAAAGAAACCAGGAAGCGCCTGTAGGCGTCCCACGCATACCATTCGTCCTCGAGCGCAAGCGCCTCGGCAATACGGTCGTTCATACCGACAAAGACCATGGTCGAGAGCATACCCGGCATCGAAAATGCCGAGCCGCCGCGCACGGCAAGCAACAGGGGTGCATCGGGGTTGCCCAAACCCGGGCGTCGGCCTTCGTTGCGCTCGATATCTGCTTCAAGCAAGCGAACATGTTTCAGCACCTCAGCGTGTAAACGTTGCGGTTCGCTCTTGTGTAATCCCTTGTGGGGCAGGGTGGTCGGGATAATAAACCCATCCCGTGTCGGGATGCCGAGATAGGCGATATAAATGAGACCGCTTCCTTTACCGCCATAGCAGTCCTGCAAACTGGTCGTTTTGGGGTCTTCCACACGCCGTTTTATATCACTTGTATGTGACAGGTGCAGGAAGTCCCAGGGGTCTTCGCCCTTGCCTGCGGTTTCCATGACCGTGTCATCGTGGGGGCTTTCCGACAGGCAGGTCCGGGCCAGGTCGGAAAAGTGAACCAGGCTATTAAGGTCATGCATGGTGCGTTGAAAATTTGCCAGCACCGCGCGCATTTCATCAGGGCCGTATCCGAGGCGCTCCGCCATGACCTCATAGGCGTGACTGACGCGGTGTATAAGCCGGTGGTAGTTACGTTGAATTTGCTCCAGCACATCCAGTATTTCAGATGCATCGTGAAAGGGATTAACCAGCATGGCGGACAAATCCCATAACTCGCGTGAGAACAGGCCATCCCGGTCCAGGTTACCGGCACACAGGTGGATGATGCTCAGGCACTCTTTCAGCTTGACACCTTGCTCCATATAGCCGGAGGCAACATGCCGCAGAGCGAAGAAACCGAGTTCTTCCACAATACAATCAAGCTGGTGCAGAAGATATCGCTGGGTGGTAAATACGCCGTTGCCGACGAGGGTTTCAAATTCACGGCGAAGACTGCAACTTCGTTCAAACGCACCGAACTGATCCTCACTGGAATACAACTCAAGCAGTTCATCGAGGGCCAGAAACAGGGCGTCCTGGTGATCGTGACGGATTTTTGCGCAGAATGTGGTGACCAGTTGACGTACTTCTTCTTCCTTCCCGTTGGCCACGACCTTACCCGGACCATCTTCCTGTAAGCCCTGCAGGGCTTTCTTAAATGGTTCACAGATATCTTCCGCCCATTCGCAATTGGATATCTTGTTGATCATATTGCGAAGGCGTTGCTGGTAGACCCACGGGTTGTTGGCCTGGATACCCTTGGTGACCAGGGCTTCGAGCTCTTCTTCAAACGTGTAACTTGACTCGCAACTGAGCAGTTCGCGCGCATAAGCGTCGCGCCACTCATTGAGGCGTCGGGCTATCTGTGCGCTTCCCAGCAGTTGTTCGAGGTTGGAAATTATGCGTTTAACGAGCTCTATGACAGCCGGGTTAAGACGCGCCGCTTCGTCTGCCGCCCCGGTTTTTTCGCGTTCCGGATCCGGGAAATTCGCCTCGCCGGTCGTCATCCAATGCAAGTAGGCGCGTGCCAGTTTGAGCGTATGCTTGCCCATGGCATGATGGGTGCTTCTTCGAATTTCGTTGCTTATCGCACTCCCTGGCACCTGAACCTCGGATAAATCAATGGTGTCCTGCCAGACTTCATCAATCAGCTTCGGCTGTGATACCAGCCCTGAAATACTGCGCACGAGGATACTGGTTGGAAGACGTAAGCGTTCGGCAAAAGGACCGTTCATGAATTCGGCCAGTTCTGAGCGAACACGTGAAATCTCGGGTTTAAGGTTTTTTGCACCGGGCATGCCACGGTATGAACTGCTGCACAGACGTGCTACCAGGAAACGTAAAATGTACACCGCTTCATGACGGCTGCCGCAACTGTTAAGACGTTGCAACAGAACGGCCAGGTCGCGCAGGCGGGCAACCTGGATGTTGGGCATGTCATCAACATGCAAATGATAGATTTCGCGCTCCAGATCGACAGGTGTTCCGCTGGTGCCTGTCAGCTCAGCAAACAGAGCATCGGTAGTCAGTGTTCCGTGGGGTAAGCGCAACTGCCGGATGATCTTTTCCGAGTCTCTGCACACACGGTAGATTGTCAGGCTGCCATGTGCATCATAGGGTACGATCAGGCAGTCTTCTGTTTTGAGTAATCGATGGTTCGCTATCTCGAACATCCGGTGTCGCCGGCCAAGCAGCGTCATGGTTTCCAGGTAGCGACGCAGCGCTACTTTGTAATCCAGTTGGTGGTCCTGCTCGGTACCAGGGGTGAGATAGGCTTTGGCCAGGGCCTTGTTCAGGCGGGTGATGGATTCTTTTTCCTGCGCGCTGAACTGCATCGCCGGTCCGGGAACCAGCGTCAGTCCCCCGGCAATGGGCCTGGTTGCAGCGTTGGTATCATTCAATGGCTTAGTAATTCCGGTCACCGCCAATGGCCTGTTTGTCGGGCAACTATAAGCACGCCATTTGAGTGGAACAATGATCTGCGTCAAGCGGTTTTGTATGAATCAAAGAACTGGTTTGCGGGTGAATAGGGTAAGATGAGTTTCATGGCGATGTGCCATCATCCAATGATGTAAATTTGACGCGAATTTGACCCAAATACTGATGCATGTCATGAGGTGCCCGGGTCGTTTGTTTATCATTAATTTCTGAACCTACCTGGTAGGCTTGAGTACAGAGGCTAAAAATGCAGACACCCGAAAACCCCACCCAAAAAATCAGCAGGATCATAAGCTCAGGAACGCCTTTGCTGTACGTGGCGACCTGGGAGGAAGAGCGTCTTGAGCGCTTTCTGTCTGCCGCTTCACAGTCCCTGTTCGGCGATGACCGCCCCGTCTGGCAATGGACCGCGGCACTTGGTTTTACCTCTGGACCCGGTCAGGAACGGAGTATTCTCGATCCCGTCGAAGCACTCGCTTTTATTATCCATGCAGAGACCGATGCCATTTTTCTGATGAAAGACCTGCCGTCACTTTTCGCGACGAACCCCGCACTGATTCGCGCGTTACGTGATGCATATGATGCCCTCGCGCTGCGTTCTGGCTGCCTTGTGATTTCCAACCCGTCGATTGAAATTCCTTCAGGTTTGAGCAAAGAAATCTACGTACTTGAACTTGCGTTGCCGGATGTGACCGAATTACACGATTTGCTGACGGGTCTGAATGCAAACTACGATGAAGACAAACGGGTGTCAGATGAGTGGCTTGAAAGAATCTCATATGCAACACAGGGGCTCTCTTCAAACGAAACGAGGGATTTATTTCACCAGTTGATGAATGAAGAGGTGCTTGACGTCGAGGCTGCGATCAGTGCAATCAATGCGGCCAAGGCGCAGCTGCTGATGAAAGAGAACTGCCTGGAGGTTGTGACGAAAACCTACGATATCGACAAGATCGGTGGTCTGAGTAAACTCAAGTCATGGGTGATTTCACGCAAGGCCCTGTTTACCAAGGAGGCGCAGGAAGCCAATGTGCAGATGCCTGCCGGTATCCTGATGATGGGTGTCAGTGGTTGTGGTAAATCGCTGGCAGCCAAGACCATACCCTCCGTGTGGGGTTTACCGCTTATTCGCCTCGATATGAACAAGATCATGTCAGGTGGCTGGGGTGCACCCGAGGTCGCCTGGGAACGCGCTATTCGCGCAGCTGAAAATGCTGCACCCGTGGTGTTGTGGATCGATGAAATTGAAAATAGTTTTGGCTTTTTACACGATACGGCGACCAGTGGAAACATGACGATATTCTCGTCTTTTTTAACCTGGATGCAGGAAAAGCCGGCCAATGTATTCGTTGCAGCGACCGCCAATAGAATCGAAATACTGCCGCCGGAAATGATACGCAAGGGCCGCTTTGATCAGTTGTTCTTCGTCGATTTACCGGAGGCCAAGGCGCGGGCCGACATTCTTTCTATCCATATACGGAACCAGGGTGGAAACCCGGAAGAGTTTGATATGGATCACCTGGCGAAAATCGTTGCGGGTTGGACCGCGGCCGAGATGGAACAGATGGTCAAAGCCGCCAAGATTGACGCGTTTACCGATGGACGTGAATTCAATTACGACGACCTCATTCACAACATTTATCGTATCGTGCCACTGTCCAAGACGATGTCGGAACAACTCAATGCCCTACGTATATGGTCCCACAACCGTGCGACCAAGGCCCATTGATAGAAATGAAGATGGAAATTCAGGAACATCGAACACGTAAAATGTTGTACATTAGTATAAATTAATATTCCAGGATCAGGCCCAGCAGGTAAGCAGCTATGTCAAAGCCGATACATGACCCCCTGTCAAAGCAAGTTGACGAAAACAGCAAGATAGAAGTCAAGAATACGACCTGTTATATGTGCGCCTGCCGCTGCGGCATACGCGTGACCTTACGCGATGGTGAAGTCCGTTATATCCAGGGCAACCCCGATCACCCGTTGAACAAGGGTGTGATCTGCGCCAAGGGTTCCAGCGGTATCATGAAGCAGTACTCACCGGCACGAATCACAAAGCCGCTGATGCGTAAACCCGGCAGTGAACGTGGTGATAACGATTTCGAAGAAATCTCATGGGAGAAGGCCTTCGACGTCATGACCGAGCGTATGTCTCACCTGCGTGGCACCGACCCGAAAAAACTCGCCCTGTTTACCGGTCGGGACCAGATGCAGGCTCTGACAGGGCTGTTTGCCAAGCAATACGGTACACCCAACTATGCGGCCCACGGTGGATTCTGCTCGGTCAATATGGCTGCCGGTATGATCTACACCATCGGTGGTTCCTTCTGGGAGTTTGGCGGACCGGATCTGGAACGTGCGAAGCTTTTCGTGATGATTGGCACGGCGGAGGATCACCATTCCAACCCGCTGAAAATGGAAATCTCCAAATTCAAACGCCAGGGTGGCAAGTTTATATCCATTAACCCGGTTCGAACCGGTTATTCGGCCATTGCCGATGAATGGATTCCGATCAAGCCGGGTACCGATGGTGCGCTGTTCCTCGCACTGACCAATGAGATCATCCAACAGGGGCTTTTTGACCGTGATTTCCTGCGGCAGTATTCGAACGCACCCGAACTGGTCAACACGGATGAAGCATCATCCGAGCACGGGATGTTTGTGCGCTTTGACATGCCCCATGATGAAGGTTGTTTCGATCCGCAAAACAAGTTGTGGTGGGATCGCAAGCAGAACAAGGCGGTTGCCAACTACACCGAGGATGCCGACCCGTATTTCCTCGGCGAATACCAACTCGATGATGGCACGCAGGTTAAGCCGTCATTCCAGTTGCTGGTAGACCGGGTCAAGGACTATACCGCTGAGTGGGCAGCGGACATAACCGGCATACCTGCAGAGACGATTGTCAGGCTGGCCCACGAGATGGGTATTACCGCGCGTGATGAGAAGATCGAGTTACCCATACCATGGACCGATGTCTGGGGTAAGGAGCACGAGACTGTGATCGGTAACCCGGTGGCCTTCCATGCCATGCGTGGACTGGCGGCCCATTCCAATGGCTTTCAGGCCATTCGCGCCATGTCCATACTGATGAGTTTGCTTGGCACCATCGACCGGCCCGGTGGTTTCCGTCATAAGGCGCCGTTCCCTCGGCCGATACCACCCTGTGCCAAGCCGCCCAACGACTCACGCGCTGTCAAACCCAACACACCGCTAGACGGTATGCCGCTGGGTTGGCCGGCTGAACCTGATGACCTGTTTGTCAACGATGACGGCAGCCCGGTGCGTATTGATAAGGCGTTTTCGTGGGAGTTTCCGCTATCGGTACACGGCATGATGCAAAACGCCATCACCAATGCCTGGCGGGGTGACCCGTACAAGGTCGATACCCTGATGATATTCATGGCAAACGTGGCCTGGAATTCAAGTATGAATACAACAGGTGTGCGCGACATGCTCAAAGACAAGGATGAAAACGGCGAGTACAAGATACCGTTCCTCATCGTCGCTGATGCCTTTCAGTCGGAAACGGTTGCCTTTGCGGACCTGGTATTGCCCGACACCACCTACCTTGAACGCTATGATTCGATGTCCATGCTCGACCGGCCGATTTCAGAGTACAGCGGCCCCGCAGATTCGGTACGGATTCCTGTGCTGCCACCGACCGGCGATTGCCGGCCATTCCAGGATGTGATTGTTGAATTGGGCTCACGATTGAATCTGCCCGCGTTCACCAATGCCGATGGCAGCGCCAAATTCGAGGACTATCGCGATTTCGTGATCAATTATGAAACCGCACCCGGTTCCGGTATCGGCTTTCTGGCCGGTTGGAGAGGCAAGGATGGTGAAAAATATCTGAAGGGCGAACCCAACCCGAAACAATGGGAGATGTACGAAGAGAACAACTGTGTGTTCCACCATGAAATGCCGAAGTCATATCAGTACATGCGCAACTGGAACCAGGGTTATCTCGAGTGGGCGAAACGCCATGCGCTGCTGCGTTTTACCGACCCCATCAATATCCATATCTATTCCGAGGTGTTGCAGAAGTTCCGTTTAGCCGCGCAAGGTAAGAGCGATGGCAGGCAGCCACCTGATCATCTGCGTAAGCGTGTGGAAAAGCATTTCGATCCATTGCCATTTTATGAGCAACCACTGGAAGCACAGCAATCTGATCTTGAGAAGTACCCGCTCAATGCCATTACCCAGCGTCCGATGGCCATGTATCACTCATGGGATTCGCAGAATGCTTGGTTGCGGCAGATACATACCTATAATTTTCTGAACGTGAATACCAAAACCGCAAAAGCGGCCGGTATCGAAGACGGTGGCTGGATGTGGGTGGAATCCATGCACGGCAAAGTTCGTTGTCTGTGCCGGCATTCCGAGGCAGTGGAACCAGGTACGGTCTGGACCTGGAATGCCATCGGCAAGGCGTCCGGCGCCTGGGCACTGGATGGCGATGCCAACGAGGCCAGGCAGGGCTTTCTGCTCAATCACCTGATCAGCGAAGAGTTGCCACCGTCGGCGGATGGTGATCATCTGTCGAACTCCGACCCTGTCACAGGGCAGGCCGGCTGGTTTGATGTACGTGTGCGTATTTATCCGGCCGCAGAAAGTGAAGGGCAGGTCAGTTCACCGCAGTTCGATACCATCGGACCGGTTCCGGGGCAGATGATGGAAAGGAAACCGAGTCGCTGGCTGACGTACTTTGCCGGCAGGAGGAACAAGGCATGAAACAGCTGGCACTGGTTATCGATCTCAATGTTTGTGTGGGCTGCCATGCCTGTGTCACCAGTTGCAAAGAGTGGAACACCTCTGGCACCGCAGGCTTCATGGCCGACAAAAACCCGTTTCACAAGGACCCTGTCGGAACCTTCTTCAACCGCGTGCAGACATTTGAAGTGGGTCAGTTCCCCGAAACCGAAACCGTTCATTTTCCGAAAAGCTGCTTACATTGCGAAGATCCGCCCTGTGTTCCCGTGTGCCCGACCGGCGCCAGTTATAAACGCGAATCGGATGGCATCGTGCTGGTCGACAGCGAAAAATGTATTGGTTGCAACTACTGTTCATGGGCGTGCCCCTATGGCGCACGTGAGCTGGATGAGAACCAGAAGATCATGAAGAAGTGCACACTTTGTGTGGACAGAATCTATGATGAATCGCTACCGGAAAATGAACGTAAACCAGCTTGCGTGATGGCCTGTCCGGCGGATGCCCGTCTATTCGGTGATGTCAGCGATCCGGATTCGGATGTTTCCGTTGCCATACGAGAGCGCGCCGGTTATCAACTGATGCCCGAGTGGGCGACAAAACCCGCAAACCACTATCTTCCACGTCGCAAGGCCAGTATTACCATCCATGAGGATGAATTGGTCCGTTCCGATAACCCGCTTAAAAAGGAACACAAGTTACCGATGCCCGATGACGACGATCAGACTTTCGACGACGTAACGAGTTGGTAGCGGTAAATACTGGTAGAGGTAATTAATTATGCGTCCCGCCATATCCATCATTTTTCTCACCACACTGATCGGCGCTGGCCAGGGTTTGTTTCTGGCGCTTTATACCGGCCAGGTGTATTCGACATTTAAAGTGTTGCCGTTACAGGACCCGCTTCAGTTCTATGCATTGGGAAGCCTGTTTGCGCTGGGCCTGCTGGGTCTTGGCCTGTTTAGCTCATTTTTTCACCTTGGACGCCCGGAACGCGCCTGGCGTGCAGCCAGCCAGTGGCGTACCTCATGGATGTCGCGTGAAGTCATCGTGCTGCCGGCCTTTATGGCCAGCGTTGCAGCCTGGGGCTTGATTCATTTCAGCGGCTGGAATCCGACACTGTTTGTTATTCGTGATGCCTTCAATGTCGACCTGGCACTGGTTACCGGTGCCGTGGCGAGCGTACTGTGTTTTGCCCTGTTCCTGTGCACCGGCATGATTTACGCCTGCATGAAGATGTTGCAGGAGTGGGCGACCCCGCTGACGGTGGTTAACTACACACTGTTTGGTTGCGCCTCGGGCTTTACGCTCGCAACCGTATTTGCAGCTAGACAGGTCTCGGTTCAAACCGAGTTTTTTGGTGGCTGGGCCATTGTCTTGACCGTGATGGTATTGATCACCCGTATCATGAGCCTGGTGCGTAATGAGCGAATTCGACCCAAGTCGACCATTCAGACCGCCATTGGTATACGCCATTCGCATATCGTGCAGAAAGCACAGGGGGCGATGACGGGCTCTTTTAATACCCACGAATATTTTCACGGCGCATCAAAGCGCAAGTACAAAAACGTCAAGTGGGCTTTTCTGGTCCTGGTGTTTCCCGTTCCACTGGGCCTGGTATTGGCTGGTCTCGCTACAAACCTGTGGGGCTTATACCTGGCGGCATTCCTGGTGCAATTTGCCGGGCTGTTCATGGAGCGCTGGTTCTTTTTCGCGCAGGCAAATCACCCGCAGAATCTGTATTATCAAACCGTCTGAGCCTGGCCCGCTGTCTGACCTGATGAGCGGATCGCATGGGTCTATCACGTTTGAACCAATTAAAGGTCTGTGTTGAATGAAGCCTGGTTATGAATCGTAGATCGTTTTCAATTGCATTGTTTGTCCTGCTGGCAGGTTTTATCCTGGCACGTGCGCTGTTTTATGTGGAAACGGTTGAGCAACAGCAAATAGAAGAACCAAAGCCGCTTGCAACTTTTGCACTACCAGGTCTGAGCGATACCGACTATGACTGGATCGGTTCCCGTATCTACCAGAATGAAGCACTTGGAAAAGCTGAGTACCTGACTCACTGGAACGAAGGTGAGGATTTCCCCTCCCTGGGAATAGGGCATTTTATCTGGTTTCCCGAGGGTGTCGATGCCCCGTTTGATGAACAGTTTCCCGCCCTGGTCGCCTACCTTCGAGAGCAGGTTCCTGATCACCTGCGCATGCCGGTCTGGCTGCAGGAACTGGATCCCCCACTGCATGCACCCTGGGGCAGTAAAGAAGAATTTGACGCAGCCGGTTCATCACCCGAAATGACGTCATTGAGAGACTGGCTGGAAGCGACCCAGCTTTATCAGGCCAGGTTTATTGTGTCGGCCTTCGAGCGGCGCTGGCGCGCGCTGGATTTGCCTGCTGAACAGAAGCAGATACTAACAGGCTTGATTCAAACCTTGTTTGAAACACCTGAAGGGCTTTTTGCCGTCATCGATTATTACAATTTCAAAGGGCTCGGCAATAATCCGCGTGAATCTTACCAGGGGCAGGGTTGGGGCCTGGTGCAGGTGCTCACTGACCTGGCAGGCTTGCGGGATAATGAGGATGAGTGCGCTGATATCGTCGCGCAATTCAGTGATGCTGCCATCGACAGGTTACGATTACGGGTCGAGTTGTCACCGCCCGAAAGAAACGAGGCGCGTTGGCTCGCCGGGTGGTCAAAACGCCTCGGGGACTACCTGTCGACAGGAGCAGGCAACGCCAGGGTCGACGAGAGTGTTTGTGGGTTTCATATAACACCCTACCTGCAGAACCCGGCCAAAGATGCCATCACGCTTATCTGGTTCAGTAAAGAAAACCGGGCAGGGGCTTTGAAGGTGTGGAAGCAGGATGGTGGGAGCATTGAACAAGCCGTGTTATTGGAATCCAGCCCGGTGCTGGCCCGAGCGCTCGCTTATCACCCCATGGAGGACTGCGGCGACATCGATTGCAGTGATGCAGCCTTGCCATATCTTCACCAGCTACGCCTGACTGATCTTGAGCCTGGCACCTTGTACCGCTACCAGGTAATACAATCAACCGATTTGGCGAACGGTAGTTTCCTCACGCTGGATGAAGGTCAGAAGTCTTTGCGTTTTATCGTCTACGGCGACAGTGAAACAGAACCGGAATCCACCGGTAAACATACGGTCTGGCCAAGTGCCGAAACACCCACCAGGGCCCGCAGGTATCCGGTCGATCAAACCACGGGGTATGCGCAGAACCTGGAAGTTATTCAGCAAAGGCAACCTGCATTTGTTGCGATAGCGGGTGACCTTGTCCAATCCGGTGGCGAGCAACGTGACTGGGATGAGTTCTGGTTACATAACGCAGGTCTGGCAGCATCGACGGTACTGGTTCCTGCACTGGGCAATCACGACTATTTTGCTGGTCCGGGTGACTTTGGCAAGTACGCCGCTCCGGATTCCGAACGTTCAGTGCGTAAATACCAGACCTATTTTGACCTGCCGGCCAATGGGGCAATGGATGAAGCGCATTCGGAGCGATATTATTCGATGCGTCACGGCGTGGTCACGATCATTGTTCTGGATACCATCAATGGCTTGCCTGACCGGAGTGATATGGACACCAACTGGAGAATGCTGGGTGAAGGTGAGGGTGGGTCTGCACCGGATTGGCAACCGGGTTCAGTGCAGTATGCCTGGTTAGAAAAGGAGCTGATCAAGGCCCAGGAGACAAGCCGTTTTACATTTGTCATGTTTCACCACATACCCTATACATCGGGTGTTCACGGCCGTCCCGCCGGTGAAAAACCCAGGGGTGACATCCTGTCTTCAGTACCTTTACAAACCTTGACGCCCCTGTTTATACGTCATGGTGTCGATGCGGTTTTCGGAGGGCACGATGAGATGTATGAGCACTCGGTGATTTCAGGAGCCGAGGTATTTCCCGACGGTGTTGAAAAGGCGCATGATATACATTTCTACGATGTCGGAATTGGTGGCGACGGTCTGCGAGGGCCGGTATCAGATGTTGCCAATCCATACCAGGTGTTCCTGGCACATGCCGACGCACCCGAGGTTTACGACTCAAATGGCGTGCTCAGTGAGGGTGGTAAACACTATGGACACCTGGAGGTGAACATTGAGCAGCGGAGCGACGGCGTATGGCAGGCCAGGCTGGATGCCGTGTATGTCTTTCCGTTACTGGAAACGGATGGCCGGGTTGCTGGTTTTGAAAGAAGAGTCTACGCGGACTCCGTGACACTGACAGCACATTGACGGCTTTTATTTCGGCCATGCCTTCAATCTGTTATTTTAGATAAGGCTGGAAACTCACTTACTGGAAAGCGTTTTATGTCTTGTCTTGGGAAAATGCGGGCGGTTCGGGAAGAATTATCTTCCAACGAGAAGATGATCGCCGACTTTATTCTCGAGAATTCGGCATTGATCAGGGATTACTCGTCGCAAAACCTGGCAGCAGCGGTAGGTGTCAGCCAGTCCAGTATTATCAAGTTCAGCCAGAAGCTTAACTACCGTGGTTTTACCGATCTGAAACTGGCGATTCATGAATACGTCGTAAAAAGCGACCTTGACGAAGAGGTGGTGGAAAAAAATGGCGTCAGTCTCGGCAAGGTGGACTCGCTTCCGGAGCAAATTTATACCATCAAAAATGAGGCGCTGCTGACGACGATGGAATTGAATGATGAGCAGCGCATTTTGTCTGCCGTCAAGTTACTGGAAACAAGTCAACGAATTCAGATCGTCGCGCTTGGATCAGGATCCCTGGTGGCCAGGAATTTTGCCAGCATGCTGATACAGGTTGGCAAGTCGGTCATCGCGGAAGTTGATACCTATATTCAGTTATCCAGTGTGATGACCCTTGGCAAGGGTGATGCCGTATTCGTTATTTCTTTTTCCGGCCAGTCAACCAAGATGGTCAAGATTACCCAGCAGGCGAAGAAAGCGGGTGTCTCGATTATTTCACTGACAAATTACAATGCGAACCCTATCCGTGCTTTAGCGGATGTTCCCCTGTTTTCTGTCAGTAGGGAAGGTGGCTTCGACTATCCTCAAATTATCTCTACGGCGTCGCAACAACACGTTGTGGACGTGCTGTTCAGTTACCTGTTGAAGCGCGACAGCAGGGCGCGGGAGTTGCTCTCACTCAGTCGCCTGGCGGTTGATGGTCTATAGGCCCATCCGGGGTATCAAGGTTTATCATATCTTCATAGGTCGGGCGTGGTCGGATTACCGTCATCTTGTCACCCTTGACCAGCACCTCGGGCACCAGTGGGCGGGTATTGTAGGAGGACGCCATCACAGCACCGTAAGCACCGGCATTTTTTATCGCTACCAGGTCGCCGCTCTGCAGCGGAGGTAATGACCTGTTGCGTGCAAATGTGTCGCCGGTTTCACAGATCGGCCCTACCACCTGGTAAAGCGCGGACTCACCATCACGCAGCGTGCATGGCACAATTTCATGATAGGCGTCGTACATGCTGGGTCTGAGCAGGTCGTTCATACCGGCATCGATAATCAGAAAACGATCCCTCTCACCTTCCTTGATATAGGTGACCCGTGAAATAAGAATGCCAATATTGCCGACCAGCGAGCGTCCGGGCTCGACAAGAATCCGGCAGTCGAGTTGCCCGAGGATGTCGTTGGCAAGCGCCGCATAGTCGGTGATGGCCGGTGGAAGTTGATTGCCGTCCTTGTAGTCAATGCCCAGTCCACCGCCTATATCCAGGATTGAAATATCATGGCCCAGACCACGTAGCTCGGTGGTTAGCTCTGCAAGACAACGAAAAGCAGCCTCGAATGGTCCCAGTTTTGTTAGCTGCGAACCAATGTGCATATCGATTCCCTGCACCCGGATTCCCGGCAATTCAGCGGCGCGCGCGTAGGCCTCATGTGCACGGGACGAGGGAATACCAAACTTGTTGCTGGCCTTGCCTGTCGAGATTTTCTCATGGGTTTCGGCATCGATATCCGGGTTGATGCGAAAGGCGATGGGGGCCTGCTTACCCTCATCCATGGCGACCTGGTTTAACAGTTCCAGTTCCGGCTCAGATTCGACATTGAACTGGAGAATGTTCTGCCTCAGTGCAAAACGCATCTCGCCCGGGGTTTTGGCAACGCCGGAATAGACAATTTTTTCAGCCGGAATGCCGGCGAGCAAGGCTCGTCTGAGTTCACCCTCCGATACTACATCGGCACCGGCACCCATGTTGCCCAGTTCGCGGATAATGGCCAGGTTGGAATTTGCCTTGACAGCAAAACACACGAGTGAGTTCTCCGCTTTGAATTGCCCGGCATACGACTGGTAGTTTTGACGCAGCGCCGCCGTTGAATAGCAGTAGACCGGTGTTTCCACCTCTTCAGCGATCTTTTCGACCGGCACACCTTCGGCGTAAAGTCGCCCTTCACGATAGTCTGGAAACACCATGGGTTTAATCTCGTCTTTGCTGGAAAAAATAATATATTATTATAGGCGCGTTTCGCCGGAATATATAATTACTAAAACCATAAATCCGTTTCCCAAGTTACAGGAAATCATGTCTGCTGACCTGCTCCAGTCCCATGCCAAAATAAAACTCCTGGTAAAGCTTTTTATTCCCGTGGTTTTTCTGTTGATCTCATGCAGCCAGAGAGAACCGACTGTGACCGCGTCTCATAGTTTTAGGATTGATGGTATGGATCCGGTGCTGGCCAGGAAATGGATGGATAACGGTTCGTTGCCCAATTTCCGGAAACTGGCTACAATGGGTGAGTTTCAGCGCCCTACCAACCAGCAACCCGCCACAGTCACCCGTTGCCTGGTCGGATTTCGCTACCGGTACCGGTCCGGGTGAGCACGGTATATACGACTTTCTTCGTCGTGATCCGAAAACCTACCTGCCGGATTTTTCAATATCCCGGGTAATTCCACCACAAAGTTTTCTTCCGCTGTTTGGTATGGAGCTTCCGCTTGAAGACAGTGAGATCATCAACCGTCGTATCGGCACGCCATTCTGGAGTGCGGTTGAAGAGACCGGTGGTCAGCTCCACGGTGTTAAGGGTGCCTGTTACTTTTCCACCCGATCCCATCCACCGTATGATGGCAGGTATGGGTGTACCCGATCTGCTGGGTACCCAGGGTACCTATACGATCTACTCCACCCGGCCGTCAGATAAGCTCTGATACCAGTAGTTCCCGCTCGGTGCGTTTGCGTCCTGACGGCGAGGGCCATATTGAGTCCTTGCTCGAAGGTCCCGCTGACCCGCTAAAACCCGGTGCGCCAGCCTTGAATACCAGCTTGCTTCTGACCCTGCTGGAGACAAGGTCCGGATCAGACTGGGGGATGCGGATATCCAAATATTACCAGGCGAATGGTCTGACTGGATAACGGTGAGCTTTAAATATTTTGGCTCCGGCTTCCGTAAAAGGCATTGTCCGCGCATACCTGCTTAGCGCCTATCCGCGGGTTCAGCTGTATGTCTCTCCCATCCACATCGATCCTCACGTGACCCGGTGATCCCCCTGTCTTCTCCAGCGGGCTACGCTGCTGAGATGGAAGAACGCTTTGGCCTGTATCACACCATCGGTATGCCTGAGGAAACCTGGTCACTCAACGATGGTCATTTGACCGATCATGCATTCCTGGAAGTCGTGCGCGAAACATTAAAGGAACAGGAAAACATGTTTTATGATGCACTGGATCAGTCACGACAGCGACATCGTGGTCTCTGTGTTCGTCCAGACAGACCGGGTTTCCCACATGTTTTACCGTGGGATCGATGCGCAACATCCACTACATGATGAAACCGATGACGAGGCGCGTGATGCGATCCACTGGGTTTACCGTGAGGCTGATCGTGTGCTGGGCGAAACTATGCAGCGCATGGGGTCTGAAGACCGCCTTATCGTACTCAGTGATCATGGTTTTGCACCTTTCAGGCGGGCAGTTAACCTCAATCGCTGGTTGGCCGAGCAGGGTCTGTTGGTACTGAAAGGTGGAAACCTGGAGTCATCCATAGGCTTCACTGACGTGTCGATTGGTCCCGGACCAGGGCCTACGCGCTGGGTTTGAACAGCCTCTATATCAACAGGGCTGGTCGCGAAGCTAACGGTATAGTGGGTGATATTGAAGCGGAGCAAATCAAGCGGCAGATCATTTCCAGCCTTCCCCAACTGCAGGATCCTCAGATCCGGCTTGCTGGCAATCAGGAATGTGTTCGACGGTGTGTTGCTTTACCCGGAAAATGCAAATGGTGATGCACCGGATCTCGTCATCGGTTACGAACCCGGCTTCAGGGCTTCCTGGCAAACCACATTGGGTGGTGCTCCCGCTTCCCTGGTCGATGACAACAACAAGAAATGGAGCGGGGATCATTGCATCACGCCCAGAAGCCGTTCCCGGTGTTTTGTTTACCTCCTTCAAAACGGATACCCCCCTGGATTCAATCCCGGGTATAGCCCGTTATGCCAGCGAATACCTGGAAAAAATCACCATGAGCAGCTGTCCGTGTTCCTACCGGTCTGTATTTTCAGTCCCGGTTTTTCGCCGCCACCCGCGGACTCTGGCGACGCCTGGCTGACTTCGAATCCGAATCGTTCGCGAGGAAACCGGGCACTTTACTGTAGACCGCCCAGTTTACATCGCGAGTCTTCCCCGTTCCGGAACCACCATCTTGACCGAGATGTTGGAGCAGCACCCCGATCTGACCTGCCATCGCTACAGTGATTTCCCCAATATCTGGACACCTTACTGGCGCAACTATCTGCTCGAGAAAACTCGAATTCAGATCCTGAAGATGGAAGAGAGGGCTCACAAAGATCGTATCTAAGTCAGCAATGACAGCCCTGAAGCTGTAGAAGAACTACTGTGGATGTCTTTCTTTCCAAGGCTGCATGATGCCACTGTGAACCAGGTACTAGATGGGCAGTTGCGCAATGATCAATTTGACCTGTTTTATAAAGAACACATTCTCAAATTGCTGGCAGTTCGAAATGCCAATCGTTACCTGGCAAAAGGCAATTACAACATTTCGCGTATCCGCTACATCCTTTCTCTTTTTCCTGATGCAAAATTTCTTATCCCTGTTCGGGATCCTGTACATCACGTTGCGTCCCTTGCAAAACAGCATGCATTCTTCACTCGCTCCAGCCAGGGGACCCGAGGATTCCGATGCAAATGGCCATGTCCGGACACTTCGAGTTTGGTCCAGAGCGTGTCCCAGTTAATTTTGGCAACTCAAGGCCACGCAGGCTATTATCGACTGCTGGCAGCAAGGGCATGAAGTAGAGGCATGGCGCGTTATTGAGCGGAAACCTATCAACATATTCTTGGCCAGTTGAAAGCATTTCCCGAAGTACGCAAGGCCTGTCTGTTGTTCCGTTACGAGGATATGTGTACGCATTCAGCCGCTTTGATCGATATCCTCAGAAGCATTGTGAATGTCGGAAAATGGATTCGAGCGGATCCGCGAAGAATACATCACCCAGCTCTCACAGCCGGATTACTATGAATTGGATTTCAGCGCGGACGATTTGCACCAGATCACCCATCATTGCGGTCCCGGTCAATGAAAAGCTGTCAAAATATCTGCCAAAATCCATAAACCCATCATCAAAGGCAACTAAAAATGTCAAAAATAATAACCCTGGTACTGCTGATTAGTTCATACTAATGACATCTGGTCAGCCCCGCGCTTGCCTACATCAGCCCGGGTGCAGGCATCAGCGTACTGAGTTCATTGCTGAGTATCCTCGCCACCATTTTCATCGCCATCGGCGCCATCATATTCTGGCCGCTGCGAAAATTCATAAAACGCAGAAGAGCGCGGCGTGAATCCGCTGGTTGGCACAGAAGTTGCCGGTCCAAGTAATGACGCGTACAAGGACGACTTTGCAAGGAACGGCGGTTAGGGCTGCGCATGGGCTTGTTTGATCTTCCCGCACCCCTATTCGGTATCATTGACGAGTATACTCGCAATGGCTGATGCCTGCCTGTGCTGCGGCTGGTTGATCTGGGGAATCCTTGCGGGCTGGCTCACCATGATCTTTTACCGGTTCTTTTCTGATCAGGAAAGAATCGGTGCGCTTAAGACACTGCAAAAAACATCAACAAAAAAACATTACTGAATTCGATGGTGAATTCTGCAGAACTTATACCGCTTATCCGCGACGCGCTTGCGCTTGGCGTCCAGACAGCTGGGCCAGGCATTGGGTCCGGCATTGCTTGCAACCGTGCCAGTATTGTTTATCGTCATTTGGGTCGCGGGCGAATTCGGTTACGTAACTCCGTCCGTGGGAAATGAGGTATTTTTGAATATCGAACCCGCAAGCAGTGAAACCCATTGGTCGTCGACGGCGGGTGTCAGAATCAATGGAGGCGGCTGGGTTGTCAAATGGCCCTCACGAGGGCAGTCAATAACGCATGTATGAAGGAACGGTGGCGGAGGGCCAGCAGCTACTTTTGGTGCTGCCGTTGGAGCACGATATTCCGGTTATCCACAAGAAGAGATGGTGGAATGTATTGATAGCCAATCCGCTTGGCTATCTCCCGAAAAACGGCAAAACGGATGCCGTTCACATTGACCTGCCCGTGGCCGTTATTATCGGGTCAGGCCCCGCCTGGATGCGTGGCTGGATGTTCAGTTTCTTTCCTGGCTTTCCTGCTGGCATCTATTCGGTTTCAAGCTCTTGGCTACGTCTGGATTAAGAAACTCCTTATAAATACCACTACAGTGTGCTACAAAGGCTTCAAATGAGAAACCTTGACTTGAAACAAGCTACCATCACACTACTTATTGATGTGCGTCCTGACGCTCGTTGTGATGGCATGCTCACAGGAGTCCAGCGACCCCGGGTCTGTCCCCGGAAAAGCCCCTGAAACAGCAAGGCCAGCCAAGCCTGTGCAGCCATCGATTTTGTTAATCACACTGGACACAACCCGCGCCGATCGGTTGGGTATCGAGACAGATCAGGCCGACACGCCCAACCTGGAAACGTTGGCAGGGCGCGGTGTGTACTTTCAACCAGGCCTACTCGGTGACGCCTACGACTCTTACCCTCCCATGCGTCGATGTTGACCGGTCTATACCCGGCGGATCATCACGTGCGTGAAAATGGCCGCGTGATAGATAAACAGATCGAACTGTTGTCAGGCTTTGTTGCAAGGTCGTGGTTACACTACGGCGGCCTTTGTTTCGGGCTTTCCTCTCGCCGGTCAGTTTGGCCTGTCGCGGGGCTTTCGATCACTACGATGACGCGTTTGTCGGTGATGCCGCCGAACGCCCGGCAACCGCGATTCAACCGACCTGGCGCTCGATTCGGCTCTTGGGCAAAGCGAGTCCTCTTTTCATGTGGGTTCACTATTTCGATCCTCATGAACCCTATGAGCCACCCGAGCCGTTTCTATCGCGGTACCCCCGCGATCCCTATCTGGGTGAGATTGCCTATATGGATCAGCAATTGGGTCGGCTGGTCATGGCATTTGAGGAACACAACCAGGGCCGGCCCTGGAAGATCATTGTTGTTGGTGACCATGGTGAAGGGCTGGGTGACCACGGCGAAACGCTGCATGGGAATTTGCTTTACCAGGGCACGATGCGCGTGCCGCTGATTGTAGCCGGATCCGGTATCGAAGCCGGAATATTCAGAGCGGGCCGTCAGTGTGCGGCAGGTTTTCGATACCGTGCTTGATTGGTCAGGTGAAAGCCGGGCAGGCGGTCTGTTTGGTAGATGAATCAGGGCCGGTGCTGGCGGAGGCGCTGAAGCCATATATGCAGTATGGATGGCAGCCGCAATTTATGGCAGTTCTGGACGGTATCAAGGTGATCAGCTCCGGTGACACCGAGATTTACGATGTGCGTAACGACCCCGGAGAGAGCAATAACCTGGACAGCCAGATTGAGCCAGATGCCGCTGCTCTGGGATGCTATCGAAGCCTACTCGATCCGGGCCCTTGCGGTGCAAACCGAAAAACAGCAGGCCCTTAGCCAGGAAGCCCTGGACAAGTTGGCCAGCCTCGGATATGTAGGCGTTCTTCCGGTGGCTACCAAGATACGCGATGATGCACCCAACCCCAGGGATATGGTTCATCTCTTCCACGATATGGATATTGGAGCCGGACTCTTCATCCGTCAGGATTATGCAGCGGCTATTCCTGTATTTACCCGGATACTTGAGCAGATCCGTATAATTTCATGGCCACGCTTCGCCTGGCCGTGGCGTATTCAGTGACTGATAATGAAGATCAGGCACAGAAATTATTTGATCGCGCGAGGGCTATTGATTCCTTCTTCTATTGATCTTCGCCACTACCAGGCGATGCATTACTTGAAAAATAAGCAATGGGATTTAGCTCAGCCCCATATTCGAATCCGTGTTGACGGAGTCGCCTGACCGAATTCCTGCTCTTGCGGGTTTGGCTTCAGGTTTATACACGTCAGGGTGAGTTAAAAAAGGCATTGAGCCAGCTGGAGAAAATTGTAAAAATCAAGGAGTCACCCGGATTGGAATGGGCCCGAATGGGACAATTGCGGATGACTCTGCACGACACCAAGGGCGCGATTCGCGCATTCGAAGCTGCGCGAAAAATGCTGGAGGATCAATTCACATTCAATCTGGAACTGGGTATCCTGTACATGGCTGATCGGCGATTCAATGAAGCAGCAACGAGTCTCGACCGGGTCTCCAGTCAGCATCCGGCCTACGCTATGGCGCTCTTTCAAACGTGCCCAGACGAGTGTGCTTCTGAGTGAGGGTGATCGCAATAATCGGGTTCGCAAAGCCTGGCTACAGGCGGATGAAACCACGCGACCGCTGATTGAGAACGAGCGGTTATTTAGAGATATTCCGTTTCGCTAGGATCTATAAAATTATAAAAACCCACGAGGTATCACAGGAAAATAATGTCTGAACAATGGCTGTCTGTTCTGCCCCCGATCGTTGCTATTGTCGTTGTATTGTGGAGACGCGAGGTTATCCTTGCGCTTTTCCTGTCAATATTTACCGCAGAGTTGCTCCAGCAATCATCACTTTTAAGCAGCGTTCCCATGGCGGGTCTGTTTACGCTGGAACGGATCATCTCGGTATTAGAAGACAAGGACAATGCACGTATCCTGGTTTTCAGCCTGATGATCGGCGCCTTGCTGGCCTATATCCGCCAATCGGGCGGTGTCACGGCGATGGTCAATTCAATTATCAATCGTGGGGTTGCGCGTAACGCACGACAGACCGCCCTGTTGACGTCCGGTGTGGGTGTGGCGGTATTTGTTGAATCAAATCTCAGTGTGCTGACGGCGGGTATTTTGTCCCGTGGTCTTTTCGACCGCTTTGGTATGAGTCGCGCAAAACTGGCCTATATCATTGATAGTACCTCTGCGCCGATCTGTATCCTCATTCTGCTCAACGCCTGGGGGGCGTATATCCTGGCCCTGCTGGGGAGCTATGAGCTTGAGGCATCGGCGGCACAGATTTTGTGGGGTACGGTACCGCTGAACTTTTATGCACTCGTCACGCTGGTGATCGTGTTTTTTACGGCCTGGACGGGCAAGTATTATGGACCGTTGGCAACCAGTAAGACAATCAAGCACGAAGACAGTGCAGAAGACCTGCCGGTTGATGCGACACACCCGAGCTTCATGTTCGTACCACTTCTGGTGATGGTTGGCGGTATGGTGGCTTTCATGTTCTGGACCGGTGATGGCGTCATGGCCAACGGCAGTGGTTCACGCTCGGTACTTTATTCGGTTGCACTCGCCTGCCTGGTGGCTTACGTGATGATGTTGGCGAGCGGTAATTTCACTCACATCAAGCTGGTCAAGATCGGTTTTGAAGGTATGGGTGAGTTGTTGCCGCTGGTGACTATCGTACTGTTTTCGCTGGCACTTGGCGCCAGCCTGAAGGAACTGGGCACCGGTATATTTATTGCCGGGCTGGTTGGTGAATTCCTGCCCATCTACCTGATCGTGCCGATGATGTTTTTAGCCGGTGCCTTGATATCATTCTCCACCGGAACCTCATGGGGGACCTTTGCGATATTGATACCGATAGGTGTGCCGTTGATCCAGGCACTTGGTCTGCCGCCGTCGCTGGTATTGGCCGCGATTTTGGGTGGCGGTATTTTTGGTGATCACTGCTCACCGATATCGGATACCACGGCCGTATCGGCAATCGCATCCGGGTGTGACCTGCTGGAACACGTAAGAACCCAGTTACCCTATGCACTGGTTGCCGGTGGTATCACGCTGGTGATGTATTTTGTGGTGAGCCTGCTTGTCTTGTAGATACGAAATGGGCCTGTACAGTGATCAACCGGACCTTGTCATTGACCTGCTTGAAGGAAAATACGTTTCATATGATGCACTCTGAATGTGAAGGTTCTGCACGACGAGCAGGGCGTTATCGGCTTTGGCGTTGGCTCAGGTGGCCAGCCAGTGTTGTTTTGGTTCTTGGCTTCTCGGTTACCGGCGCGCAGGCGCGTGAAGGTATCACTGATACCGCCGTGGCGGAATTGGCAGCACGGGCAATGTCCGAGTTTGATGTGCCGGGTATGGCGATCGGTATCGTCAAGCGTGATCAGGTGCTGCTGGCGAAGGGTTATGGTATTCGGGAGATCGGCAGGAAGGAGCAGATTGACCCGCAGACACTTTTCAAGATCGCATCCAACAGCAAGGCGTTCACGACCGCGGCACTGGCTGTGCTGGTCGATGATGGGTTGATCTCGTGGGACGGCCTGGTCATTGATTATATTCCCGAGTTTCGTATGAATGACCCGTGGGTCACGGCTAACTTCACGGTGAAGGACCTGTTGACACACCGCAGTGGCCTGGCACCTTTTGTCGGTGACATGTTGTTGTGGCCGGAGCCCAACGAATTCACTGTTGAGGACATTATCTATGCATTGCGGTTTTTTAAGCCGGTCAGTAGCTTCCGCAGTCAGTACGCTTACGACAACCAGCTATACATCGTTGCCGGTGAAATTATCCCGAGAGTGACCGGCAAGTCCTGGGGTGAGTTCGTCGAGAGTCGCTTAATGCGACCGGCCGGCATGAAACATTGCTTCGCAGACAAAATTCCCAAAAAACGCATGCGTAATCTCGCGACGCCGCACGGCGTAATCGAGGAGCAACTGAGTGTTATTGAGCGTGGCCGAATACCGGCTCAGCCACCCATTTCGGCAGCGGCCGGAGGCATAATTTGCAGCCTGGATGACATGATGACCTGGGTTCGAACCCAGTTGAAGCACGGAACCACCCCGGGCGGAGAGGTACTATTCAGTGAGACTCAGAGCAGGGAGATGTGGAAGCCGCAGATGCTGCTGAATGTCAGGGAACGAGATTTTGAGATGAACCGGACCCACTTCAAAGCCTATGGCCTGGGTTGGCGCCTGGCGGATGTCCACGGCTTCAAGGAGGTTTCACATACGGGCACCTTGGCGGGTATGAAATCCTATGTTGTCATGGTGCCGGAACTGGAACTGGGTGTGGTGTTACTGACAAACGGCTCGAGTTCGGCGGCGCGCTCAACCGTAATGAATACCATTGTCCGGTCATTCATGCCGGTCGAGCAGGTGGATTGGATTCAGATGGTGCTGGACGAGCAAGAAGCCGCGCAGAAGACCCCCGCCGTAAAAGGGGAAGAGGCGGCAGACGCCGCGGAAATATCTGCCCCTTCCGGGCTGTCACACTTCACGGGTCGCTACCGGGATCCATGGTTTGGTGATATCACTGTCACCCTCAAAGATGATCAACTCGTGTTCGCTGCCGATAAATCACCGAAATTCCTGGGAGAGATGCGCCAGCTCGAAGGCAACCGCTTTAGCGTGCGCTGGATCGACAGAACGCTGGGCGCAGACGCCTACGTTCTGTTTGAGACGGATAGAAAGGGCAAGGTTACCGGTATCTCCATGACGAAGATGGACGATGGTGATTACGATTTTGAGGACCTGGAGCTTAAGAGGGTAGATTAATGCGCCCAACCTTTGCGACCGTTCGGCTTGGCGATATCGTCAGCAACTACCAACTTGCCATGAAACTTGCCCCGGCATCGCGGAGTATCGCTGTCATCAAGGCAAATGCCTATGGGCATGGCATGGTGGAGGTTGCGCACAGTTTGCAAAGCGTGGCACCCGTGTTTGCAGTCGCCTTGTTGGAAGAGGCCATCATGCTGCGGGAGGCGGGTTTCAGTCAGCCAATCCTGGTGATGCAGGGAATCAGCCATGCGACAGATGTCGTATTGGCTGGGGAAAACAACTTCTGGTTGTTGTTGCATCGTCAGCAACAGCTTGACTGGCTATTGTCTGCAAAGCTGTCAAACCCGGTTACCGCTTGGGTGAAGATCGACACCGGCATGCATCGCCTGGGTTTCACTCCCGGCCAGCTTGACCAGGTTATTGCCAGCATGAGTTCATCATCCAATGTTCAGCCCAATCCGGTTCTGTGTACCCACCTTGCCTGTGCTGACGACCAAACCGACCCGATGACGAATACACAGCTTGGTTTGATCCGTTCATGCTCGAAAAAGTACAAGCTTGACATGAGCATCGCCAATTCGGCTGGCATTTTGTTCTGGAGGAACAGTCATGCAAGCTGGAACAGGCCGGGTTATATGCTGTACGGCGCCTGTCCGGCCGGTACGTTTGATACCGGCGCGCACGGTTTGCGACCAGCCATGACGATGAGCTCTGAAATAATGGCTATCAGAAACATCGCACGCCGGTGAGGGTGTCGGGTATGGCCATGACTGGGTGGCCAAAAGACCTTCGAAAATTGGCACGATTGCAATCGGTTACGGCGACGGCTATCCACGTCATGCCCCCAGTGGCACGCCGGTTTTGGTCAATGGAAAACGCGTGTCCTTGACCGGCAGGGTTTCGATGGATGCCATCAGTGTTGATCTTACCGGTCTGGAAACGGTGGAAGTGGGTGACCCGGTAGAGCTATGGGGTCAGAACCTGAGTGTCAATGAGGTCGCTTCATTTGCCGGTACCATAGGCTATGAGTTACTTGCCGGACTGACCGGACGGGTTCCCACGCAGTACGATGCCTGAAGCCTTTCCTGAACCATCTTCAGTCATGTTCGCAACCATGCAGGACGGGACACCTCAAGCCGTTACCTGATTCGTTTGATGTTGTACATCAGGTCAATATAAGGCGACTCTTTTGAGCCATATAACGGGATGAACGGGGTTACCGAAACACCATTCAGTATGCCTTCGTAGTAGTTGCCGTTTTCGTCGATGTATCGAAATATTGAAACATCGTGAATCACGTAGGGTTCACCGTTGACATCCCCGATATACATCAATACATGGCCCGGAACATAAATCAGGTCGCCGATATCCATCTCGGCCAGAGCCTCAAGCTTCTCTTCCCTGTTGCTTTGATCGGTAAATCGCGTGTTCTCACCGAACTCGCCAGTGCCTTGCTGCCCGGTATTGCGGGGCATCAGGAAACCAAAGGTCTTGTAGACCTCCATGATGAATCCGGTGCAGTCCCGGGCATTGTAGGAGTGACCCCAGCCATAGCGTTCACCCAGGAACTTGAATGCCTGGCGGATAATGTGCTCACGGGTAAACGGCAAATAACCCCGGTGTACATCCTGGTTGCGGGCAATCAGGGCCGGTTTGATTTCCAGATAGCCGTCCGCGTTACGTATGGGTAGCAATACGGTATGGCTCGCGTAGGGGTTTTGGCCATATAAACTGTTGCTATAGGTTGCGCGACTCGCCAGGGGAAGGCGTATGCCCATATCAAGCTGTAGTTCTGAGAGGGCAGGAATCTCCGGATTGAAATTGGTTTGGACCTTGTCACCGCTTATGATGAGGAAAGGTTTCGCATGCTGGTATTCGTGGATTCGTTGCCGTTCGCCGATGGCGATATCCCGGCTTTTTACCCAGGCCGCATAGTTGTATGACTGGACAAAAGACCATTCTTTGTTGGCACTGGTATGCAAAACGGCCAGCGCATCACCCGGAAACAGGCCGTTTTCCTGAAAACGATCCAGGTTTTGGTCATCGGCTGACTTGTAGTAGCGGTCATCGGTCGGGTAGGCACGCATGTCGGTGCGTCTGACGACCAGTGCAAACTTCAGCGTGACGGTTTCGGGAATCAGGCCCAGGGCAAGCTTGTCCGTGTAGTGTCGATACCCCTCAGGTGCCAGGACTTCACCGGTGGACTTATACAAGGTGGATTTATTGGGTTTGCTGATCGCCTGTATGCGCTTCTTTACTTCCACACCCGCCAGCTGCGAAGGTAGTTGGGCCAGGTCCACCATGTGCTCATTGCTGCTAAAAACAGCCCGGTTGAAGTCAGAAATCTCCGCCTGACTTTTCAGCAATTCACCGGCGTTCCCTGTTTTACTGATCCAGTATTCGTCTGATAAGTGAGTATCATTGATGCCGATAACATCAGTCGACCAGACGCCTGCGTGCGTATCATCAGCCAGTAATGGCTGGCAGCAGAGACCAAATAACAGGGCACAGAAAATTAGTTTGATTTTTCGCATCGATAGTAAATTACAGTGTGAGATACTGTTGGCCGTTGAGTGGAGTAAATCATTCTAAAGGTGCGCAATAAGCACTGCAAACTTATACTTCGGCTTTAAGTGTGGACTGAGCCAATAAGAGAAATCACCCAGATGACAGAACAGATTAAGCCCCAAAAATTGCAAGCAGGTGCCAGGATCGGCATTGTCAATCCGGCCTATTGGATGGAAGAGGAACGACTGCAACGTGCTGTTGGCGTATTCGAAGAACTGGGGTATGAAATCTCCCTGGGCAGAACGACTGCTCTGCAGGAAAACCAGTGTGCAGGCTCACCGGCCGAAAGGGCTGAAGATATCATGAGCATGTTCGCAGACCCTGCGATCGACGCCATCATTTGCGCACGCGGAGGCTACGGTGGTAACCGGGTCTTACCTTTATTGGACTATGAAGTTATCCGTGCCAACCCCAAAATTTTTGTAGGCTACAGTGATATTACCGGCCTATTGACGTCTATTACCCAAAACACCGGCCTGATTACCTTTCATGGCCCGATGTTATCTACCTATGGAAAGCAGACGGTCCAGTACAACCTTGATGTTTTCCACCAGGTTCTTGGCGGTGAGGACAATATAAAGATCCTGTCCCCGCCGGCATGCCAGGCGCGTTGTTTGAATCCCGGCGTTGCCAGTGGTCCATTGTGGGGCGGTAACCTGACATTGCTGATTGAAAGGTTGGGCACTGATAAACAACTAGACACCAGCGGATCAATCCTGCTTTTAGAAGATATCGACGAAAAACTTTATGCCTTTGAGCGCATGATGTTGCATTTGAGAAGCAGTGGCAGCCTCGCCCATATCAAGGGCTTGCTCGTTGGTGAGATGTTGGAAATGGGTGACAGCAAAACCCCGTTTGGCAAAACCACTGACGAAATCATTATGGATGTTTGTGGTGATCTGGATATTCCGATTATCAGTAACTTTCCATGTGGGCATGGGGATTACCAGGCAACACTGCCAATTTCCCATGATGTAGAAATTCACGCGGGTGAAACCAATCCCCATATTCTGATCCCCGGGTCACCGGTTTGCTGAGCCCGGTTCATGAGATAGCGGGATTCCCTGATATTTAAGAGGTACACAAATGCTTAACTATATCTGGTTTGGAATGATGGCCATCAGTGTCGTCGCCGGTATCATTACCGGCAGGATTGACGCAGTAACAGACGCTGCCATCAACATGTCCAAGGTGGCGGTTGAAATCTCCATCGGACTGATCGGCATCATGGCCCTGTGGTTGGGCATCATGAAAATTGCCGAGGCATCGGGGTTGATAAGAATCATCGCCAGGGGCCTGCGGCCCATCACCGTCCGCTTGTTTCCCGATGTTCCTGTCGATCATCCAGCGATCGGCTCGATCGTGCTGAATATGTCGGCCAATATGCTGGGTCTGGGCAACGCTGCGACCCCGCTGGGCTTAAAGGCCATGGAGGAACTGCAGGAATTAAACCCAAAAAAGGATACGGCAACCAATTCCATGGTGATGTTCCTGGCAATTAACACCTCCAGTGTCCAGATCATTGTGCCGGCGACCGTTGTTGCCTTGATGGGTGCAGCCGCCAGCCAGATCTTTATCACCACGATACTGGCGACGCTTGCCTCCACGATTACCGCCATTGTGATGGTCAAGCTGCTGGAAAAAATGAAGCGATTTTCAGTTGAGAACGCATCATGATCGAATCAATTGTCGGAAGTCTGAACGCCGGATCCAAATACATCATCCCACTATTGCTGGTGGGCATTCCGATGTACGCTATCAGCGTCAAAAAAATCAAGGTTTACGAAGTTTTTGTCGATGGCGCCAAAGATGGCTTTACCATCGCGGTTCGAATCATCCCTTACCTGGTCGCCATACTGGTTGCTGTTGGAATGTTCCGGGCATCGGGGGCGCTGGACCTGATGCTGAACCTCCTGGCCCCTGTTCTAAACCTGATTGGCTTTCCCCCTGAGAATCTACCCCTTGCATTGATGCGGCCCTTATCAGGCAGTGGATCACTTGGCCTGTTAACCGATCTGGTCAACGAATATGGCCCTGATTCACTCTATGCAAAAATCGGCGCGACCATGTTCGGGTCGTCGGAGACCACATTCTATGTACTGGCTGTTTACTTTGGCTCAGTGGGAATTACACGCAGTCGTCATGCGTTGATTGCCGGTTTGACGGCTGATGCTGTGGGTGCTTTGAGTGCTGTGTATATTTGTAGGTTGCTGATTGGTTAGTCGGGGGAAGGGGGCTTGCGTTTGATACTGGGGACGCCGGGATGTGTATGGTCTTATCAGAACATGTGCCGTGCCCAAGCCAGCCTGAGGAGTAACTCAGAGGCCTTACTTCCGATAATCTGCACGGTTGGGGGAGCTGGGATGTGTATTAACTTCCCAGGACTCGCTGCAAGTACGTCCCTGTAAGCTCGAGCGCGACATCCATGTCGCTCACGGTCCTGATAAGTTAATACACATCCCAGCTTAATATCAAACGACGTGCATCTTTCTGAAGTCGTTAGCCCAAACATTCGCAAAAGCCGTGAGCTTATCAAGTTCAGAATCAAACCACTGTATCTAACAGAAACCATTGACCCCCGCATTCGCACAAAGCCAAGGGGGTGCAGTAGCTTATGTCGGGACCTTGAGCGACAGGGATGTCGCGACAGAGCCTACAGGACGTACTTGTGGCGTGTCCCGGCATAAGCTACTGCATGGCCTTGGCTTCCCGACTGATCAATTGTTTTTTCCACCGCATAGTCTTGAAGCACAGCACCGCATAGCCTTGGCTTCCCCAATGATCAATGGTTTTTTACCCGCTAAGTCTTGAAGCAAGGCACCGTATAGCCTCAGCTTCCCGACTGATCAATTATTCCCAATAGAAAATTTAGCTTTTGCTTAGAGGTCAAGCATCGTCAAATTATCGATCTTGCTAATTCCAAGCCCAGGCAAGTCAGTAATCCTGATTTCAGAATTATCGAAAATCACACCACTGGTCACCGGGTCGTATTTACCCAGCGCGGGTGTGTCGAGATCAACCTTGGTGATGACCGAGGATTTGGCGACGGCGATGTGGGCCGCTGCTGCGACACCGATGCTGGATTCCAGCATGCAGCCGATCATGCAGTTGACACCATACATGCCTGCAATGTCGGCGATTTTGATGGCGTTGGAGATGCCACCGGTCTTCATTAGTTTGATGTTGATGATATCAGCGGCACGTTCGCGAATTAATTCGATGGCTTCCTTGGGCCCGAACGAGCTTTCGTCTGCCATAACCGGTGTGTGAATTCGCTCGGTGACATATTTCATGCCCTCGATATCGTAACCTTTCACCGGTTGCTCGAGCAGTTCAAGCCGTACCCCGCTGTTTTCCAGCGCACGCATAACAGAGACGGTCTGTTTTGGTGTCCAGCCCTGGTTGGCATCCAGTCTTATCAGGGCACGTTCGTTGACAGCAGCATAGATGGCCTTGATACGTTCGATATCCAGGGCAGGGTCTTTGCCGACTTTGATTTTCAATGTTTCGAAACCAAGTTCAATCGCGGATAAGGTGTCTTCTACCATCTTGTCGATATAGTCCACACTGATAGTAATGTCGGTTGTAATGATGTTGTCACCACCACCGAGTAACTTATACAGCGGTGCACCATAAAGCTGGCCATACAAGTCATAGATCGCCATTTCTATCGCAGCCTTGGCGCTGAAATTTCTGACGATGGAATTCTGAATGGTATTTGTCAGCTTGTTCAGTTCGCTGATATTGCGTCCGATCAGGGCGGGGGACATAACCTTACTGATGGCTTCAATGATCGAACCATGGGTATCACCGGTAATGACAGCGGTCGCTGGCGCACTGCCATAACCGGTGTTGCCGGTGTCCGTTTCAACCATGACCACGACATCTTCGATCTCATTGACCGTTCTCATCGCAGTTTTGAAGGGTGTTTTCAACGGTACATTGAGCATGCCCAGGCGAATGTTTTTAATTTTCATATCTTGCCTACCATTTTTTTGTACCGTAAACCCCGTCACAGGTGCCCTGTTTTCCGGTTAAGGTTTATTTAACGCGGCTGAGAGCGTGGTGTCTTTTACCTGTTAAGAATAAATTATTCGAAAGATCTGCATACATTATCACAATATAGCTATTTTGACCCCAAAGGACTGGCTTGGTGTTGAATATTAAATTCGCGATGCATCAATGTCTGGCCATCTGTTTTAGCCACCTCGTAGTCCGTCTATGGCAAAAGCTCGAGTTGCTCAGGACGGTATTTTTCCAGTAGCGCGTAAAGCACGGCGACGGTCTGGTCGTTAAATTCACCGCTCACCTGCCACGGCAGAAAGTGCATTTGAAACGCCCGCACAACATTACGGGATTGCCTGTCATTTTCACCACTCAGTTCTATGTCATAACCGTAGGCGTTCAGGGCGGTTTGCAGTGTCAGCACCGGAGGCATCTCGAGCCTGAACTGTTCCCAGTATTTGAAAACCGTGTCGTCGTCATACCAGGCGCCAAAACCCAGGCGATAAAGTCGTTGCCATGGGAAGCGCGGGCCCGGATCAATTTTTCTTTGTGGCGTGATGTCCGCATGTCCAACAATATCGGTCGGCTTTACGTCCGGATGCCGTTCAAGGATACCTTTCAGCAGGTCGGTCAGAATGGCTAGCTGTGTATCGTCAAAGTCGGGGTAAAAGCAGATTCTTGCCGGATCCTGGTCTTCCTGGTCTTCCTGGTCTTCCTGGTCATTGGGGATTGCCTGTTCCGAATTTCGGCAATAGGTCTGGTTGACCAGTTCGATTCCTACCGACATGTCATTGAGTGAGGTTTTTCCTGCCCAGTAGCTGGAGCCTGCGTGCCATGCACGTTTCTCTTCAGATACCAGCGTATATAGCTTTAAGTCTGTTTCGGGGTAACTCGCATCTCCGGGCTCGGGTATCAGGTAATGTGAGCTGACGGGGCGATCAGTTTTCTTTGTCAGTACATGAAAAGAATCGTGAAAGTCCCCAGTCGTATGATGGATGACGATTATTCTGACACGTGTATCCTGGTTTTCAGATTCAACCATGACCGAGTCAGCTACGCCGGATTTAACCTTGCCGCCGCTCTGCGTCACACAGCCGGTTGTGGACAGTAACAATGCGAGTAACAGCGCGGCTGTTGCCGTAAGACGCTTTTGCGACATTCGCCGGGTAAGATCCGGGTTGATTAAGTGCCTGTCATTTTTGGTCATGATGCTTCACTAATTGGCGGGAAATGAATGTTTAGCGACGAGATCAGTACGTCTTCGGATGACTCAAATCGTTGCTGGCGGGAAAAAAATAGCACAAAGGAATAAATAATTCTTTACTTTCTCGTCGGTAGTGATACTTTAACCCGAATAATAACAATTTCTTAACTTTAATCATCCGACCGGGGATTACAAAAATGATGAAACAAAAAGTGTTGAGAAGGCCAGTATCATCAGCTTGGAAAGTAAGCTGGATACTCATACTCATGGTTTTAGCCGCCATGATCAGTACGCCATTGCTGGCGCAACAAACAGGTGAACTTGCAGGTAAGGTCACCAATGTCGCTGATGGCTCCGCACTCCCCAATGTGCAAGTCAGGGCCACCAGTAATATTTTGCCTGGTGCACGTAACTCCACCACGGGTGCTGATGGTAGCTACAGAATGGTGGCATTACCACCTGGTAACTATACGCTTACCTTTACCCTGGAGGACGGCACAACCCGCGCTATTGCGACCGAGGTTCTCCTGCAACAGAGGGTCATTGCTAACCTGGCAGTTGACCTGACAGCAGAAGGAGCCGTGCTGGAAGAGGTTCTCGTCACCGGCGCAGCCCCCATCTTTGAATCAAGCGGTTCCTCGATCAGCTGACGCGGTGAGCAGTGAAGTGTTCAGCGCTGTACCGGTTGGTCAGGAATATCGTGACCTGATCAAGTTAATCCCGGGCGTACAGTACACCCAGGATGCTATCCGTGGCCCAAGTGCCGGTGGTAATGGTCAGGACAATACCTATCAGTTCGATGGTGTGGATGTTTCATTGCCGTTGTTTGGTACGCTCTCTGCAGAGCCTTCAACACATGATATCGACCAGGTTTCCATTGTTCGTGGTGGTGCTACCGCGGTCGGTTTCAACCGCTCTGGTGGTTTCAAGGTCAACACCACCTCCAAGCGTGGTACGGACGAATTCCATGGCCAGGTCAGCTATCAGACGCGAGGATTCGGACTGGTCAGCAGAACGCAAGGGTACTTCTCGAATATGACCAGGACAAAGACTGGACAGTTGCCAGTGTCAGTGGACCCATTCTCAAGGAAAAACTCTATTTTTACGCTTCTTACTACAATCCGACCACCAAGCGTAAAAACCGCGCTAATGCTTACGGTGAAGTACCCGACTACAAGTTGGACCGTGATGAATATTTCGGAAAGTTCACCTGGGCACCAACCGACAACCTGTTGTTTGACGCCAGTTACCGTCACTCGAAAAGTGAAGGAAAAGGTGAGGGCGTTGGCCAGTACGAAAGCGCCGATGGTTCATCGGGTTCCGAAGCGACACTAAGATCACGATCGTTGAAGGATCTTGGGTCATCAATGACAATAGCAACGCCTATTTCAAGTACACCGATTTCCAGAATGATACATCCGGTTTACCTGACCTGTTGCTCGATGTTCAGCCATCAGTGGGCGGTTCGCTTGACCTGAATAATCTCGACAGAATGGGGCACTTCGATGTGCCGAATACACGCGTAGGTGATGACGCATGGAATGCCTGGGCTCAGCCGCTGATCAATCAGTATGGCTATCCTGATGCTAACGGCGCCCCCCAGGGTGGCGGTCTTGTCGGTGCGGCACAACAGATAAATGTACAGAACTTTAGCCGTGAGTCTTTCGAAATCGGTTACGATCTGAACCTGGAATGGGGTTCCACAACACATGACCTTCATTTTGGTTATCACCAGGAAAAAATCAAAGAGTACCTTGTAAGGTCATCCAATGGTTGGGGCTACATCGAATCAATCGGTGGTGAAGAAACACTTCCTGTTAGTGATTTGCCGATTTATTACCAGGCCACATTTTTCCAAACCAGCCTGGGTGCATACGGTATTCCCCCGATCAACTCGGAAGGCAAATCACGTAATATCGAGATTAATGATTCCATTGGCTGGAGAGATTTCACGTTTAACATCGGCGTATTGTTCTCCGAAGATAAACTCTATGGCCAGGGTCTGAAAAAGAACAGCAGCAATCTCAGCGGTTTTGAGAACGCTCCCGGTAACAAGTATCTGATGAAGAAGATCGGCTTTGGCGACATGGTCCAGCCACGCCTTGGTGTGACATGGGATTTTGCACGACAATGCTTCATTGTTTGTCAATTACGCACGTTATTATCCTTCGGCCACTTCGTTGATGCGCGCCGCTTCCTGGGATCGTAACCTGCATACCGAGATCGAGGCATTTTTCGATATCGACGGCAATATGATTGCACTGGGAGAGGATGAATCGTCTTCCGGTAAACTGTTCCAGGAAGGTATTGACCCACGTCATATTGACGAATTCCTTATCGGTGTGAACTGGGAAGCCAGTGAAAACCTCGTTACACGGGCTCACTTCCGTTATCGTAAAGCACGGAATTTCTGGGAAGATGTTTACAACTGGGCCAACGAGGCTTACTCCTGCACCAATGAGCCAGATCGTTTTGGTTGTATGCCGGCAGGTTGGGCTCCCGAGGAACCCTACATACCCGACCTGAACGATTACCGCGCTGAAATCGGCGGATCATCCTTTGTCATCGCGCAGCTCGAGCGTTCATACACCGACTATTATGAAGTGAGTTTTGAAGCTGAGTGGAGCTTTGAGAATTTCTACCTGCAGGGTTCCTACACATGGAGTGACTACACAGGTAACTTCGATCAGGACAACGCAACGTCAAACAATGACTTCAACACTTTCATCGGTTCGTCATTACTCGCCGATGGCCGGGGACGTATGTTGTGGAACATGAAGGACGGCACATTGCGCGGTGAACGTAAGCACCTTTTGAAGGTATACGGGTTCTGGAGTCTGGATTGGAATGCGACCGTTGGTTTTTACGGGCTTTTCCAGTCGGGTCAACCCTGGGAGACATGGGATGGCAGCCTTTACCGGCTATAGCAGCGACACCATCCGCTTCGCCGAAACAGCCGGTAAGAACCGCTCTGAAGGCCACTTCCAACTGGATCTGAACTACACGCAAAACTGGAATCTTGGAGACAGTGGGCGTTATGCCATTCAGTTCCGTGCAGACATGTTCAACGTGTTTAACAAGCAGACGGGCTACAACATTAACCCCGTCATAGATGCTGCTGGTTATGGTGAGCCGAGAAACTATTTCAACCCGCGGCGTATACAACTTATGGCCAAGTTCCTCTTCTGAGCGGAGGCCGAACTGGCTTGCAGCAATGCAGGCTGACATAAGCTACGTAGTCGGCCCGGTTCTCCGGGCCGATTGCTTTTTGAAAGGATGATTGTCAGGCAATGAGTTTTTCCATGAACATTCACCCGGTAGATGCGGCGATTGTCATCTTTTACCTGCTCGCGGTACTGGGCTTTGGCCTGTGGGTGGGGCGTGGTCAACGTACATCCGCCGATTATTTTCTTGGCGGTCGTTCGCTGCCATGGGGTGTTTTGCTGCTCTCGATTGTTGCCACCGAAACCAGCACTGTTACCTTTCTCAGCTTGCCCGGTATACCCGCGGCCATTAATGGTAACCTGACATTTCTGCAGATAGCCATTGGCTATATTGTTGGCCGCCTGCTCATCATCCACATTCTTTTACCGATTTATTTTCGCAGTGAAAACTTTACCGCTTACGAGGTTCTTGAAGCGCGCTTTGGTAAGTTGAGCCGACGATTAACATCCATACTGTTTCTTTTTACGCGTAATTTGAGTGATGCGCTGCGCCTGTTTTTAACTGCGCTGGTACTTCAAATTGTTTTGGGTCTGGATCTGACCACTGCCGTTATCCTGCTCGGGCTTATCACGGTTATTTATACGCTGGTAGGCGGTGCAAGGTCGGTTATCTGGAACGATAGTATTCAGTTTGTCATCTACATGCTGGGTGCCGGCGCGGCTTTCACGATTATCATCATGTCGATGCCGGATGGCTTGCCCGGCCTGCTTCAGTTTGCGGATGAAGCCCATAAATTCCGCATGTTTGATTTTGACTTCAGCCTGACCAAGCCAACGATGACATTCTGGTCAGGCCTGGTCGGTGGTGCTTTTCTGACAGCGGCGACCCATGGCACTGACCAGTTAATGGTGCAACGTTATCTGTCTGCTAAAAATCAGCGCGATGCCTCGCTCAGCCTGGGGTTCAGTGGCCTGATTGTATTCCTGCAGTTTGCGGTGTTTTTGTTGATCGGCATCGCACTGGCCGGCTTCTACACACAACTGACAACGGCCAACCCGTTGGCCAGCGGTCAGGGTGACCAGCTATTTGCCTTCTTTATCGTCAATTACATGCCGGTTGGTCTGACCGGGTTGACGCTGGCAGCGGTTTTTGCTGCGGCCATGTCGACGCTGTCCAGTTCGCTTAATTCATCGGCGACGGCTTTGATCAACGATGTCTGGTTGCCAATGCGAAAGGGCGAGGTATCACAAACGTCGCAATTGCGCGCCGGTCGCATAGCCACTGCATGTTTCGGAATATTGCAGGTGGCCATTGCCGTTGGTGTGGGTGTTATTGGTACCACGGAAAGTACGGTATTCAATGTATTAAAAATTGCCGGTTTCGCTACCGGGCCGGTGTTGGGACTTTTCATGCTGGCTGTAATCTCTCCCCGCGTTCAGCAACCGGCGGCGTTAATGGGTTTTGTCGTGGGTGTTATAGGTTTATCGACAGTGGCTATCGGAACCGATCTTTACTGGCCCTGGTATGCCGCAGTCGGTTCCATTATGACGTGGCTTGCAGGCTGGTGTATTCAGGTACTGTTACCAATAGCCCCCGTAAAGGAAGGCGCAAGCTGATGACGGCAAGACGGGCAGTCAAGGGTTGGAACTTATGAAAAAGGCCTTGCTCAATGGACGTGTTTTTGACGGGGAAAAATTACATCACGGCCTGGCGGTTCTGCTAAATAATGACAGGATAACCGGCTTGGTAGAGGAACGGGATATACCCGATTCGATTGAAACCAGTTGGGACCTGGCCGGAAACATCCTGGCACCCGGTCTGATCGATATCCAGGTCAATGGCGGCGGTGGTGTTATGTTTAACGATGCGCCCAGTGTTGAAACCATTCGCCGTATGGGTGCCGCACATCGCCGCTTTGGAACGACCGGGTTTCTGCCCACCTTGATCAGCACCGATTTCGATACGATGAAATGTGCCATTGAAGCGGTAGGGCAGGCCATTTTTGAAGGTGTTGGGGGTGTACTGGGCATCCATCTTGAAGGCCCGTTTCTGAACCCCGACAAATGCGGTATCCATCACGCTGACAGATTCTGCAAGCTCGATGAAGCCGCTTTTGAGATGCTGACTTCGATGAAGGCCGGCTGCACGCTGGTAACCCTGGCCCCGGAAAAGACCGGCACAGAAATGATTTCACGACTCAGCGCGGAGGGCGTGATTGTTTTTGGCGGCCATAGTGCCGCGACCTACGAGCAGACCCAGGAAGCCCTGCAGGCAGGCATGCGCGGCTTTACCCATTTGTTCAACGCGATGAGTCCGTTTGAAACCCGTGCACCCGGTATGGTGGGTGCGGCCTTGCATGACAGGCATAGCTGGTTCGGGATAATTGCCGATGGCCAGCATGTGCACCCGGCGGCTTTTGCCGTGGCGCTTGCAGCAAAACCAGCAGGGCGCGCCTTGCTGGTGACCGATGCGATGGCCACGGTAGGTTCGCAGACTCGCAGCTTCAAGTTTGATGGCGCAGAGATCACCGCTGTCGATGGCTGTTGCCGAACGTCCTCCGGTTCGCTGGCTGGTTCTGATCTCGACATGATGTCTGCTGTGCGTAATGCGGTGAAGTTTGCCGGTCTCAAGCCTTCAGAGGCACTACGGATGGCATCAACTTATCCTGCCCATGCATTGGGCCTGGAAAGTGAGCTGGGTCAGATTCTCCCGGGTTACAGGGCCAGCTTTATCGAGGTGGATGACCAGTTGGACCTTTATCGAACCTGGATTGATGGAGAGGTAAGCGAAGCGCGCTGTTGATCATGGAAATCATCGTTCTTAAAGATGCTGAAAAAGTTGCCTCCCTGGGCGCCAAGCTGGTGAGTGAATTGTTGCGTGTTCGACCGGCGGCGGTTCTGGGCCTGGCGACCGGCAGTACACAGCTGGCTCTCTATCGGCAATTGGTTGAACGATATGAAAATAATAAGATTTCGTTCAGTCAGGCAAGCAGTTTTAACCTGGATGAATACCTGGGGATCGCTGCAGATAACCCGCAAAGTTACCGGGCTTATATGGACCGGGAGTTTTTTGACCGGATCAATATCGATAAAGACAATACGCACCTGCCGTGTTGTGAAGATGGGGAGAACCCGGTTCTGGTCGGTCCCCGCTATGAGCAAATGATCAGTGACGCCGGTGGAATCGACCTGCAACTGTTGGGTATCGGGGTAAATGGGCATATTGGTTTTAACGAACCCAGTTCCAGCCTGAGTTCCCGGACGCGTGTTAAAACACTGACACAACAAACATACAGGGATAACAGTCGCTTATTCTCCAAGACGGAATTCCAGCCTAAACTCGCCATTACCATGGGTATTGCAACCATTATGGAGGCAAGAAAAATACTCTTGCTGGCCACTGGCGAAAACAAGGCAGGAGCCGTCAGCAAGATGGTTGAAGGCCCGGTTTCTGCGATGTGCCCGGCATCGATACTGCAAATGCACCAGCAGGTGACGGTGCTTCTCGATGAGGCCGCTGCTGGTCTGCTTGAGAACAGGGAATATTATGACTGGACCTATCTTCAAAATGAATCACTGAAAAAAAGATTCAGGCTGATCCATGATTAATCGTTACCAGGCGTCAAGTCGCATCCTTCCAGGGTCTTGCTTATTTATAGATAAGAAACCCGGCACGGTGGCCGATGAATGTCTGCAGATCATCGACAAAGGCCTCATGGATGTCAGCGTAGGGGCGTGCCTGCCTGACCGCATCCAGGACCGCTGCATTGACAAGCAGGCGGTCATAACTTTCGACCTCCCATTGCTGCGGATACAAGCGTCTCAATTGAGCGGCGATTTCAAGACCGGCGCGAACCGGTTCGAATTGTTTCCGGTCGATAATTCTGATGCCGACACCTTCACACAATTCCCCCTCGAATTTACTGGCATCGGGTGTAAAGCGGATAGCGTTAAAACTGATACCCGGCAACTTGAGTTGCTTGAGTTCCCGGGCGAGTTGATTGCCATCAAGCCAGGGCGCACCAAACAACTCAAAGGGCGTATCGGTACCACGGCCGACCGACAGGTTGGTGGTTTCAAGCAAGCCGATGCCGGGGTAGAGAATCGCTTCGGTCAGGCTGCGCATATTCGGCGACGGGTTGACCCATGGAAGCCCGGTGGTGTCGAAATACTCGGCCCTGTTCCAGCCTTCCAATTGAATGATTTCGAGTTCAAGTTCAAGTGCCAGGTCAGCTTTGATCATGCGGGAGAGTTCGCCGATGGTCATGCCGTGACGGATGGGCAGGCGGTGAAAACCGGTAAACGATTGTCTGCCCTCATCCAGAACAGGCCCGCTGACCGTCAAGCCATTGATCGGGTTGGGTCGGTCGAGAACGACAAAGCGCTTGTTGTTTTCGGCAGCAGCCTGCATGGCCAGACCCATGGTCGAAATATAGGTATAAAAACGGGTGCCGATGTCCTGGATATCAAAAACCAGCGTATCAATACCATCCAGCATGTCGGCTTCAGGCTTACGCGTGCTTCCGTAAAGACTGAAGACCTCAATTCCGGTTTTGGAATCCACGCTGTTTTCAATGAGGGGAATATCAAGTTTACCCAAAAGCCCGTGTTCAGGGCTGAAAATGGCGCGCAATTGAATGTTACTGGCGTCATGGAGCAGTTGAATGGTACTGATGCCGTCGACATTGATGCCGGTCTGGTTGGTGATCAGGCCAATACGCCGACCATCGAGTTGTTTGAAACCGTCCCGTTCAAGAACGTCAATACCTGTCAGCACGGCACTTTTGGCCGTTTGGGCAGATTGAGCAGAAACCTCCGGAGCAGTCACCCCGGCAAAACATGCACCGGCTATAAGCGTCGTGGCGGCGACGATGGCGACCAAAAAAACTTCTATTTTGCGGATAAACACCATGCCTGACTCCATTGAGACATCCCTTGGACAGTTGACAACCGAAGCGCGTAACCCGGACACGCTCGACCTGGATAATCTTAACGCACTTGAGATTGTGAAACTGATTAATGCAGAGGATGAAAAAGTCGCTGTTGCGGTAAGGGAAGTGTCTGAGCCGATTGCGCAGGCTATTGACGTGATCGCAGAGCGTTTTTCCAGGGGAGGGCGCCTGATTTATACCGGTGCCGGAACGTCCGGTCGGCTTGGTGTGCTGGATGCGGTGGAGTGCCCGCCAACCTTTAATACCGCACCGGAGATGGTTGTGGGACTGATCGCAGGTGGCCCGGAAGGGCTTGTGCGTGCAGTCGAAGGCGCGGAGGATTCGAAGGAGATGGGGCAGGCAGATCTGCAAAAGCTCATGTTGTGTGATCTTGATGTGGTGGTTGGTATTGCCGCGAGCGGTCGTACCCCTTATGTTATCGGTGCACTTGATTATGCCCGTGAAAAAGGCGCTTATGCGATCGGTTTTAGTTGTAATGAGGATGCAGAACTCATCAAACATGCGGACCTGAATATCATCCCGTTGGTCGGACCGGAAGTGTTGTCGGGTTCGACACGCCTCAAGGCCGGAACAGCCACAAAGATGGTGCTTAACATGCTAACCACTGGCGCAATGGTACGTATGGGTAAGACCTTTAGTAACCTGATGGTCGACCTGCGGGCGACCAATACAAAACTGACGGAGCGTGCCGTTCGGATCGTTTCCGAAGTGACCGGTTGCGCCACTTCAGACTCCAGAGGTCTTTTGGAAAGTTGCGATGGTGAGGTAAAGACGGCCATCGTCTGTTATGAAAAAGGGGTGTCAGCCATAGAGGCCCGGAAACGGCTTGAATTGGTTGATGGACATTTGCGTCGTGCGTTGGAGTTGAATGGGTCATGACAAAGGAAAGAATAACGGTGAGCACTGCTGCCAGACCTGAAGCAAACATTGCTTCATCTGCTACCGGTTCCCGTCTTATCCTGGGTGTGGATGGTGGTGGATCAAAAACTGCTGCTCTCGTGGCACTACTTGATGAGAGCGGGCAACTATCCATTCTTGGCCGGGGCAAGGGCGGGCCATCGAATTTGAGATTGGCGGGTAAGGAGCTATCGTTGGCCAGCCTGGACCAGGCGGTTAACGAGGCGTTAAAGAAGGCGGATGTGTCCGGACGTAACCTGGACTATGCGGTTCTTGCATTGGCTGGTAGCGGTTCACCCGATGTGCAACGCGATGTTTCAAATTGGGCGGAACAACGCAAACTTTCCCCGCGTGTCGAAATCATTCCCGATGTCGAGCCGGTGCTTGCCGAAGGCACCGTCAACGGGCAAGGTGTCGCGTTGATCGTTGGGACAGGTTCCGTCGCTATCGGCATTACTCGTGACGGGCGCTCTGTTACCAAGGGTGGCTGGGGACACTGGTTCGGTGACAAGGGAAGCGGCTACTACCTGGGTTACAAGGCCCTCGCAGCGGTGGCTGAAGCCAGTGATGAGATTGGTCCGGAAACCGTACTGTCCGAAATGGTTCTTGATGTGCTTGGGGCCACTGACCCCAGGGAGATTCTCACTGAGGTATCTGCCAGCGGCGATACCCGTCGTGAAGTTGCCGCACTCGCGCCCACCGTGCTGCATGCCGCGGCAGCCAATGACAGCGTGGCGCAGCGGATCATGAATGAAGCCATCGAAGAAGCTGTGAAATTGGTGGCAGCGGTAACAAAAACACTGGGGTTTGATGCCCCGTTTCCACTGGCGCTGGCTGGTGGTGTCGCCTGCAGAAATCAGTACTTTCGGGACGCTTTACTTCTTGAGCTCAATAAATTGCAGCCACCTCCAGGCGTCATCACCGTAGTGGACCAGCCTGTACTCGGCTGTCTGACCATTGCCAGGAAAGAACTGGCCGGAGAGTGGAGGCCGAATGAGTCAGAACCCACAGGCCCGGGTTTGGCCTGAGCAGTGATGCGAACTGAATCCGCGAAGAGAAAGCCATCTCCCTGGTCGTGGATCCCAAGCCTCTATTTTGCCAGTGGTATGCCCTATGTTGTGGTGATGACCGTGTCGGTCATCATGTACAAGCGTTTGGGTATATCCAATACGGATATCGCCCTGTATACCAGCTGGCTATACCTGCCCTGGGTTATCAAGCCTTTCTGGAGTCCGCTGGTCGATATACTAAAGACCAAGCGAGCCTGGATTGTGGCGATGCAGTTGTTGATCGGGGCGGGTTTGGGCGGTGTCGCGCTGACCATTCCGGCAGATGATTTTTTCAGGAACTCATTGGCATTTTTGTGGCTATTGGCGTTCAGTTCAGCCACGCACGATATTGCTGCAGACGGCTTTTACATGCTGGGTCTTTCCAGGCATGATCAGACCTGGTTTGTCGGAATTCGCAGCACTTTTTATCGTTTCGCGATGATTGCCGGGCAGGGACTTTTGATCATTCTGGCGGGCAGCCTTGAAAACGCCTTTCAAACTACGCCGCTTGTCAGTGCGGGTGAGGCATCTTCGGCGATAGAGCCCGGTATTGCGCTGGCCTGGGCTATTACTTTTTACATTATGGCAGGGATGTTTGTATTGTTTTTTGCCTGGCACCGTTTTGTATTGCCCCGGCCTGTTGAAGATGTACCAACAATCCACACCACCTACGCCGATATCATTCGGGATTTTCTACAGACATTTGTCGCCTTTTTCAGAAAGCCAAAAATCGGTTTGATCCTTGCGTTCCTGCTCTTGTTCCGGTTTTCAGAAGCTCAACTGGTCAAGCTTGCAGCCCCCTTTATGCTGGATGCACCGGAGCTTGGCGGACTGGCATTGTCAACAGGGCAGGTGGGTTTTGCCTACGGGACGATTGGCGTGTTGATGCTGACGCTGGGCGGCTTACTGGGCGGCTTTCTCGCTGCCAGGCATGGTCTGAAGCATTGGCTCTTATGGATGGTCCTCGCAATCAACCTGCCAAATGTGGTTTATGTTTTTCTTTCAAGTGCGATGCCCCAGAACATTCTGATCATCAATATCGCGATTGGAGTTGAGCAGTTTGGCTATGGTTTCGGCTTCGCCGCCTACATGCTTTATATGCTGTATATATCCAATGGCGCGCACCAGACGGCACACTACGCGATTTGCACCGGCTTCATGGCGCTGGGTATGATGATTCCCGGCATGTTCAGCGGTTGGTTGCAGGAGCTGATCGGTTATCAGTACTTCTTTATTTGGGTGCTGGTGGCGACCGTGCCTTCATTTGTCGTCACATTATTGATCCCCCTCGACAGCTCTTTTGGCAGGAAAGAGGACCCAGTCTGAAGTTGTTTACCCACGGGTGTTGTTTTACAATGTCGGCTGAATTTTCACACCAGATTTTTGTCCAACCAACAAGTTACAATCGAGAAATGAATATGAATTACCGAATGGGTTTTATCCTTTCTGTTCTTGTTTTGTCTGTGGCGCCAGCTGTGGTGCTGGCCCAGGATTACGACTATCACCCCATTTTATCTGATAATTTCTCCGCGACACTGGGCTACATGCGTTCATCAAATTCCTTGACATTCGAGTCGGATGTCATTGGTGACCCTGGAGACGAAATTGATTTTGATGATGCGCTCAATGTCAGTGGTCACAGTAGTTTTTTCAATGGCCAACTACGCTGGAAGTTTGGAAGTGAAAGGAAATGGAGCATTGCCGGGCAATACTTCAGTAACAATGCCAAGGGCAAAGCGGTATTGGAAGAAGATGTTGAATGGGATGGCCTGACTTTTGGTGCAGGCACAAATGTCGGGTCAGGTGTCAAGTTGGCGGTAACGCGCCTGCTCCTCGGTCGTTCTTTTATAATGAATGAGCAGCACGATTTTGGTATGGGGCTTGGTCTGCATAACCTTGATATATCTGCATATATTGAAGGTGAAGCGATAATTAATGAGAACACCACCGGGTTTCAGCGTGCGGAAGTGGGTGATAACCAGCCTTTGCCAAACATTGGTGGCTGGTATAACTATTCACCTGCCAAGCACTGGTTATTGCATGCCCGGGTAGACTGGATCAGCGCCAATATCGGTGATTACGATGGCAGTCTTTGGAATGCCAACGTGGGTGTTGGATACCAGTTATGGCGTAACGTTGGTGTTGACTTGTCATGGCAATATTTCAACTTGAACCTTGATGTTGAAGACGAAGGCAATTGGGTCGGTGGTGCTGAAATGACCTACAGTGGCCCGGTAGTTTCCATGACCTTCAACTGGTAAAGGCCCGTTGCTCGTGTGACTTTCCTGGGAAATCACCAATCCACGCAGGTATACCGACTGGAGTCCGCAGTCAACCTGGGTGTCGTTCGATTTGAGCGCCAAGACTTTGTAGTTTGACCTCCAGTTTTTCATAACCCCGGTCGAGGTGATAAATGCGACTCACCCGCGTTTCTCCGTCGGTGGCCAATGCAGCGAGTATCAGGCAGGCGCTGGCGCGCAGGTCGGTCGCCATGACCGGTGCACTGCTCAGACCACCTTTTTCACCACGTACAACGGATACCTGTGATTTCGGGGTGATATTCGCCCCCATGCGTGCCAGTTCCTGGACGTGCATAAAGCGGTTCTCGAAGATTCTTTCGGTGATAACCGAGGTGCCGCTAGCCTGCGTCATCAGCGCCATGAACTGGGCTTGCAGGTCGGTTGGAAAACCTGGGTGTGGTGCCGTATCGACGTCAACGGCTGACCATTGAGCGCAAGGTCTGACACGCACCCAGTCTGAACCGGTTTCGATATCAAAACCACAATCTATCAGTTTGTTGATCAGGGAATCTATGTCCTTGGGTACACAGTTCGTTACCTTGACATCGCCACCCGTTATTGCCCCGGCGATCAAAAGTGTTCCAGCCTCAATACGATCAGGGATGACGCGGTGATTGGCGGGTTTTAGCTCATCAACACCTTCGATGGTAATAACACTGCTTCCTTCTCCTTCAATCCTTGCACCCATGCCGCGAAGACAATGGGCAAGATCAACAATTTCAGGCTCCTTGGCAACGTTTTCCAGGATGGTTGTGCCACTGCAAAGGGTGGCCGCCATCATGATGTTTTCGGTGCCGCCGACCGTGGCAAAATCAAAAACGATACGTTCGCCAACCAGTCCGTTGGCCCTGGCGATGACATAACCATTTTCGATTTCGATCTCAGCACCCAGTTGGCGCAGCGGTTCAATGTGCAGGTTGATCGGGCGTGAGCCAATCGCACAACCACCCGGCAGACTGACCTTGGCCTCACCATAACGTGCCAGCAGGGGGCCGAGACAGAGGATGCTGGCACGCATTTTTCGCACGATGTCGTAGGGAGCAACGATACTTTCAGGTCTTTTTACCAGTACCTTGAACTGCTCACCATCCCGGTAGGTTTCACAATTGAGATGGTTCAATAATAATTCGGTCGAATCGATGTCCTTGAGAAACGGCACGTTTTCGAAAGTATGCTCGCCTTCTGCGAGTAACGAGGCGAACAGCAGCGGCAATGCTGCGTTCTTGGCGCCACTGGTAGACACGCTACCGTTCAGAACTGTGCCGCCCTTGATGATCATTGAATCCATTTTTTATCCTTGTAGCCTATTCCTGAACACTATCCAACAGCTCAATCCAGTGCAGAACCGGCAGCTTTGAATCCTTACGCAGGTGAAGTTGGCAGCCCACATTCGCCGTGGCGATAACATCCGGTGAAAGCGCTTGCAGCTTTGCCAGTTTATCTGCTTTCAAACGCCCTGATAAGTCCGGTTGCAGTACTGCGTATGTACCTGCTGAACCACAACACAGGTGACTGTCGACGACCGGCAACAAGGTAAAGCCAAATTGTTGTAACACTGTTTCAACCCGGCCGATGATCTTTTGTCCATGTTGCAAGGTACAGGGGTTATGGTATGCGACTTTGAGATTCTGTTGAAGTTCCGGCCCGGGTGGTGAATTGATCAACTCGGCGCTGATGAGCTCTGAAATGTCTACCGTCAGCCTGGCAACCCGTCGCGCTTTCTCCGCGTATTGCGGATCATGTGATAACAACTCACCGTAGTCTTTGACGGTCACCCCGCAACCACTTGCAGTGGATATGATGGCTTCGATACCGGCCTCGATGGCTGGCCACCAGGTATCGATTCGTTGCCTGATATCCTGCAGGCCCTTTTCACGTTCAGATGTATGTAAACGGACTGCACCGCAACATCCCTGTTTGTTTTCTGACAATAGCTGAATTCCAAGCCGGTCGAGTATCCTGGCGGCTGCAGCATTGGTTTCGGGTGTCAGGCTTGATTGGGCACAGCCTTCCAATAGCAGCATTTTTCGCGGGTGGGACGTGTGTGGTCGATTGAGGTTCTTTCCCGGCAGGGGAAGTTGACTTGAGATTTTACCAGGTAACAGCGTGCGGACAGGCCTGGCCAGGTTGACACCGGCCTGCATCAGTCGCTTGCTGGGAATTACCGCGCTCATCACCTTGCGCTTTAAGTTGTCGATACCGGAGCGGGGCTGCTGTTGCTCCAGCATGTGCCGGCCTGTCTCCAGCAAGCGTGCGTAGCTGACACCGGAGGGGCAGGTGGTCTCGCAGGCCCGGCATAGCAGGCAGCGGTCTAAATGGGCGCGTGTGAGCTCATCAGCCGGCTGGCCTTCCAGCAATTGTGTGATCAGGTATATGCGACCGCGGGGGCCATCCGATTCATGGCCGAGCAATTGATAAGTAGGGCAGGTCGCGTTACAAAACCCACAGTGCACACATTTTCGAACGATGCTTTCAGCCTCTTGCGCCCATGACTCATTCGCTATCTTTTTATCGAGATGTATCTCCATCGATTCAGAGCCCGGGGTGCAGGCGACCGGGGTTCAAGATACCGGCAGGGTCGAGGGCGGTCTTTAGTCGCTTTTCCGTCGCGAGAGCAATACCATCCAGCGGATGATAAGTCGGTATGCTTTGGTCAGGGCTGAAACACTCGGCAAAGCCACCCAGTTGGTCGGCACGCGCCCGAATGCCTGTGGGTGCTTCATCTGTCTTCAGCCAGCGCTGCGCACCGCCCCAGTCAATAAGCTGGTGTGTGCTTAGCCCCAGCGCTGCACTCATCGGCGCCACGCTGACTCGCCATAAACGACCGGGTTGTTGAAAAAAGTCCAGCTTGAAATTTGTCAGGTCGCGCCAATAGCTCAATCCGTCCATCTGATCCCCACCAATATGAGCGCTTGCATGCGCGATACCCGACTCTGATCCCGATAAGCGGATGCGAATATGCTCTCCATCCCAACTGCCTGCGCTGATGGCTTGCGTTTCCATCGGCCATTGGTTCATCTTCCTTAAGGCAGAAAGCTCATCGTTTTCTTCGTGCAGGAGGGTTTTCTCATGCTCGGGGAGGGGTAAGACGCGAAGCGCGACCTTTAACAGTACACCCAGTGTGCCCATGGAACGGGCCATGGGGCGAAACAGGTCAAAACCGGCCACATTTTTAATCACCTTGCCACCGGCAGTAATGGTTTCACCTTTGCCATTGATAAACGTGGCGCCAAGGATAAAATCACGTACTGAGCCGGTGTACGCGCGCCGTGGCCCGGCAAGCCCCGCAGCAACCGCACCACCGAGGGTAGCGCCTGCGTCGACATAGGGTGGTTCAAAACCGAGCATCTGGCCATGCTCATGCAAGACTTTTTCGATCTCAACCAGCGGTGTGCCGGCACGTGCAACCATGACCAGTTCAGCGGGGTCGTATTCGACAATCCCCTGGTGGCCCGTGACATCAAGGGGCTCGCAGTTGTCGGCCTGTCGGCCTAAAAATGATTTAGTGCCTGCCGCAATGATATTGAGTGGGGTTTGGCTGCTGTAAGCCGACATTACCCGTGAAGCCAGTTCATCAGCGAGGCAGGGCATCAGAAGCGCTCCAGTTCGGGGTGGGGGAGTTCACCGTGATGGACATGCATGGCATTAAACTCGGCACAGCGCGCCAGGGTGGGTACGGCCTTGTCGGGGTTCAGCAGGCCATCCGGGTCAAAGGCTTTGCGAACGTCCATAAACTGGGCCAGCGAAGCTTCGTCAAACTGCACACACATCCGCTCAATCTTCTCTACACCGACACCGTGCTCTCCGGTGATAGTGCCGCCTACCGCCACGCACAGATCGAGTATCTCAGCACCGAATGCTTCGGCTTTCTCAAACTCATCCGGCTGGTTTGCATCGTACAGGATCAGCGGGTGTAAATTACCATCGCCGGCATGGAATACATTCGCCACCCTGAGACCGTATTTTTCGGAAAGCCGGGCAATGCTGGTTAACACATGCCCCAGTTCCTTGCGTGGAATGGTGCCATCCATGCAGTAATAATCAGGTGAGATCCGGCCCATTGCCGGAAAGGCATTTTTGCGACCGGACCAGAAGCGAACACGCTGAATATTGTTTGCAGCAAGACGAATATCAGTTGCACCTGCCTTGGCCAGGAGTTCTTCTACCTTGCGAACCTGATCACGGACATCTTCTTCTGTGCCATCGAGTTCGCATAACAAGATGGCCTCGGCATCGGTTGGGTAGCCCGCTTCAACGAAGTCCTCTGCTGCCTGTATGGCGGCTTTGTCCATCATCTCAAAACCGCCGGGGATGACGCCTGCCGCAATAACGGAGGCAACAGCGTTACCGGCTTTTTCGATATCGTCATATGCGGCCATCAATACACGGGCCACTTTGGGCACGGGTAGCAATCGCACAAGTACTTCGATCACGATACCCAACATACCTTCTGAGCCCATCAAAAGGGCCAGCAGGTCATAACCCGGTGAATCGAGCGATGTGCCACCAATACTGACAATCTCACCATCGAGATTTATCATTTTGACCTGCAGAATATTATGCACAGTCAAACCGTATTTGAGGCAATGCACGCCGCCGGCATTCTCGGCGACGTTACCACCGATGGTGCAGGCAATCTGTGAAGACGGGTCGGGGGCATAGTAAAGCCCCAGGTGCTGTACAGCCTCTGATATTTGCAGGTTCCGCACGCCTGCCTGCACCCTGGCGGTGCGGTTGTCCTGGTCAATCTCCAGGATCCTGTTGAGCCTGGCAAGCGACAGAACAACGCCATTTTTGTGCGGCATGGCCCCACCCGACAGGCTTGTACCGGCACCACGCGGTACGATCGGTGTCCTGGTTTTTTGGCATATTTTCATCACCGCCTGAACATGCTCAACCGTTCTCGGCAGGACCACCACCCTTGGTATTTGGCGGTAGCCGCTAAGACCATCGCACTCATAGGGTTTCATGGAAACCGGGTCGGCAACGACACAATCCTCCGGTAGTGCTGACCGTAGTTGGTCAATTAACGGGTCTCTGTCGGGTTTGGGTCTGGACATTGTAGTCTCTGCGTCAGCAAGTAAACCGATTCAAGCCGGGTACGATACTTGTTATTTTACTTGATAAATCGACTGGAAATCTGTTGCCGGTTCGAAAGATAGATAGAAACCGCGCTGCATTCATGGTTTTTCAGTGTTACTGCTGGAGTATCTGTTTCAGGCTTTGTATGCTAGTGCCGGTTATAGTAACCGGTTTTGCGAATAGGAAGCATTACCAGTAAAAGAGGATTGAGCATGACACAACGTGGCAAGAGAAAACCTATCAAGCGTGGTGAGAGCTACACTACCAAGGGAACCATCAAAAATAGAGTCTATGAGCGGGAACTTACACGCTTGCAGGTTGAACTGGTCAAGCTGCAGATGTGGATCAAACATAAGGGCCTTAAAATTGTCGTGATTTTTGAAGGTCGTGATGCGGCCGGAAAGGGTGGCACGATTAAAAGAATAACCGAACCTCTCAATCCCAGAACCTGCAGGGTTGCCGCCTTGCCAGCACCTACCGAAAGACAAAAAACACAATGGTACTTTCAACGTTATGCGGCACACCTTCCAGCCGCTGGCGAAATGCTGATCATGGATCGAAGCTGGTATAACCGTGCTGGTGTAGAAAAGGTGATGGGCTTTTGCACAGCGGATGAATATGAAGAGTTCTTGCGCTCCTGCCCGGAATTTGAACGCATGCTGGTGCGCAGCGGCATCATCTTGATCAAATACTGGTTTTCAGTCAGTGACCAGGAGCAGGAAAAACGTTTCCAGGCCCGCCTGACTGACCTGACGAAAAGGTGGAAGCTGAGCCCGATGGATCTTGAGTCCAGAATGAAATGGCAGGAATACTCAAGAGCCAAGGATGTCATGTTTGCCCACACGGATATCAAGCAGGCACCGTGGTACGTGGTCAATTCCGATATTAAAAAACATGCCCGTCTGAACTGTATTTCACATTTGCTCAGCCTTGTCGATTACCAGGATCTGACCCCCCATCATATCGAATTATCAGAGCGGACCAAACCGTCGGTTGGCTACGTTCGGCCACCGATGGATGACCAGGAGTTCGTGCCGGAAATTTTCTGATGCGACGGGTATTGGTGGTTCGTATCGGCCGCCTGGGCGACACCATCCTGGCAACACCTGTTATCGAGGCCCTGCACAAGGCTTATGGTGCCGGCGTTGTGATTGACTTTGCTTCCAGTCCGGGGGCCTCGGCTTTTATGCTTGAAATGGATCAGCGTATCAAGCGGGTTTTTCCTATCGCGCACCGCAGTACCCCCTGGCGTCTTCATCGTGTAAAGCGTGAGCTTGAGAGGCATTCGCGAGAGCTGCCCTATGATCTGGTGATCAACCTCGAATGCGGCAGTGAATGTGATGATTTTCACAAGTTCGTTCATTGCCACGAGTTTTGCGGGCGCCCATTGGTAAAGCCGCAACATCGGGCGGACCGGCACTGTGTGGATACCGAGAAGAGCATCTATTCCAGGTTGTTGGGGCTGGAGATTACACATGCCGCTGAAACGTCCCTGCAGTTGCAGTTGGACTCGCACCCGCCGCTGGTATGCCCTGGCACGGACTACGTGGTGATTAACCCCGGCTTCTCTGGCTTGCAAAGACCGGGCTACCGCAGCCATCGTGGTTGGCCTTTACCGAATTGGCAAAAGCTTATCGTATCGCTCAGAGACGCGGCCGGTCTCCTGGTACTCATCAATGGCACATCGGACGAAGAGGAATATTTCAAACCCCTGTTGACTCTTTCCGGCGTTTATTCGCTGTTTGGCAGTTCATTGCCGGCGCTGGCGGATGCACTGTTGCAGGCAAAAGCCCTGGTGAGTGTGGATACAGGCACCATGCACCTGGCGATAGCCCTGGGTACACCGGTGGTGGCCCTGTTTGGCCCGACCAACCCGCAGCTCACCGGGCCTTATTCCAGGAAGGTGCCACACAGGGTGCTGGTCAGTGGCGTGGATTGTCAGCCATGTGTCAAGACGCCGGCTCAAAAACAGTGCTCGCTCAATCGTTGTATGACCGGGCTTGAGCCTGGCGTCGTATTCGAAGCCTGCCAGGATATTCGACAGAACCAGGGTGACAACCGTGTTCGATAGCTTTGTGGCACCTGCCTGTGATGAGCAAATCAAAATACTGTTCAAGGATGAAGCTGTCCTGTTAATCAACAAGCCCAGCGGTCTGTTGAGTTTGTCGGGAAAGAACCCGCTGAACAGGGATTCCGTGCATTTTCGTCTTGCGCAAAAGTTTCCCGGTGTCTGCATGGCGCACCGGCTCGATTTTGGCACGTCCGGCATTATGTTGCTGGCATTGGACAAGTCGGTAAACGCAAACCTGACCCGCCAGTTTCAGACTCGTACGGTTGATAAAACCTATGTGGCGATTCTGGATGGGCACCTGGAAACGGATGAGGGTTATATTGATGCGCCCATCGCGAAAGATAAGCTGAATTTTCCGTTGCTGAAAATCTGTCATGACAGCGGCAAGCGGGCACTGAGCCACTACCGCGTATTGAAGCGCCTGGAAAATCCAAGGCGTAGCAGGGTTTTATTTACCCCTGAAACGGGGCGTACGCATCAACTGCGTTTGCATAGCCGTGAAATAGGGCACCCGATACTGGGCTGTGATCTGTATGGCTCAGAAAGAACTCATGCGCTGGCCAATCGTCTGTTATTGCATGCGACGAGCATCGAGTTTGACCACCCGGTCTCGGCCAAAAGAATGTTACTCAGCTGCGATTGTCCTTTCTGAGCGTAAATTACTTATTCAATTGTCACCGGTTGCCTGAACACGCTGTGGGCACGTTGCAAAAGCGCATAGGACTCGTCTTCGCGACCCTGGGCGGCACGGACAAAGGAAAACCAGTTAAAGAGTGTCGCATTACCGGGGATCAGTTCCATCGCGCGCTCGAAATCCGTCGCTGCCGAATCCAGCTCATCATGATGGCGGTGAATCTCACCCCTTACCATGAACGCCTCACCCAGGTCGGGTGACAGCTCAATTGCTTCTTCAAGTAAAATCATGGCTGGCTCAAGTGACTCTGCTTCCGGCCAACCGGCGTATTCGTATAGCAGGTGGTAGGCATTGGCCAGGCCAACTATCGCCGCCGCAAATCCCGGGTCGAGCGCAATGGCCCGCTCGAAATGGATCTTGCTCTCCTCCAGGGCAGAGACAACCCGCAGCGCCAGCAATGTGCAGGTCGTTGCAGAGCTTTGGGAGTTCCTGATGTAACTTTCTATCAGGGTTCTGAACTTATTTACATCGAGACTCAGGAAAGTTGGAAAATTGCTTACTTTGCAGAGGGAGGCGCCGGTATTGATACGCTTCATAAGCGATTTGTCCTGTCTCTTTCGTTCGACATAGAGGACATCCTCAGCAAATACGAATATGAGACGACGGGTGATAACTTCGGTGACTGCACCAGGCACGGTATATGCCTTGGTCAAGCAAACACTGTCATGCGATATGCAGATGCAGTGACTAACGCCACTGCCAAGGAGTTCACGCCTATTGAAGAGCGGTGCAGTATTTATCTCCACGGTCCAGGAAATAAAAAAGCTTACGAGGTCAGCCTTGACAGTAAAATCCCAGTGAATATGTTTTCAACCGGGGCATTTATTCAATGGATGGTTAAACCGGGTCGGCATAGTGTCGTGATTTGGCCCGAGTCTGCATTCTTGGACTTCGATTGCGTGGGTGGCGAGATTGTATTTTTGCACTTCGACTACCGGTGGACCCAGCCATCAAAACTGCAAATGGAAAACCAATTGATTGGACGCGAACATATATCAAACCTCCGACTGGCGCTGCTACCGACAGGATCAGAGATTAATCAGTATCTGGCCCACCATAGGTATCCCAGTATTCCTGTAAGCCAATATCTTCAGTAAGTTGTTTGAAACGTGAATCCTGACGGAACTCCGTACCTTCCTCGCTAAAAATAAACTCCATTTGCAGGTACTGGGGAGTGACATCCCTCATCGCATCGAATGCTTCATAAGCCTGATCAACCGCACCAACCACAAGCCAAAAACCAAACTCAATTGGAGGAATTGAAAAGCTCCCATCCTGTTTCGCGAGTATCGCTATCTCCAATGCTTTGTCACGATTTTCGTGATCAAAAAGCATTTCTACCGATTCAATCAACCAAATTGGTGGGTTGGGGGAATTCTGATAAAGGGCGGCCAGAATAGCTTTGACTTCAATAAAACGTTGTTGGCGCAGGAGGAAAAGCAGGTATGCCGGATTAATGATATTTCTGAAACCCAGTTGAGCAGCAATCGCAAACTGTTCAGCAGACCGGACGTTGTCGTTTGACCAGAGATAGGCAATAGCCAGGCGGTTATTGATGACCGGGGATATTTCATCGAGATCCCTGGCACGTATAGCGGCTTCCAAACCATCGCGATTGCGTCCGACGTAGGAGAGTAGTTGGGAATACCACATATAGATATTTGGGCTGTCTGGTGCCAGTTCCAAAGCTTTTCGAAAGTGCTCTTCCGACTTGATCCACTGCCACCGGTGAAATGCAATAATGCCGTGAATTGACTCTACTTCAGCAAGGTCTCGCCTGTCGGTAAATGTACGCCCTGCCAATGCTTCCAGAGCTTGTTGAAACATCGGCTCCATCGGTTCGGAAGAATAAAATGGCAGAAGCAAAAGTGACTTGGCAAGACCGATAGAAGCGCGAGAGAAAGTTGGATCTATAGCCAGCGCCTGTCGGTAAAGTTCAATACTCTGTCGTAAGGGTTCGTAACCACGTAAGTTCCACAGGAAGTTTCCACTCATCAGGTAAAGTTGGTAAGCCTCAATGTCCGGTGGGGCCTGGTTCATCAGCGGTAACTGCAAACTGCCATCCTCAAAATATTCACGCATCGCCTCGACAATAGCCGTGGCTATTTCTTCCTGCACATCAAAAACATCACCGACATTGCGCTCAAACAGTCCTGACCACATCAGGTAACCGTCACTGACAGCACATAACTGGGCGTTAATCCGTAATTGGTCGCCAACACGTCTGATCGTGCCCTCGAAAATTGCGTCAGCGTGCAACAACCTGCCAATGGTCGGCACGTCGTCGACACGGTTTTTGAAGCTGTAGGAAGACCGTCTGGCAACGACCTTCAGACCTTTGACCTTGCTTAACGTCATGGTGAGTTCGTCAGTCAAACCTTCACTGAAATAGGTGCTGTCATCGTTTTCACTCAGGTTTTCAAACGGTAGTACGGCGATAGAAATGCCACCTTGCGGACCTTCTTTTTCCTCTGCCAAAAAATCAAACCACTCCGAAATCGTTGCAAAAGCTGCTGGCGAGCGTGGGTCAATCTTTGTTTCACTTGTTGACCAAAATACAATGGTCAGGATAATAATGATGGCGGCAACTATGGCGAGAAGCGGTTTAGAGACGCGGCTTATTTTGAGTGATAATCCAGGCTCGGGTGTTTGCTCCGGCCCCGCTACCGCTAGCGGGGCCACCTCCATCAATAGGCGGTAACCCACTTTCGGCAGGGTCTGAATATAGGAGGGTGTCATGCGGTCATCACCGAGGCTGGTGCGCAGGAGGGAAATAGCCCGGGACAGCACTTCGTCGCTTACAATCGTTCCATGCCAGACATCATTGATCAAGTCGTCACGACGCACGACCTGACCCTGCCTCTCGGCTAGATAGAGAAGCACTTCCATCACCTTGGGCTCAAGGTGGGTCTGAACATTAACGCCTACAAGCTGGCCCTGGTCGGGATAAACCTTCCACTTTCCCAACTGAAAACCCAGTTGCCTGTCGATGTTCACAGGTTGTCCCCGCCACGACCAATTACAGGCAGTATACCCACAGTACTACGTTTGCGCCAAAGCAAATACGCGGCACCCGCTGGCCCGGACGTCATGTGGGCAAGTCAATGCGTACATTTTGTATGCTCCCATAAGCTTTCCAAAGAAGTAATCAGTAAACCATTTCAACTTCATCAGGTTATTCAAACGACATGCCCCCACGATCTGTTCAGCGGAGTGGATTTCCACCGCTTTCAGTCAATCAGATCGGAGTAAATTGTTATGAACAAGAAATTATTTAGATCAACTATCTTCTGCTTAAGTTTGCTGGTGGTGTCCTGGTGCGAAGCTGCCAGCTATAGTGAAGCCATCGTTTTCGGGGACAGTTTGTCAGATTCAGGTAACTACTTTGCGCAGTTTGGTGGCATCGCCATGCAGCCCTATGAGACGGAGAATGTCCCCAGCGAACCCTATGCCATTGGCGGGCATCATTTTACCAATGGTGCAACCTGGGTTGAAGAACTGACAAAGAAAATGCATATCCCGAAAAGTGGGTTGCCCTCCGAAGTGTCTCCCGGTGTATTCAGAAATTATGCGGTGGGTAGATCGAGGTCGAGGGATGTATTGCTCGACGGTGTATTCAATGAGGTTAACCTGACCACGCAGATAGACAGGTTTCTGGACGATGAAAACGGCCAGGCACCGGGTGCGGCGCTGTATATCATCTGGATTGGATCAAACGATGTGGCCGATGCACTATTCGCACCGAATCCGGCTGACATCCTGGGTGCTTCTCTGCTGAATACTTTCACTCAAATTCAGCGACTCTATGAGCAGGGAGCACGTCATTTCTTGATCCTCAATATGCCAAACTTTGCATTAACACCAAGGGTTCTGGATGTCGTTTCAGTGTATCCCGTGCCTGTGCAGACTTACTTGCTGCATAACATCAGCCTGGCTTCGGTCGGATACAACCAGGCATTGGCTGGCAACCTGGCGTTCATGCAATCTTTACTTCCTGATATGGATGTCATCAGCCTGGATGTGTTTGGCCTGTTGAACGATATTGTTGCCAATCCAGGGCCATATGATCTGGATATCGTTGACGAGACCTGTATCACGCCTGATACCCAGGGGCAGGCATACTGTTCAAACAGGGGGCGTTATCTGTTCTGGGACGCTCAACACCCAACCAGGAAAGGACACAGCATTATTGCTGAACAAGCAGTAATGGCAGTTAAGAGCCATTAGCAGCGCCAGGCAAGGGATGAAAATGAGACAGGTCAGTAACACAGCGTTATTGGCCTGTTTTGTATGTGCGATCCTGCTTAACGGGTGTGCTTACAACGCTTTCATACCCAATCGAAGTTTCGAACGCATAGAAATAAGTTTCACTGATTCCAACACCTCTATTGACTCCATCCCGTCAAGAAGTGAATCCACAGCAAATGGCGCGATAGCGGGTGGGTTTGGTGGACTAACGGCCAGCTTCTTTGGTAGTTTGATGTGTGGACCTTATTTCGCTATTTGCTTTGCTGCTAGCGCCCCCGCAACCATAGGCGCCACGACCCTGGTTGGCGGAGTGATAGGCATGTCCGGCATATCAGGTGAGGATGCCGAGAAAATCATGCCGTATCTGCAAGCCATGCAGGCGACTCACAACAATAACCAGGAACTCGCAACCGCATTGATTAAACAGTTGCCCGCGTCCAGTCTCGCACCACCGGGTGTTGCCGATGCCCGGATCAGCATGGACGTAAACAGCCTTCGTTTGCAGAAAGGGTTTGGACAAAGAGTTGAGTTTTCCCTTAGCGCCGTCACCCGGTTTGAGTGGGATCTCAACAAGCCAAAGCCACAACAGTACACACGCACATTCCGGTGCAGTACAAAGTTACGTCGGATAGATGAATGGGCGGAAGACGATGGTGCCACGATCGAGAGGGAACTCAACTACTGCATCGAAGACCTTGCGCGTCAGATTAACAAGGTGCTGAAAAAATCACCACCCCCGTCAGTTGACGGACTCCCCGAATACGATGTGTAACGAGCTAGCACCGTGTTACATTGAAGATCATGGGGATTAGATGTGGCTGTCCGAGCTTTTCGTTTCCTGTAACCGATGGATTTGAACGAGTCCATAGTTAAAGTAACGGTCGAGAATGACAGCGTCTTTGAGTTATCACAGAGTCTCAGCCAATTGCAGCCGATTACTTGGGTGCTTCTCTAGACTATCTAGATGTAGTCAAGGCTAAAATCCGCGCGCCGCTGGATCGCTATCATTCCGTTGGTCATCATTGTTTATGCCATTGTCAGCTGCTGATGTGCAAGTTACTACCTGGTTGTTTTTTAGCATTTTATTGACTAAGCGCCTATGCTCAAAGTATCAAGGAAAACAAAAAGGCTAACACTTGTCTCTTATTAGTGAACTCTTGTCTCTTATTGGTGAACTGAAACGGCGTAATGTTTTCCGGGCTGCGGGTGCGTACGTGGTGTTGGCCTGGATAGCTATCCAGGCGATCGAAACCATTTTCCCGGTATTCGGATTTGATGATTCGGTCATTCGCATTTCAGTCATCATTCTCGCTATTGGTTTTGTACCTGTGGTTGTTCTCGCCTGGGCTTTTGAGTTGACCCCTGCCGGATTAAAGCACGAAAGCAACGTCAATTACTCTTCTCCGAGTTATCAAAAGTTCGGAAAACGTATTGATCGTTTGGTCACTGTCCTGCTTGTGTTGGGGCTTGCGTACTTCGCTTTTGACAAATTTATTTTGTCGCCGGAACGTGAAGCTGCTCTGGAGCAGCAACAAACAGAAGCAATTGCCGCCGCACATGAAGAGGGCCGTACTGAAGCATTTGTTGAATCATTTGGTGACAAATCCATAGCAGTGCTGCCATTCGTCAACATGAGTGATGACGCCAGTAATGAGTTCTTTTCTGATGGTGTATCGGAAGAGCTGCTCAACCTGCTGACGAAGATTCCGGAACTGCGGGTGACTTCCCGCTCATCTGCCTTTGCCTTCAAAGGCGAGAAGGTCGACATTCCCACGGTAGCGGAAAAGCTGAACGTTGCCCACATCCTGGAAGGTTCCGTGCGCAAGGTCGGCAACCAGGTGCGCATCACCGCACAATTGATTGATGCACGGTCTGACACTCACCTATGGTCAGAGACCTACGACCGACAACTGGACGACATCTTTGCCATTCAGGACGAGATCGCGGCCACTGTCGTGGATAAACTGAAAATCACACTGCTAGGCGCCGTCCCAACAGTGAAGGATACTGACCCCGAAGCCTATTCGCTATTCCTGCAAGCCCGTCATCTGGCTCACCTCAATACTGCCGAGAAATGGGAACAATCCAACGCCTTGTATGAGCAAGCTCTGGCAATCGACCCGGACTATGCCGCAGCCTGGGGCGGTCTGGCCACCAATTACCGCAGTCAGGCAACCCACGGTCTGCTACCTGCTGATGAAGGCTTCAGCCTGGTCCGCAAGGCCGCAGAAAGAGCGTTGAACATCGACCCCGATTACGCCCCGGCTCATGCCAACCTTGGCAGGGTTGCGATGGTTTACGACAATAATCTGACCCAAGCTGTCCGGCACTATGAGCGGGCGCTGCAACTGGATCCGGCTAACGGCAGCATCATCCGTGACGCCGCTGTAGTGTTGCAAAATCTCGGTCACCTGAACGAGTCCATCGCGTTGATGGAATTTGTCAGCGCCCGTGACCCGGTGAACCCCATCGGCCATGGTAACCTGGGCATTAGTTACATCTACGCCGGCCGCTGGGACGAGGCCATTGTTGCATTGCAAACATCCCTGAGGCTGAGCCCCGATTACATGGGCGCACACTTCTGGACCGGCATGGCTTTATTGTTTAAGGGCGAAGCCGAAGCGGCGCTGGAGTTAATTGCAATGAAGGAAGATGACGAGGAGTACCGGGTCAAGGGCATGACACTGGCGCTGCATTCCTTGGGCCGGCAGGAAGAATACCTGGCCAAACTCGCTGTACTCATCGCGCAGTGGGGTAATGAATGGCCGTCTGAAGTGGCGCATGTTTATGCCTACATCGGTGATGCCGATACTGCTTTTCAGTGGCTGGACAAAGCCATAGAACAGAACGAGGATGGCTTAAGCGAACAATTCCTGCAACCTTTCTACACATCGCTCCACGGCGATCCGCGCTGGACTGTATTTCTGGGGCGTGTGGGTAGTACACCAGAGCAACTGAACGCCATCGAGTTCCAGGTGACCCTGCCACAGTAGGGTGGGTGGGGTCGCAGTCGCAGTATGAGCCCGGGTTTCTCACAATTTAGGGTAACCAGACAGTCTATAATCAAAGTCTGGTTGACTGGGAGGTTGGAACACACGGCACATAACAGGTCATTAAATGAGGACATCGGCGATGCCGGTGCCGGTTAATTCAGACATTTAATTTGTTAAATGATAAGGAGAAATAATATGAAGACAGTAGATGCAATACGTTCACGTCGAGCTGTTAAGCATTTTGATGCAAGCCATAGCATGACCGAAGAACAAGTAAATGAGGTTCTGTCTTTGGCCGTGCTTTCTCCTACGGCCTTCAATATCCAAAATTGGCGCTATGTCGTGGTGACTGATCAGGAGCTAAGAGCACAAATCAGGGAAGTAGCCTGGGGTCAAGCACAGGTGACAGATGCGTCGTTATTCATTGTTTTATGTGCCGACCTGAAGGCATGGGAGAAGCAGCCTGGTCGCTATTGGGTTAATGCCCCAAAAGAAGTCCAGGAATTTATGCTTCCAGCTATCGATGATTACTATCGAGGTAAAGATCAAGTGCAGAGAGATGAGGCTATGAGATCCTGTGGAATAGTCGCGCAAACATTAATGCTCGCCGCAAAATCGATGGGATATGACTCATGTCCAATGGATGGTTTCGATTTCGAAAAAGTGGCTGAACTTATTCGTCTTCCTGACGACCATGTGATTGCCATGTTTGTTGCAATAGGCAAGGGTACAAAAGAGGCATGGCCACGACCGGGTCAGCTAGAGCTGGATGAGGTGATTATCAAAAACAGGTATTCATAGCAACTTAGAACTACGACATAACACGGCGTTTAGGTGCGCTTCGGGCCTGCGACCCTCCACCGGGCGCAGAAATGCCAGGTATTTCTACGCTGCTTAACTCAGACGTTATTTGTTCGGTATTGATCGATAAGCGCCCTTTAAACCTAGTTGAAACCGCCTTCAAAGAGGGTCGATTCACGGCCAATTGCGATCGTTCAATCACAACCAAATACCGAGTTAATCAGCGCTGTGTCCATGTATTCCTTTACAGCCTCGGCCGCTCGCTGCCCTATTGGTTACTGAATTTCGTGTAAAAAGAACGATAGTTTATCACCACAAAGCGGAACCTTTGGAATCGTTGGCCTCTGCGTTTAGAACGCACCCTAACGGCGATGAGTGGCCGCGCGGAACAATTAAGCTCCACGCGGTCAATTTTTCGCCGTCAATTCCTTCAAATAAACGAATGAATAATTATGCGCTTAACTCGCTGCTGTCTGGTCAAATGTGCTCACTGTGGGGGCAGTGGCGGGCATTCAAAACCCGTGTCAACAGCGTCCGGGTCAACTGCACACAGGTAGGATTGTCTGAAACCGTAAACTGCCTGGTCCAGCCCCGGAATTGAAGCCATGATATCGCCCTCAGTATAGTAATCACGTTGATAATAGACATCGGTGGATTTTGGACGGAACTTGATAATCGACATGCCCTTCGCCTCGTAAGGGACGCCCAGGCAAGAGCCAGACTACCTGGATGACCGGGTGCTACCATTAATTCCAAAACACTGTAATATTCTGGCCAGTTTACATTTTCAATAGGGTGGATATGCTTTCCAAATTTCTAAAACCCAAAGCCTGTCTCGACGAGGAAACAACACTTTGGCTGTTTGATACATTTGCCTGGGCATTGAGAAACCTGGATGCGAGAGTGTTTTATGATGAGACCATTCTGGTAACACCATCAAACCAACATTTTCCAGGCACGGAAAACAGTGTCGATGGCATGGCCAATCTGATTTTCAACCAGGTAAAAGAACATGCCGGGCTTAAGCATTGGCCAACAAAACTAACAAGTATGGCTGAAGGCAGGTCAACTGAATCGCCTAAAATAGTGATACAGGGGGCTTTGCGAGGCTCAAAAGGAGTCATGCCGACGGGTGCTGTCTCTCATCAACTGCCTATTGCCTATAATCCAGATCAACTACGGAACCCCGAAGTTCTCATTGCTGATTATGCCCATGTGCTGGCTCATTACCTGGGTAGCATGGCGAAAGAGTCACCACCCGGCGGGGCAGAGAACTGGCCTCACATTACGGAGGTTGTTGCAGTCTTCATGGGGTTTGGTTTAATGATGGCCAATAGCGCCAACACGGTGAAGATTCGTTCCTGTGGTAGTTGCTCAGGCCCGGCAGTAGAACGCAGCAATGCCCTGTCTCAATATGATATAACTTATGCATTGGCAATTTTCAGTTGCCTGAAGGAAATCCCTGTAAGGGAAGTCCTGGTAGATTTGAAAAAATCATTGCGGCCGTTCTATAAAAAAGCAGCAAAAGAAGTCATGAATAAAAAAGAAGAGCTTGATCGGATTGGGGAAATATCACTCCCTACATTGGAACATGCTCAAGGTACGTCATGAGTCAAAAACAGAGTTTGCCTAAATAGATAGATAAAAAATATTTATAATATAGAGTCTTACCACTTATTTCTAATGTGATATATAACATTTTCTTCGGGCTTGAGTTGTTTTCTTACTGCCCGTTTTTGGTTCTTGCCCAATAGGATTTTTACCTGGTAGTAGCTCTCTTTTGCGAGCATTAACCAATCCGCTTTAAACCAATTTTTATGAAAGAGTTTTTTCGTGGCAGCCACTGCATCTGGTGAGCGTTCCACAATTTGCGCTACCAGTTTTTTCGCCTGCTCGAGCGGTTCGTCGCTTACCTCGGTAATCAAACCGTAGTCCAGCGCCTGCTGTGCGGAAACAACTTCAGCGGTCATTGTCAGCTTCAGGGCGACATCTTTAGAGACCAGTTCGCGCATTACCAGGTTGCCACCCATGTCCGGAATAAGACCCCATTTGCCTTCCATAATAGAGAAACTTGCCTCCGGACTCGCCATGCGGAAATCCGCACCCAGTGCTATCTGTAAACCGCCACCCCAGCAACGGCCCTGTATGACCATGATCACCGGCACCGGTATTTTGCGCCAGTTATAGGAAACCCTTTGTGCAAGATTGGCTTGCCCCGGTAACCACTTGGCCAGCAAGGACATGGCCGACGATGTCTGGCTCAGCACGGACTTGATATCCAGGCCACTGCAAAAGTCTTCGCCTTTCGCCTGCACGATCACCGCTCGAATTTCCCTGTTCTTACGCAATTGCCGTGAAACCCTGTCGAGTGCCTTAAACATATCCATATTCAGAGCGTTGCGTTTTTCGGCGCGGTTCAGGGTAACGATAGCGACCTTGTCATCTATGCTCAGTGTTATGCACTGTTCGTTCATTTAATTAATCCTCAAGCCACCTTGGGTGCTTGGTCATGACGCTTAAAAACAAATCCGAATCGAGAAATGATTGTAGCCAGGTTTGTAGTTTGGGGTAGGGTGCCTGGTCAAACCAGCTTTTGTCGACAAAGGCGAATTGCCTGACAAACGGAAAAATGGCTACATCAGAAAATGTTAGCTTATCAGCCAAAAGGTATTTCCGGAGAATCAGCAGTTGCTCAAGCTGCTGGAGGAACCTCTCCGCCTGGCCGCGGTAGTGTGATGGCGGGTGCTCCGGATAGCGGTCGGCATACTTGTAATGGTCAAGGTGTGTTTTAAATACAAGATCGTTTTCATTGACCAGGCTGTCGGTTTCGTCCTGTAAATCAACCCGCAACCAGTTATCCGGGTCCTTTTGCCCTAGTGCCCAGTGCATGACGGCAGCACTTTCATCAATCACGCTGCCATCGGGCAGGACCAGCACGGGCACCGTGCCTTTTGCGGATGCCTGCAGCATTGCCCGGGGTTTGTCGCGTAACAGGACTTCACGCAATTCCACCTCGACATCAGCGTAGTTCAGGGCCATTCTGGCCCGTATCGCATAAGGACATCGGCGGAAGGAATAAAGAATTGGTATCATCGGCTGAATTTTACCGCATTGCGATGTGAGCCTGCATTATGAGAACAAGCAAAGTGATCCATGTCGTCAGTTGTCATGCAGAGGGTGAGGTTGGCGATGTGATTGTTGGAGGGGTTTCGCCACCACCCGGTGACACGCTTTGGGAGCAGCGTAAGTTCATCGAAACCGACGACAGCTTACGTCGATTCGTATTGAATGAGCCGCGTGGCGGTGTTTTCAGACATGTCAATCTGCTGGTGCCGCCGAAAGACCCGCGGGCGCAGATGGGTATGATTATCATGGAGCCTGCAGATACCCCACCGATGTCGGGTTCAAATTCAATCTGTGTGGCCACCGTGCTGCTGGACACGGGTATCGTTCCAATGACAGAGCCGGAAACGCAGTTGCTGCTGGAAGCGCCGGGTGGTCTCGTCAAAGTCACTGCCGCCTGCCGTGATGGCAAGGCGCATCGCATTACCATCACCAATGTACCCGCATTTGTCGATCAGCTTGAGGTGCCGCTGGAGGTTCCGGGTCTTGGCACGCTCACGGTGCATACCGCTTACGGCGGTGATAGTTTTGTCATTGTTGACGCGGAGGCAGTTGGTATCGAAATAGAACCCGAAAATGCCCGCGATATTGCGGAAACAGGGGTCAATATTACAGCTGCCGCCAATCAGCAACTGGGTTTCAAACACCCGTCAAACGCAGATTGGAACCACATCTCATTTTGCCAGTTTGCAGGGCCAATGACCAAAGTTAACGGTGAGCTTACCGGCAGTAACGCGGTCGCCATTCGTCCGGGTAAGGTTGACCGCTCGCCCACGGGAACAGGCTGTTCGGCCCGCATGGCCGTATTACATGCCCAGGGACGGATGGCTGTCGGTGATGTTTACCGGGCGCGTTCAATTATCGGCTCTGAGTTTATCTGTGGGATTGAATCGACCACATCATTGGGTGACAAGGCAGCGATAGTTCCCACTGTATCCGGTCGTGCATGGATAACCGGTACCCATCAGCTGATGCTGGATCCGGATGACCCATGGCCGCAGGGCTACCGGGTCGCCGATACCTGGCCAATGCCAAAAGATGTGGTCAGTTGAACTGTCTTTCGGAAAAAGACTGCCAGGGCATGATAGGCCTCAGGCAACCGGTTTTCTGGTAACAATCTGCGCGATAGCGCGATCCGGGTCATGTTGGATGCCTTCGTAATAATGAAGACACTGCCAGTTTTCAAATAGCACTTTCAATTCGTCAGGTTTAAGCAGGAAATCCGGGTTATTCGGTCGCCCGAATTGACGGTTGTCCGTGGTGAAGGTTTCATAAATGACCAGTCCGCCAGGTACCACTGCCTGCATCAGGTAGGGGAAAAGCGGCCGATGCAGATATCGAAAACATACAACGGCACTGAAAACCCGGTTGTGAAGGGGGTTAATCTCAGGCTGTTCCAGGTCGGTTTGCCAGGTTCGTCCGGCTAGCTGGTTATGTAAAAGGGCCTGGTTGATACTCTTCAAAGCCGTTTCCGACCTGTCTGCAAAGAGCACCGGAATATTCTTGCTTGCGAGGATCAAACCACTACGTCCTGCACCGCAGGCGAGATCAAGTACAGGTCTGTCTGTTGCCGTGTCCAATAGGGAGTCCAGGTAATTTAGCAGCACTTCATGCGGTTTGTACGGCATTGCTTTCATATCCTGTACTACATTAATAATAATCTTTAACCCTTTGAATCAAATGAAGATAAAATGACTTTTTTATGGTAAATGGAGTAGTAGCGGAGATTGCCGGGTGCATGTGAAATCACAGAGGACAAAATGATGATCATTAGCAGTATCATACCGGCCCATTGCGGGAAGGCACCCAAAACGGCAAGCATCACCAGCTTCAGATAAATAACCAGGCCACGTACCTGGACCAGCCATACCGGGTTTGAAACGATGTCGATAGCCATCATCAGTACACCGCTCGCTAGTGCCAGCCACCAGTAATTGACCCACACGGTCTTGTCCAGACTAAACAGGATGCCGCCGCCGACCCCTGCAACAGACACCAAATGCAGTGACCGCAGGCTGATTTTTGTCCAGCGTTTAACAGTTGGACCGTTCATATTGCGACGGACTCCAATGTCTTCCTATGACCCGGATATGTCTTTTAGCAGAGCGTTTTGCTCAGCATCCATCTCCTGTAACACCTCGACCATGATGTGGTTGTCCATGTGAAAAAGACTCATCAAGGGCCGGTCAAGGTCGGTTATCAGCATCATGATGCCTGAGAAGGCCAGTGCGAGGCTGACCGTTGCAATCGGGCTACGACGACCGACGAGGCCAGCCTGGTAACCGGTCACCAGCATGGCTAAAACGGCTAGCAGGTAAAGCGATATCCAGAGAATATTGGGTATGCGGTTCATCAAAGCTGCCTGTATGCGCTGCGCATGGGTATCGATCAGGCCACTAACCAGTTCGGTGAAAGGGGCGTTTCCTATAGTGCTGCCGCTTGAACCCATGCGAAGTGCTTCAGTGGCAGTGGCAATACGCCATAATTCCCGCTGCTTTTTTTCTGATTCTTCTACGAGTTCAAGAACTTCAGCAATATTATCCTTTTTTGCCAATTGGTCAGCCAGGACACGGTCGCTAATATAATCATGCAGTATCTGCTGCGCCTGCGACGCGTAAGGTGCGGGCAGGAATTCAGCTTGGAAATAGGCTTTTCGGGCGAGTTGGGCTTCCTCGACCATGTGTTGAATCCGTACCTCGTAGTGTGATTGACCGGTTGCGAAAGAAAAGGCCAGGATGAAAGCCAGTAAGCCCAGCACTGCACCCATGATGGCGCGCACCTGTGAAGACTGGGCTTTGACGGTGTTGGCCTGGCTGTGTTTACCAATTCGAAAACCAGTTTCTATGACCAGCAGCATGATCACCAGTGTAATGACGAACAGTTGTACAATTGAAAAAAGATCGGGTAAATGAAAGCCGGTCACTTTGTGGTTTCCTCGTCGATTGCAGCATGGGCGCTGGTGGATTTTAGCAGGTCAAGCCGGGTCAGAAACCCATCAGCACCTTTAATTTTCGCAGGTAAGCTGGTCAACGAAATCTCTTGCTGGAAGTCAGGTGCGCTCATTGCGGATACGCTGAAACCCTGTTTACTGATGTCCAATACAACAAAGCTGAAAGATTCACGCTTCGACTGCCCGACAAACTTCCTGACGTTTCCACCCAAAGCACCAACAGCCAGGTGATTGACACCGTGGTGATCAACCCCGGGATAGAAGACATGGTGATGCCCGCTAATGAAAAAGTCGACATTATAACGGGTAAGCAGGTCTGTTAACTCAGGGTCGGTGATGATGTCTTTTTCACGTCCCCGGGCAAAAGACCATTGAGGTAAATGAGATACGATGATAATGGACTGGGCCTTGCTGCTTTCACGCTTCAGCGTAGCCCGAAGTAAATTCAGGTCAGCTTGCTGGAGACGTCCCGGGCGGGTTCCATCAATGGAAATAATCAGGGTCTTACCCAGCCACAGCGCATACCTGCGCGGCCATTCACTGCCTTCCAGAGGGCGCAGGCCGGGTAGCCGGTTCAGCCACTGCGCATTAAAACGCTCCTGCTCCAGTTCAAAGCCAGGCAGAGCCGAGGCATCATGGTTTCCCGGTGATATTAAGAACTCAATTCCGGCCTGTTCTAAAGGGTCAGCAACCGTTTGATTAAACGCCGCCCACATGCTGTCTAGACGGGACTGGTCCAGTAGTGGTTGTTTCTGCCCGGCCACCATATCGCCGGCTCCGATAACGAGATCCGGTTTCAGAGCAATGATTGCCTGCACAGCCTTCGTGACACGGGGACTGTAATCGGTACTACCGTAGCGGCCATTGATGTCAGAGATGACAACAATTTTCTGTGCTATCACCGGTGCGCTGAAAAACACCAGCAATAGCAGGCCTAGCGCCAGTTTCAAGGCGGGTCTCATTGTGGCCGGCACGAATGCTCTTTCATTGGCTTCATGGTTTCTGCCCCATGCAGAAAACGGGATGGATCGAGATCAAGCTTTAAATTTCCACTCTCACAATCCGCCACCAGCAACTCGACAGCCATTTGAGTTTTTTCAGCAATGGCGTTGATTTCACGTTCACTCAGACCAGAACTTTTCATGAACCACTGAAAGATTTCACCCTTTGATTGCAAATCTGAAGCGAGATGAACGAGCTTTTTGTACAGGTGTGGGTTGTAGTGCCTGAGTCCGCTAAGCATGTCGGTCTTCAATGCAAAATTGGCATAACCCCTTCTCACGCCCGCGTCATTGTCGTTGATAGCTGTACGCTTGAGACGCAAAGGCTTGAATCCAGCGAGGGAGGCCGGCACCTCGGTGCTTTTGGCATGCTTGCTTTGGACTTTTCCATCCTCCAGCCAGAACCAGCGCCATTGATAATCTATATTTCCAATCCTGTCCTGTTGCCCGAGAATGTAATCCAGAAGTGTGATTTCAAGCAGGTCATTCATCCAGAACGCGACCTGCGCAGGCTTGATATCCGCCGGTAGTTTTTTTGCCATCTTGGGATTGCTTCTGGCCTTGTGAATACCGGCTTGAATGGCCTCTCCCACTGGCAATTCGCTGCGTAATGCGAGGTAGGGCGCCGTTTGCTGGAAGTCGTAATTCTGCCCCACGCCCCAACCGGATTCGCGGGTACCGTTAAATGTCATGGGGTAGCGGTCACCCTGGTTGTCGAGCAGGGCGCCGAAAACAAGCGTATCACCACCGGTTAATACTGCACTTCCCGCGCTGCCTTTATCCTGACCGGATTCGACGGCGTCGAGAAATTCCCAACCCGCACCCAGCATTTTCAGGCCATGACGCCCATGGATAATGGCCAGAGCCGGTTTGACCACCCGTTCATGGTGCACCTGCTTGTCAACACTGCGATAGACAGTGACGGGTACATGCACACCGGTCTTGAAGTACCTGGACATGTGATAGTAAGTCCAGGACGATGGGGCATAGGTTGCGCTGGTACTTCTGTCATTCACTGAAATCTTGAAGGAGGCCAACTTGTCGATGGCAGCATCACGGGCGTGATGTCCCTGCGCACAGTGCTCCTTTTCAAACCGTGTATAGTCGTTATTGTATTTGGATACATCGATTTCATAAATTATTGTACCCGGGCTGGTGCTCCATAACTTGGGACACAAGGCTGTCTTGCTGAAATCGATTGAACAATAGTCCGATTGAGTTTTCAGATCATGCTTCGAATAATGTGCTTTTGGCATGGGCGCGAGTTCAATACATTGTTCGTTGACACCGTTGGCCGAAACAAAGCCGGAAACCTTGCCCGACTCAAAATTCCCGGAAGCACTGGCTGTCGAGACAGAAATAGCACCCGCAAGAAACAGGCTAGCGCCCATTTCGATGTATCCAATTCGCACTCGCCGCACTGCTATTCTCCTTTTGTCTTCCAAATTCTTCATTTACGGTTCTCCACATCGACGCTGCCTTGGGGTAACTGAAATAAAATACTCCAAGCCAGTTTAGTTCTGCTAAACCGGGATGCCCGGACTTTCAGGGTTTTTTTTAGTTGGCATCACTATTTTTAGTCCCATTTATGCAGTACTCAATGCCCTGATTCAACTTGGATTTATTAGTTAGCCATCCTATGGAAAGCTGAGCATGTATTCAATTAAAAGCTTAGTGCTTATTCATTGGGGTCTCTCTCTTCCGGTGGGGAAGCCAAGGGGCATGTGGTGTATTGAATCAGGACATGGCATGAACCCCTCCCTGGGGCCTCTGGCGCGACGTCCTGCGGCCCAGGCCGGCCTCTCGACTGGTTCCCAGTCTCACCTCCTCGCTCAAGGTCCTGATTCAAGGTAACACCCCCCTTGGCTTTGTGCGAGAGCATTGAGTACCTGATAATATCTAACATCGACAACAAAGAGACACGGTAATGTACAAAATTCTATTGGCTTATATTTTGGCGCTTGCGCCAGTATCACTCCTGGCAGATGGTTCTGAGTCCTCGGGTGAACCTGCAACCGACCCGGCCGTTCAGGCACTGATTAGTGATCTCGGCCTGCGTGAATCCAACATCGCTTCACGTGATATGCCCGGCTGGAGTGCACCCCAGAAAATCGTGGTAAGGCAAGGCGAACCAGGCGCGCTGGAAACGTATCAGGCACTTGCCCCGGATGTTGAATTTGTGATGGTTGAGAGCGTGGAGGAGGCGAGAAAGGAGGCTGTCGATGCCCAGGCCGTACTTGGTTATTGCGATGAGGAAATGCTGTCCAAATCCCCTGGGTTATTTTGGGTGCAGGTTTACAGTGCCGGTGTTGAACGCTGTATTGCCAACGACTCTTTGCATAAAGGGAACAGGTTGCTCACCAATGGTCAACGTATTGGGTCACCGGGCCTGGCGGAGCACTCCATTGCACTGATGATGATGCTGGCGAGGGGTATGGATGTTTATTACGCCAACCAGTTAAAAGGCGTCTGGAATCGCAATACACAGCTTGCGCGCACCGACCACATTGAACTTGAAGGCCGGACCATGCTGGTGGTCGGCCTTGGGGGCATCGGTACCCAGACAGCGAAGCGTGGACATGGTCTGGGAATGCGGGTAATCGCAATCCGGAACAGTCGTCGTGAAGGACCGGAATATATCGATTACGTGGGGCTTTCCCATGAGTTGAATGAGTTAGCTACCCAGGCAGATGTGGTGATTAATACGCTGCCATTGACCGACCAGACACGCGGCATATTTAATGCCGGGTTCTTTGATGCAATGAAACCCACGGCATTTTTTATCTCGGTTGGAAGAGGTGGTAGCACCGTCACCGATGACCTCATAGCTGCTCTGAATAACGGCAGTATTGGCGGGGCAGGGCTGGACGTAACAGACCCTGAGCCTTTGCCGGAAGGTCATCCATTGTGGACCACGCCGAGAGTGATCATCACACCACACAAAGCAGGCAACTCAGATAAAGGCCGCGACCGTTTGTACCTGATGGTGAAAGAGAACATCAGGCGTTATGTCAATGGTGAACCAATGTTGTCGGTTGTAGATATTGAGAAGGGCTATTAGGGTTAAAATACGGGTTTTTCCACGGGCTGAATACCATGTCTGATTTGCGTTTTTCCGGTACCGATCGCTATGTGGCGACCGAAGATCTCACAACAGCTGTTAATGCTGCAGTCACCCTTGGCCGACCCATACTGATAAAGGGTGAGCCCGGTACCGGCAAAACCCAGTTGGCGGAAGAAATAGCCCGCGGACTTGAACGGCCATTATTGCAATGGCATGTTAAATCGACCACCAAGGCGCAGCAGGGTTTGTATGAGTACGATGCCGTCGCCAGGCTCAGGGACTCCCAACTCGGTGATGAACGGGTACACGATATTGCCAACTACATCGTCAAGGGTCCAATGTGGGAAGCTTTTGAGCAGGATACCCAGCCGGTATTGCTGATTGATGAGATCGACAAAGCCGACATCGAATTCCCCAATGACCTGTTACGCGAGCTCGACAGGATGGAGTTTTACGTTTATGAAACCCACCAGACTGTCGTTGCGAAACACCGCCCCATTATCGTTATAACCAGCAACAATGAGAAAGAGCTACCGGACGCCTTCCTGCGTCGTTGTTTTTTCCACTACATCCGCTTTCCAGACAAGGAAACGATGGGTGACATTGTCGATGTGCATTACCCGGGTCTCAAAAAAGAGCTGCTGAGTGAGGCCTTGAATGCATTCTATGAGCTTCGCGAGGTGCCGGGCCTGAAGAAAAAGCCATCGACCTCAGAGTTACTCGACTGGCTCAAGTTACTGCTCGCCGAGGATATACCCACCGAGGCGCTGGCCAGTGGTGACCGGCGTAAGTCTTTGCCGCCGATGCATGGTGCATTGTTAAAGAACGAACAGGATGTGCATCTGTTTGAGCGCCTGATATTTCTCAACCAGCGTAATAGCCGTTAATTCAAATGCTGCTCGGTTTTTTCTTTCAGCTCAGGGCGGGGGGGCTCAAGGTCTCCATTACCGAGTTCCTGACCTTGTTGGAGTTGTTGAAGCAACGGGAAATTCAATTCGACATTGATCAGTTTTACTACCTGTCACGTGCCTGCCTGGTAAAGGACGAATCACTTTACGATCGCTTTGACCGGGTGTTTGCAGCGCATTTCAAAGGTATAGAAGACCTGTTTGTACCCGATGGTGCCGATATTCCCGACGAGTGGCTGCGTAAACAGATCGAACTGGGTTTGAGTGAAGAAGAAAAGGCGCAGATTGACGCACTGGGTGGCTGGGAAAAACTGATGGAGACGCTTAAAAAGCGTCTCGAAGAACAGAAGGAACGTCACCAGGGCGGCAGCAAGTGGATTGGCACGGGTGGCACATCCCCGTTTGGCGCCTATGGCTATAACCCGGAAGGCGTTCGTATAGGGCAGGAGGGCTCGAGGCAGCGCCGTGCTGTGAAAGTCTGGGATAAGCGGGAGTTCCGCAATCTTGATGATTCATTGGAACTGGGCACACGCAATATGAAGGTAGCCTTACGGCGCTTGAGACGTTTTGCACGTCAAGGCGCTGCGGATGAACTGGACCTGCCCGATACCATTGATTCCACGGCAAAGAATGCAGGTTACCTGGATCTTAAAATGGTCCCGGAGCGCCACAATGCCACCAAGGTATTGCTGTTCCTGGATGTGGGTGGCTCCATGGATGACCATGTGCGAATCTGTGAAGAATTGTTCTCAGCAGCCAGTAGCGAATTTAAGAACATGGAATACTTTTACTTCCATAATTGTGTTTATGAGGGCTTGTGGAGAGACAATAAACGCCGCCACAGTGTCAGGGTACCGACCATGGATATCCTGCATAAATACCCCGCCGACTACAAACTGATCTTCGTGGGTGATGCCGCCATGAGTCCCTACGAAATCCAGCACCCGGGTGGTAGTGTCGAACACTGGAATGAGGAGGCAGGAGCCACATGGTTGAAACGCCTGCTTAACACCTACCCAAAGGCCATCTGGTTAAATCCGGAACCCGAACAACGCTGGCAGTACACAGCTTCAACCCAAATGCTGCACCAATTAATGGATCAACGCATGTACCCTTTGACCGTTAGCGGGTTAGAGCAGGGCATGCGGGAACTGTCGTAACAAACTGCTTATGCAAGATCCTCAGACCAGACCGCAAATTCATTGCCGCTGGGCTCGGTAAAGTGAAAGCGTCTGCCGCCCGGGAAACTGAAAATCGGTTTAACAATTGTGCCTCCCGATCGTGTTACCGCGCTGAGTGTCTGTTCCAGGTCATTGCTGTAGAAAACAAGCAAAGCGGCACCATTTTCAGTCAATGATTTCAGCTGGGATTGGTAAAAGCCCCCTTTAAGCCCCTGGTCCGAAAACGATGTGTATTCGGGGCCGTAATCTGTGAATGACCAATCAAAAACGGCAACGAAAAAAGCTTTTGTTGCTTCGATGTCACTCGCCGGAAACTCGACGTAACTTAATTTTCCGTGCTCACTCATGATTTAAATCCTCAGTTCTGGTGGTGTACAACGCCTGTTCTGGCGTCGATACATAGCTGCGTTTAGAAAAAATTTGCTAAATGTATTGTTATATATTATCCAGCATTTTAATAAGTTTGTTTACAGTATTAAGGTTTCTGCCTGTGGTCGGTACAGCAAGATGTCTTTCCAAATTAGCAGCCAGTTTAGACCGGCCAATGCCATCGGGTGCGTATAAGTACAACACTTTGCCTTTAATCAGGTAATGCTCTGTTTCCGATTTAAGTTCTTCAAGTTTGTCGGTGTTGGGCGCTGGGACTTCCTGACAGATGTAGAAGTGTATCTGGTTACCCTTGCTGGCCTGGTAAGGGTTGCCGGAAACCAGGCTCAGAAACTCACTTTTCTCCAGGAAGAGTATTCGCGGTTCAAAACCGTACCTTTTCTGTATTAGCCTACCGATGTTTTCAGGTGGGTTCTCGCTCTCAAAAACGACATTTCCACTTTGGATGTAGGTTTTAACGTTTCTGCATGAAGATGCTTCAAAAAGCGTCGTCAGTTCCTTCATGGGAAGAATATTGTTTCCGCCAACGTTGATGCCCCGGAATAATGCTACGAAAGCTTTCATGGGGTTTATTGTGACTCCAGTGGTGGATAACATGCATCATACCAATCGTTTTCGGATACAGGAGAAAGTGTGCAGGGGGCATGATCCTGTCCATCCAGGACCAGTTTGTTGAATTCGGGAAGTTGCCACTAACACTTTCTGTACCCCGCTGAAGAACTAACTTGCGGTTCCGTCCAGATCTCGTCTCAGCCGTAGTTGAACACATCAAGTTTGTTGCCATCCAGGTCACGGAAGTAGGCCGCGTAGAAGCCATCGCCACCTTCAGCACGCAAGCCGGGCGGGCCTTCGTCGGAGCCGCCGAGTTCAAGTGCTTTGTTGTAGATTCGATCCACCTGGTCGCGGGAATCGGCTTGAATGCCGGCCATCACGCCGTTCCCCACTGTGGCCGGTTGACCGTCATAGGGCTTCATTATGCAGAGCATCGGTTTGTCCATGGCAGTGCCCCATGCAAAGCCGCGGTCGCCAAGCTCCATCATACGGGTGACACCCATTTCAGCCAGTAATGTGTCGTAAAACGACGCGGCGCGAGTGAGATCATTTGTACCAAGAACTACATATCCAATCATCGGAAACTCCTTTTGGGGCCAGGTATCTTCGATCATCAACCTGGCGGGGTGACTTTGCTCCATCCGCATGATGATCGTTCACACGAAAGTATCACCTCATACGACGTTCCTGTCCAATGCAGGCAATGATTCGCGCGAGTGAAAACCTTGAACATGGGTAAAGTGAAGGCTTTAACCCAGTAATCGGTTTCGGATTTTATCTCCAAACCAACGGGCCTGGCTGATGGCCAGCTTGAGTTTATTATCCGTACCTTCTGACTCTTCCATTAATGGTGATAGCTCGGGTACCAACGCTGTGATGGATTCTCCTCTGAGCCGATCAAAAGTATTAGTGACCCGTTTGAATTCGCTCATGAGGTAGGGTGAGTGCTCTCCCATTCCAAGGTAACTCAGCACGCTGTCGATCTGGTTTAGTCCCCCGGTCTCGCCTGCACGCACGAGATTCGCCCTGAGGGTCTCAAGACGCTCGGCTGCCAGTTGCTTTAGTTCATCGGGAAGGTGCTGAACATTAAAATAGTCAGGGATGGATAAATGGACGAGATTGGGTATGGCGCGGATAAAACTGAAACGCTCACGGCAATAATTGATCAGTTCATGCAGGTGGAAAATATTGTAAACCTGCACAGTTACACTGAGGGTGGCGCTACCCAAATTCAGTTCTTCGTGCTGCTGATCAATGATGTCCAGGTTGCGCGCCAGCCTGATCCATTTCGCAGGGTAGCGTATGTAATCGTTCAGTTCGCCATAGGCATCGATACTGCAGAGAAGATTCACCGACTTGAACTGCGGCCAGAGTTCCCGGTGACGCGCGGGGATCTTTGTCATATTGGTGTTGAATGTAAGTTCAATATTACCGGCAACCCCTTGCTCGACACATATCTCAAGCGCTTTTTGCACCTCTGCAATGATCAACGGTTCACCACCGGCGAAGTGCAAGTGTTCCAAATCGTGACAATGCGCTCTGAAGTCGTCCCACAATTGCGCGCTTTGGTACCAGTTCATGTTTTGGTATTCGGCGGCTTCTTTGGCGCTGACTCTCAGCCTCGGTCGCGCTACCTCGTTCCACTCTTCCAGGAGCAACTTGCTTGCCCTTGGATGACACATGCGGCAACGGAGGTTGCAAAGATTGCCAAGACGATAATCACGCGAGCGAATACGTACCGGGGCAAAACCCTGCTCATTCGTATTATTAAGAATCCACGGCACATGTTTGTCGAAATGCCGGTTTTCCGCTTGTCTTCGGCTACAGCCGCCGGTCTCTTCCGTTAACCGGCAACGCTCACAGGCAGCAGGCCAGTCCCCCTTCATCATGGCGAGACGGATAGCACGCATGTGGCGTGTGGCGTCAATCTGCTCATCACTTAGTCCGTCGGTGACATTAATCGGCTTGTTGTTATCCTGCCGGATGTAACTTTGATCGAACTCCTCGGCTGTGCAACATAACTGTACCTCGCCACCAAGGTTGACGAAGCGGTGCATCCACGGCAGCACGCAAAATGAATGTTTGGATGCCTCGTTGTAGTCCTCCGGAAGACAAAATGGCTCTTGATCTGATGACAGGGTCATTTGGACCTGCTGTTCGTCAATTTGAATGCCTTGCTCATGAGCTTATACCTTAACCCGTTTGTGTAAAAATGATCATCACAGTGAAGTGGTTTCAGATGCGTTTCTTCGCGTTTTTTTCATTAATGATTTTCTTATACATGCGTCCAAATGATTTGTCACGTTCCCTGCGTTCTGCGATTGTGGCCTTGTTAATCGCTTCTTCCCTGGCCAGTTTGCGCCAGCGCTTGAACCTCTCCTTATCTATTTCACCATCCTCAATGGCCGCTTGTATCTTGCAGCCAGGCTCATTCGTATGACCGCAATCGGCGAAGCGGCAATCCTGTGCGAGCGTGGATATTTCATCAAAAACATCATCCAGCCCGCTTTTGACATCGACTAGCTGGAGTTCGCGCATACCGGGTGTGTCCAGTAGCCATGCGCCACCCGGCATCTGGTGCATTGCGCGTGAGGTAGTCGTATGCCTGCCTTTCGCGTCGTCTTGTCGTATGGATTGTGTGGCGATCTCCTGTAGTCCAAGAAGGGTATTGGTGAGTGTGGATTTGCCAACGCCGGACGAACCGAGCAGGGCAATGGTTTGGCCGCTTTGCAACCATGGATCCAGGCAAGCCAGTGATTCACTGCTTAATGCATTAACTGCTTCAACCTGTACACCAGAAGCAAGCCTTGATGCATCTTGCACGAAATCACGGGCGTCATCGACGAGATCCGCCTTGGTTAGAATGATAAGGGGCATAAGCTGTGCTTCACGTGCTATGGCAAGGTATCGCTCCAGGCGTGCTTCGTTAAAGTCCTTGTTACAGGAAGATACGATGAAAAGGGTATCTAAATTGGCTGCAATTAACTGCTCGCGCCGGTCGGAACCGGGTGCACGTCTCTTGACAACACTTTTCCGCTCCAGGCGACGGCACAAACGTTGTGTAGCTGTATCAAACAATGCCCAGTCACCCACGGTCAGGTTCAGGTCAAAATCGCCACCTGACAACTCGACATACCGATTGATATGCTCACCCATAAGCTGCAAACCTGACCGTTGAACATTCATGATGCGCACGGGGACGATGGTTTCTGCATCATCAAAATCCAATTGCTGTTGGAAAAAGAAATCCAGCCCCAGGTGAAGCAGTTTTTTAGATGTCATTAAGGCTCTGATTCAGGTTGCTGTGAACGAACCTTGACTATATCCTTTCTGTATTGCCGAAGGCGAGTTTCTGTTTGATGGTCAAGCTATGAAAATCATCGTTAGCTCTCACAATCCAGTCAAAATTGCCGCTGTGCGGAAAGCTTTCCTGAGCAGGTTTCCATCTTCTGATATTGAGTTGACCCCGGTGAGCGTGCCATCTGGTGTGCCCGATCAGCCCATGTCTGACCAGGTGACGCTCCAAGGTGCCAGAAACCGGGTTAACAACGCCAAAACAAACTATCCGGATGCCGATTACTGGGTTGGGATGGAAGGTGGGCTGGATCTTTTTGACGGTCACCTGATGGCCTTCGCGTGGATGGTCATTGGCGGCAGTAAAGACCGGATCAGTGAGACGCGAACCGCCACATTGCCGCTACCGCCGCGGGTACAGGAACTGGTTATCGGCGGGTTGGAACTTGGTGACGCAAATGACCAGGTATTCTCAACCCTCAACAGCAAGCAGGGCGGTGGCGCCTACGGTCTGCTCACGGATGGTCTGATGACCCGCGAAAGTATTTATACACAAACACTCATCCTTGCGCTGGTTCCTTTTGTACACGAACTCTGGTTGTAAAACTTAAATATAGGGAGTTTCATCATGTTGCTCTTCAATCCTCTGAAAGACGGTCACAATTACGCCGATCCGAAAACCCGTGAAATGATGCAGAAAGTCATCGATTTCTTTGAAAATAAGGGTCTTGAAAAGATCAAATTCGACTGGCATAACAAGGTCTGGAATCATGATTTTGTTGATTTCCTGAAAGAGAACCAGGTTTTTGCGACCCTGATGACACCGGCGGGGTATGGTGATCCTGACGCCAGTTGGGATACCTGGCGAAATGCCATTTTTGCCGAGATTGTCGGTTTTTACGGCATTACTTACTGGTACACGTTCCAGGTTTCCATGCTGGGGCTGGTGCCTGTGTGGACCGGCAGCAACGAGGCGCTTAAGCACAAAACTGCTGAGTTACTGAAAGAGGGCAAAGTATTCGCTTTTGGTTTGTCAGAAAAAGAACATGGTGCAGATATCTACGCTTCCGAGATGAACCTGTCGCCAATGGCGGATGGCAGCTATCGTGCCAATGGCCGGAAATATTATATTGGTAATGGCAATGAGGCTGCCATTACCTCGATGTTTGGAAAAATGTCGGATAGCGGTGACTATGTTTTTTTCGCCGCCGATAGCCAACATGAGGCCTATGAGTGTGTAAAGAACACGGTCAATGAGCCCAACTATGTTGCTGAGCTGGCCTTGCATGATTACCCGATCACCGAAGCGGAGATCATGGAACGCGGTCCGAAGGCCTGGGACAACATGCTCAACACGATCAATGTCTGCAAGTTTAACCTTGGGTTCGGTTCTTTAGGCCTGGCTACCCACGCATTTTACGAAGCACTCGACCATGCTGCCAATCGCAAGTTATATGGTGGCCTGGTGACCGACTTTCCGCACGTGAGGCAGATATTTGTCGATAGCTACTGCCGCCTGGCGGCCATGCGTCTGTTCTCCGATCGCGCCATCGACTACATGCGCTGCGCGTCAGCCGAGGATCGCCGGTATCTGCTCTATAACCCGATGGTCAAAATGAAAGTCACCAGCCAGGGTGAGCAGGTCGTGCGGCAGTTGCATGAGGTCATTGCAGCCAAGGGTTTTGAGAAGGAGCCTTTCTTCGAAATCGCAAACCACGAAGCCGGAATGTTGCCCAAACTGGAGGGAACCATCCACGTCAATATGGCCTTGATTGTAAAATTTATGAAGAATTTCCTGTTCGAAAGCACGGAGTACCCTGAGGTAGGCAAACGTATTGAAACCGCAGATGATACGTTCCTGTTTGACCAGGGCCCGACAAGAGGTCTGGGCAATATTACATTTCACGATTACGGGCTTGCGTACGAAACGGTCGAAACACCCAACGTCGAGCTCTTCAAACAGCAGATCGCAGCCTTTCGTTGCCTGTTGCTTAAAGGTGGGCCGGATGCCAGGCAGTCCAAAGACATCGATTATCTGCTGGCCCTGGGGGAATGTTTCTGCCTGATCGCTTATGGCCAGTTGATTCTCGAAAACGCGCCGCATTTCAAAGTCGGGTCAGATTTAATGGAGCAGATTTTTGACTTCATGGTTCGCGATATGTCCGCGTTTGCTTTGGATATATACAGCAAGACCAGCAGTACACAAGATCAGAAACAGCTCGCCCTGGAGATTATAAAAGCACCGGTTTCAGACCCTGCGCGTTTTGAGAGGATTTGGCAGCAACAGGTGTTTGCACTGAAGGGTCAATACAAGACGGGGCTATAGATACTGCAATATATTAACGGTGAAGCCGGGTATAAATTGCTTACTCGGTTGTAACGGCCAGGCGCACGGCCTCCAGCTTGAGTTGGGCGGATGCCAGGTAATGCTGGAGTTCGTCTGTCTCTGCTGCCAGGTGGTCAATTTCTTCCTGGCGTATATTGGGGTTGACCTCTGATAGTGCCCGTAAACGCTGTAGCTCGGATTCCTGAAGCTTAAGCATCCGGGCTTTGGCTGCCTCAATGATCGACACTTCCTGTTCGCTTGCAAGTTGTTCTGCTTGCTGGATCATGGCAACAATTTTTGCCCGTGTATGGCGAATAAAATCCTGTGCGGCGTGTCGTCGCACACGCTGGCCCAGTTTGTTGAAGTGTTTTTCTGTCAGCAGTTCGCTGAGATTATTGCCCTTGCTGTCGACGACGATACGGCTCATGGTCAGGGGCAGGTAGCGGTGCAACTGAAGGCCCGGCGGGGCAGGGCAACTCGTTGTAAAAACTGCCTCCAGCAAAATGCTGCCTGCTTTGTAGGGTGGCAGTTTTATCGTGCAAAAGGCCGTGTTGCCGAATTCCCCGCTTAACACCATATCCATGGCGCCGGTGACCATCGGGTGTTCCCAGGTCAGGTAGTGAAAATCCTCACGTGTCAACGCCAGGTCGCGTTGATAGGTGGCGGTGAGTCCGTCTTCGGGCAAGGCAGGGAAGCTGTGTCCGGTCATGTGTTCACCGGGTCGCAGCACCACACTGTTGGCGGTGTGGTGTTCCTGGTCAACTCCGAACTGGTCAAAAACGCTTTCCATATAGGTGCTTAACGTGTGTCGCCGCTCTTGCTCATGCATTTCCTCGATGATGAGTTCGGCTTTTTCCTGGTTACAGGAGTTCAGCTCAAGCAATCGGTCACGGCCCTGTTGTAACTCAGTTACAAGAGCGTCAGCACGGCCGCGGGTTTCATTGATCAGCCTGGTGACGGCGGTAGTGTCATCGGGATGCAGCAGGCAATTATTCAGCGCACTTTCAAACGCCTGGAAGACAGTCTGTCCAATTGCACAGGTTGATTCGAAGGCATTGATGCCCTCGTGGTACCAGCGAAGCAGCACATGTTGAGCGCTGTGGGCATAACAGGGTGCATGTATCAACACCTTGTTACGTTGACCGATCCGGTCCAGACGACCGATGCGTTGCTCCAGCAGGTCGGGGTTAAGTGGCAGGTCGAACAAGACCAGTTGGCTGGAGAATTGGAAGTTGCGTCCTTCACTACCGATTTCCGAGCATACCAGTACTTGCGCACCTTGTTCCTCATCCGCAAAGTACGCCGCCGCACGATCCCGTGCGACCAGCGACAAGCCTTCGTGAAACACGGCGGAGTGAAACCCCTGTTTCAGGTTGAGGTAGTTCTCTAATTCCAGGGCGGTTTCGGCGCGCGCACAAATCACAAGTATCTTGTTGTCGCGTTGCAGCTTCAGAAAATCGACCAGCCATTCAACCCTGGGGTCAGTCTTTAGCCATTTTTTGCCGAGTAACATCTCAGGTCTCAGAAGGGCTTCAACCGAGCCTGGCTCGGCAAGGGCGGTTTCTGTCCCGGGTGGCAGCTCAGGGGTGGCTAGCAGGTAGGTGTGCAACTCGCGCTGCGGAAACCCCGTGACGGACGTCCGTGTATTCCGGAATAAAACTCTTCCGGTACCATGGCGATCCAATAATTCCCGAATCAGGCGGTTGAGTATTTTTTCCGGTTCGGATTCATGACTGTCAAACTCCGTGTTGAGGGTATCAAGCGCGGTTTTGCCCAAAAAGTCTGCGAGTTGTTTTTGTACTGGTCCGCTTTTGAATTGTTTTAAGCCATCCTCAGCCAGCAGGTTCTGCACCAGGTCATTTACCGGCGCATATCGTGCTTCCTCTTCACGAAAACTCTCGATGCTGAAATAGCGTGCCGGGTCCAGCAGTCGCAGACGGGCAAAGTGACCCTGAATACCCAGTTGTTCGGGCGTAGCCGTCAACAGCAACAGTCCCCTGGAATGTCGGGATAAGGCCTCTATGGCCAGGTATGCGGGGCTTGCCTGTTGTTCTGTCCACTCCAGGTGGTGGGCTTCGTCCACCACCAGCAGGTCCCACCCGGCTGCCGTTGCCTGTTCCAGACGCTCAGGTTCCGCCTCGAGAAAAGACAGGCTGCAAAGCACGAGTTGCGCGCTTTCGAAGGGGTTTTCTGTACCGGATTCAGCCAGGGCGAGGCAACGTTCTTCATCCAGAATGGTAAAAAACAGATTGAAGCGCCGCAACATTTCAACCAGCCACTGATGAACCAGGCTATCGGGTACGGTAATGAGCACACGGTGGGCACGACCCGTCAGCAGTTGCTGGTGGATGATCAGACCGGCTTCGATGGTTTTACCCAGTCCGACCTCATCTGCCAGTAATACCCGTGGCGCGTAGCGGTTGGCGATTTCATTGGCGATATACAATTGGTGTGGCAATAACTGTATGCGGGCCCCCAGCAGACCTGCGACCGGGTTTTCCTGTAACTGACGGTAGTGGCGCAGGGTGTCGAGACGTAGTTGGAAGGCGCGATTCTTATCTATTTGTCCCGCAAACAAACGTTCCTGGGGCTTGCTGAACTGGACAAAACTATTCAGTTCCAGTTCCGGCACCACCATAACCTGGTCGTTCTCATCGCTACCCAGGTACATCAGGCAGCCATTATGTTCTTCCACCTGGGTAATCAGTAGTTGATGGCCCTCGGTGTTGCTGATTTCCTGACCGACCTCGTAACGCACCCGGCTCAGTGGTGCGTTATCGATGGCATAGACACGCTTCTCATCGGCCGCGGGAAAGTTCACTTCAACGCGGCGGTGGGCAACCTCAAGCACAATGCCAAGCCCGAGTTCAGATTCAGTATTACTGACCCAGCGTTGGCCGGGTTTGATGGATGAAGCTGGCACAGATTGTACTCACTTAATGGTCGTCTGGTCGCGGATAGTAAGTGCTTATGATGGTAGGAACAAGGGTAAATTATCAGGCCCGCGCAGTCCGGGTGAACACGAACTCGCGTCTGGATTTAACCCGACGTTCACCCGCTGGATTTTACGGTCTATTATATTTCTCTAATATTACAATTCAGTGGTAAATCGTGAGATAATCAGCTGCGGGGATTTCCCTACAAATGTCTTCAGTTATTTCTGTTTATCATCCGGTTTAAAAACGGCATTGAAGGCTTATTTTCATCAAGTTTAAAAATAAAATATTCAAGGATGAAATCAGTACTATCAATGATTTATCATAATAACATGAAGTACAGCTTGATATTTATTGCGGCTTCATTTTTCGCCATAGGTAATGTGATTGCCGAAGGTGTCTCAAGTCCCCGCCCTGTCATGCAGTCGTCTGAGCTTTCAGAAGCACCTTTTCTGGATGGTGAGGTACTGGCAGACCCCGCCTGGCAGGGTGTTTCTCCCGCGACGGATTTCTGGCAGGTGCAGCCGATTGAAGGCGAGGCTGCAACCCAGCGTACCGAGGTGTATGTCGGCTTTCTGGATGACGCGCTTTATATCGGCATGGTGGCCTACGATGACAACCCGGACGGGATTATCGTTACCGATGGGCGGCGTGACAAAAGCCTTAACGAGTCCGACAGTTTTAGAGTCATTATCGATGGCATGCTGGACAGGCAAAACGGTTTTGTGTTCGGAACCAATCCGGTGGGTATGGAATATGATGCCCAGGTGATCAAAGAGGCTTCCAACGGCGCGCTTGGCTTCAACATCGACTGGAATGCGAGCTGGAGTGTAAGTACGCAAATTTCTGAAATAGGCTGGAGTGCCGAGATGCGCATTCCGTTCAAAAGCCTGCGTTACGGTAAGGGTGAGAACCAGACCTGGGGAATTAATTTTCAGAGAAATATTCGTCGAAATAATGAAGTTGTGTATTGGGCGCCCCTGTCCAGGCAATACAACCTGAACCGTGTGTCGGAAGCAGGTTCTGTCGAGGGCATCACACCGTCTTTGACAAAAAACCTGAAGATCACTCCCTATGGCCTGTTTCGTGCGGGGCGGGGTGGTGAACTGGATGGCACGAAAACAGATACAGAGTTTGGTGTTGACATCAAGTATTCGATAACACCAAGCCTGACCCTGGACCTCACCTACAACACAGACTTTGCCCAGGTGGAGGCTGATGAACAGCAGGTCAACCTCGATCGCTTCAATCTGTACTTTCCCGAAAAGCGGCCATTTTTTCTCGAAAATGCGGGACAGTTTACCGTTGGTAATAGCGGTGAAGCCCAGCTGTTTTTCAGCCGTCGAATTGGTATTGCCGAAGATGGCGACGTCATACCCATCAACGGTGGCGCACGTGTTTCCGGGAAGATGGGTGAGCACACCAATGTTGGCTTCCTTTACATGTCCTCTGAAGGAGTCGACGGTATTGCGCCTGAAAACGCATTTACAGTTGCACGCGTTAATCAGGAAATTGGAGAGCGATCCTCACTCGGTGCCATTTTCGTCGAGCGTAATGGTGATGGTTCTTACATCCTCCCTGAGTCGGCAGATAAAAACCGCACCTATGGTTTTGATGGCCGGCTTGCACTCGGGGAGTTCACCCAGATAAACGCCTGGCTTTCGAAAACCGATACGCCCGGTCTTGATGACGACGACTTCGCGTACTCAATAAAGGGAAATTATGATTCTGCAGAGTGGAGTCATGGTATCGAATACACCGAGGTACAGGCGAACTTCAATCCGGAAGTCGGGTTTTTATCACGTTCGGAATACAAAAAGTTTTCCATCAACAGCCTGATGCGCATCAGGCCTGAGGATATGTGGGGCTTGCTGGAGATACGACCACATTACAGTTATCGGCGTTATGAAGATTTTGATGATTTCGTGGAAACCGGGTTTCTGCATCTGGACGTTCACTGGGAGTGGAAAAACGGCTACGAGCTGCATACCGGTTACAACATTTTCAGGGATGGCATCAAAGAGAGGTTCGACATCATTGACGATGTCTGGGTTGAGCCAGGCACTTACTATGGAACTGAAGTAGGGCTGTATTTCACGACGGATGAGTCGCAGGATTTTTCGTTTGGTATGAGCACAACCATCGGTGACAAGTTTGGTGGAAATCGCTTCATTGCATCACCTCATATAAATTACCGTATCGGTGACAAGTTCAGTACCAGTTTATCGGTTAACTACAATCACTATGATTTGCCGGTTGAAGGCGGAAACTTTTCGGTCACGCTTTCACGTCTGCGTCTCTCGTACTCGTTTACACCCAAAGTCCTGTTACAACTCCTGATGCAGTACAACGATGACAATGAAACACTGAGCACCAACCTGCGCTTTTCATGGTTGCGTACAGCCAATACCGGCCTTTACCTCGTTTATAACGAGTTTGATGAGCAGGGTGTGGGTTCCTTACCAACGGGTCGCGAAATCATACTCAAATACAGTTATATGTTTGACGTTTTCAAGTAGCTGACCCTATCGCAGCCTGCTTGTTGCCATATTTTGCGTAGATTGATTCACGCATTTGCGGGTCGATATTCAACTTGCTCAGATCACCGTTAACATGTGGCAAAGCCAACAGGCGTTTGTCCATTACCCTGTACCAAAGCCAGGGGATATAGGCGATCAGGTAGGTTCCAAAATAGCCATTTGGTAATTGGGGAATATTGTCAAAATTTCGCAGGCTCTGGTAACGGCGTGAAGAATTGGCATGATGATCTGAGTGCCGCTCCAGGTGAAATAAAACAATGTTGCTGAAAGTGTAATTTGCATTCCATGAGTGGTGCGGTTTGCAGCGTTCATACCGGCCATCTTCGCCTTTCTCACGTAAGAGACCATAGTGCTCTATGTAATTGGCACTTGTTAGCTGGTACCAGGCCCAGACATTGTGTATGGCCAGAAACGGAATCATGATCCAGCCAAAGGCGTATATCAGCCCACCCTGTAATATGAGGCTCCCGGCATACGATTGCAGAATATCGTTATGCACGCTCCACGTAGCCAGTCCTCGTCGTTTGAGGCGCTCTGATTCCGCCATCCAGCCACGCTTGAACGCACCGGGAATCTCACGCAAAGCAAAGCGGTAAATTGACTCGCCCATGCGCGCGCTGGCCGGGTCACCCGGAGTTGCGACGTGCCGGTGATGGCCACGGTTATGTTCGACACAAAAGTGTCCATAAGCAGGAATGGTCAAGGCGATTTTGGCCAGCGTCTGTTCAATGGTGGTTTTCTTGTGTCCGAGTTCGTGGGCGGTGTTGACACCCAGGCCGCTATAAGCCCCGGCGGTGATAGCCAGAACAAACATGGCCGCCAGGCTGATGTCCTGTGTGCCGACAAACCAGGCAACGGCAATCAGGGTCACAAAATGTAATGGCACCGTGATCCATGTCAGGTAACGGTAATAACGGTCTTCTTCCAGTTGGGGGACGATTTCTTCCGGCGGGTTATTGGTGTCCATACCAAAGAGCCAGTCCAGGATAGGTATGACGATGTAGTTAATCGACAAGGGGATTATCAGGACCCATTCGTTACCAAAGCGGAAATACAGAAATAGCCCGAGAAGGGGTACAAGAGGCAGGAACACCGACAGCGTCCACAGGTAGCGTTTTCTGTCCTGGTATTCAATATGACCCTTTTGGGGGTGTTCGAGGGTGTAAGTTACGATAATTCTGTTCCTTTTCTGTTACTAAAATAATAGCTTAGAAGTTGGTGTTATCACAGTTAATGTAAGTTTTTTTATAGGCTTGCAGTGCCGGTCATGGATGATCAATAGAGAGGCTGGGGATAAGTAGTAGCTTTCTTCAGGACTGACAGGTTGAAAAACCATTGATCATTGGGGAAGCCAAGGCTATGCAGTAGCTTACTTCCAGACGCGCTCGAGTACATCCATGTATCGCTCATCCTCGACTCCTGTCTCAGAAGGTCTGGAAGCAAGCTACTGCACATCCTCGCCTTTGTGCCAATGCGGGGGTCAATGGTTTCTGACAGGTAGCAGAGGGTTACTTCAGAACTTGAAAAGTCTGTGTTTTTTGCAAATGTTTGGGTTAGTGACCTCTGAGAGATGCACGTCGTTTGATGCTGAGCTTATGTTCAGGATGAACGGTATGTCGCGGGCGCAGGGATGCGCAGGAGCGACTGGTTCAGGTTTGCACAGCCT
>CAVWXX010000009.1:0-25602 GCA_963759155.1 uncultured Gammaproteobacteria bacterium | reverse complement strand
CAACAAAGGCAATGGCAGCGAGCGATTCCGCTCACGGAGTGCTTTCTTTGAGGGGTGGGATATACGAAGAATCCAGTCTGAAGAACGCTCGAGGCGGCCCCCATCGCCGAGCAACGCGCGATGATGCAGGAAGAATCGATCGGTGCCACAATTCGCGTAGCGTCTTTGTTGAGTTCATATCTGGTGGCTTCGTTGGTTGCCTGGGCCGCAACAAAGCGTTAATGCGAAGTGCGGATACCAGTCCCACTCGCCCCAGTTCTCGACCAGGCGCAGCAAGGAGCCGCTCGCGGCATACTTCGCGCGGATGGCGAGGAATCTCGTGCCGTCGGGGGCCACGTCGAACGGGTGGGTCCCCGGCAACGTCGGCGGAAGAACGCCGATCTGCTGTGGCCGTTCGACCTCGACCGTCCCGTCCGCGCGCTCGCGCACCCTGGAAGCCATCAGACTCGAGCCCTCGGCAAAGAAGATCTCGCCGGCGTCGGACCACCGCGGAGCGAAGCCGCCGTCGATCGACACGCGGCTGCACCACCTCGCCGTCCGGAAACGACCGGATAAAGACCTCGAGGCGATCCTGCACGAACTCGGTGTAGGCCACCCACCTGCCGTCCGCCGACATCGAGACCAGGGCCGACATCAACGGCCGGTCGAACCACTGTTGCGCCTCGAGTGTTTCGAGATCGAGAGTCCACAGGAAGACCGCATTGTCCTCGTCGCCGGCGCTGAAAAGCAGCGTGCGGCTGTCCGGCGTCACCGCCCACGTGTACGACCTCTCCGTCGACTCGAGCAGCAGCTCGGCCTCGGAGACACCGTCAGGGGTGATCCGGTAGATGTCATTGCCCCGGAAAAAGACGACCGTCCGGCCATCGGGCGTCCAGACGGGGTTCGACTCGTTCTTCGGGTCGCTGGTCAGCCGCGTATCCAGACCGCGTTCGAGATCGCGAATCCAGATGTCCCCAGACGTCTCGCTGGTCGTCCAATCGAATGCCAGGATTCGACCGTCGGGCGACAAACTCGGGTTCCACAGCGAACCCTCGACGCCGATCGGCGTCATCTCGCCCGAGGCGCGGTCCATCCACACGAACTCGCTCTCCGCATCGGCGGCGCTGCCCCGCACATAGGCGATCCTTCCCGATTCGCTGACGGTGAACAGCGCGTGCGGCGGCCACGACACCGGGAGAACATCGCTCGCGATGCGGATCGGCTCCCCCTCCACCCGGCCGGTGGCGATGTCGAATCGCTGCGCTTGCAGCCCGCCCGCGCGCGAAAAGACCAGCATTCCCGAAGGGGTGTACACCGCGTTGGACGCCACCGGCAGCACGAGCGTGAACTCGTTGGAATCGAGCGAACCCATGTAGACGCCGGTCGTACCTCCACTCTCGGATTCGAAGAGCAAAAACAGGAAGCGTCGCCCGTCGGGGAGGAACGAGGGAAACACCACCCGGTCGCCACCGCGATCCGGAAAAGGATCCAGCAGGATTTCGGGTTCACCGGCGAAGGGCCTGACCCGCATCAGTCCCTCCGGGATCCGGCTGTAGATGATGGTGCCGTCAGGCGCCCAGGCGCCGGTCGCGAGTCGACGGCTCGGCACGGTCACGCCCGGCACCGGCTCCGGCCGCGCGCCGCCGGGCGCGAGGATCAGCATGCGTTCACCGTCGAAGAAGGCGAGCGAACGCGAGTCGGGCGACCAGAACGGCCCCCGGATCTCGTCACCTGACGCGACCGTTTGTTCATCGCCCGTGCTCAGGTCGCGGACGATGAGCGACATCTCGCTCGCGCGCTCGACGACAATGGCGAGTCGCGCGCCGTCCGGCGAAATTGCGGGTGGACCGCCGCGCGCCGAGACCACGGCCTCCGGGTCCTCGGGGACGATGTCAGTCACCAGCTGCATCGGCGCCTCGCGCGGCAGCAGCCCGACCCAGGCCACCGTCGCCGCCAGCGCGAGCAACGCCCCCGCGGCCACCGCCCACGCCAGTTTCGTACGCCCGCGGCCATCCACTGCGGCGCCAAGAGCAGGTTCATCATCCCGCCCCTCGCTCGCCTCGACGAGTTCCAGCCCCACATCTCCGATGTCGCGAAAGCGCCGGTCCTTGTCCCGTTCGAGGCAGCGCCGCAGCACGCGCCGCACCGACCGCGGCGTCGCCGCCGGCAGGCGGTCGAAGTCGACCTCCGCCTGCAGGATCGCGGCAATCGAGTCACTCACCGTCTCGCCGACAAAGGGGCTGGCTCCCGTCAGGCACTCGTAGAGCATCACGCCGAAGGACCAGACGTCGGTGCGGCGATCGACCGGACGGCCTCGCGCCTGCTCCGGACTCATGTACGGCGCCGTACCGAGGATCACCCCCGCGGCCGTGGGAGATTGCGCCGCCGTGATCGTCGGCGAGCGGGTCAGATCGACCGACGACGACGAACCCTCTTCCGTTTCCTTGGCGAGACCGAAGTCCAGCACCTTGACCTTGCCGTCGGGCGTCAGCTTCACGTTGGCGGGCTTGAGATCACGGTGGATGATGCCCGCCTCGTGCGCCGCCTCGACGCCCGCGGCAGATCTGCGCACACACCTCGAGCGCTTCATCCACCGCCAGCGGGCCGCGGTCGAGCCGCTCGGCCAGCGTTTCGCCATCGACGTACTCGAGGACCAGATACCTCCGACCCTGGTGCTCCTCGACGCCGTGGATTCCAGCCACGTTGGGGTGGTTGAGCGCCGCCAGCGTCCGCGCCTCGCGCTCGAACCGCGCCAGCCTTTCCGCATCGTCAGCGAAATCTTCGGGCAGCGCCTTGATCGCCACCGGGCGCCCGAGCCGGGTGTCCGTCGCGCGGTAGACCACCCCCATCCCGCCGCGACCGATCTCGGCCTCGACGGTGTACGGTCCGATGTCCTGGATATTCTCGTTCACGTGCGCGCAACTATAACGTATTGAGTGTGGATCTCGATTTCACGAGGGAGCTACCAAGGCGAAGGGTCCCGAGAGAAGGGTGGTACCCACGCGCCCCGATACTCATTCCTCCAACTGGCGAAGATGGAGATCTTCGGTCCCATGACACTCGACCTTCTGGATGGACGTAATGGCTCGTTCCGGTCCTCGCGTTTTCGTTGGAAATGATGTTCAAATGGAGCGCGCCGACACCTCTCCACCTTCATCGTCTACCTTCACCGAATTGGAGACGACGAAGCGGTGGTGTCCTTTCTGTACTCCAGGTACCGGTATATGAGCAGACAGCAGGCAGCACGGCATTTGGTGCCCGACGTATATTTGAACGTCACCTCATTGCCTGCCTGCGTGATCGCCACTGTTCCAGCCAGGGCTTTTCCTGCTGGGCAACCACCAGTCACCGTTGGTTGAGTTCGTCCTGAAGTTCCATGTCCCATTCAGATCAACATCCTTGGGTGGAACCAGCCGAAGGGATCGACGTCGTCACCGTCATGGGCAAACGATGGAACAGCAATGATCGAACACGCAGCGACCAAGACAACGCCCCAGAGAATTCTCACGACGCTCCTGTCCATAGTCCTCCTCCCGTCTCGTGTTGATCGTCCCCCATTAGAGCAGGTCTTCAGGGAAGCTGAAGGGTCGAAGGGTGCCAGAAGGGCACCCATGATGCATGTGAGTCTTTCACTTCTTCTCTACCTTTTCGAGTTCTTTTCCTTATAATGAGATCCGCCAAAATACATTCTGTTCAGTCAGCCAAGGCGCCAACTATGCCCCTGATTTTTTCCGAATAAATTCCAGATCGAACATTGTTATATGTGAACATCTCGTTGTGCTTCACTAAGAATACGTCTGTATACTAGCCCATAAAAAAGTCCATCATCGAAACAATTCATTGAGTAATATTCCATGCCTGAAACCTCGATCTTATTTTGCCATTAAAAAATCGATCATGAACAGTACATTATTGTCAAGTAACATGAATACTCCATCTTTCTTCGAAACACCAGGGACAGCGGTATTTTTTCATCACCGACATCGGTATGCGTCCATTCCATCTTCCCAACCAATCATCTGATGTATTGTTTTGATTTTTGGTGTTTGAATTGTCTTCTTACTTCGGTTCTTTCTCGTTCAAGTCTTGGTTACCAATTCATTCAAAACCATCTCAGTGTAATGATCCAGTTAGATCAGCATTGGCAGTGGATTGATTTACGATTGCCACGACAGCTATGTCTTTTTCCGGGCAGAAGTTTGAGCATCGACTCAACACCATCCATGCCCCACCGCATGAAAAATCATCTTGTACTTAATGAGTCATCATTTACCCACCATCCCAAACCGCACGTTGTTTTTCTGTTGTTTGAGTTGTCGGGTATTGCCCTCGTTGCATGGATTGATCGTTTTCTTGACTCAATACGATCCTCGATCGAGAGATTCTTCTGTCCCAGGTGGGACATACCGAAATGTATAAGTCCTTCGCGGTTGAGCTCGCATTACCTGCCCCTGGAGTGTAGAAAACGAATAAGGCAATAGATTTCCTGAAAGTGGTAACGTTTGGCCAGCTCTTCTTGGTTCGCGAAGAGATGTCTAGGGTGGTTTGATCATTCCCAAGGGCAGGAATATGTCTTCTTTCATGTATTCATCAGAATGTCTCCCTGTTGTTTCAAGAATATCACGTGGCCTAAATACCTCATCCCAGATTGGCATAGGAGAAATTGCTCAAGGGCTGAGTCACGATGAAATTTCTCTCTCGATCAACGATTCATTGAATCGAAATTGTTGCATTTTCGTCGTCATAAAAAGTAATTAAAGTGCATCTGTAGACTCCGAGGTATGGGTCCAGTCAATGTCTCAGTGACTTTTCTCTTTCTCCTTCGACATAATATTTGATTCTGGTCCCCCAAAATCGTTTGGATATCCTGATCTAAGTCTAGAGTCCGTTTTTTACTTTTAATTTCATGATTCCTGTTGCGGTGAATGTTTTCAAAAAGAGAAGCGATAGAGTAAAGTGTTTTGGCGTAGCCCTCTATCCCATTTTCTTTATAGATTAACCAAAAGTTTCATCCGAATGATCTTCCCATTTTCGGCAACTAGCGATTTCGACAGAGACGGATTTCGCCGTTGTCTATCTTTTCATACGATTGCTTCCCGTATTCCAGCAACACTACATTGAGTATGGTGCTTTCGGAGTTTTCGTCTTTCCTTCCACAGGCCAATGTCGAGCAGTGACGAAGATCACCAATAGCAGAATCATTTGCTTTTTCAGCAGGAACTCCTTTTTCAAGTATATTGAACGTCGATTAGAAGGTTGAAGACTGTTCGAACGCCGCCGGGCAAGGTCGGGAACAACTCCGGTTGCGTTGTGCTGACCCTCGGGTTTGGTAGTGATCAGTCGATGGGTTCTCCTGGTCTCTTCGGGAGCGATTCCTGATGGACGTGCTCTGAGAATAGGAGACATGCTAAAATTAACACTTTCCTGAATTATTGTCAAGAAATGTTGCCAAAGATGTCCTATGAGTGTGCCTCCCTTCGCATTGAAGCATTTGTTAGGTCGGCTGCGGAGATCGGAGACGCGATGCCAGGTCGTTGAGGGAGAGGCCAGAGAAGGCCTTGATATCGGTGTGCAAACTCGTCAAGGTGAGTTCGGTTCGCTCGTCCGCAAGCCGCTGGCCGTCGAACGGAGGGGTGCCACTCATCTTACGGCAAATGACAACTGTCGGAAGAGACGCCCGCCGGACCTGACATTCGGTTGACCCATCGCGATGTCGTCTGTGTTTCTACGTTGAGCGTGCTGCGTTTCTTGGCCACGGCTTTGTGATGAGCGAGTGATTTCCTTACTCGTAGGAGCGTTGCTTTCCGAAAGTCGGATTTCCAATTGGCGGGGGTGCCATCCAGCTTCTCCAACAAATCAGCAAATGTGAACGTGGCACCCATGCGCACCCATGAACTGGCACCTGTCGCACCCATGGCACCCATGGCACCCATGAATAAATTTTTATTGTTTTTCAATAAAAAGAACTTATATTAGGAGTGTGATCAAAGGAGCACACCATGAACACGAAGACCACGATCCTCCCGGTGCGTCTTGTGAAAATCTGGCTCGATGTCGTCCTCGTTCTCGGAGCACTCTCAGCCGTCGCCCTCGTGGGGTCGCTTGCCGTCTCTCCGTTTCTCATGGCCGACGGAAAAAACCCTTCCGACGCCGCGATCCAGGTCGTTGTTGGCGAGAGGTCCTTCATGCCGGTTTTGCCTCTCGAGATCGGGCCTGCTCCCGGCACCTCGCGGGACCCCGGAATCGAGAAAGCGAGTCTGGTGAAAGCGCGCGGAGAACTCCGCCTGCAGACCACCGACTGGTGGCTCCAGTTTGCCTCTCTAGGGAGATTCCTGGCTGCGATGTTGGTCGTTCTCTACGTCGTCTGGATGCTGCGCACGGTCTTGAAAAACGTGCTCGATGATCGGCCGTTTGATCCGGCCAATGGCGGTTTGCTGCGGCGGTGCGGCTACAGCATCTTGATTCTGGGTGTCGCCCTGCCTCCGTTAGACTTCGCACTCGCGAGCCGCGTCTTGTCGGGCAACCATGTTGCAAACCTGAATCTTCGACCGGCGATCACGTTCGATAAGGACGTCTTGCTTGTGGGTCTCCTCTTCCTGGTGTTCGGCATCATTCTCGCCCGGGGCAACGAGATTCAAGAGCACGAGCGGGCGTTGCAAGAAGAACAGTCTCTAACGGTTTGACCAGGACGGACTGACCATGCCTATCCAAATCAACCTCGATCTCATGCTGGTAAGGCGGAAAGTTTCGCTGACCGATCTCGCAGATCGTGTCGGATCACCATTGCCAATCTCTCGATCCTGAAAACCAACAAAGCACGGGCGATTCGTTTCTCGACTCTCGAGGCCCTGTGCCGAGAACTGGAGTGCCAACCCGGTGAGCTGCTGGAGTATGTAGAAGACCCCCCGATTCACGAGGCGTGACACCTGCCCACCGGCCCTGACTCGCCCGCCTGCTCAAACTTCCCGATGCGCCGGCGAAAATGCGCCACCTAATTCGCGGCTCTTTGGTTTGAGATTTCGGGCGAAGAGGTCGGCCCGGAAGCGGGAGGGATGGTGCCAGAAGGGTGCAGGCACGTTCACATTTCCACATTTGTTCGTGGCCCCAGCCTCGGTGCGACAATTCAACAAATGTGAACGTGGCACCCATGATGAGGTCGGCCCGAAGAGTGCTGGGAAGGGAAGGGTGCCAGAAGGGTGGAAGGGTGCCACGTTCACATTTCCACATTTGTTCGTGGCCCCAGCCTCGGTGCGACAATTCAACAAATGGAACTGGCACCCATGCGTGCTGAACTGCCCCATGTGGCACCCATGATGAGTCGCACGTATGTGTGGCAACCTGCGAAAAATCAATGAAAACTTTGGTCGAGTGGCCTCGTAGTTCCTGTCGGGTGTCCTGTCATTTTCGATCTACCACTTCAGATCAGGGAAACCTGATCGACAACGAGACGCGTCATGAAGTCTGCCCGGCGGCCGCCGGGATCATTCAACCAATCAGACACCACATTCATCAATGGAGAAATCATGCTGCCTGCTCGACTCATACCAACCCTGGCCACCGCCCTCATCCTGATGTGCACCTCGACCTTCGCGCAGACGAATGGACCTGCCCCGTCCACCTGGAGCGAAATCGAAAAGACCGCGTTCACCCTCCTGGAACAGGAGAAATTTGAGGAAGCATTGGCCCTGGTCGAACAGACCGCACCGAAACTTCAGGGCCGCGAGTTCGAGGTCTCCGACTTGACCATGAATATCCTGTTTTCTGCCGGACGTACCGAAGAGGCCTTGACCGTCTGGGAAAAGGGCATCGAGGAAGGGTTTTTCTATTTCGTGATTCCTCGGTCGGACACCTATGACGGCGTCCGCGGGAATGACCGGTTCAGGAAACTCGTGGCCAGGAACAACCAGTTGCGCGAGAGAGCCCAGAGTGAGTCCAAGCCGGAATACAAGGTGATCAAACCGGCATCCTATTCGCCGGAGGCTTCCTACCCTCTGGTGATGATCATCCACGGCGGCAATCAAAGCATCGTCAAAGCCATGGACCGCTGGGACCCCGCGGCGATCGGCGACGATGTGCTCATCGCCTATGTCCAGTCCAGCTGGCGGGCCGACACCAAGTCGTATCGCTGGGACCTCGGCGGAGTCGATATCTACAGTGTGCCTATGGCACAGGATGAGGTGCTCGGCCTGTATCGGAAAGTCGTGGAGGAATACGCTGTGGACACCGGCCAGGTGACGCTGGCGGGTTTTTCCCAGGGAGGCAACCTCGCCCTTTTCATGGCAGCCGAAGGGACGATCCCGGCCAGGGGATTCATCGCCGGCTGTCCCGCGATCAGAACCCCCGTTCCGCCCGAGACCGCTCGGACCGCCGCCGCGCGCGAGGTTCAAGGACGATCTTCGTCGGGGCTGAGACTGGACTGCCGCGCCGGCAGAGACCACTGTCTCCAATTTCAAAGAGGCCGGGAATCCGGTGAACTACATCGTCATGGAGGGGAAAGGACACGAGTTCCCCGACAATTTCGACGAGGTGCTGCGCGAGGCGGTCAAACAGATCTATCAATAACCGGTGCCAGGAAAACCCCTTGAACTCTTTTGACGGTTTGCCTGCCCGGCCCTGCGAGATAGGTGCCGACCCCTGGCAAACTGACGCTCTTCGACGGCCAGGACACGACGATGCTCAGAAAAGGCTAAGTGTGGCGTGCGCAGAGCAAAGCTCGGGGAAAGAGAAAGAAATGGAATTAGTCGTTTCGGAAACCTCCCAGACAGATCCTGCGGGTCAGCAATACGTTGAACTCTATGCGGCGCCTGACACAGTTGGTCTTGCTGGTCAAAAATCGAAAGTGAGTTTTTTGGTGGGATGTGCATATCTCCAATTTGGAAATCCGGTTTGGTGACTCAACACATGACGCGTGGTCAGTTTTTTATGGAGAGGATTGTTTGCAATATCTGGATCAGTCCAATAATGGAATAAGGGTTCGTCAAGATCCCATTTTCCAGATTCTACTAATTTCAATGTCAGAATTGCAGTAACAGGTTTGGTCATGGATGCAATAGAAAATATTGCATCATCAACTGCAGGAATACCTTTTTTAAGTTCTCCAATTACCTTTACATACTTGATTTCACCATCTTCTATTATTCCGATGCCAACTGCCGGAACATTGTTTTCAGTTAACCAGTTTTGTACTTTGCCTTCAAATCCGAGATTGGCTTTGGTGTTAGATTGTGCTTGTAAGCTTAACCCGATAAAAAGTACTGAGATTAATTTGATTAATAACATTTGTCTTTTCATGGTTACTGCTCCAGACCTATTTGTTATTAGTGACTTATATGCAATAAATACACCAAGCAACTAAGTATTTGTAAGCTAATGTATTTATGACATTCCAGTAACCTGTCATATCCAAAACCCCTGAGGGGAATCAGGTAAAGTCAATCATATTGGTGAAATTGACCACTAATTACTACTTATTGAGGATTGCGCAACTGTTTTGCGTCAGTCTCCCAGAAACTGACAGAGATTTCCTGTGAATCGAAGAACAACTTTGTGGACGTTGCTGTGGATAAATTAGTGCATGGCTGTCGCGATCATACCGGAATTGAAGCCATGATATCGCCCTCAGTATAGTAATCACGTTGATAATAGACATCGGTGGATTTTGGACGGAACTTGATAATCGACATGCCCTTCGCCTCGTAAGGGACGCCCAGGCAAGTGCCAGACTGCCTGGATGACCGGGTGCTACCATAAACTCCAAAACACTGTAATATTCTGGCCAGTTTACATTTTCAATAGGGTGGATATGCTTTCCAAATTTCTAAAACCCAAAGCCTGTCTCGACGAGGAAACAACACTTTGGCTGTTTGATACATTTGCCTGGGCATTGAGAAACCTGGATGCGAGAGTGTTTTATGACGAGACCATTCTGGTAACACCATCAAACCAACATTTTCCAGGCACGGAAAACAGTGTCGATGGCATGGCCAATCTGATTTTCAACCAGGTAAAAGAACATGCCGGGCTCAAGCATTGGCCAACAAAACTAACAAGTATGGCTGAAGGCAGGCCAACTGAATCGCCTAAAATAGTGATACAGGGGGCTTTGCGAGGCTCAAAAGGAATCATGCCGACGGGTGCTGTCTCTCATCAACTGCCTATTGCCTATAATCCAGATCAACTACGGAACCCCGAAGTTCTCATTGCTGATTATGCCCATGTGCTGGCTCATTACCTGGGTAGCATGGCGAAAGAGCCACCACCCGGCGGGGCAGAGAACTGGCCTCACATTACGGAGGTTGTTGCAGTCTTCATGGGGTTTGGTTTAATGATGGCCAATAGCGCCAACACGGTGAAGATTCGTTCCTGTGGCAGTTGCTCAGGCCCGGCAGTAGAACGCAGCAATGCCCTGTCTCAATATGATATAACTTATGCATTGGCAATTTTCAGTTGCCTGAAGGAAATCCCTGTAAGGGAAGTCCTGGTAGATTTGAAAAAATCATTGCGGCCGTTCTATAAAAAAGCAGCAAAAGAAGTCATGAATAAAAAAGAAGAGCTTGATCGGATTGGGGAAATATCACTCCCTACATTGGAACATGCTCAAGGTACGTCATGAGTCAAAAACAGAGTTTGCTTAAATAGATAGATAAAAAATATCTATAATATAGAGTCTTACCACTTATTTCTAATGTGATATATAACATTCTCTTCGGGCTTGAGTTGTTTTCTTACTGCCCGTTTTTGGTTCTTGCCCAATAGGATTTTTACCTGGTAGTAGCTCTCTTTTGCGAGCATTAACCAATCCGCTTTAAACCAATTTTTATGAAAGAGTTTTTTCGTGGCAGCCACTGCATCTGGTGAGCGTTCCACAATTTGCGCTACCAGTTTTTTCGCCTGCCTGAGCGGTTCGTCGCTTACCTCGGTAATCAAACCGTAGTCCAGCGCCTGCTGTGCGGAAACAACTTCAGCGGTCATTGTCAGCTTCAGGGCGACATCTTTAGAGACCAGTTCGCGCATTACCAGGTTGCCGCCCATGTCCGGAATAAGACCCCACTTGCCTTCCATGATAGAGAAGCTTGCCTCCGGACTCGACATGCGGAAATCCGCACCCAGTGCTATCTGTAAACCGCCACCCCAGCAACGGCCCTGTATGACCATGATCACCGGCACCGGTATTTTGCGCCAGTTATAGGAAACCCTTTGCGCGAGATTGGCTTGCCCCGGTAACCACTTGGCCAGCAAGGACATGGCCGAAGATGTCTGGCTCAGCACGGACTTGACATCAAGGCCACTGCAAAAGTCTTCGCCTTTCGCCTGCACGATCACCGCTCGAATTTCCCTGTTCTTACGTAATTGACGTGAAACCCTGTCGAGTGCCTTAAACATATCCATATTCAGAGCGTTGCGTTTTTCGGCGCGGTTCAGGGTAACGATAGCGACCTTGTCATCTATGCTCAGTGTTATGCACTGTTCGTTCATTTAATTAATCCTCAAGCCACCTGGGGTGCTTGGTCATGACGCTTAAAAACAAATCAGAATCGAGAAATGATTGTAGCCAGGTTTGTAGTTTGGGGTAGGGTGCCTGGTCAAACCAGCTTTTGTCGACAAAGGCGAATTGCCTGACAAACGGAAAAATGGCTACATCAGAAAATGTTAGCTTATCAGCCAACAGGTATTTCCGGAGAATCAGCAGTTGCTCCAGCTGCTGGAGGAACCTCTCCGCCTGGCCGCGGTAGTGTGATGGCGGGTGCTCCGGATAGCGGTCGGCATACTTGTAATGGTCAAGGTGTGTTTTAAATACAAGATCGTTTTCATTGACCAGGCTGTCGGTTTCGTCCTGTAAATCAACCCGCAACCAGTTATCCGGGTCCTTTTGCCCGAGTGCCCAGTGCATGACGGCAGCACTTTCATCAATCACGCTGCCATCGGGCAGGACCAGCACGGGCACCGTGCCTTTTGCGGATGCCTGCAGCATTGCCCGGGGTTTGTCGCGTAACAGGACTTCACGCAATTCCACCTCGACATCAGCGTAGTTCAGGGCCATTCTGGCCCGTATCGCATAAGGACATCGGCGGAAGGAATAAAGAATTGGTATCATCGATGGAATTTTACCGCATAGCGATGTGAGCCTGCAGTATGAGAACAAGCAAAGTTATCCATGTCGTCAGTTGTCATGCTGAAGGTGAGGTGGGCGATGTCATTGTTGGTGGGGTTTCACCACCACCCGGTGACACGCTTTGGGAGCAGCGTAAGTTCATCGAAACCGACGACAGCTTACGTCGATTCGTATTGAATGAGCCGCGTGGCGGTGTTTTCAGACATGTCAATCTGCTGGTGCCGCCGAAAGACCCGCGGGCGCAGATGGGTATGATTATCATGGAGCCTGCAGATACCCCACCGATGTCGGGTTCAAATTCAATCTGTGTGGCCACCGTGCTGCTGGACACGGGTATCGTTCCAATGACAGAGCCGGAAACGCAGTTGCTGCTGGAAGCGCCGGGTGGTCTCGTCAAAGTCACTGCCGCCTGCCGTGATGGCAAGGCGCATCGCATTACCATCACCAATGTACCCGCATTTGTCGATCAGCTTGAGGTGCCGCTGGAGGTTCCGGGTCTTGGCACGCTCACGGTGCATACTGCTTACGGTGGTGATAGTTTTGTCATTGTTGACGCGGAGGCGTTGGTATCGAAATAAAACCCGAAAATGCCCGCGATATCGCGGAAACAGGGGTCAATATTACAGCTGCCGCCAATCAGCAACTGGGTTTCAAACACCCGTCAAACGCAGATTGGAACCATATCTCATTTTGCCAGTTCGCAGGGCCACTGACCAAAGTTAACGGTGAGCTTACCGGCAGTAACGCGGTCGCCATTCGTCCGGGTAAGGTTGACCGCTCACCCACGGGAACAGGCTGTTCGGCCCGCATGGCCGTACTACATGCCCAGGGCCGTATAGCTGTCGGTGATATTTACCGGGCGCGTTCAATTATCGGCTCTGAGTTTATCTGTGGGATTGAATCGACCACAACACTGGGTGACAAGGCAGCGATTGTTCCCACGGTATCCGGTCGTGCATGGATAACCGGTACCCACCAACTGATGCTGGATCCGGATGACCCATGGCCGCAGGGCTACCGGGTCGCCGATACCTGGCCAATGCCAAAAGATGTGGTCAGTTGAACTGTCTTTCGGAAAAAGACTGCCAGGGCATGGATAGCAGGATGACGGAAATCTTGGAAAGCATGGAGAATTTGATCGGTGCAGGCTTGGGGCAGGGCATGGATAGCCCTCAGGCAACCGGTTTTCTGGTAACAATCTGCGCGATAGCGCGATCCGGGTCATGTTGGATGCCTTCGTAATAATGAAGACACTGCCAGTTTTCAAATAGCACTTTCAATTCGTCAGGTTTAAGCAGGAAATCCGGGTTATTCGGTCGCCCGAATTGACGGTTGTCCGTGGTGAAGGTTTCATAAATGACCAGTCCGCCAGGTACCACTGCCTGCATCAGGTAGGGGAAAAGCGGCCGATGCAGATACCGAAAACATACAACGGCACTGAAAACCCGGTTGTGAAGGGGGTTAATCTCAGGCTGTTCCAGGTCGGTTTGCCAGGTTCGTCCGGCTAGCTGGTTATGTAAAAGGGCCTGGTTGATACTCTCCAAAGCCGTTTCCGACCTGTCTGCAAATAGCACCGGAATATTCTTGCTTGCGAGGATCAAACCACTACGTCCTGCACCGCAGGCGAGATCAAGTACAGGTCTGTCTGTTGCCGTGTCCAAAAGGGAGTCCAGGTAATTTAGCAGCACTTCATGCGGTTTGTACGGCATTGCTTTCATATTCTGTACTACATTAATAATAATCTTTAACCCTTTGAATCAAATGAAGATGAAATGACTTTTTTATGGTAAATGGAGTAGTAGCGGAGATTGCCGGGTGCATGTGAAATCACAGAGGACAAAATGATGATCATTAGCAGTATCATACCGGCCCATTGCGGGAAGGCACCCAAAACGGCAAGCATCACCAGCTTCAGATAAATAACCAGGCCACGTACCTGGACCAGCCATACCGGGTTTGAAACGATGTCGATAGCCATCATCAGTACACCGCTCGCTAGTGCCAGCCACCAGTAATTGACCCACACGGTCTTGTCCAGACTAAACAGGATGCCGCCGCCGACCCCTGCAACAGACACTAAATGCAGTGACCGCAGGCTGATTTTTGTCCAGCGTTTAACAGTTGGACCGTTCATATTGCGACGGACTCCAATGTCTTCCTATGACCCGGATATGTCTTTTAGCAGAGCGTTTTGCTCAGCATCCATCTCCTGTAACACCTCGACCATGATGTGGTTGTCCATGTGAAAAAGACTCATCAAGGGCCGGTCAAGGTCGGTTATCAGCATCATGATGCCTGAGAAGGCCAGTGCGAGGCTGACCGTTGCAATCGGGCTACGACGACCGACGAGGCCAGCCTGGTAACCGGTCACCAGCATGGCTAAAACGGCTAGCAGGTAAAGCGATATCCAGAGAATATTGGGTATGCGGTTCATCAAAGCTGCCTGTATGCGCTGCGCATGGGTATCGATCAGGCCACTAACCAGTTCGGTGAAAGGGGCGTTTCCTATAGTGCTGCCGCTTGAACCCATGCGAAGTGCTTCGGTGGCAGTGGCAATACGCCATAATTCCCGCTGCTTTTTTTCTGATTCTTCTACGAGTTCAAGAACTTCAGCAATATTATCCTTTTTTGCCAATTGGTCAGCCAGGACACGGTCGCTAATATAATCATGCAGTATCTGCTGCGCCTGCGACGCGTAAGGTGCGGGCAGGAATTCAGCTTGAAAATAGGCTTTTCGGGCGAGTTGGGCTTCCTCGACCATGTGTTGAATCCGTACCTCGTAGTGTGATTGACCGGTTGCGAAAGAAAAGGCCAGGATGAAAGCCAGTAAGCCCAGCACTGCACCCATGATGGCGCGCACCTGTGAAGACTGGGCTTTGACGCTGTTGCCCTGGCTACGTTTACCTAATCGAAAACCAGTTTCGATGGTCAGCAGCAAGACCGCCAAAGTAATGACGAACAGTTGTACAATTGAAAAAAAATCGGGTAAATGAAAGCCGGTCACTTTGTGGTTTCCTCGTCGATTGCAGCATTGGGCGCTGGTGGATTTTAGCAGGTCAAGCCGGGTCAGAAACCCATCAGCACCTTTAATTTTCGCAGGTAAGCTGGTCAACGAAATCTCTTGCTGGAAGTCAGGTGCGCTCATTGCGGATACGCTGAAACCCTGTTTACTGATGTCCAATACAACAAAGCTGAAAGATTCACGCTTCGACTGCCCGACAAACTTCCTGACGTTTCCACCCAAAGCACCAACAGCCAGGTGATTGACACCGTGGTGATCAACCCCGGGATAGAAGACATGGTGATGCCCGCTAATGAAAAAGTCGACATTATAACGGGTAAGCAGGTCTGTTAACTCAGGGTCGGTGATGATGTCTTTTTCACGTCCCCGGGCAAAAGACCATTGAGGTAAATGAGATACGACGATAATGGACTGGGCCTTGCTGCTTTCACGCTTCAGCGTAGCCCGAAGTAAATTCAGGTCAGCTTGCTGGAGACGTCCCGGGCGGGTTCCATCAATGGAAATAATCAGGGTCTTACCCAGCCACAGCGCATACCTGCGCGGCCATTCACTGCCTTCCAGAGGGCGCAGGCCGGGTAGCCGGTTCAGCCACTGCGCATTAAAACGCTCCTGCTCCAGTTCAAAGCCAGGCAGAGCCGAGGCATCATGGTTTCCCGGTGATATTAAGAACTCAATTCCGGCCTGTTCTAAAGGGTCAGCAACCGTTTGATTAAACGCCGCCCACATGCTGTCTAGACGGGACTGGTCCAGTAGTGGTTGTTTCTGCCCGGCCACCATATCGCCGGCTCCGATAACGAGATCCGGTTTCAGAGCAATGATTGCCTGCACAGCCTTCGTGACACGGGGACTGTAATCGGTACTACCGTAGCGGCCATTGATGTCAGAGATGACAACAATTTTCTGTGCTATCACCGGTGCGCTGAAAAACACCAGCAATAGCAGGCCTAGCGCCAGTTTCAAGGCGGGTCTCATTGTGGCCGGCACGAATGCTCTTTCATTGGCTTCATGGTTTCTGCCCCATGCAGAAAACGGGATGGATCGAGATCAAGCTTTAAATTTCCACTCTCACAATCCGCCACCAGCAACTCGACAGCCATTTGAGTTTTTTCAGCAATGGCGTTGATTTCACGTTCACTCAGACCAGAACTTTTCATGAACCACTGAAAGATTTCACCCTTTGATTGCAAATCTGAAGCGAGATGAACGAGCTTTTTGTACAGGTGTGGGTTGTAGTGCCTGAGTCCGCTAAGCATGTCGGTCTTCAATGCAAAATTGGCATAACCCCTTCTCACGCCCGCGTCATTGTCGTTGATAGCTGTACGCTTGAGACGCAAAGGCTTGAATCCAGCGAGGGAGGCCGGCACCTCGGTGCTTTTGGCATGCTTGCTTTGGACTTTTCCATCCTCCAGCCAGAACCAGCGCCATTGATAATCTATATTTCCAATCCTGTCCTGTTGCCCGAGAATGTAATCCAGAAGTGTGATTTCAAGCAGGTCATTCATCCAGAACGCGACCTGCGCAGGCTCGATATCCGCCGGTAGTTTTTTTGCCATCTTGGGATTGCTTCTGGCCTTGTGAATACCGGCTTGAATGGCCTCTCCCACTGGCAATTCGCTGCGTAATGCGAGGTAGGGTGCCGTTTGCTGGAAGTCGTAATTCTGCCCCACGCCCCAACCGGATTCGCGGGTACCGTTAAATGTCATGGGGTAGCGGTCACCCTGGTTGTCGAGCAGGGCGCCGAAAACAAGCGTATCACCACCGGTTAATACTGCACTTCCCGCGCTGCCTTTATCCTGACCGGATTCGACGGCGTCGAGAAATTCCCAACCCGCACCCAGCATTTTCAGGCCATGACGCCCATGGATAATGGCCAGAGCCGGTTTGACCACCCGTTCATGGTGCACCTGCTTGTCAACACTGCGATAGACAGTGACGGGTACATGCACACCGGTCTTGAAGTACCTGGACATGTGATAGTAAGTCCAGGACGATGGGGCATAGGTTGCGCTGGTACTTCTGTCATTCACTGAAATCTTGAAGGAGGCCAACTTGTCGATGGCAGCATCACGGGCGTGATGTCCCTGCGCACAGTGCTCCTTTTCAAACTGTGTATAGTCGTTATTGTATTTGGATACATCGATTTCATAAATTATTGTACCCGGGCTGGTGCTCCATAACTTGGGACACAAGGCTGTCTTGCTGAAATCGATTGAACAATAGTCCGATTGAGTTTTCAGATCATGCTTCGAATAATGTGCTTTTGGCATGGGCGCGAGTTCAATACATTGTTCGTTGACACCGTTGGCCGAAACAAAGCCGGAAACCTTGCCCGACTCAAAGTTCCCGCTAGCATTGGCAATCGGGACAGACATAGAACCCGCAAGAAACAGGCTGACGCCCAACTGGATGTATCTGGTTCGCATTCGCCGCACGGCTATTCTCCTTTTGATTTCGAGTTCCTTCATTGACGGTTCTCCAGGCCGACCCTGCCTTGGGGGTTAACTGAAATAACATATTCATCGCCTGATTTACAATGAATTGTATAACCGAGTTCATCGGTGGATTGATACTTCAGTACCTCGCCACAGGGTGAGCCGAGCGAGTCAATGATGACTAACAAATCTGCTTTTACAATATCGTCGTGTGAGACTTGTTCCTGTTTACAGGATGCCACTGCGAGTACAGACAAAACCAAAAGCCACAGTTGTCTGGTCAAGACTGTCGCAGTTTCAAGCCTCGTCATGAGTTCTGATCCTGAAAACGGTCGTAATCCCGTAGATCTTCCCAAATGACGAGCCAGGCATTGCATAGATGACGATGTAACGTCAGGTCATTGTCCTGCAGATGGATGGCGATTTTCATTAGCAAAAGATCGTATTGCTCTTCAAGTTGCTCGAGTGTGAATTGACTGTTCCCATCATGAAACTGTCTCAGGCGCTTAAGGACTTTATTGATATCCTTTTTGAGGCTCAACTTGGTGAACAGATTAACCGCCTGGGTATTGGCCAGCATGTCAGCGAGTATTTGCAGGTCGACAATTTCCTCTTCAACCGGCGGGCAACCACTTCTGGGCGCGCTTGCATCATGCGCATTGACGGGTAAAGACAAAACCACAACCATCACGATGACGGGAGACAGACAACAAGCAAGTCCGGTTTTGCTAAACCAGGGCGCCCGGGCTTTCAGGGTTTTGTTTTCTTTACCTGATGTCACACTTTTTTGGCCCGGTAAGTGCACTATTCAATGTCCTGGTTCAGCTTGGATTCCTTGTTATCAATCCTATGTAAAGCTGGTGATGTATTCAATAAATGCTTTGTGATGTTTCATGCTGGTGCCACACCCCCTCAGCTTTGTGCGAGAACATCGAGCAACTGATATTATTCAACATTTACACTGATGAGGCACGGCAATGTACAAAATTTTATTGGCTTATGTTTTGACGCTTGCACCTGTATCACTCCTCGCGGATAGCGCTGGGCCAACGGGTGGGCCTGTAGCGGATCCGGCTGTTCAGGCATTGATTAGTGATCTCGGCCTGCGTGAATCCAATATCGCTACACGCGATATACCCGGCTGGAGTACACCCCAAAAAATTGTGGTAAGGCAAGGCGAACCAGGCGCTCTGGAAACGTACCAGGCACTTGCCCCGGATGTTGAATTTGTGATGGTTGAGAGCGTGGAGGAGGCGAGAAAGGAGGCTGTCGATGCCCAGGCCGTACTTGGTTATTGCGATGAGGAAATGCTGTCCAAATCCCCTGGGTTATTTTGGGTGCAGGTTTACAGTGCCGGTGTTGAACGCTGTATTGCCAACGACTCTTTGCATAAAGGGAACAGGTTGCTCACCAATGGTCAACGTATTGGGTCACCGGGCCTGGCGGAGCACTCCATTGCACTGATGATGATGCTGGCGAGGGGTATGGATGTTTATTACGCCAACCAGTTAAAAGGCGTCTGGAATCGCAATACACAGCTTGCGCGCACCGACCACATTGAACTTGAAGGCCGGACCATGCTGGTGGTCGGCCTTGGGGGCATCGGTACCCAGACAGCGAAGCGTGGACATGGTCTGGGAATGCGGGTAATCGCAATCCGGAACAGTCGTCGTGAAGGACCGGAATATATCGATTACGTGGGGCTTTCCCATGAGTTGAATGAGTTAGCTACCCAGGCAGATGTGGTGATTAATACGCTGCCATTGACCGACCAGACACGCGGCATATTTAATGCCGGGTTCTTTGATGCAATGAAACCCACGGCATTTTTTATCTCGGTTGGAAGAGGTGGTAGCACCGTCACCGATGACCTCATAGCTGCTCTGAATAACGGCAGTATTGGCGGGGCAGGGCTGGACGTAACAGACCCTGAGCCTTTGCCGGAAGGTCATCCATTGTGGACCACGCCGAGAGTGATCATCACACCACACAAAGCAGGCAACTCAGATAAAGGCCGCGACCGTTTGTACCTGATGGTGAAAGAGAACATCAGGCGTTATGTCAATGGTGAACCAATGTTGTCGGTTGTAGATATTGAGAAGGGCTATTAGGGTTAAAATACGGGTTTTTCCACGGGCTGAACACCATGTCTGATTTGCGTTTTTCCGGTACCGATCGCTATGTGGCGACCGAAGATCTCACAACAGCTGTTAATGCTGCAGTCACCCTTGGCCGCCCCATACTGATAAAGGGTGAGCCCGGTACCGGCAAAACCCAGTTGGCGGAAGAAATAGCCCGCGGACTTGAACGGCCATTATTGCAATGGCATGTTAAATCGACCACCAAGGCGCAGCAGGGTTTGTATGAGTACGATGCCGTCGCCAGGCTCAGGGACTCCCAACTCGGTGATGAACGGGTACACGATATTGCCAACTACATCGTCAAGGGTCCCATGTGGGAAGCTTTTGAGCAGGATACCCAGCCGGTATTGCTGATTGATGAGATCGACAAAGCCGACATCGAATTCCCCAATGACCTGTTACGCGAGCTCGACAGGATGGAGTTTTACGTTTATGAAACCCACCAGACTGTCGTTGCGAAACACCGCCCCATTATCGTTATCACCAGCAACAATGAGAAAGAGCTACCGGACGCCTTCCTGCGTCGTTGTTTTTTCCACTACATCCGTTTTCCAGACAAGGAAACGATGGGTGACATTGTCGATGTGCATTACCCGGGTCTCAAAAAAGAGCTGCTGAGTGAGGCCTTGAATGCATTCTATGAGCTTCGCGAGGTGCCGGGCCTGAAGAAAAAGCCATCGACCTCAGAGTTACTCGACTGGCTGAAGTTACTGCTCGCCGAGGATATACCCACCGAGGCGCTGGCAAGTGGTGACCGGCGTAAGTCTTTGCCGCCGATGCATGGTGCATTGTTAAAGAACGAACAGGATGTGCATCTGTTTGAACGCCTGATATTTCTCAACCAGCGCAATAGCCGTTAAATCAAATGCTGCTCGGTTTTTTCTTTCAGCTCAGGGCAGGGGGGCTCAAGGTCTCCATCACCGAGTTCCTGACCCTGTTGGAGTTGTTGAAGCAACGGGAAATTCAATTCGACGTTGAGCAGTTTTACTACCTGTCACGTGCCTGCCTGGTAAAGGACGAATCACTTTACGATCGCTTTGACCGGGTGTTTGCAGCGCATTTCAAAGGTATAGAAGACCTGTTTGTACCCGATGGTGCCGATATTCCCGACGAGTGGCTGCGTAAACAGATCGAACTGGGCTTGAGTGAAGAAGAAAAGGCGCAGATTGAAGCACTGGGTGGCTGGGAAAAACTGATGGAGACGCTTAAAAAGCGTCTCGAAGAACAGAAGGAACGTCACCAGGGCGGCAGCAAGTGGATTGGCACGGGTGGCACATCCCCGTTTGGCGCCTATGGCTATAACCCGGAAGGCGTTCGTATAGGGCAGGAGGGTTCGAGGCAGCGCCGTGCTGTGAAAGTCTGGGATAAGCGGGAGTTCCGCAATCTTGATGATTCACTGGAACTGGGCACACGCAATATGAAGGTAGCCTTACGGCGCTTGAGACGTTTTGCACGTCAAGGCGCTGCGGATGAACTGGACCTGCCCGATACCATTGATTCCACGGCAAAGAATGCAGGTTACCTGGATCTTAAAATGGTCCCGGAGCGCCACAATGCCACCAAGGTATTGCTGTTCCTGGATGTGGGTGGCTCCATGGATGACCATGTGCGTATCTGTGAAGAATTGTTCTCAGCAGCCAGTAGCGAATTTAAGAACATGGAATACTTTTACTTCCATAATTGTGTTTATGAGGGCTTGTGGAGAGACAATAAACGCCGCCACAGTGTCAGGGTACCGACCATGGATATCCTGCATAAATACCCCGCCGACTACAAACTGATCTTCGTGGGTGATGCCGCCATGAGTCCCTACGAAATCCAGCACCCGGGTGGTAGTGTCGAACACTGGAATGAGGAGGCAGGAGCCACATGGTTGAAACGCCTGCTTAACACCTACCCGAAGGCCATCTGGTTAAATCCGGAACCCGAACAACGTTGGCAGTACACAGCTTCAACCCAAATGCTGCACCAATTAATGGATCAACGCATGTACCCTTTGACCGTTAGCGGGTTAGAGCAGGGTATGCGGGAACTGTCGTAATTACACTTTTTGCTCCCGCAACCCACATCCAGTGCCTTACCTGTGTAGACGGCAAAACCAAGTGCGCGAAAACTATGTTGTCCGTTTAGCTGCCTATGCTCCAATTTCGGACCAGACCGCAAACTCATTGCCACTGGGTTCGGTGAAATGGAACCGCCTGCCACCCGGAAAGCTGAAAATGGGTTTGACGATACTGCCACCGGCTTCTGAAACCTCGTTAAGCGTTTGCTCAAGGTCACGACTGTATAAAACAAGCAGGGCAGCGCCATTGTCCGTTGTTGATGTCAAATTGGATTGATAAAAGCCTCCACTGAGACCCTGGTCTGAAAATGAGGTGTAGTCTGGACCATAATCGTTAAATGACCAGTTAAATACAGTGGTGAAGAAGGTTTTCGTGGCGTCCATATCAGCCGCGGGGAATTCTACATAGCTTAACTTTCCGTGCTCATTCATGATTTTTACTCTCAATAATTAATGGAATCAATATCTGAAGACTACTTTTATCAACCTTCCAGCATTTTGGCCAGCTTGTTAATCGTATTGAGATTTCTTCCCGTTGCCGCCACACCCAGGTGTCTCTCTAAGCCGGCAGCCAGTTTTGATCGGCCAATACCATCCGGTGCGTATAAATATAAAACCCTGCCCTTGATCATGTATTGCTCTGATTCCGTTTTGAGCGCATCAAGTTTTTCTACATCGACATCGGGTAGGTCCTGGCAGAAATAAAAATGTATCTGGTTGCCTTTGGTAGCTGTGTAAGGATTGCCATTCAGAGATTTCAGGAATTCGGATTTTTCCATGACAAGCACCCATGGTTCAAAACCGTATTTATCCAGCACCAGTCTCCCCACGTTATCTGGCCGTTTCTCGCTATCAAAAACGATGTTCCCGCTTTGGATATAGGTTTGAACCTTCCGGTACGAATGCCCTTCAAGAAGGATCTTCAGCTCCTTCATTGGAAGAATATTGTTTCCGCCAACGTTAATGCCTCTGAATAATGCTACATATTTTTTCATGGGCTTATAGTGACACACGAGCCCCGACAAATAGCTTTCACTGCTAAAAGAATTATCAACGGTCGCTTTCTCAAAATATACTTCTCCAAAAATGGGCTGCGGAAGTCCTAACTCTTAAGCCGGTTGCGAATCTTGTTGCCCAACCAGCGCGCCTGGCTGATAGCCAGCTTGAGTTTGCCATCTGCATCGTCTGAAGCGTCCATCAGGGATTGCAACTCAGGAACCAGATCTGTTATGGATTCGCCCCTGAGCCGGTCAAAGATACCGGTCACCCGTTTGAATTCATTCATAAGATAAGGGGAGTGTTCACCCATTTGGATATAGGTCAGCACACTGTCGATTTGGTTGAAACCCGATGTTTCTCCGGCGAGAGAGAGCCTGTTCTTCAACGCCTGCAGACGTTCAACTACCAGTTGCTTGAGGTCATCGGGCAAGTGCTGAATATTGAAATAATCAGGAATCGACAGGTGCACAAGGTTAGGCATCGCGCGGATAAAGCTAAATCTTTCGTGGCAATAGTCGATCAGTTCATGCAGGTGGAAAATATTGTAAATCTGCACGGTAACACTAAGCGTGGCGCTGCCCAGGTTCAGTTCCTCATGTTGTTGATCAATGATGTCGAGATTACGCGCCAGCCTTATCCACTTCGCGGGATAGCGGATGTAGTCATTGAGTTTGCCATAGGCATCGATGCTGCAAAGCAGATTCACGCATTTGAACTGTGGCCAGAGTTCCCTGTGACGTTTAGGGATTTTGGTCATATTGGTATTGAATGTCAGTTCTATATTACCGGCCACACCTTGCTCGACACATATCTCAAGGGCTTTTTGCACTTCGGGAATAATCAGAGGTTCACCACCGGCAAAATGCAGGTGTTCCAGGTCAGGGCAGTTGGCGCGAAAGTCGTTCCACAACTGCTCGCTTTGAAACCAGGTCATGTTCTCGTATTCGGCTGCCTCTTTGCTGCTAACCCTGAGCCTCGGTCGTGCAACTTCATTCCATTCATCCAGCAATAGCTTGCTTGCCCTGGGGTGGCACATACGGCAACGCAGGTTGCACAGGTTGCCAAGCCGGTAATCGCGGGAGCGAATACGTACGGGTGCATAACCTTCGTTATCTGTATTCTCAAGAATCCATGGTATGTGATTGTAAAAATGATCGTTTTCTGCCTGTCTTCGGCTGCAGCCACCGGTTTCCTCGGTCATCCGGCAACGCTCACAGGCTGCTGGCCAATCTCCCTCCAACATGGCAAGGCGGATGTCGCGCATATGGCGTGTGGCGTCGATTTGCTCGTCACTGAGGCCGTCTGTGACGTTGATAGGCTTGTTGTTATCCTGGCGGATGTAGCTGTGATCAAACTCCTCGGCGGTACAACATAGCTGCACCTCTCCACCGAGGTTAACGAAGCGGTGCACCCACGGCAATACGCAAAACGAGTGCCGGGATGGCTCGTTGTAGTCTTCCGGAAGGCTGACTGGGTTTTGATTTGATGATTGGGTCATTTGTGTCTGCTGTTTGTTAATGCCGGTTGGCTTCAGGTTTCTTTTTCTGCATTCTTTTCATTGATGATTTTCTTATACATGCGTCCCAATGATTTGTCACGGGCCCTGCGCTCGGCAATGGTGGCCTTGTTGAGCGCTTCCTCTCTGACCAGTTTGCCCCACCGCTTGAACCTTTCCTCATCAATCCTGCCAGCTTTGATGGCTGTTTGTACCTTGCAACCAGGCTCATTTGAATGACTGCAATCAGTGAAGCGGCAATCCTGTGCCAATGTTGATATTTCTTCAAAAACATCATCCAGCCCCGTTTTGACATCAATCAACTGAAGCTCCCGCATGCCAGGTGTGTCCAATAACCATGCGCCACCTGGCATCTGGTGCATAGAGCGTGAGGTAGTTGTGTGCCGGCCTTTCGCGTCGTCCTGACGTATGGATTGCGTCGCAATTTCCTGCAAGCCGAGAAGTGTGTTGGTGAGCGTGGATTTGCCAACACCAGACGAGCCAAGCAGGGCAATCGTCTGACCACTTTTCAGCCAGGGGTCGAGGCAGACCAGTGTGTCACTATTTAATGCATTAACCGTTTCGACCTGAACGCCGGAAGCAAGCTTTGATGCCTTGTGTACGAATTCACGGGTGTCATCAACCAGGTCAGCCTTGGTCAGGATGATCACAGGCATTACCTGTGCTTCACGCGCGATAGCAAGATACCGTTCGAGACGGGCTTCGTTGAAATCATCGTTGCAGGAGGAAACGATAAAGAGGGTATCGATATTGGCAGCAATCAATTGTTCGCGCCGATCGGAACCGGGAGCGCGTCGCTTGAAAATACTCTTACGCTCCAGGCGTCTGAGTAAGCGTTGTGTCGTGGTATCAAACAGCGCCCAGTCACCTACCGTCAGGTTCAGATCATAATCATTGCCCGACAGCTTAATATGCTTGTCGATACCGTCACCCAGAAACTGCACACCCGAGCGTTGAATATTCATTATTCGCACAGGGACAATGGCTTCTGTATCGTCAAAGCCCAGTTGCTGTTGAAAGAAGAAATCCAGTCCCAGGTGAAGAAGTGTTCCAGATGTCATGAAGGGTCTGATTCAGGTTGCCGTGAGCGAACCATGACTATATCCTTTCTATATTGCTGAAAGCGAGTTTCTGTTCGATGGTCAAACCATGAAAATCATCGTTACCTCTCATAATCCAGTCAAAATTGCGGCAGCCAGGGAGGCTTTCCAGGGCAGGTTTCCAGCATCGGACGTTGAACTGATCCCGCTGAGTGTGCCGTCAGGTGTACCCGATCAGCCCATGTCTGACCAGGTAACGCTGCAAGGCGCCAGAAACCGTGTGAAAAATGCCAAAAATA
>CAVWXX010000008.1:0-322500 GCA_963759155.1 uncultured Gammaproteobacteria bacterium | reverse complement strand
CATAGGCCTGCTTAAACAAGACCTCCAGCTCATCTGCGGATGTTGGATAGTCAAGCTCAAAAGCAATGGTCAAAGAAATGCCTCGAAAAAAAGCCGCCACATGCGGCATAAACCTGACCGCACATTGTAACTGGTGGGAGACTTCCTTTTCGTGCATATGTCCGCTCAGGGAATACGGGATCATGTTGTCCTTCAGGACTTTCGGGTCGTTGCGTGGTGATGGCGTTTTGCCTGCACCGCTGAAACCGGAAACACCAAATATCACAGGGTCTGATCGCAGGTCTTCAGCCAACGGTAACAAACCAAGCTGGGCACCCGTGGCGTAACAACCAGGGTTGGAAATCAGCCGCGCATCACGAAGCTGATCACGGAAACGTTCCGGTAAACCATAGGTCCATTGCGAATCAAAACGATAATCTGCACTCAGGTCCAAAATGACGGCATCAGGGAATGCAGCAAGGATGGCCTCCACCCATTCACCCGCCAACCCATTGGGAAGCGCCAGCACCCAGGCATCAGCCGGGTGTACGGATACACCAGCCGGTTCCAGTTGTGTGAATGTCCTGCCATCATCAGGCCAGCCCTCGCAGATAGAGGAGATACTCTGCCCCGCCACGCTGCGGGAACTGGCCACACCCAGATCCATATCCGGGTGAGCGGAGATCAGTTGCAACAGTTCGGAGCCGGTATAACCGCGTCCCCCTATCAGGTTGATAATACGTTGATGACTCATTGTGCAACCCAGCCTGAATCACGCGCCAGTGAATCCTCCACACAACTTTGTCTCTGCGTGGCGCCCTCCACACCGATGGTAAAGACCACCCAACCAGCTGAGCGGTTACTGCTATCGGCCTGCTGAAAATACCAGGGTGTAATCGGGTTGGTATATCGCGAACGCCAGTACAAGGCCGGGTAACGGGCCCTGACCACCTGCCAGATCGCAGCACCAAGACCTTCACCCTGGGCTTCGGAGGTAACGATGAACTTATCCAGGTACGGAACACCATCGACACCGTTTGTCATGATAGCCGCCGCACGGCCCGTTTCTGACAGCAGCACCAGTGGCTCCTCCAGGTTGCTAAACCAGTCGTCACGCAAGGTCCGCTGAAACGACTGCTCGACCAGGTTTTTAACCGCGGCCAGTGTTTCAGCATCCGGGTTTTCAAATACATTGATCGACTCGCCTTTTCTGACCAGTGTGCCGGCACCACGGTAGGTAAACAGCTCGCGGGTCAGATTGGCAGCGGAAGTGATGGATACCGACGTGTCATCCGGTAACCGCTGCAGCATTTCATTGATCTGCTGCAGCTTGAGCCGCATACCGGAATGCACCCATGGCTGTCGCATCAGTGCCTCGTAATCGTTGGTCAAACTGACGGCGGAAATGATCCGGTCTTCGCGGTCCAGAAGACCTCCGGTGGGTGACAGGAAAATAACCTTGTGCGGCCGCAGTTTCCATACCAGTTCACGGGTGGCGATATCGGCATTGATATTTAACACCTGGCCTGCTGCTGACTCACCCAGGCAGGTCAAAACCGGCACGGCACCGCTACGCACGGCGCTTTCAATGGCATCCAGGTCAACCGTCTCGACCTCGCCGACAAGACCCAGTTGCTCGCGGTCGAGAAAATTGCACTGGAATACGCCATGCTGAATACCCCGTGCGCGAATCCCCTTGGCTTCCAGAGCATCGACCAGTCGCATGTTTTCCCGATACATCAATGGCCGCGCCACCCCCATGACATCCTCGCTGGTGACTCGCAAACCATCAACCCGCTCGGTTTCAATACCCGAATCTGTCAATGCCTGATCCAGTTGCGGGCCGGCGCCGTGCAATACCACTGGGATTAAACCGAGCCGGTGCAAAAAGGCCAGGGCCGAGGTCAGCTCATCCATGTGGTCGCGCAGGATGCCGCCACCAACCTTGACCACGGCGAATCGTGCCTGGTTGGTACCGGAGTATTCTTTCAGATACTGCTGCGCTTCCCGGCTTGAGCCGAGCTGCGCGAGTAATTCGTGGACGAGCTGGCGTATATCAGTCATGACTCTTTACCAATTTTGTATATATTTCAAAGGCCCGCTCCAGTTGATCCAGGCTGACCCATTCATCAACAACATGTGCCTGGGCAATATTGCCCGGGCCCAATACGATAGCCGGAATACCCGCTTGTGCGAATAATGACGCTTCGGTCCAGAAGCTGACGTCCGGCCCAGCTTCAATATCATGACGTTCAACAAACGCCTTTGCCTGCGAAATATCGCAGCCATCGGTTGGCAGTGGCGGACCGGAAAAAGGTACCTGCCAGGTTGCCGAGTCGCTGCTATCAAGCGCTGTCATCAATTCCAGAAATTCGTCATTACTATCACCGGGAGACAAACGCGCACTCCAGTGCAACCTCGCCTGATCGGCGATCACGTTGGACTTGATACCACCATGCACCTCGCCCACGTTGAAACAGGGTCGGCGGTGCTCAAGCTCCATTTGCCCGGCAGTGGTAACGGCCTTCGCCACCCAGGTGGAGAGTTTATGCAGGGCATTATCCTTCAAGGCACGTGGCTCTGACGAATGACCGGACACACCGGTAAACTCACCTTTTACCGATAGATAACCGCGGTGGCTCGTTACGGCCAGGCAGTCGGTTGGCTCTGCCACCACGACCTGTTTGAAAGCCCTGCTTTGTTCCGAGCGTACAAATTCAGCCACGCAGACGCCGCTGGCGCCTTCTTCATCGGTGGTGAATAGCATCGCCATCGGCTGATCACTTAGCGAGGCAAGCTCCAGTAAGCAGGCTGCAGCCCCCTTGATATCGCAGCTGCCACGGCCATAAACGCGATCACCTTCCCGCGTCATCTCCAGCGCAGGAAAGCGTGAACCTTCTATCACCGGCACCGTATCGAGGTGCACGTTAAATAACATCTGCGGGTTTCCACGTACCGCCAGCATGCTGACCCGGCCCAGACCATGATCGGTGACCTCGATTTTAAAGTCCGCTCCCAGTGCATTGCTGATATAGGCAAATATCGGGGAATCCGCATCCAGTGAACGCGGTGGGTTTTGCGTATCGAAGGCAATCAAGGCCTCGAGATGATTCAGCACACCGCCGATAGCCATCAGCCTTTATTCCTGACCCGCGCGGTGGTGGTTGAGCTCTGGCCGATCAACTTGATAAAACCTTCTGCCTCGGTAGGCGACCAGTTGCAGCTTTGTGCATACACGGCGTCCGGATCCTGCACAATGTAGTCGGAATCAATCGCCACCGCATGCAGGGAGCCGCCCGTTGTTTCCAGCGTTACCGTACCGGTGACATATGACTGTGAACTGGCCAAATAGGCCTGCAGATCATCTTTATGTGGTTCGTAAAAGAAGCCGGTGTAAACCAGTTCGGCCCAACGTTGCGCCACCTGATGACGGAACTGGTTCTGGAAACGTGTATTCACACAATCCTCCAGCGCCTGGTGGGCCGTGAGCAGGGCATCGATACCGGGACATTCAAAAACAATTCTACCTTTCAGGCCAATGGTGACATCGCCGGTATAAATATGCCGCCCGACACCATAACGGCCAAATTCTGTATTCAGCTTCTGCACAATCGCGGGGCCGGCCATTTCCTCGCCGTTAATGGCAACGGCAACACCCTTCTCAAAACGGATGGCGACCTGTAACGGTTGCTCTGGCCACTCATCCCGTGGCCGTGACAACTGCCAGGTTTCCGCGCCGGGCGCATCGAACTCATCGACCTCACTGCCGGAAGTAGTGACACCGAGCAGGTTTTCATTTATTGAATACTTGCCGGTTTTAACCGGTATCGAAACACCGGCTTTCTCGAGGATATCGATTTCGATTTCCCTGATATTGCCCGGAAGCTTTTGTAAATCCCTGACCGGTGCATGAATGTCATAGTCACCGAGGCTGCGAACGGTCTGGTCAAAGCGTAGCTGGTCATTACCCATACCGGTACAACCATGGGCAAAATGCCGGGTACCCAGTTCATCACATAACTGCAGGCTCAGCCTGACGATCAGGTAACGGTCAGAACATAGCATCGGGTATTCGCCAAGCATCCTCGACTGGCTCCAAACCAACGGTATTACAAATTCATCCCAGATCAACTGGCTGGCATCAACCAGGTGGTGCTTGACGGCACCCAGTGATAGCGCACGATCTTCAATCCAGTTAACTTCATCATCCGTCAGACCACCTGTGTCAACAAATACGGTGTGGACGTCATAGCCCTGCGCTTTTAGCTCAAGTACGCAATAACTGGTGTCGAGTCCACCGGAAAATGCCAATACGATGGGTGTTTTTTGATCCGTACTCTTGTTTTCTGTGCTCATTGGTCTGCTCCCAGCAAATTCATCATCAGGGCTTTTTGTACATGTAAACGGTTCTCTGCCTCATCCATTGCCAGGCAATAAGGTGCATCCATCACACCGTCGGTGGCTTTCACGTTGCGTCTTAACGGCAGACAATGGCTGAACAGACCGTTATTGGTCAGCGCCATCTTCTCTTCATTGACGATGAAGTGGCGATAGTTCTTACGCAATTCGTACTCTTCCTCCGGTCTGCCGTAGTAAGGCAGTGCCCCCCAGCTTTTTGCATACACAAAGTCGGCGCCGGCATAGGACGATTCAATATCATGACTGACCTGCAGTGAACCGCCACTGGCTGTTGCATTGGCTTTTGCCTGGTCCATGAACTGCGAATCCAGCAGATAGGCGGGTTCGGGACAGAGCAGTGTGACATCCATACCGAACTTCGTGCCTATTAACAGGGCGGAATTCGCCACGGCAGTATTCAGGGGGCGTGGGTGGTAGGTCCAGGTGAGCACCATCTTGCGCTTGGCGACATCGCCGATCCTTTCCTTCAGGGCCAGCATCATGGCCAGTTCCTGGCAGGGGTGAACGATGGTTTCCATATTGATAACCGGCACGGATGCGTGTTTTGCCAGCGATTTGATGACGTTATCTTCGCGGTCTTTTGACCAGTCCACAAACTTTGGAAACGCGCGTATACCGATCAGGTCGCAGTAACGTGATAAAACACCTGCCGCCTCGGCAATATGCTCCTCGGCTTCGCCTTCCATGATCACGCCGGTGTCGAACTCAAGCCCCCAGGCATCTTTACCCGGTTGCAGAACAATGGCAATACCGCCCATTTGCTGCATACCCAGGTCGAAAGATGTCCTTGTGCGCATGGATGGATTGAGAAACAACAGGGCAATCGAACGCCCTTTGAGACGGGAGTTAATGGGGTTTTTCTTCAAGGCCGCCGCAGATTGCAGCAGGGCATCAAGGTCTTCACGCGACCAGTCACTGGTGGACAAAAAATGCTTCACTTCAAATCTCCATATATTGACCGGATTGATGCCGGTCCAAACAAAAAAACCCAGCCGTTAGCTGGGTTTTTAATATATTCATCTTGTCTTTCTCAGTGGTATACGGCAACCCAGCCGGCATGGTGAAACCCAGGACGTCGAAGTCGTCGGATAAAGCTGCTGGCGGATTGGACGTAAACTGTTTGCATCAAGCTCTCAATAACACTGTCAGGACATATCATAACAAGCCAATGAATCTAAGTGTTTCCGTTTTAATTTGCAATAAATAATTGCCTTTATTGACCGCCCTGCATGGATGAATGAGCCCACGCCCGTTAACACCCGGAAAACTGACCGCTATGTACCCAGGTTTGGCAGAATTTAATGCGCGGGAATCGCCTTGAGATAAGCGGCGATGGCAGCACGGTCCTCTTTGGGCAAACGCGCCATGTTTTCCTGCACCTCGACCATTGAACTGCCCGCCGTATCGTAATCGGGTGTGAAGCCTGATTCCAGATAGTACTCAATGTCATCTGCTGACCAGTCTGACAGGCCATTTTCACCCGGTGTGATATTCGAGACCTTGCCTTCACCATCCGGGTTCGGCGCACCGGCGAGCCAAAGACTGTAATCAAGACCACCGGTCCAGTCGCGCGGGGTATGACACTCACCGCAATGCCCCGGACCCTCGACCAGGTAACGGCCACGCATCAATACATCGTTGTCTTCCGGCACCGATACCACCGGTGCAGCGTCCAGGTTCAGCAGTTTCCAGAAGCCTATCCCCGAGCGTACATTCCATGGGAACTTCAAGTCATGTGCTACATTGGCGTTTGACGCTTCAGGCAGCGTATCGAGATAGGATTTCATATCCATCAGGTCTGCAAAACTCATACGCGTGTAGGACGCATACGGAAATGCAGGGTAATAATGACGTTTACCAGGAGAGACACCCTGGTTCATGGCGTTGATAAAGTCCAGCGTACTCCAGTTACCGATACCACGCGTGGTGTGCGGTGAGATATTGGGTACGTGGAAGATACCGAAGGGTGTATTCATTGCAAGCCCGCCACCGAGGACGGGTATATCAGAACCATGATCACCATCTGTCGAAGCGTGGCACGAAGCGCATCCACCCGCATGGAACAGGCGCTCTCCGTTAACAAGATCAATCTTATGTTCCGGCAAAACGTCTGCCGTCAAACTCACGGGGCGGGTCAAACCAAACGACACGAGTACAAGCAGGGCCATCAGGCCCAGCAGGATCACCAGTCGTTTCATTCGTCCCGGCCCCGTTGTCGTTACTTAGTCTTTCTCTACGCGGTATCCATCGTGGCAGCCTTTGCAGGTGTCGAATATCGGGCCTGCCACCGGCTTCAGGGCATCCAGGCTATCGGGCTTGGCCGCGATTGCTGCATCAACCGCTGTATTGAAATCCGCCATCTTTTCATCAAAACCGGCACGATCTGACCAGATGGTTGATTTCGCTTCGGTATCGTGACCGGTTTCAGAGCCCTCTGGAAACAGGTCTCCCGCTTCGGTTGCGGTTTTCTTCCAGGTTCTCAAAGCGGCCATTGCAGCCTCGGCGTCAAATTCGGTTTTGCCCTTGAGCATGCCACCGACCACCTTGGCGGCATCACGGGTTTCTTCCATTAAATGCTGACGCTCCTTGATCGGGTCAGAACCGGCAAAAGCTACAGTGGCGATAAATACTGAAGACAGAATGGTGGATACAAAAATTCGTGACATGTCAATTTCCTGTGTTTGGGTGGTTGTGTGTGCAAAAGTATATCCAAAATATGAATAGAAAAGACACCCGCAATGCAGAATAGTGCAAAGCGGGTGTTTTTTTAATCGTCGGATCTGAGCTTTATCGCCAGCTCGGCGCGCCCGCTGCGGTGAGATCGGCTTCCAGTTGCACCAGTTGACCCGACAGGAGCGCTTCCAAGTCGGCAGCGAATACCAAAAAGTCTCTTTCCGCGATCGCAAAGTCAGCCTTTTGGGTTGCGGTAGCAGCCTGGGTTGTACTCGAGTTATTGGCTGCATTGTAAGCACGCCACTCCAATGGAGGTATGGATGACTCATTCAGCCCTCCGCGAACCCGGTCACCCGAAAGCCTGGTCTGCAATTTGGTCAGTTCAACACCAAATGCGTCCAGGCGGGAGAACAGTGACGGCACAGCCTGTGGCGCCCGCACGGCAGCGGCCTGCATGTGACGCAGCAGGTCCTGTGTGCGTTTCAATTCTTCTCCGGCATTGACCACTTCTCTTATCAAGGCCGAGACTTTATGCTGGTATGCAGTAATCTCTGCATAATCGCCACCATCCAGCGCTGCCCGGACCGGCTTCACATTGAAACTCTGGGCCTTAGCCAACGGCAACATCCGCTCACCACTCAAGGCAAACAGCTCTGCCCAGTACACACCAGGTGCAGCCAACGGACCTTCCGCTGTACCCGCCCATGGCGGTACAAATTCCGGCGTGGTCAAATCAACCGCATCCACTGCCGGCAAACGTAAATCCCAGTTGACCCGGTGGGTTCCTTTTTCTGCGCTCGCCTCAATCCAGCGCACCGGATTATTCTCACTGTCACTGACGCGTATCATGACACGGGGTTCGGTTTCCAGTGACTCTGCAGTCAACCGGTCCCAACCGGGGAATGGAATACTGTTTCCTTCCTCACGCAAACCTTCCTCCTGCGTCTTTCGAGCCTGTTTAGCTGTCTCAAAACTCTCGTTCAGGTAATAGGTAAAGCTGGCGCCAAACTCCGGATTGGGTGTCGCAAAACTATCGCTCCCCAAGGTCGGCATACCCACTGCCTGCGATGGGGCGGAAGGGATATACCACCAGGCATCACGCACAGGGAACAGGCTTGCAGCTTTGCCAAAACTGCTCCCGGCAAGGCTGCGGAGTGCAGTGTAGTCATCGAGAACATAAACACCACGCCCGAAAGTCGCACCCACCAGATCATTATCGCGGCGTTGCAGCTTGATATCGCGAAATGCAATGGTTGGCGCACCGGCTATTTTGTGCCAGTTCTCACCGCCGTTAACACTGAAATAAGCGCCATTTTCGGCACCCACAAAAAGCAGGTTTTCGTTTTCATGATCCTGCTGTATGGCCCAGACAATCACACCACCTGGCAGGTCACCGGAAATCGAGCGCCAGCTTTTACCCCGGTTGTTACTGACAAATACATAAGGTGAAAAATCTCCCGTCTTGTGGGCATCGGCAACCGCAAAGACCGTGGCCGGGTCATAAAGAGATGCCTCAAGATCATTGATAAACACCCGCTCGGGTAATTCAGGCAATGGACTCGCCTTTTTCCAACTGCCGCCGCCATCGGTGGTCACGTGAATCAGCCCATCATCCGAACCGGTATACAGCACGCCTTCGCTAAGGGGTGATTCTGTAATCGAGGTGATGGTGGAATATTTTGACATGGCGCCATTGTCATGCAGGTCATCTACACTCCAGACGCGACCCTGGTAACCCAGTTCATAACGGTTCTTGTTGGTGGTCAAATCACCACTGACGGCCTGCCAGGCATCACCGCGGTTATCACTGCGCCAAACCCGTTGCGAACCGACATAAAGACGGGAGGGTGCATGCGGACTGATTAAAATGGGTGTATCCCAGTTCCAGCGCTCCGGCGCATCACCCGGAGCAGGCTGCGGCTGGATATGAACCAATTCGTTACTGTCACGGTGATGCCGGAACATGTAACCCTGCTGATATTCCATGTAGCCGATATTGTTGTCAGAAGGATCGAAAGCCACACCATAGCCATCGGCACCCAGCGGAACATACCAGTCCTGGTTCCTGACGCCTTCGGTGATCATGGTGCGCGACGGCCCCAGCAAAGTCCCCAGGTCCTGGGCGCCTACCATCACGTTATAAAACGGCAGGGAATCATCAACCGCCACCTTGTAGAACTGCGAAATCGGCATATTGGGGAAATGACGCCAGGTGATGCCCTGGTCAAAGCTTTCGTAAAGACCGGCATCAGTGCCAGCCAGCAAGTGCAGGTCATCCTGCGGGTCGATCCACAGGGCATGGTTGTCACTGTGTTTTTCACGGCCGGTACCCAGCACGTTAAAATGCTCACCACCATCACGTGTCACATGCATGAACACGTCCATCTGGAAAACCAGGTCGGCGGTTTGCGGCGATGCGGTGAGTTCCATGTAGTAATGCGGGCCCGTGCCGCCTGACACATACGAGTTTTTCTTGCTCCAGCTTTCACCCTGGTCTGCAGAGCGATAGAAACCCTTGTTCTCTTCATCGGACTCGATGGTTGCATAGACAAGAGCCGGGTTGGCAGGCGTGACCGCCAGGCCAATTTTACCGACATCAACAGCCGGCAAACCCGAGTCTTTCTTTTGCCAGCTTGCACCCGCATCGGTGGATTTATAGATGCCACCATTGGGTCCGCCGGCCATCAGACCCCAGATGTGACGACGGCGCTCATAAGCGGCGGCATAAATAACATCCGGGTTAACGGGGTTGAACTCGATATCGGTGACACCGGTGTTCTCATCGATTTCCAGAATCAGTGTCCAACTCGCACCGCCATCCGAAGACTTGAACAGACCACGCTCACCACCGGCGGCCCACAAGGGACCCTCTGCCGCAACATAGATGACATTGCTATCCCGCGGGTCGATCATGATTTTACCGATATGTTCCGACTTTTTTAGACCCATATTGGTCCAGCTCTTACCGGCATCGGTGCTCTTGTAAACACCATCACCCCAGCCAACGTGACGACCACTGACGTTCTCCCCGGTACCCACCCAGATCACATCGGGGTTATTCGGGTCAATGGTGACATCACCAATGGAGTAGGAAGCCTCGCTGTCGAAAACCGGGGTCCAGGTAATACCGGCATTGGTGGTTTTCCACACACCACCGGAGCCAACGGCCACGTACCAGGTGCTGCTTCTCTCAGGGTGAATGGCGATATCGGCAATACGCCCGCCCATTAAGGCCGGACCGATACTACGCATCTTCAGGCCGCTGGCGGCATCCGCGATGGTTTTCTGGTCGGCCGCGAGCGCAGCAGGAAGATTGATGACTAGCAGGGATACAAACAGGATGGCTGCGATAGCCATCCCGCTGGTCTTTACTTTGAACATTTTATCGGGCCTGTATTAAATACGTTTTAATCATCACCCCATTAAGGGATGTCCTATTTACGTTTTGGTATGTAGAGATCCGTAATCGTACCTTCAAACACCTCGGCTGACATCGCAACGGTTTCAGACAATGTCGGGTGCGGGTGAATGGACAGGCCAATGTCTGCCGCCTCAGCGCCCATCTCAATCGCCAATACACACTCTGCGATCAGGTCTCCGGCATGCGGGCCGACAATACCGGCACCGATAACCCGTTGTGTTTCAGGATCAAACAGCAACTTGGTCGAGCCTTCGGTACGACCGATACCAATCGCCCTGCCACTGGCTGCCCACGGGAACCTGCCGACCTTGTAATCAATACCCTGGTCTTTAGCTTCCGTCTCTGTCAGGCCGGCCCATGCGATCTCAGGGTCGGTATAGGCCACGGATGGAATAACCCGTGCTTCAAACGCAACTTTCATCCCGGCGCAGACCTCGGCCGCCACCTTGGCTTCGTGAGTGGCCTTGTGCGCCAGCATCGGCTGACCGACGATATCACCAATGGCGAAAATATGCGGCACATTGGTCCGCATTTGCTTATCGACCGGAATAAACCCACGGTCGGTCACCTCGACACCTGCTGCTTCTGCACCGATACGGCTTCCATTGGGAACACGGCCTGTTGAGACCAGTACGCGGTCAAAAACGTTGTTTTCGGGTAATTTGGCGCCTTCAAAGGTCGCGTGAAGACCATCGTCTTTGGGCTCGAGGGCTGTCACCTTGGTTTTTACGAAAATTCCGGCGTAGCGCTCAGTGATTCTTTTCTGTAGTGGCCTGACCAGGTCTTTATCACAACCCGGCATTAATTGATCGGTCAACTCAACAACCGTAACCTCGCTGCCAAGCCCCTGGTAAACGCTGGCCATTTCCAGACCGATAATGCCGCCGCCAATCACCAGTAGACGTTTGGGTACATCTTTCAGTTCCAGCGCATCGGTAGAATCCATGACACGCGGGTCATCCCATGGCAGACCAGGTAACTTGAATGGCTGTGAACCTGCCGCGATGATGGCACGGGCAAAACTGACCACCTGCTCGCCATCCGCTGTGTCCACCGTCATCTCGTGCGCATCGTTAAAAACACCACTGCCTTGAATAATGGTGACTTTCCGCTGCTTCGCCATCGAGGCCAACCCACCGGTTAACTGTCCGACGACCTTTTCTTTCCATCCACGTAATTTGTCTACTTCAATGACCGGTTCACCAAAGACCACACCGTGATCGGCCATCGCGGCGGCTTCGTCAATAACAACGGCTGCATGCAAAAGTGCCTTGGAAGGGATACAACCCACATTCAGGCAAACGCCACCGAGTGCCGCATAACGCTCAACCAGGGCAACCTTCAAACCCAGGTCTGCCGCCCGAAAAGCGGCCGTGTAGCCGCCAGGACCGGCACCCAGCACAACGACATCAAAATCATATTCAACATCCGGGATGGATTCTTCCACCACGGCTGTCGTTGCCTGTGCTGCTTTAGCCGGCTTTTGAGCGGGTGCTTCAACGGGTGTTTCGGGAGCTTTTGCAGGTTCTGCAGGACTCGAGGCAGGCGCTTCTTCAGACTCCATGGTGGCAACCAGCCAGCCTTCTGAAACAAAATCACCTTCTTCAACATCAACAGAACTGATGATACCCGCCACCGGCGCCGGTATTTCCATCACGGCCTTGTCGCTTTCCAGGGTAATCAGGGATTGATCCGCATCCACACGATCGCCGGCTTTTACCAGCACCTCGACAACCGGGACATCGATAAAATCACCAATGTCAGGGACGGAGATTTTTATTGTATTACTCATCACTTATTACTCTTTTTGGTATTACTGATTTTAGTCGCTGGCAGACGCTTCCCTGATCACCAGCCTGCCATCCTGTTGCTGCAGGTTGTAATGTTTAAGAAAACTCATACCAAGTAATATTCCGTTAAATTCTCCATCGGTGATGCTGGCACGAACGTTTCTGCGTCGCAAACCACCGATAGTTACTTCGTCAAGCCGGGTCACCCAGGCTTTTGCCGGGCCCGCCGCTGTCATTACTGTCACCCGGGGCCCGAATTCCAGGCCGAGTGCCCGCGCCTTTGACTCGGGCAGGGCAACATCGGTTGCGCCGGTATCCACTAAAAAGGTGACCGACTGGCCGTTGATCTGGCCTTCCGCTTCGTAATGGCCGTTGCGGTCCTGTTCCAGCATTACCATGGCCGAACCGTTTGCGTCGACCGAACTGACGGTGCCAGCGCCATTGTCATTTTCAAGCATGGAAAACAACAGGAACAAACCACCCAGCAAACCCAATGCAGCGACCCATAACATTCGCTGACCCAGCTGCGAATTCGGATTGCTGCCGTATTCAGACATCAGGCTCTGCCAATCACAAATCCAGCGTGCCGAGGTCTTCCAGGCAAGACGCAAGATACCGTGTGAAGCGCGCACCATTGGCGCCGTCGATCACTCGATGATCATAGGACAAACACAAGGGCAACATCATTCTCGGCTGAAAGCCCTCACCATCCCATTTCGGCTGCATGCTGGAACGGGAGACGCCCAAAATAGCCACTTCAGGGGCATTGATAATCGGTGTAAATGATGTACCGCCAATACCGCCGAGGCTGGATATTGAAAAACAACCACCCTGCATCTCGATCGGCTTGAGTTGGCCGGCACGCGCACGCGCACTCAGTTCACCCAACTCTGTTGCCAATTGAAAAATATCTTTCTGATCACAATCACGTATCACCGGCACCACGAGGCCATCCGGCGTATCTACCGCAATGCCAATATGGAAAAACTTTTTCAGTACCAGGTTCTCACGCGTCGCATCAAGCGAAGCATTAAAGGTCGGGAATTCTTTCAACGCCGCCACGGTGGCCTTGATCAGGAAGACCAGCGGTGTCAACTTGATCCCCTGCTCCTTGGCGGTGGCCTTCCGATAAACCTCCATATCGGTAATATCGGCAAGGTCGTTCTGCGTGACATGCGGAATGCTGACCCAGTTGCGATGCAGGTACGAGCCGGATACTTTCTGGATTTTAGAAAGAGGCTGTACTTCGATATCGCCATAACGACTGAAGTTAACCTTTGGCTGAGGCGGCAGATCAAAACCCAGACCGCCTGATGCCGGCCGGGCCGCACCTGTCAGAATGGATTTGACGAACGCCGTAACATCTTCGCGAACGATACGCCCGCCACGCCCACTACCGGCAACCTGTATGAGGTCTGCACCTAACTCGCGTGCAAAACGTCGAACTGCCGGGCTGGCATAAGGAATATTGGCCGGCAATGTTGCATTGGCATCCATCGGCACCGGCGGTGACTGTCTGCTACCGGTAGATGGTGGTGTGGGTTTGGCGCCTTTTGCGGCTGGCTGCGTGGCAGGTGCAGGAGCCGGCGTTGCCGCCTCTGCTTCAGGTGCCTGCTTCTCAACCGGCGCCGCGGGGCTCTCAGCCGGTGCAGCTTCGGCGGCCTCCTCGGCCTCCATAACAGCCACAACCTGGTCTTCTGAAACCGTATCACCCACCTCGACCCGCAATTCGGTAATCACACCAGCCTTCGGCGCGGGAACCTCCATCATGGCCTTATCACTTTCCAGTGTCAGCAGGGACTGCTCGGCATCCACCGCATCACCAACGGCCACTAAAACCTCGATCACGGGGATATCGGAAAAATCGCCAATATCCGGTACTTTTATTTCAATTTGTGTAGTCACTGTCTGCCACCAATCCGGTTCTTAGATATTATTTTCATCACGTTACACCGTCATTGGATTTGGCTTGTCAGGGTCAAGACCCAGGTTCTTTCGCGCCTTGAGTAATGCATCGACCGTCAGGTCGCCTTTTTCATACAGGGCATGCAAGGTCGCATAAACGACATTTTTGCTATCGACCTCGAAGAAACGACGTAAATTCTCACGTGTATCCGAACGCCCAAAGCCATCCGTTCCCAACGCAGTGTAATCAGACTGCGGCAGGTAAGGCCGGATCTGCTCGGCGTAGGCCCGTACGTAGTCTGTCGCTGCGACGACCGGCCCCTGGTAGCCTTCAAGACATTGCTTCACCCATGGAACCTGCTGGTCCGCATCCGGGTTGAGGCGGTTATAACGTGCTGCAGCAACACCATCACGTTGTAGCTCGGTAAAGCTGGTAGCACTCCAAACGGTGCAACTGACGGAATAATCGCGCTCAAGAATGTCAGCCGCCTTGATCACCTCACGCAGGATGGACCCGGAACCGAGCAACTGTGCACTGTGTTTGCCCGAACGACCCCGTCTAAACAGGTACATGCCCTTCTTGATGCCCTCTTCGGCACCTGCAGGCATGCCCGGATGGGTGTAATTCTCGTTCATCACGGTAATGTAGTAGTACACATCTTCCTGTTCCTGGTACATGCGCCTGAGACCGTCCTGCAGGATCACTGCCAGCTCATAACCAAAGGTCGGGTCATAGGAAACGCAGTTGGGCACCATGCTGGAAATGACGTGACTGTTTCCATCTTCATGCTGCAGGCCTTCACCGTTGAGCGTGGTGCGACCGGATGTGCCACCAATAAGGAAACCGCGGGCACGCATATCACCGGCAGCCCAGGCGAGATCACCAATGCGCTGAAACCCAAACATGGAATAGAAAATAAAGAACGGAATCATCGGCACGTGGTTATTGGCGTAACTGGTTGCCGCTGCGATCCACGACGACATGGCGCCGGCCTCGGTAATACCTTCCTGCAGAATCTGGCCGCGTGTCTCTTCCTTGTAAAACATCAACTGGTCCGAGTCAACCGGTGTGTACAGCTGACCCTTGGATGAGTAAATACCTAACTGGCGGAACATGCCCTCCATACCAAATGTACGCGCTTCATCAGCAACGATAGGTACGATGTGCTTGGCGATGTTCTTATCCCTGAGCATGATAGCCAGGGCCCGGACATAGGTCATCGTGGTGCTGATTTCACGCTCACCGGTATCCTTGAGCAGCGTTTCAAAGGCATCCAGCTCAGGAACCTTCAAAGGTTCAGAATCAGCCCGGCGCTGTGGCAAGTAGCCACCCAGGGCTTCGCGGCGCTCCTGCATGTACTTGATTTCCAAGCTGTCTTCACCCGGGTGGTAATACGGCAATTCAGCCAAATCACTATCGGGCACCGGAATCTTGAAGCGATTACGGAACGCGCGAATGGATTCTTCATCCATCTTCTTCTGCTGGTGAGAGATGTTCAGTGCTTCGCCCGACTCTCCCATGCCGTAACCCTTGACCGTCTTGGCCAATACCACGGATGGCTGACCGGTGAACGAGGTCGCCTCGGCATAGGCTGCATAGATCTTGTGCGAATCATGACCACCACGGTTGAGGTGCCAGATATCATCATCGGTCATATTGGAGACCATATCCAAAAGCTCGGGATAGGCACCAAAGAAGTGCTCGCGTGTGTATTTGCCACCCTTGGCTTTGTAGTTCTGGTATTCACCATCAACCACTTCATCCATACGCTTGCGCAGCAGGCCATCCTTGTCTTTCGCCAGTAACGCATCCCAACGTGAGCCCCAGATGACCTTGATGACATTCCAGCCGGCACCACGGAACACACCTTCCAGCTCCTGGATGATTTTTGCGTTACCACGTACCGGTCCATCCAGTCTTTGCAGGTTGCAGTTAACCACGAAGACCAGGTTGTCCAGACCCTCACGTCCTGCCAGTGAAATAGCACCGAGTGATTCCGGCTCATCGGTTTCACCGTCACCCAGGTAGCACCAGACCTTGCGCTGCGATGTATCCGCAATGCCGCGATTGTGCAGGTACTTGAGAAAACGCGCCTGGTAAATGGCCATGATCGGCCCAAGCCCCATCGAAACCGTCGGCAATTGCCAGAAATCCGGCATCAACCAGGGGTGCGGGTAGGAGCTCAATCCATCACCGTCAACTTCCTGACGGAAGCTGTCCATCTGTTCGCTGCTGAGACGTCCTTCGAGAAAAGCACGCGCGTAAATTCCCGGCGAAGAGTGCCCCTGGATATAGACCAGGTCGCCGCCGCCCTCGTGATCGGGACCACGGAAGAAATGGTTAAAACCGACGTCGTACAGGGAAGCTGCAGAAGCAAAACTGGCGATATGCCCACCGAGTTCACCACCGCGTTTACCGGCCCGTAAAACCATGGCCAGTGCGTTCCAACGGGTCAATGCACGGATACGCCGTTCTATCTCATAGTCTCCCGGTAATTTTGCACCCTTGTTGGCTGGAATCGTGTTGACGTAGGACGTGGTTGCGCTATACGGCAAATGTCCGCCCGAACGCCGCGTGAAATCCACCAGCAATTCCAATAAATAATGCGCGCGCTCAGGTCCTGCGCGTTCTATGACCGCTTGCAGGGACTCCAGCCACTCGCTTGATTCTGCCGGATCGGAATCCAGCATTTCCAAAGACGACTTAAGGTTCATTCAGTAGGCCTCGTAAATTTTAATGTTCTTTCTTTCATGAAGGAGTGCTTTCATTATAAGCGTTGCGCTCAATGGCTGTTCAATGAAGGGTTATTCTCAAGGTATCCATCTTCACCCACCTGCACCAGGCGGAGCGAATTGGTACCGCCTTCGTTATGAGTGTGCTGGCCCATGGTCAGGATAATCCGGTCACCGACCTTGATGCGACCTTGCTGCAACAACAGACGCACACCTTCAAACAATGAAACTTCCACGTTGGTGCTGGGAATGTCGTGTGCAATTGGATACACACCACGGTATAACGCCATACGGCGACGGGTACCACGGAGCCGTGACAACGCATAAATCGGTACGGCGGATCGCACCCTGGATAACCACTGGGCTGTTGACCCGGATTCTGTCAGTGCAACAATCGCCTGAACCGAAACATGGGTAGCCATATACATCGCCGCCATCGCGATCGCCTGGTCGATTCGTTGAAACTGGACGCTGAGCTGGGCCGTGTCCAGACGTGTATCATCGTGTCTCTCCGCACCCAGGCAAATCCGATTCATGGCTTCAACCACCATTTCGGGGTGACGCCCTACCGCCGTTTCTGCTGATAACATCACAGCATCAGTGCCATCGAAAACCGAGTTGGCAACATCCAGAACTTCAGCACGTGTTGGAATCGGGCTCTCCACCATGGACTGCATCATTTGGGTTGCGGTGATGACCAGGCGGTTTTGCTCAAGTGATTTGGTGGTAATGAGCTTCTGCAAACCAGGCAGCTCTGCATCGCCGATTTCCACACCCAGATCACCACGTGCAATCAAAATCGCATCGGAAGCAAAAATAATCTCTTCCAAATTCGTGATGGCTTCAGTTCGTTCAATTTTTGCAACCAGCCTGGCATCGCTACCTGCTTCACGCAGACGACGCCGTGCCTCGTTCATATCATCGGCATTACGCGGAAAAGAAACCGCCAGGTAATCGGCACCCATGGCCGCCGCTCTTGGTATATCCTCGATATCATGTTCGGCAATACCAGGCAGGGAGAGGCCCCCACCCTGTACATTGATCCCCTTGCGATCTCCCAGCACACCACCGGCTTCGACAACACAGATAATGTCCTTTGCCTTGATTTCCCTGACCCGCATGGTCAACAGACCATCATCCAGCAATAGCAGATCACCGGGGGACAGGTCATCTGCCAGGCCTTTGTAGGTTACACCTATCCGGGTTTGCGTACCTTTCGCCGGGTTGTCTGACGCATCCAGTGTAAAAACATCGCCAGTCTCAAGCTCAACCGAGCCGTCAGCAAATTTTTCCAGCCGTATCTTGGGTCCGCGAAGATCTGCAAGTATTGCGACCTCTCTACCCAAACTCTGCGCCACGTCCCTGACCTGGGAAGCCCTTGCCGCTTGCTCTTCGTGCGTACCATGCGAAAGATTTATACGCAAAATATCCGCACCAGCCTTGATGACCGCACCCAAAGCTTTGGGCGAGTCAGTAGCTGGGCCAAGAGTGGCTATTATTTTTGTACGGCGAATCTGCATGGCTTAACCTGTTTATGATTTTTAGAAAGTACGCGATTATAGGCTATATTGCGCAAATCGGTATGCATGTAATGAGAATCGTTAACAAAAAGAGACTTATTAGACCCAAAAGCTGGATCACAGACCCCAATTCAGCGAAACCTGGTACAGAAAGATCGAGCGAAGCTAATGTTTCATTATTTGGATTGCGACTCCGAAATGATTTCTTCCTTTGTATTGTCGTTTATTTCTTGCAGGAGTTGGTTCATTTCTTCGAAATCTGCTTTGTAATTTGTATTCTCTGCATACTCGGTCACATATGACTCTGCGTTTTTAAAATATTCACCGATAAGCGGCAGGTCGACGAGGATTGTCAGCACCCACACAAACACACCTAAAACCACTGTCATGCCAAGCGTGATTCCAAAGCCCCTGGAAACACCGGCTACAAAATTAACCCACATAATCCGCTTGCCCGATTGCAGGTACTCGAGGAAATCCACAACCTCTGCTGCTTCCAGTACTTTTACAAGCTCCTTGTCGGGTGAGGTTTTTGGTTTTGATGTCATGTTGGCGCCTGTGCATGGGATGAAAAGTGAACTATAGGTAAGCAGGGGTGTTATATCAATTGAACAATGGTGCTGAGTGATGCACGCATCGTACACACAAAGAAATGCTGGTATCATCTCGATTATCTATTGGTGGAAGAAGTCATACACCAAAACCAGGCTTCAAAAACACAAATACTTATCTACTCAGGAGATTCGAATGTTCAAAGCGACAAACACCGTAAAAGCAACAGGCCACATCGGCCGCACCCTTGTATTGGCCGCATCTGTCTTGTCGATGCTTTTACTTGCTGGTTGTATTTCCAGCGCAAAGGTTTACAACAATGACAAGAACGTCGTTTACAGGGGAACGATGTACAACATGGCCAATGTCAAGCAGATCAGATCGGAAATCACCGGCAAGTTGAATGACGGCACCGAGGTTAAGCTCACCAACGCTGACCGCAAGCAGGTAGAAGCTTACCTTGATGACAATTCACCCATGTTTGTACAGATGGCATTCGAGTTTGATGACCAGCAGTTGGTATACCGCGCAAATGACGTCAAGAAGTGGAGTGAATATTCAAAAATGAAAAAGAGCTTTGAAAGCGCCGGTAAGCAGATCAGCAAATTGATGGCCGACAAGAAGAAGATTCAACTGAAGTTGAAATAAACGCTTGTAGCCTGGCTCAGACTGATGGGTCAGGCACCCAAACTAAATCATTTCCGGGAGGAAATAATGAATAAACTTTTTAGAGTAACTGCGCTGCTAATTTCATTCGCGTTGCTGGCAGCCTGCTCTTCCAATCCCATCAAAATTCATTCTGACTATGATCGCAGCGTGGACTTCAGCCAGTACAAAACCTATGGCTATTACAGTCCAATGGGTATCGAGAATCCGAACTACTCGAGTCTTCTGGGTCAAATGTTCCGCGATGCCATTGATGTTCAGATGAAGCAAAGGGGTTATGTCCGGTCCGACAATCCAGATCTGCTGTTCAATGTATCGGCACGAATGGAAGACAAGACCCGTGTAACCACGACGCAAAATCCGGGTATGTACGGTGGTGGCTATTATGGTTATCGCGGTGGTCTGTACGATCCCTGGGGTGGATACGGTTATGGCACCTCCACCCATGTCAGCCAATACACCGAGGGTACGATCAACATCGACATGGTTGACCCGAGACTCAAGCGTATGTTGTGGGAAGGTGTTGCTATCGGTCGTGTCAACGACAAAAACGATAACTTGCGTGAGGACGTCATGACCGGTGTCGCCGAGATGTTTGCTGGCTACCCGTTCCGGGCCGGCCAGTAAGAAATCTCTAATAGAAACCGGGCGGGAGTTTGATCTCCCGCCTTTTTTTATGTCAGAATTTCCTGTCTTTCATGTAAAGTAAAAGCAGCTTTATTCATCCCGGGCTAACATGCCCTGCAACTTCTAACTCAACAGGTTTTCGCGCATGAACTCACTTGATTCAGTCCGCAAACTTCAAACCCGGATGGGGCAGTCCATCATTGGCCAGGAATCGGTCATTGAACAGCTACTCATCGGCCTGCTGGCCAACGGCAATATCCTGATGGAGGGCTTGCCGGGCCTGGCAAAAACCCGTGCGGTTAAAAGCATGGCAAAGAATATGGACGCGGATTTCTCACGTATTCAGTTCACACCGGATCTTCTGCCTTCAGATATTACCGGTAGCGAGGTGCTCTACACGGAATCCGGCCAACCGACATTTCGTTTTGAAGCCGGGCCCATCTTTGCCAACATCGTATTAGCGGACGAAATTAACCGTGCGCCTGCCAAGGTACAGGCGGCCCTGCTCGAGGCCATGGAAGAACGCCAGGTCACGGTGGCCGGTAAAACCCACAAGATGCCTGAACTTTTTATTGTCATGGCAACACAGAATCCGATTGAGCAGGAAGGCACTTACCCGTTGCCGGAAGCGCAAATGGATCGCTTTTTGTTACATGTTTATATTGACTATGGAACCGAAGAGACAGAAGCCCAGGTTATCCGCCTGGTTCGTGGTGAAGAAGGCCCATCCGCTTCATCGGAAGATTCCGACCCCATTATTCAGCAGGTAATTTTCGACGCGCGTAAGGAAATCAACCAGGTCAAGGTGTCAGAATCCATAGAGAAATATATGGTCGACCTGGTTTTTGCGACACGCTATCCCGAACGTTATGACGAGAAGCTTGCCGCCTGGATACGTATCGGCGCGAGCCCCCGTGGCGCTATTGGCCTCGACAAGTGTGCACGGGTCCATGCATGGCTTAATGGCCGCGACCATGTTTTGCCGGACGATGTGCGTGCGGTTGTACATGGCGTGTTTCGTCACCGTATAGCCCTGAGTTACGAGGCCAATGCTGACGGCGTTTCATGTAACGACGTGATCGATGAAATCCTGAAACTCGTTGCCGTCAGCTGATTCATCACCCGCTATCAATGCATAGGACTATTATGAAACACACAAAGACCGTTTTACCGTGGTTAACCGGACTGATTTTTATTCTTGTTTTTAACATCTCCAACGCCGGACAGACCGCAACCGACCCGCTGCCCGCCTGGAACAGCGGAACAACAAAACAGCGCATCATTGATTTTGTCACCAAGGTAACCGATAGCGAAAGCAGTGCCTTTGTACCGGTAAATAAGCGTATTGCCACCTTTGATAATGACGGTACGCTCTGGAGTGAAAAACCCACTTATTTCCAGCTGTTGTTTATTATTGACCGTGTCAAATCAATGGCCGCTGATCACCCCGAATGGAAAACCACGCAACCATTTAAGGCCGTGCTCGATAATGACATGGCTGCCTTGAAGGCAGCGGGTATGCATGGCCTGCTTGAACTAACGATGGCAACACATGCCGGCATGACCACAGAAGCGTTCGAACTTATCGTTAAAGAGTGGCTCGCAACTGCCCGGCACCCCACAACCGGCAAAGCCTTTACCCAGATGGTCTATCAACCCATGCTGGAGCTGATCGACTACTTAGGTGCAAATGATTTCAAGGTCTTTATTGTTTCAGGTGGCGGGCTGGAGTTTATGCGGCCCTGGACCGAAACGGTGTATGGAATCCCACCTGATCAAGTGGTAGGAAGCAGCATTGAGACCCGTTATGAAGTTCGTGATGGCAAGCCGGTGATCGTGCGTGAACCAAAAATTCACTTTATCGATGACAAGGACACCAAGCCGCTGGCTATCAACCGCTTTATCGGACAACGCCCCATACTGGCGGCGGGAAATTCAGATGGTGATTTCGAGATGCTGGAGTGGACAACGGCAGGTAGTGGCGCACGACTGGGTTTGATTGTGCATCACACGGACGCCAAGCGGGAATGGGCCTACGACCGTGAGTCATCAGAAGGCCGGCTAGACAGGGGTTTGGATGAGGCCGGTCAGAAAGGCTGGTTGCTGATCGATATGGCACAGGACTGGAAGGAAATTTACCCTGCGGTAAATGACCAATAGAAAAGCCAATGCCACGCCGCCCAGCAACTGATAAGACTGACAAGCGGTTAGACCCCGGCCAGGATAATGGCGTTTATGTCCAGCTCGACGATCTGGTTCGCCTGCAGCATAAGTCATCAGGTTTCAGTTTTCTGCCCCGGCAACCTGTTCACAGCATTCTTAGTGGCCGGCATGCCTCAAAACTGAGGGGGCGCGGGCTGAATTTTGAGGAGTTACGTGACTACCTGCCCGGTGATGACACCCGCAACATTGACTGGAAGGTGACCGCCCGCACCGGTACACCCTATGTCAGGGTTTATACAGAAGAAAAGGATCGCCCGGTCTGGCTGTTGATTGACCAGCGGGTGTCGATGTTTTTTGGAAGTCAGCAACGTATGAAATCCGTTGTCGCGGCCGAAGTGGCAGCGATATCCGCCTGGCGTGTGCTGAGCGTGGGGGACCGTGTTGGTGCACTGATATTTGATGACTCCGAAATTTCGGTGATAACACCTCATCGAAGCCGTGAACGGGTGATGCAAATCCTTAAACAGGTGGTTAAAAAGAACCATCAACTCAGTGCCAGCCCGGACTTAAAACCTGACTCCAGCAAACTCAACGAGGCCTTGAAACAGGTCAGCACCCTGGCCAGGCACGATTGCCTTGTCTGCCTGATAACCGATGCCGATGGCATCAACGCCGAAACACGCAGGCATGTTACCCGTCTTTCAGAGCACAATGATGTGCTGACAGCCCTGATTTACGATCCGCTGGAAAAAAGCATGCCCGCTGCCGGTCGCCTGCGCTTTGCAGACAATGAAGGCCAACTTGAGGCCGATACTTCGAATCGGAAACTGCGGTCGGGTTTTGAAAATGAGTTTGAAAAAAAACTGGAAAGAAATGAATCGGCATCACGTCGATTTTCTATACCCGTGATCGCGCTTGATACAAACAGGCCCGTGCTCGACCAGATGCGTGACGCCTTCGGCCATCACCTGGCTACCAAACGGTTTTGAGAGCTTCGGAATGAACTCAACGGACCCCACCAGCCTGCAAAACCTCAATGATATCGTGCTGCCCGAGGCTGTCGGTTGGTGGCCGCTGGCAAGTGGCTGGTACTATTTGTTTGGCATATTGCTGCTTGTAGTCGCCTGGTTTGTTTATGTGGCAATTCGAAACTGGAACAGTAACCGCTACCGGCGTGCGGCTTTGCATCAATTGCGATTGCTTGCAGAAGACATCGGCGATTCTGAAAAACGTGATGCAGCTCTGAGACAGGTACCTGTCCTGCTAAAGCGAACCGCGCTCTCGGTTTACCCGCGTAGCCAGCTTGCCTCCCTGACCGGCAAAAACTGGCTTGATTTTCTCAACTCAAAAGTCAGCACAGCATCGTTCACTGATTCCACCGCTGGTCTTCTGGATGTGCTTTCCTACTCCGTTGGTGATTTGAATACGGTTGATACAAAAACGGCAGATGAATTATTAAGTGCCTGCAGGTACTGGCTGAAGCACCACCAACCCGACCAACAACAAAAGCCAGGCCTGGAAACCTGACCATGCTGACATTTTCCCATCCATGGCTTTTTTTACTCCTGCCGCTGCCCTGGCTGGTTCGTTCGTTGCTGCCCGCCCATCATGAGCGCAAGGCAGCGGTGCGGGTGCCTTTCCTGCAACGCCTGTCACGCCTTGCTGGCTTAAAACCGGGTAGTGGTGTGGCGGTCGCCACGCGGCGGCTATCACAGTGGCTGGTGTTGGGTCTTACCTGGTTGTTCATCGTGGCAGCACTCACACGGCCGCAATGGCTCGAGGAACCCGTCATCAAGGAACTGCCCATGCGTGACCTACTGGTTGCGGTGGATCTTTCCGGTTCGATGGAAACACAGGATTTTACCGATGCCGCTGGTAATAGCGTGGATAGATTAACCGCGGTCAAACAGGTGTTGGATGATTTTTTTGCACGACGTGACGGCGACCGGGTTGGCCTGGTCCTGTTTGGCTCGGCGGCATTTGTGCAGGTGCCCTTCACCGACGACCTGGATGTGGTCAGGGAATTGCTGGATGAGGCGCAAATCCGGATGCTGGGACCGCGAACCATGCTTGGCGATGCAATGGGCCTGGCAATCAACCTGTTTGAACGCAGCGAAGTCGATGAACGCGTCCTGATCGTGCTCACCGATGGCAATGATACCGGCAGCCTGGTGCCACCCGAGCGTGCCGCGGAAATCGCCCGTGACAACGATGTGGTCATCTATACGATCGCGATTGGCGACCCGACCTCTGTCGGAGAACAGGCACTGGATGAGAAAACGCTCGAAAACATCGCCAGCATCACCGGCGGTAGTTATTTCCACGCCAATGACCGGGGCGAACTGGAGGCCATCTACACCCAGTTGGATGAGATAAATCCGCGCCAGGTAGAAACCCAGAGCTACCGGCCCTTAACCGACCTGTATTACTGGCCATTGGCGGCCGGCATGTTGCTGACGCTGTTTTACATTATGTTTCTGGAAATCCGTCTGCGTTTGTCCAAACGACAGGATGAAAGCGCCGGGCTACAGGAACCGGCAAACTGATGGATTTCCTGGCATCACTCGACCAGTTCCACTTCCTGCGCCCGGCCTGGCTGTTATTGCTGGTTCCTGCCGGTTTCCTGGTCTGGTCGGTCTATCAGAGAAGTGATTCACTGCGGGCATGGAAGAAAGTGATCAGCCCTCACCTGCTCGAGCATCTCTTGATGGATGAAGACGATGACAGTGGCCGTTGGAGACCAATTTACGCTTTGGGGCTTGTCTGGCTCGTGGGCATCCTCGCCCTGGCCGGCCCAAGCTGGCAGATGCAGGCAACGCCATTCAGTGAAGACCAGTCAGCCATGTTTATCGTCCTTAAGGTTACACCCGACATGCTGGCGCAGGATATTCAACCCAGCCGCCTGCAACGCAGCGTGATGAAGATTCACGATTTGCTCGAACTCAAGGGTGATGTTCGCAGCGGTTTGATCGCCTATGCCGGCAGCGCACACCTGGTGATGCCTTTAACCTCCGATGCCGGGGTTATAAACAATTTTGCGCAAGCCCTGGAGCCCGGCATCATGCCAAAGGACGGCGATGAACCAGCCGAAGCCATTGCACTTGCAAACCAGCGCCTCAGAGATGCCGCGGTACCCGGTTCCATTGTCCTGGTCACCGATAGTGTAGACAGATCACAACTGTCTGCATTGAAAACCATATACCAGCAGAACGCTTACGAGGTGCACATCCTGGCCATGGCGGCCGGTCCTGAAGTGATTCCGCCACCGGACAGCTTTCCCGCACCGCCACTGGACATGAAGTCACTACGTGAGGCCGCACGTGTTATGGATGGAACGGTAACCGAAGTAACGGCGGACAAACGCGATATTGAAAGTCTGTCCGCCCGCATAGATAGCAGTATAAAAAACGCTCCCACACAGGAAGGCCAACGATGGAAGGATGAAGGTTATTACCTGTTAATTTTGCTGGCGCTGATTTTATTGATCTTTTTCCGGCAAGGCGGATCGGTGACACTGGAATGAACATTCGGCTAACGCTATTGATTTTAATGCTGACGCAAATTTCGCCGGCATATGCCTTCGAGTGGGCAGACCTGTGGTTGACACCCGACCAGCAGGGGCAACGCCTCATGGAGCAGGGTGAATACAAGCAGGCGGCCCGAAAATTCACAACGCCTGAAAGAATCGGCGCAGCGCTGTTCATGGCAGGAGACTTTGAAAGCGCCGCTTCGGTGCTGGGCCGTGCCGGTAGCGCCGAAGCCAACTACAACCGTGGCAATGCACTGATCATGCTGGGTCAATACGAAACCGCCATTGAAGCCTATCAAAACGCGCTTTCCAAACGACCTGGCTGGCTAGAAGCAGAACAGAACCTGCAAATCGCCATCTTGAGAAAAGCGGCACTGGCACCACCCGAGGATGACTACGGCGGCACCGGCGGTCAACTGGAGGCCGATGAAATCGTCTTTGATGATACCGGCCGGGTAAATAAATCTTCCAGCGAACAGGTGGTCGATGCAGCAGACCAGCAGATGGGTGAGGATGCCATGCGTGCCATGTGGTTGCGCAAAGTGGAAACACGACCAGCTGATTTTTTGGCAGTGCGTTTTAACTACCAGTTGGCGAAAAAGGAAAGTGCCTTGACTGAAGAAACGGTACAAGACGTTAATGAATAAGCAACTGTGCACATTCATCCTGTTGACCGGCCTGCTTTTGCCGCTTTCTCTTTTTGCCCAGGACAATGAAGTCAAGGCTGGCGTGAGCATCAGCATTGAACAGGATAAAGAGATCTGGGCAGGACAACAGGTAACGCTGGACCTGGATCTGAAAACCACCGGCTTCAGCTTCTCCAATTCGCATTTCAACCTGCCGGAAGTGAATGGCGCCTTCCTGATGCAAACCGATACCACGACTGTGAAGCTGACTGAAAAAATCGACGGGCAGGACTGGCAAATCGTGCGCTACCCGCTGGCGCTTTATCCGCAAAAGACGGGGCTACTGGAAATCCCATCCATCAACGTGCGTTTCACCACATCCGCAGGGTTTGGCAGCGCAGAGAAGGCTTTCGAGTTTCAGACCGAACGACTGGAGTTAAGCGTAAAGCTGCCGCCAGGTGCAAAACCAGGCGACCTGGTGGTAACCACCACCTCTTTCGAGCTCGAGCACGATTGGCAACCGGCAACGGCCATCACAAAAACAGGTGATGCTGTCACCTTGACGGTCAACCGACGGGCTGATGACATTTCTGCCATGTTGCTTCCGCCTCTACCTGTTTTCCGCACAGAAGGACTGGCAAGCTATCCGCAGACACCTGAGATCACCGACAAAACCGATCGTGGCGACCTGACCGGCGTACGTACCGACAGCATTACCTGGGTCGTGGAAAAACCCGGTAGCTATGAGATCCCGGGTATTCGTTTCCAGTGGTGGGACCCAGGCAATCGTGAGCTAAAACAGCAGATCGTCCCGGGATTGAAGCTTGATATCCTGCCGTCAGAGGAAGAATCCGTGGTGGGGACAGTTAAAAACGACCAACAGGACTCTCGCAGTTCGTGGCTAATATTAGTGCTTTTCCTGACCGGCCTGACCGGTATACTCTGGCTGCGTTTCGGACGCAAAACTGCCAATCAACAAGTCAACGATGAAAAATCAGCCTTTGCCGAACTGCAAAAAACCTGCAAGAGCAATCATGCCTCACAGACCCATTCAGCCATTCATAATTGGATAGCAAGTTACACAGTCGATGACACCGCAAATTCACGACCCGTGACACTGGCCGAATTTGCCGGAATACTTAACGACGAGAACCTGGCAAGCGAACTAAAGCATCTGCAGGAGGCCCTGGTCTCATCGGATGGTAGCTGGCAGGGCGACAAGCTCTTAGCTGCCTTGCAAAGAGCTCGGCGAAAGATCCATCATCAGGAACTTGATTCATCAGTGAATGACCTGGCCCCTTTGAACCCGTAATATTTAAATCGCCCAAGATGAACTAAGGCTTTTGGTGAAATGAAATCACATCGTCAAACAATACAACAAGCCTTTGTATTTCTGATTTGCCTGTTTTTCTCCGTCACCGATTCCCTGGCTGCGGAGACGAAAACCGTTTTCGAGCCGGTCCACTGGGCCTATTCCTCCTTTTTTGGAACCGGTTGGTACCAGATCGAGGATACCCGATCAGTATTCGTAGTAAGAGTCCCCATCCGGCAAACCTTGCGGACATCTTCGCTGACCGAATCCGGCTCACGAAAACTGGGGGTAGAAATCAGGTATCCGGTTACAGTCGGATTGCATGATATTGAAGACCTCGGGGGCATCATAGAAAATGATAACTTTGGGACAGCAAGCTTCACGCCCGGTGTCGAACTGGAGATTCCCATCAGCCCCAGATGGTATTTGAGAACACTGGCACATGTGGGCTGGGGTTCGGATCTGAGAAATGATGATTCGGCGTGGATTTATTACGCAGGAGTCAAAAGCCGCTATACCTTTCCTGCAAAGAAAAACCAATGGTCTATTCTTGCCGGACTCTTTTACGCTGGCTACACACCCGATGAAGGCAGGTCCGACCATCTGGCCGTTGCCCAGATAGGCACCGAGTTACGGCAACCGCTGAAAAAAGCCACATTCCATGGCGAGCCGGTCGATCTTCACTGGACCTTCATGTATTCATTTCTGGGCAATGAACTCCATTTCAATCTGCCCGACGGGACCTTCGACCCCATACAGGATCAAATAGAACTTAGCCTGCAAGTCAGCTTGCGGAACCGTCCATTTAAACTCTGGTTTCTAGACATACATCGCTTAGGCGTGGGATACCAATTCAGCTCAAGCGGTCAATTCACCGCCATCACCCTCAGCATGAATTCGTGGTTTAGAAAATAGACTGAATTCTTACTTCTTTTGCAGACTGCAAAATTTCTGATCCGTAAGGTCGGGGGAGCTGGGATGTGTATTGTCTTACCAAGACAGGTGCCGTGCCCAAGCTAGCCTGAGGAGTAACTCAGAAGCCTTACTTTCGATAATCTGCAAGATTGGGGGAGCTGGGATGTGTATTAACTTCCCAGGACTCGCTGTGAATACGTCCATGTAAGCTCGAGCGCGACATCCATGTCGCTCACGGTCCTGATAAGTTAATACACACCCCAGCTTAATATCAAACGCCCTGCATCTTTCAAAGGTTGTTTGTCCAACATTCGCAAAAGCCGTGTGCTTATCAAGCTCAGAATCAAACCACGTGTATCTTCCAGAAACCATTGACCCCTGCATTCGCACAAAGGCGAGGATGTGCAGTAGCTTACTTCCAGACCTTCTGAGACAGGAGTCGAGGATGAGCGACACATGGATGTGCTCGAGCGCGTCTGGAAGTAAGCTACTGCATAGCCTCGGCTTCCCGAATGATCAATGGTTTTCAACCTGTGAGCCTGGAAGAAAACTAGCGCATAGTCTCGGCTTCCCGAATGATCAATGGTTCTTTCCACCTGGAGTGTGAACCCTGAAACAAGCTAATGCAGAGCCTCAGCTTCCCGACTGATCAATGGTGACCCAACCATCAGCCCAAATGAATGACACTACACCACTTTGTATTCCGCTTCGTCGCTCTAATTTTGATCCAGCAAAGCACGAGCCGCAGCAACCTCATTTCGGTAGGTATCCATGATCTTGCCCAGCGCTGTGTTGACGTCAACCAACGGAGCCCAATCCAGCTCTTCACGTGTGTTGTCGATAAAAGGCACCCGACTCTGTATGTCCTGGTAGCCCTCGCCGTAATAATCCGCCGATGTTACTTCGACGATATTAACGTTGCGTGCCTGAGACTCGTACTCAGGGTAGTTAAACGACATTTCCAGCATCAGGTTGGCCAGTTCCTTAATGGATAGATCATTTTCCGGATTGCCAATATTGTAGATCTTGCCGTCTGCGATGCCGTCCTTGTTCTCTATGATCTTCACCAGGGCTGAAATTCCATCTGAGACATCGGTAAAACTGCGGCGCTGCAAGCCGCCATCTACCAGCTTGATGTCTTCACCGCGGGCGATGTGGCCGAGGAATTGTGTTACTACTCTGGAACTGCCTTCCTTCTGGGTATGAAGGCTGTCCAGACCACTGCCGATCCAGTTGAAGGGGCGGAACAAGGTAAATTTCAGACCTTCCTGCTGACCATAAGCCGCAATCACCCGGTCCATCAATTGCTTGGCACAGGAGTAGATCCAGCGTGGCTTGGCAATCGGGCCGAGCACCAGGTTTGACTCGTAAGGGTGGAAGGCGTCGTCTTCACACATGGCGTAGACTTCGGAAGTTGATGGAAACACAACGCGTTTGTTGTACTTCACACAGGCCCTGACAATGGCCAGGTTGGCTTCAAAATCCAGCTCAAACACACCCAGTGGATTGGTAACGTAGATCGCCGGTGTCGCGATGGCAACCAGGGGCAATATGACATCGCTATGCTTGATGTGATATTCGATCCACTCGCGATTGATGGTGATGTCACCTTCAAAAAAGTGAAACCGCTCATGATTTATTTCATTGTCAAGCCGGTCGGACCGCATATCCATGCCATAGACTTCCCAATCCGTGGTTTGGAGAACTCTGTTCGACAGGTGATGGCCGATAAAGCCGTTAACGCCGAGGATCAAAATTTTCATGGTATTCCTGGTTACTGTGGGGATAACGCCGGTCCGGCGTGTCTTCTGCCCGTCCGCTCAGGAAGAAGGTTTCGATTCTTCATCAGGCGATTTTACACCCTCACCCGCCTGCAGCACACTCGCAACGCGGAATCGTTTTCTTCTTCGCACCAGGCCGTTGATACGACCGATGTACTCACCCAGCATACCAACTGAAAACAGCAATAAACCCATCAGGAAAATGGTGATACCAAACAGCGTGAAAACACCCTCGACTTCCGGACCATAGAACAGGCGGCGATAGGCCAGGTAAATGACAAACAAAAAAGAAAGAATTGAAACGGCGATGCCTGTTAATGAGATCAGTCGCAGTGGCATCGATGAAAAACTGGTCATCAGGTCAAAATTCAGCTGAATCAGCTTCAACAGGGAATACTTGGATTTGCCGGCTGCCCGTTCTTCATGGGCTACCGTGATCTCAGTTGGCCTGGCCGCATACAGGTAAGCCAGCGCCGGAATAAATGTACGGGATTCATTGCAAATAGCGACTTCCCGGACAATCTCCCGGCTGTAACCCCGCAACATACAACCCTGATCCGTCATGTGGATATTGGTAATCTTTTCACGCAAGGAGTTCATCATCCGCGAGGCAATATGCCGCCATGCCTTGTCGTTTCGGGAAGCCCTGATCGAACCGACGTAATCAAAACCCTTGTCCATCTCTGCAACGATGGCCGGAATCTCCTCCGGCGGGTTCTGTAAGTCTGCATCAAGGGTAATGATGAACTTGCCACGGGTAAGCTCAAAGCCGGCGATAAGGGCGGCGTGCTGACCCGCATTTGAGCTCAAAGAAACCACCCGCGTAACATCGGGCCGCTGTTCAAACTGTTCTGCCAGGATACCGGATGAGTTATCCGAACTGCCATCGTTTACAAACAGGACTTCAAATGAACGTCCTAAAGCGTCCATGACCGGATATAGACGCTCAAACAGTTTGCCGAGAACATCCTGCTCGTTGTACACCGGAATAATAACGGACAAATCGACCAATTGACCCTGCGTGTCTTTTGTCATGTCAGCGTTCAATTAAAACCTCCCGTGTACTCAAATGGCGTCGAACTTAATCAGGCGCCCTGGACAGCCAGCAGGCCGGAGCGGCCATCGAGTTCAGACCAGGCTATTTCCTGCCTTGGCAGTGCTGATTGGTCCAGTGAAGCATGGAGTTGCTGGAGCGTCAGAAAATCAAAACCCGATGCTTTCCACTGCTCAAGCAACTTTTCCATCACCGGCATCAGCTTCATACCCTCTAACTCAGCATGCAGCGTATAGACATGTCCGCAAGGTAGTGACTCGCGGCTTTTCTCCAGGATTGCTTCCCAGCAATTGAATGAGTCTATACCATCTGAACCTATGATTTCATCCAGTGTGGGTAGCGTCGTGGGTAGTTGGATGCAATTGGAACTCAGCCCTTCCATGGTTGGGAAAAACGGCTCGCGACCACGTACGTCGCTGGCATATTTAAAGCCCATCTGTGCTTCCAGCGCAATGACAAATGGATTCAATTGCCAGCCTGCAGCGCCAATTGTTTGCGGTTCCATCTGCAGGGCGTCTTTGAACGCATTCAGCGCTTTATCCATCTCACGCTTTGTCCATTTCTGATCTTTGCCGGCGACATAATCCTGCCAGCGAACATGGTCGTAGCAATGAATACCCACCTCATGTCCGGCTGCAGCAACACACCGCATGACAAATGCTGCTTTCTTGCCAATATGTGGACCCGGTTTGATCACACCATTCATCAGGGTGCGCAAACCATAATGGCTGACCACCGAGGTGCGACCGACTTTTTGCAGAAAACCTTTTCTGAAAACCCGGCGTATCGCCCTGCCGGTGTTGTCCGGCCCGACGCTGAACAGGAAACTTGCCTTGACATCATATCGCTCAAACAACTCGAGCAGTGCCGGCACGCCGTGCAGCGTACCGAGGTAAGTATCCACATCCACCTTCAGAACCACCTGCTTCATGCGTCGTTTGCCAAATCCGGAATCAGGCGCTGCCCAAACGTCTGTTGAAACAGGGACTGATCAGCTATTAATCCGTCAATCACCAGCTGCGTGATCATAAATCGCATGCCATCGATACAATCGGCCTGAAAATTCTCACCTTCGAAATAGATACACGGTTCCTCAAAACGAGCCCTTTCACCCCTGATATAGCTACCCAGCACCTCGACACGGTGCGAGTCGATGTCAAAAAAAGCACCGGGATAAGGTGGTGCCACGGCACGTATCAAGTTATGTATGTCACTGGCGGTCATGTTCCAGTTGATTCTTCCGTCCTCCGGTTTTCTCCCGGAATAATAACTGCCTTCTTCGAGGTTTAATGGTGTTTCAAAAACACGGCCAGCAAGCATTTCCGGAATAACTTCTATTAACAGGTTCTCAGAAGCACATTTGAGCTTTTGAAAAACATCATATGCCGTATCGTTTCTCAGGATGGATACCGCTGCCTGGGCCAGCAAGCTCCCGGCATCCGGCTTAAGCTCCATTGTGTGCAGACTCACACCGGTTTCTTTTTCGCCGTGAATAATGGCCCAGTTAACCGGCACACGTCCCCGGTACTTTGGCAAAAGTGAGCCATGAAGATTGAAAGCACCCTTGGTCGGGATATCCAGCAACTGCTGCCCCAGCATCTGGCGGTAATAGAATGAAAAAATATAGTCAGGCTTACACTCAGAAACCCGCTCAATCACGGCAACCGCGTTCGCATCATCCGGCTTGATGACTTCAATGCCGTTCTTTTTCGCCACATCCTCAACACTATCGAACCAGATTTGCTCTGACTCACTATTCTCGTGGGTCACTACCAGGCTGATTTCGATACCCAGTTCGAGCAAGGTCTCAAGACAACGAACACCGATATCGTGATAGGCAAAAATGACTGCGCGGGTCAGCACCTGAGTGTCTCCGGTCATGCCAGCAATTGATCAAAAACACTAACCACACGATCAACATCAGCGGTTGTCATGGCCGGAAAAAGCGGCAGTGTAAACGTCTGGTCTCCAATCTGCTCTGCATTGGGAAAGTCACCCCGGCCATAGCCGAGTTGACGATACAAACCGAACAGATGCATGGCCGGGTAGTGCATGCCAAGCAGGATGTCCTGCGCTTTGAATGTCTCGAGTATGTCATCGCGACTCATGCCCAGGGATGCAAAATCCAGACAAATACAGAACATATGCCAACTGTGTCCGGGCGCATCTGACGGCAGAACCAGGGCAGGATGATGTGGCATGCGCTTGAAATAGTGCTCGGCCAGTAGACGGCGCTTTGCATTGAAACCATCCAGCTTCTTGAGCTGCGCCAGGCCGATAGTGGCGTTTACATCGGGCAGGTTCATTTTTCCACCCCAGGCCTCAACCAGCACTTCACCACTGTCATTGCGTGAGATACCGTGAAACCTGATCGATTCCAGTTGTTTGATCAGCCGCGCGTCACTTGATGCAACTGCACCACCTTCAATGGTGGTCATATTTTTGTTGGGATGAAAACTGAATGAAACCGGGTTGCCATACGAACCAATTTGCCGGCCCTGGTAGCAGGTACCGATCGCCTGCGCAGCATCTTCCAGCACCAGCAAGCCCTTGCTGTCCGCCAATTCGTAAATGGGAGCCATATCAACCGGCCTGCCGGCGAAATGCACCGGCATAATGACCCGGGTTTTGTCAGAGATGGCCGAACGAACCTTGTCTGCATCAATATTCCGGCTCTCAAGACCCACGTCCACGAATACCGGTGTCGCACCGGTACGCACGACGACATTCGCTGATGCGACAAAGCTCATGGCAGGAACGATGACTTCATCACCAGGACCGATTTCTTTAGCGATAAGAATCGCTTCCATTGCAGCCGTGGCGGAATTGAACAGGCGTATATCAACACCGCCGCCAATATAAGCACCGAGATTTTTTTCCAGTTCAACGACCCGTGGACCGCTGGTTATCCAGCCTGATTGCAGCACTTTCTGAACCGCGCTGAGCTCCTCTTCACCAAGCGAAGGCCGGGTAAATGGCAGCATGGTCATGATCGGGCCAATATATAAACACCCAGGATAATGACGCCAATGCCGACGACTTTACCGATATTCATGGGTTCGTCGAACAAATGCCAGGCAGCGACAGCATTAACAATATAGCCAATCGATAACATCGGATAAGCGATCGATACGTCGACCCGGCTCAAAGCCAGTATCCACACGATCACGCTGATGCCATAACAGATCAGTCCCACCCACAACCACAGGTTGCTTGCCAGGCTACCAGCTGAAGAAAACAGGGACTGCATATCCAGGCTGATCACACCGGTATCACTGACGCTGGCCTTGAGGGCTAACTGGGCAAAGGCGTTTAACAATACACCGGTTAAAATCAACGCAAAGGCCGCCCACGTCATGCCCTGGCTCATGCCTTGAGTCACGCTCTGGCCTATTGATTCCGTCATGATTTTATAATCACCATTGTCTTCGGACCCTTATAAACGACCCTGCCCTGCAATTGGTCCACTTTAAGGTTTTTGAGCCTGTTTAACTTGACCACCACCGCCGCCTGATCAAGATTCTGCCACACGGCTAAAAATTCGTCCTGCGTTTTGATGAATTTCTCTGGCTCAAGCCTGATCCCCATCGCCAATTCACCCTCGTATTCTACAATGGTGACCGGCCTGCCAAGATAGAAAGTGGCAGCTTCAGGGTAATATTGAAATGCGTAAACAGGGACTCCTGGCGGCAGTGTTTCTGTGATGATGTCAGATATCACCTTGCTGGAGCGGCTCTCTGCCAGGGAACTGGCACCGGATACAACCAACAAGCCTGCGGTTAAGGATAGAACCGCAACAGTGGCTAAAGCGCGAAGCTGGGTGATTTTTTTGATACTCATCACCGCAAATGACAGCAGGAACAACAAACCGCTGCCTATGATCCAGGGCTGGTATGCCGCCCACTGTTCTGCCGGAAAATGCTCGCTGGCCAGCAGTTCGATGCTGAATGCCCCCAGGGAGAATAACAAACCAAAGAAAAGCATCACCCAACGGTCTTTGGTCACTGCTCCCCTGTTTCCAATCTGCCGGCCTGACAACACCGCAATGATGGGTAATATCGGCAGAATATAGCCTGGTAGCTTGGACCGCCCCAACGAGAAGAAACAGAAAGTTACCACGACAAAAGTCCACATGAAGCGTTCAGCGTCGAACTGCCCCGGTTTATCGGGTAACCAGGTGAAATCCGGTGATACCAGCGAGCGCAGACTGGTTATCAGCCATGGCACTACACCGACTATCAAAACGGGTATGAAATAATATACCGGCCCAGAGCGACTGTGGACCTCGCTGGTGTAGCGATTAAAATGCTCATGAATAAAAAAGAACTCCGGAAATTCCGGGTTGGCGATACTGACCATGATGAACCAGGGTGCCGTGACCGCCAGAAATAAAAGCAGCCCTTTGAAGAGATGCAAACCTTTCCAAAGACCCCAGTCCCGCTGCCAGAGGCTATAAACCACAACGGTTGCCGCCGGTAACACGACAGCCACGAGACCCTTGGTCAGGGTTGCAAGCGCGAGTGCAAGCCACCCGGCCAACATCCAGTTTCTCGTGTGGCTTTCATTACCACGGCTGGAATGTGCAATAACGAGACTGCCTATACCCATGACAAGTAAAGCGCTCAAGGCCATGTCCAGCGTCAGATAGTGGCCAAAGGCCACCACCATCAGGTAACTGATACTGAGCAGAAATGTGTATATACCTGCCTGGGCTCCGTACAAACGAAATGCTATGAGCATGGCGAAAAGGGCTGCCGAAAAACCGAGCACTGCTGTGAACAGACGGGCACTCGTATTGCTTTTTCCAAACAACTTGAAGCTTACAGCGGTTCCCCAATACTGCAGAACGGGCTTTTCAAAATATTTGAAGTCATTCAGCCTGGGGGTCAGCCAATCACCGGTATCTACCATGGCCGCCGGAATTTGGGCATAGCGCCCTTCATCCGGATCAAACAGATCACGTTGACCGAGCATCCCGAACCATAGTGCCGCACACAGTAGAATAACCATGGCAGCAAAATGCTTGAGATTACTGGGTGCAGTCATCGATTGTGGACCCGGGATCAGGTCTGGCAGATTCCTAATGGCGAGTGTGCTTACTCGGCATGATAGGACTCAGACTGAACTTATACAACCAATCGGGACCAAAGCGATCGGTGCTTGCCACAAAATATTGAACCTCGGCCGTCAGCCTTAATGGCATCCTGCCGATCTTAAAGGTCTTGGCAATACCGCCACCGAGTGGCAGATTCAACTTATTACTACTGTCGGCTTCCCAGTCATAGGTAACAACGGGGTTGGAGATCGCCTGCCAGCCACCACCGAGGTCGTAGCTGAAATAAAACTGCAGTGTTGTTTGCGTGGTATCCGGCGTGCCTTTGTCCTTTTTTTCGATAAGGTCGATGACATGTGAGAACAAAACACCATAAACACCCCAATCGGTCATTTTACCGATATTGACAGCGGGTCCCATTATGAACTGCTGCCTGCCATTGGATGTGTCTGAGGTGGTCGGCAGAACGCCTGCAACACCATAATTCAGTATGCGACCGGATTCATTGACACCGCCATAGACCAGGTCAAACGTTGCCGCATCCGTGTGTCCGTGAGTCGGTGCCCACACCCCATCTTCCTGCAGGGTCGGGTCCTGCTGGCGAATCCGCCATTCTGCGTAACCGATGTCTGCCCAGTAAACAGGTTGATCCGGTAAAAAAGGCAATGCGAACCTGAAAACCCAGCCTTTTCCGTCTTTTTCTCTGAAGGGCACTGTAAGTTGAAAGTTGTGAATCCAGCCTTTCTGGTCATCAGCACCGGGGATACTTCCCTGGTAATTTCTGTGTTCACCGGTGTAGTCGAAGCGCCAGAACGCCGCCAGCGGGTTTACCATTTCGCGCGCTATTTCCTCAACGGATTTCTCGGTACCGCGTTCTTTTCGATCCGAGTCCAAATCTTGAGAGTCGGCCAGGCCAGTGACCGGCAGAGCCAGGATCACTGCAAAACCAATAGTGGATAGAACACGTGTAACTGAGAGCATGGATGACGCCTTGATAATTGTTGCCGTAAAAATGCGGCATTTTACCTGTAGTTTCCTCATGAATCTACGCTGATGCCACTTATAAACGGCAAGATTAAAACAGGTTTGGTGAGCGATGGACGGCAGAAACAAAAAAGTCGAAAGACAAAAAACCGGCCCGGGATGAACGGGCCGGTTTGTGAGTACTTGTTACTGACCAGCACGAAACGGGTAAGCGGCGAACATTTCCTGAATGCCATTGTTGATGTTTGTCCGCGCTTCTTCACTCGTCCGTTTCTCATTGACCCGGCCAACCGCGACACCTTCCCAGACCATGCGCTTTTGCACGCGGTCTACCATATCGACGTTCACAGTACCCTCGGTGTACTGACTGACGTTTGTCTGCGTGCCATAGCCATAACCACCCCAGGCACCATAAGCACCGCGGCGGTATCCGTAATAACTGCCGGCCATGTAAGGATCAGACGTGGTGGTGACCCTGGTCTTTTCCTGTAAACGACCGGATACGTTAATCAGCAGATCCGGGTTATCAGACTTCACATACCCCCTGCTCTCCATCTCCCTGCTGATTGCCTCACGGAAAATTGAACCGTAAATACTGGAGTAATTGGGATTTTCGATACCCATCGGGTTAAAGAACGCATAGGTTTTGTATTGGCTGAAATCAACCGAGCGGTCGTAATCACTTTTAATATCTGGTTTGGACGCACAACTCGCAATCAGCAGAGCTGCTACTACGAGTGATGCTAACTTGGCTAATTGGGAGAACATGGTACGGGTTTGCATAATTCTGTCCTTAATTAAGATGTCTTAATATAGAGAAAGTTTTTTATATCATTGGTTCAATATGCATTGAAGTCAATGCTATTGCTGTTTACTTTCCTGTTTCATACGGTATTCGCTGTAATGGTCCATACCTTCAATTCGGGCCATTTCCTGGCGATCCAGCTCTGATCTGCTCAAGGTTCGTTTGTGTGCCGGCAGGTACCTTTCATAATCCTCGGGGTTGGGTCTTTGTTTCGGCCGTGCTTCAACGGGCTGCTCCCTCGCTATTGCCTGCATGGTATCCCAATTGCCATCGTCGTAGTGTCTCCACTCCTTATCTTCACGCTGGTAAACCTTTCCATCCGGACCGGAATAACGATTGGATGAAAGCGTCGCGCCCGCGTATAAGGAAGCAGCAGAAATCTTAGCTGGCCCGGCGCCATTGGCTTTATCCGTATGAACAAATTTCTCGGTACCATCGGCCTTTTTCTTTGGCAGGTAACGTTCCAGCGATTGTTCTTTTGATTTCGACGGATCACCGGGTGTGGTCTGCATAGGGCCTTCCCATGCTGAACCGTAACCCTGTGTGTAGTTAACCGTTGGGGACTCGATGATCATGGTAGTCCTGCTATATCCCCAGCCGCCATAGGGGCCATACCCGCCCCAACCACGGTATGGGCCATAACCCCAGCGACCGTAGTATCCACCACGATGACCATAATAGGCACCCACCGGGTGATAGCCGACGTTGTATCCATAGGTGCGGCCATAATTCCAATAGGCAGGTCCATTGGCAGAATCCCAGTAAACACTGGACGGACGATACCAACCGGTACCATAAACCACGCTTACCCTGGTTGAAAAACTGCCCTTGTAACCACTCGAATAACTGTAATTGACGTGATCCTGCGCTTCTGGCTGAACTGAATCCAGGGTTACGAACGTGACATTGTAAGCCGGGTCAGAAGCCGGGATACGGTAGATCTCATCGGGAACCTGCATGGCGACTTTCCATGCACCGGCAGGTGACTCTGACAGATACCATGCACCTTCATAACACAGATAATAGAAATTATTGTGCTTGATAATCTGGAATGGGGTATTCAGACCGCGTTGAAGCTGTGTGTTCTCTATAGCTTCAAATCTGGGTTCGCCAATCCAACTCACTTCAAGTTTCGCGGCAGAACTTTTCGCAACCGAAGTCCGGCGAGGCAGTGCGGCTTCGATCAACGCCAGTTTTGCCTGCCGTGTACCCGGCACGGAATACAATATGTGTCCTTTCTGATGCTTGGCAGGGATTTGAGCAAAAGCATCCGGCAAGTCTTTAACAGCCTGCCATTGGCCGCTCAGATTGGTGTTCGAGAACCAGCGCCCGGACACCAGAAAATACCAGCGGTCGCCTGTCTTGAACAGGTCACTTTGCGTGTTAGTGACATAACTGATCCCTGTCGCATCGATTGCACTCAAACGTGGTGCACCATCGAGAAGGATTAACTCTGTTTCCTCGAGGCTGATCAAAAAAGGTAGTGGCGGGTTCTCAGGTTGACGCGCCGGTAAAGCTTTCTGAACCTCCGGCCAGGCATCGTTCAGGGCCAGTTTGTCGAAATCCGCCGGTAAACTATCGGTCGTCGTCCAGTCGCCATCCGCCAGGTAATTGTTTTGTTGCCAGGCATTTTCATTGAGTACATACCACTTCTCATCCGGACGATAGTAAAAGACATTCCAGTTCGTGTTGACCACATACTCGAGATCAGTCCCCTCAAGCGGTGCCTTGACGGGTTCCTTGTCAATTGATAACAACTTCAGTGGCTTTTCAGAGACCACAATCGCCGGTGGGTCAAAATTCAGAACAGGGACATTCGTCGTCTGCCCTGGAACCTCAAAATCCTCGGGTAGCAAACGCAGCAACACATCCAGTGGCACGATGCTTTCACGCCCCTGGAATGCCATCGAGATCAATTTCCCGCGTGCTTCTGACTGGTCCTCATCAGGAAACCTTGTCTTCAGCACTTCCAGACCTGAAATAGCCACCGTACGTTGTTCAAAATCAATGTCAGTTGCCGCCTGAACGTAGGCAGAACCAATGCGTGGTTTGCTATCAGCATTGAGCGTGACTTCCACAGGTAACCAGGCTCTCAAGAAACGGAAATCCGGCCAGGAATCAATACTCGGGAAATCCACCTGTACACTGCCCTGCTCAAAGCGTTCGATACGCGGATAGGTTGTGAGATTGTCAAGCGTGGCACCAGTCCCTGCTGCACTGACAGGCGCAACGGCAACCGCACCAAGGCAAATGATGAAAACGAGCATAAAGGTGAAGAAAACCGGTTTGAATTGCTTATTCAAGTGCATTACCTGTGACGACTGAGGAACGGAGCGTAATAATAGAGGTTTTTGTGTAATATTGACACGTGCTGTCACCATGGAGCAGATCATTTCATGTCAAAAACAATAAATCGCAAAACCCGCTTCCTATCTTTGGTCGCGTTTGTTCTATCCGCCACTGTAGGTGCAAGCCCATCACAGGCTGAGGAATATCAATGCATCAGAAGCGACGTCACTGACCGGCCAAAGATCGGGCTTGTACTGGGCGGTGGTGGCGCACGCGGTTATGCACATGTCGGTGTACTGAAAAAACTGGAGGAAATGCGGATCCCTTATGACTACATAGCCGGCACCAGTATGGGTTCCATCGTCGGCGGGTTTCTTGCGACGGGGATGGAGTCAGCAGAGCTTGAAAAGGTAGTAAGAGATGCCGACTGGGATGACCTTTTCAAGGACAAGACTGCCCGCCGGGACCTGCCGTTCCGACGCAAAGATGATGATGATCTTGGTTTGTATGGACCCAAACTCGGCATCGGAAAAAACAGCAATCTGCTGCCGCAGGGTATGGTTTCCGGCCAAAAAATTGTCTTTATGTTTGAGTCCGTTGCATCCCAGCGGGTCAACACGACCGACTTTGACAAGCTCCCCATCCCTTACCGCGCCATTGCTACGGACATCGTGACAGGCGACATTGTCGTTATCGGCACCGGTGAGATATCCATGGCCATGCGAGCAAGCATGGCGGTACCCGGTGTTTTTGATCCGGTTCGCAGGGGAGATGCCCTGTTGGTCGATGGTGGCCTGGTCAGAAACCTGCCGGTGGATGTGGCAAGGGACATGGGGGCCGATGTCGTTATCGCGGTTGATGTGGGCACCAAGCTTGCCGGTAAGGATGAAATCAAAAGCGCCCTGGCCATCGTTTACCAGATGAGTGGAATGTTGACCGTTTCAAATACCAATACTCAAATAGGAACACTGGGGAAAAACGACGTGTTAATAACGCCGGATATCGGTGACAAAATCACGTCCTCTGATTTTGATAAGTTGGATGAAGCCATTCCTCTTGGCTATGCCGCCACCGAGGCAATACAGGATCAATTGAAGCAATATTCACTGTCAGAGAGCGAGTATCGTGCCTGGCGACAAGGGATTGACAGCTGTGTGGAGGGTCCACCACAGGTCCATTTTGTCAGTCTTGATAACCAGTCGAGGTTTTCTGATGACGTCATATCAGAATTAATTACCATTCAACCGGGTCAAACACTTGATCTGGAACAACTGGACCATGATTTACGACAGGTCTATGCACTTGGATTTATTCGCCAGGCCCGATACAGCGTCATAGAAGAGGGCGACTTGCAGGGTATTGAAATAACAGTACTTGCGGATGAGCGCGGAAATCATTTTATTGAAACCGGTGTCGATCTGTCTTTCACGGCCCGGGGCACAGCCTTCAACCTCCGGGCCGGCTACCTGAATACCGCCCTCGACGATCGCGGCTCTGAGTTCCGTGCCGTCGCCCAGATAGGCGAAGCACCCGGAATATTCCTGGAATACTTCAAACCGCTGGACGATGCTCTCAAGTACAGCTTTGAGCCAAATGCGTACTGGTTTAGCCGGCCACTATATCTTTATGATTCAAGCGGGGATGCGCTTGCGGAGATTGAGCTGGACGAATGGGGTGGCGCCCTTTCGTTGGGTCGCGAATTTCACCGGCATGCCAAGTTTACCCTGGGTTATGCACGCTATGCGGGTAAAATGAAAATTACTGTTGGCGATCCTGCAATCGAGCCATTTTCCTTTAATGGCGGCGAGCTATTCGCTGAACTCAAATACGACCGCCTTGATGACCGTTTTTTGCCGACAAAGGGTCTGTATTCCGCGTTAAAGTACACCGACTCAATCAAGGACCTGGGTGCAAGCAGCTCATTCAACCAAGTCGAGTTCACAATTTTTAGCAGTCACACCTATGGATTCCATAATTTCATTTGGGGCGGACAATACAATACCAGCCTCGATGAGGACATACCGATATACGGGCTATACACCGGTGGTGGCTTCTTTAATATGTCGGGTTATGAACCCAACTCATTGATTGGCCCGCATTTTGGCTCGGTGCTGACGGGCTACCGCTACCAGGTGGCCAAGAGCGGCTTGTTACCGGGCTATGTCGGCATGACCATTGAATACGGAAATGCAGCGGAGAAAAGAAGCGATATTTTTTCTGATGGCCTTCTCAATGGCAGCGCATACTTTGCTTACAAAACACCTCTGGGGCCGATCTACCTGGGTGTGGGCTGGAGTGAGGATCGCAATGCGCTGTACTTTCTGAGGTTCGGCACCTTATTGGGTGGCCGCAGCCTGGGACGGCGTTAGTGGTACTGCTCGGATAAGACAAACAGAAACAGAACGAACTGGCATAAAAAAACCGGCCCGGAGAATTGATCTCCGGGCCGGTTTTTCAGTCTTTGTAACGTGCTTCGAGTGCTGCAACCGCGGGTAATTTCTTGCCTTCTACAAGCTCAAGAAATGCACCACCACCGGTCGAGATATAGCTGACACCATCCCTGATATTGAACTGATCAATGGCAGCCAACGTATCACCGCCACCGGCAATACTGAATGCCGCAGAGATTTCAATCGCATCCGCAACAGCACGTGTGCCTGCGGCGAAGTTCTTGAACTCAAAAACACCTACCGGACCATTCCAGATAACCGTACCGGCGTTCTGGATCATGGTGGCATACTTCGCTGCAGTCAGGGGACCGATATCAAGAATCATCTCATCATCCTGTACTTCACCCACCTGGCGTACAACTGCCCTGGCATCCTTTGAGAACTCCTTGGCCACGACAACATCCTGGGGAATGGGTATTTCACCACCCTCTTTATGCGCCATACGGATCAAACGCTGAGCCTCATGAATAAGATCAGGCTCATACAGAGACTTGCCGACACCGTAACCACTGGCCGCGATAAAAGTATTCGCGATACCGCCACCGACGATGAGCTCATCGACACGTGACATCAGTGACTCGAGTACCGTCAACTTGGTGGAAACCTTTGAACCACCCACGATGGCCAGCAGCGGACGCTCCGGATTTGTCAAACCTTTATCAAGCTCAAATAACTCGCGGGTCAACAAGGGTCCGGCACAGGCTGTTGGTGCATACCGAATCACACCTTCAGTAGAGGCCTGAGCACGATGGGCTGTGCCAAATGCATCCATCACGAATATGTCACACAACGAAGCCATGGTTTTTGCCAGGGCCTCATCGTTAGACTTTTCACCGGCATTGAAGCGTACGTTTTCACACAGCACAACCTCACCGGGCGTGATATCAAAACCATCCAGCCAGTTTTTCTGCATCCTCACCGGTTTGCCAATCAAACCGGAAAGATGCTCGGCCACCGGGGCCATCGAAAACTTTTCTTCGTACCGACCTTCAACCGGCCGACCGAGATGAGACAAAAGGATCAGGGCCGCGCCGCTATCCAGAGCCATCTGGATGGTCGGTAATGCAGCCCGGAGCCGGGCATCCGAAGTCACCTTACCCGCGTCAAGCGGAACGTTGAAATCCTCACGAATCATCACGCGTTTGGCGCTCAGATCCAATTCATCCATTCGCAGGAATGACATTTGGCTTTACTCCCAGTTATTTCCTATGTGTCCATCAATACGAGTGCGGTATCCAGCATACGGCAGCTGAAACCCCACTCATTGTCGTACCAACTACATACTTTGACGAGTGTGCCTTCCATAACTTTGGTCAGGCCCGCATCAAAAATTGAAGAGTGCGGGTTGTGATTGAAATCGATGGAAACCAACGGCTCATCATTGTAGGCCAACACACCCTTCATAGCGCCTTGGGAAGCAGCTTTGACGACGGCATTAACTTCTTCAATTGTTGTCTCTCTTTTAGCCGTGAATGTGAGATCGACCACCGATACATTGATGGTTGGAACACGCATTGAAAAACCATCCAGTTTACCGTTCAACTCAGGCAATACCATACCAACAGCTGCAGCTGCACCTGTACTGGTAGGAATCTGACTCATGGTGGCTGAACGTGCGCGGCGCAGATCACTGTGCAGTACATCGGTCAAAACCTGGTCATTGGTATAGGCGTGAATAGTGGTCATCAGGCCATTTACAATACCGATTTCGTCATTCAGAACCTTCGCCAACGGAGCGAGGCAGTTGGTCGTGCAGGATGCATTGGAGATCACAACATCAGTAGATTTGAGGGAATCGTGATTGACGCCGTAAACAACGGTGTTGTCAACATTCTGACCAGGTGCAGAAACGATAACTTTCTTTGCACCGGCTGTGATGTGCGCGCCTGCGGTTTCCTTGCTGCGGAAAAGGCCTGTACATTCCATAACAATATCAACACCCAGCTCTGCCCAAGGCAGTTTTGACGGGTCGCGTTCTGAGTATACTTTTACACGGTCACCATTCACGATCAGGTCACCGTCATCCACCGTCACCGTGCCGGGGAATTTACCATGTGCGGTATCGTACTTGGTCAGATGGGCATTGCTTTTCGCATCACCCAGATCATTAATGGCTACGATGCTGATTTCGTCGGTACGGTCCAGTTCATACAAGGCACGCATGATATTGCGACCGATACGCCCATAGCCGTTAATTGCAACTTTTACTGTCATTTCTATATTACTCCTGTTGTTGTTTAGTCAGATTCCAGTATTTCTTTTACTGTTTTACTGACGTTAGTTACTGTTAAACCAAATAATTCAAATAATTCGGGTGCTGGTGCGGACGCGCCGAAACGATCAACACCGATAATACGGCCACCATCACCAACAAAGGGATACCAGTAGTGCCCTACACCGGCTTCAACCGCTACCCTCGCCTTGCAGTCGGAGGGCAGGACTGATTCGCGGTAAACCCTTTCCTGAGCCAGGAACCGTCCGGGATTTGGCATCGATACGACACGGACATTGATGTCATCCTCAGCGAGGGCTTGCGCCGCGTCCATCGCCAGGGCGACTTCGGAACCGGTTGCAATGATGATGGCATCACAGGGCCCGGATTCTCCACGCAGAATATATCCGCCCCGCTCGATAGCGGCTAACTGTTCATTATCACGCTGCTGGTGTGGCAGGTTTTGACGGGTAAATATCAAGGCGCTGGGACCTGCGCTTTCTTCTATTGCGCATTTCCATGCGACTGCCGACTCAACGGTATCGCAGGGTCTCCAGACACTGAGGTTGGGTATCAGGCGCAAGCTCGATACATGTTCAACCGGTTGATGGGTAGGACCGTCTTCGCCAAGCCCGATCGAGTCATGCGTATAGACATGAATGTTATGGGCCGGAATCAGTGCCGACATGCGAACGGCATTGCGTGCATAGTCAGAAAAGACCAGGAATGTCGCGTTGTAAGGAATAAACCCACCATGCAGACCAAGACCATTACAAATGGCGGTCATGCCAAATTCACGCACACCAAAATAGATGTAGTTGCCATCGGCGGTCTTGTCACAAACATCCACGCTCTGGTTCCAGATTGTGTTGTTCGACGGAGCCAGGTCAGCAGAACCACCGATCAATTCGGGTAGTGACGGGCCAAATGCGTTCAGCGCCATCTGCGAGGCTTTTCGGGTAGCTACATTTGCACCTTCTTCCTGCAGTTGAGCAATTACGCTGTCCGTGGTTTCCTGCCAGTTATCAGGAAGATTCCCATTCATTCTACGGCTGTATTCAGCCGCCAACTCAGGATGGGAATCCCGGTAGGACACAAATACCTGATCCCATGCCGCCTCTGCTTCAGAACCACGCGGTTTTGCATTCCAGCCCGCGTAGATATCATCGGGAATTTCAAAAGCCGGATGATTCCAACCGAGAGCCTTTCGGGCCGCTGTCACTTCCTCAACACCCAACGGCGAACCGTGTGTGGCCGAGGTACCCTGTTTGTTCGGTGAGCCAAAACCAATGACTGTTTTGCAACATATCAGCGTAGGACGTTCAGTTTCTGCCCGCGCGGTTTCTATCGCCTGCTTGATTTCAACCGGGTCATGTCCGTCGACGTCGCGAATTACCTGCCAGCCGTAGGCGTCAAAGCGTGCGGGTGTGTCATCGGTGAACCAACCCTGGACCTCGCCATCAATAGAGATGCCGTTGTCATCCCAAAATACAATGAGCTTGCCCAAACCAAGGGTTCCCGCCAATGAACAGGCCTCATGGGAAATACCCTCCATCAAACAACCATCACCCATGAATACCCAGGTGTGGTGATCAACGACCTTGTGACCACCCTGGTTGTATCGGTTGGCCAGTACTTTTTCCGCCAGCGCCATACCCACGGCATTGGCGATACCCTGACCCAAAGGGCCGGTCGTGGTCTCTACGCCCGGTGTTTCATGGTACTCCGGGTGTCCGGCTGTTTTAGAGTGTAATTGCCGGAAATTACGAATTTCGGACATTGGCAGGTCGTAACCGCTCAAGTGCAGCACGGAATATAAAAGCATGGAGGCATGCCCATTGGAAAGCACGAATCGGTCACGATCCCACCAGGCCGGGTTGGCCGGGTTGTGCTTCATATAATCGTTCCACAGGACTTCTGCAATATCAGCCATCCCCATCGGCGCGCCGGGGTGACCAGAGTTAGCCTGTTGTATTGCATCCATGGACAAGGCACGGATGGCATTTGCGAGTTCAGTTCGTGAGGACATTGGGATTTCCTGAGCCTGGGTTAACGGACAGCCGGGGGGTTCATTGAAGGCCGCCCGACCAGTATAGAAATCAACCTATGATTTTCGCTGATCAGGCCCTTGCGAAGCAAGCGCCTGTGAGTAAAAGCAGGCACTTTTCCAGAAGTTATTGACAGAGATCAGGATACTCTTGTCCTGACGAGTTTGCCTGACTTGTAATCTGCCCAGTATTCGTCCAGCTCCTTCTTAACCACCGGAAGCAGGAAATAGCAGCCCAACAGGTTAGGAAAGGCCATGGCAAATATCATCGCATCTGAAAAATCGATCACCGACCCGAGTTGCATGGATGAACCGAGCACCACGAAAAACAAAAACAGCAGTTTGAATGTGGCATCCGTAAATTTGCTTTCACCAAACAGGAAGGTCCACGACTTCAAACCATAGTATGACCAGGAGATCATCGTGGAGAATGCAAACAGGACCACCGCAACCGTGAGAACATAGGGGAACCAGGAGAACGTGGACCCGAAAGCTGCGGATGTGAGTTGAACACCCGCGCTTGGATCAACCGATGGATCCCAGGTTTTTGTAATGATAATTACCAGTGCGGTAATAGTGCAGACCACGACGGTATCAACGAATGGCTCATAAAGCGCCACAAAACCTTCCGTCACCGGATGACTGGTCTGCACAGCCGAGTGTGCAATCGCAGCAGAACCAACACCTGCTTCATTGGAAAAGGCTGCACGCTTGAAACCCTGGAAAAGTACGCCGATGACACCACCCGAGACACCTTCTGCGGTGAACGCGCCATCGATAATTTGACCGAAGGCCCACGGAATCAACGGGAAGTTAATCAATATGATAGCCAGGCCTGCAAGCACATAGACGACGGCCATAAAAGGTACAATTTTTGAAGTTACACGTGCGATACCCTTGATGCCGCCCATAATAACCAGACCAACCAGGCCGGCTACTATCAGACCGAACAACCAGCCTTTATCGGCCAGCCAACTGGTGTCTCCGCCGGTTACATTGACCAACTGTGCGAAGCTTTGGTTGGCCTGAAACATGTTGCCGCCACCAAATGAGCCACCAACACAGAATATGGCAAATAAAACAGCCAGCACTTTGCCCAATTTAGCATAGCCCACACCTTTCTCGGCAAGCCCCTTGGTAAGGTAGTACATCGGGCCGCCGGATACCGTGCCATCAGGCAGTTCGTTACGATACTTCACACCCAGTGTACATTCCGTGAATTTTGACGACATACCAAGAAAACCAGCCAGTATCATCCAGAATGTCGCACCCGGCCCACCCAGCGAGACAGCCACAGCAACGCCGGCGATATTTCCCAAACCGACGGTACCGGACAAGGCCGTGGCAAGTGCCTGGAAGTGCGTGACCTCACCGGCAGCTTCCGGGTCATGGTAATCGCCTCTCACCAATTCAAAACCGTGTTTGAACGCGCGCAGATTAACGAACTTGAAATAAAACGTAAAAAAGGTTGCTGCAACAATCAGCCAGACCAGTACGAATGGTATTTGAACCCCGCCCAAAGGAAACGAGAAAAATACAAAGCCTGCTACCGTGTCTGCGAAGGGCTTGACCGCGGTATTGATTTTCTCATCGATGCCCATTTCGGCAAAAACAGGAAAACTGACTAACAGGCTGATGAGCGTGGTTATTCCCACTCTTAATTTTGACATTAACGATCTCCGGTTGGATGGGAAGGTCAAGGCACGACGGTAACGGCGCATTCGGCACTTTGAACCAGCCGGCTACCCACGGAGCCAAACACGTGCGCTTTGAGTTTTGATGTGCCCTGGCGGCCAAGAATGATATTGACAGCGTCTTTTGATTTGGCAAGGGCATTTAAGGTATCAGCGACATGACCATGACGAACCAGCCCTTCAACATCAAGCCCTTCTGCACTTAAACGCTCGACGATGGGGTCAACTATTTCGGAATGTGCCCGTTGGATTTCTTCTTCGCGTCGCTGGTGACGTTCGGCGTTTTCCATCGCTGTGGAAAAAGTGAACTGTGACCACTCGATGACATAGGCAATGTAGATTTTCGCACCGGACTTTCTGGCCCGGTCGGCTGCATATTCCACCGCCCTGTTGCCACAATCACTGCCATCAACTCCTACCATTAACACCGAACTCATCTGTCTTTCTCCACTACCCGCTGATTCACTAGTCTACCCCAGTAAGCCACCGGATTGACCCTATTCCTGAGAACGATCCATCCCGAAAGACGACTGGCACGCAAAAATGCAGCAACGACTATAGCACCATCCGCTTAAATCACAATCGGTCGATCAAATGATTTGGGGCTTTAACGCCATTTAATTGAACAACCCATCGAAGGAACCTGGTGCTCAGGCCCTCTGCCAGTCTCGGCAACCTGCTTCATCGCCTCATACAGTTCCCGGGTTTGGCTGTCATCGCCAGACTTAGGACCCGCTGCATCGAGCCGGCCACGGTATTGAAGCTCAAGATTCGCGTTATAACCAAAGAAATCCGGTGTACAAACTGCATCGTATGCCCTTGCGACTTCCTGTGTTTCATCAAGCAGATACGGGAAAGGGAAGTCAAACTCACTGGCTATGCGTATCATGTTGTCAAAAGAGTCTTCCGGATAGGCCACGGTGTCATTCGGCATGATGGCAACACTATTGATACCCAGGGCTTTGAGGTCGCGGGTGTCACGCACCAGTTTTTTTCGGATCGCTTTTACATAGGGGCAGTGATTACTGATAAAGAAGATCAGCAAACCACGCTCACCTTTACATTTTTCCAGTGTCCACTGCTGCTGATCAACACCTGGTAAATTGAAATCAACAGCCTTTTTACCAAATTCACAGACCGGTGTTTGTAAACTAACCATAAGTGTTCCTCCGAATCGTTCAAATGCTCAGTATATCAGGCAGCCGGTTGTATCTGCGCAAGCAAAATTCTGATAAATTTGCTATGCTTCATATAGAACTTATTCGCCGTCTGGGACTCTACAAGCATGTGACCCAAAAGGGCAGGATTGGTGAGGACTAAAGTGGGACAACAACGCAATAATGCAAACCGTTTTACCGGCAGCCTGATGGCTGCTGTTCTTGCATGCGTGTCACCTTTGCCGGTGATAGCTGACAGCACCACCGAGCCTGCTGTTCCATTATTTGATTATTCAGACGGCGCTGGAGCGAACCAGCCGTTGGTTCTATTGCCAATACAAAAAGAGCAATCTTCAACCAGTCTCGCGTTTGACCTGGGTGACTCAGCGTCACGCAAGCTCGAATTAAAGCTTTCCGAACCCATCACACTGAATATAAACAACAACCAATTGATACCCTCAACAGGTGTTGGTTCCGTGTTTCTCGATAGCAACCTGAGTTTCCAGTTGACGGATGACCTGGACATCACATCCAGTCTCGGTGCGGGAAGATCACAATCGTCATTCCGGCCATTGGGAAGCATCCATTGCCAGAATGGCGTACTCGATCATGGCTCCTTCCGTGCCTCTGACTGCTATTTTATTAACCAGGCCAACATATTAAAGCAGGACCAGGTTGCGCTTGGTCTGCGTTACGGCAAGGGAAACGTCAATACCGCGGTCAGCATGTTCCGCCGTGAAGCCAGCAGTGGACAAAAAGGCGTCGTCAATCACATGATGCCGATGATTGCTTCAGATTTGGGTGCAGGCATGCTGTCATCCCAAAGCAGCAACCCGTTCCCTGCCGCGATGAGCCAGGGTCAGCCGCTCTCCTATATGAGCGGTGAAACCACCGGTGTTGATATCGAATTTCAGGTGGGCTTTGCCATGGACAGTGCCGGCGACATCCGCCTCGGACTGCAGTTAACCCACGTGATGGATGCGTCGTATGAAGCGACATCTAACCTGGTGCCGGGTCTTCAAAACTGGACCATCTCAAATCCATTCGAAAGCGCTAAAATGAATCTGGATTGGAGCAAGGGCAACTTCAGCGGTGGTCTTCAGGGTTATTATCGCGAGGAGGTTCAGTTCCTGAATCGCGAGACGCTTGATAGTTCCACGACCTTTGATGTGCAATTCACCTGGCGTGCACCCTGGAATGCCAACCTGAGCGTTGGAACCACGAACGTACTGGGTGCCGGCAGCGGAGACAAAGGCAAAACTGATACAGGTATGCATGATCCATTTGAGGCTGTCTATGGCCGTATTCCCTATGTCAGGTACCAGCAAGACCTCTAGTTCTTTGTACCGATAACCTACCTGCATGCTGGAAAGACGGGCAGCTTGTAGATTTGCGTCACAGTGCCAAACATATCCAATTTACCAGGATCGTTAAATGAAGAAACTATTGCTTATTGTTCTTGCGCTTTCACTGCACTGCACCGTACATGCGGCAGAAGGGTTCTCAACGCTTGAAGAACGTATGTCAGGTAAAGAATTCAAAGAAACGGGGCTTGGCAAACTGACTGAAGCTGAACTTTCCGCGCTTAATGACTGGCTGAGACGCCATTCGGTCGCTACCCTGGAGAATGTGACTGCACGTCCGGCATCCGGCACATCAGTATCCGGTGCAACTACGCGTACTGGCACAACGCAGGACCTGCGGGGTTTTCCAAACCAACCCAAGGGTGAGCCTGAAGATGATGTCATCAACAGCAGGATCGTTGGGACGTTTGACGGTTGGGAAAAAAAGGGAACCTTATTCAAGTTGGCCAACGGCATGATCTGGCAAATGACCGAGAACGATTCATTTCATATTCCGCCGGTCGAAAACCCGGAAGTCGTGATAAAAAAAGGCTTCATGAATAAGTGGAAACTATCTTTGCCCGGCCATAAAGACAAGGTATCAGTCCAGCGGATTCAGTAGATCAGGGCCCGCACCCCGCTGCCGCTCCGGTCCTCATTGACCGAGTTTTCTCAAGGCCAACTTCGCTTTGAGCAGATAGGCACGTATCACAAGGTAGCCCAGTGCGCCGGCACTGAACAATACCACCGGGCCAATGGATGACATTCGCTGAAAATTGGAGGTATCCACCAGGTACCAGCCAAATGCGCCGATGATCATTGCCAGTGTTGCATAACTGGTCATCTTCAGGTGATATATATGATCTCTCAGCTTGCGCCGGCGGAACTCAAGTAACTGTTCCTCGGCAACCTCACCCCGCTGAAAGCCGCAATACGGGCACAAGTTTGTGTGACTGGAAATGTTTTTATCGCATTTTGGACATGAAACGATAGCCATGAATAAACCCTCATACCTACCCGAAAAACCGCAGTTCAGCACGTAAACCACCTGATTTCCGGTTCTCAAAATAAATCGACCAGCCATATAGCTCACACAGGCGCTGAACAATGGCCAGACCAAGACCTGAACCTTTGCCGGATACACCTTCACCACGGTAATGCCGATCCATCACCCGGGATAACTCCTCCTCTGGAATGCCAGGGCCGGTATCTTCCACCAGGAGCCGTCCGTTACCGATGGTACATACCACTTCACCAGCCGGTGTATAGCGGATGGCATTACTTATCAGGTTGCCCACGGTGACTGCAATGACAGACTCCGGTGCGATAACACTGACTGTATCCTCCCTGATAATTTTCAGTTCAAGTGGTTTTTTGTCCAGTAACGGCTCATGAAGGTGAATCAGTTTCTCAACGGTATCGCATACATCGTGGGCCTCACTATCCTGGTTGATGCCCTGTTCGGCACGCACAAGGTGGAGCAGCGCCGCCGTGATATCGGTCGATTGCCTTGCCGCCCTGGCGATACGCAATACCCGGTTGCGGGTTTTGTCGGGTAAATCTTTTTGTGCCAGCAACAACTCTGTCGCACCGGATATGACCGCCAGGGGTGTTCTTAATTCATGACTGACATCGGCGTTGAATTCACGGTCACGTTCAACCAACTGATGCACTCGCTCGGCATAGGCATCCAGCGCCGCGGCCAGTTGCCCGACTTCATCATCCGGAAACCACCTGGCAAGCCCGGGTGACGGCGTCTCCTCAGCCAAATGACTCAATCGTTCTGCCAGGTCACTTACCGGCTTCATCACCGTGCTGGAGGACCATAAGCCCAGGGCCAGCGATAAAAGAGAAAACACGACGACCGCAGCAATCAACGACAGGATCAGGCGGTTAGTCAGGCGTTGGTTTTCAGTGATGTCATAAATAAGAAAAGCCCATAGATCATCGTCCTTACGTACCGCAGCCTTGAAGTACCCTTCCTGTGTTTCTACCTCGTGTACACCCGTGGCGAGTTCCCTGATTTGTGCCCTGACACTGTGGTTAGGGTCTCCAGGCCGGGTAATAAAACCCTGGATACGGGTATGGAAGGGCTCGACGAGCGTCGGGTCTTTACGCAATTGGACCAGGTAGTCATCAAGCTCCTGCTTGAGTGTCGAGCCGATTAGCTCGTCTTCCAGGTTGCTCTGAAGAAAAAGCGTGCTGATCGCAAAAAGACTGCTGAGCAGTGTGCCAAATAGCAAAAAAGAAAATATTATGCGGCTGCGAAGCCTACGCCGGTATAGCATTTGACTCCAATAAACGGTAACCAATACCGTGCCTGGTTTGAATCATCTTGCTGCCAAATGGCTTATCTATGGCTGAACGCAAAGAGTGGATGTGGACCCGCAGACTGTCACTGTCGGGCATTTCTTCACCCCAGACCTCTTTTTCCAGCTCCGCCCTGGTAACAACATTTGGTGAAGCGTCCATCAGGCAGCGCAAAAGCTTCAGCCCAATCGGGTTGAGGTCTATCTCCTCACCGGCACGGGTGACAATCAATGTGTCAACATTAAAGACCAGGTCGCCAATCTGGATTTCCTTGCTCGCCCGCCTGGTTCCCCTGGTTGTCAAAACTGTCAGCCTCGCCTCGACTTCCTGCAACTCGAAAGGTTTTACCAGGTAATCATCCGCACCTGTCTCGAATCCTGCCAGTTTATCTTCAAGGCGATCCCTTGCAGTCAACATCAATACCGGCGTATTTTTTCCGGCTTCCTGACGAAGCTTTCGACAGACTTCCAGACCATCCATGCCGGGTAATGCAAGATCCAGAACGATGGCGTCAAAGTCGTTGACGATGGCCAGGTGCAGTCCGGTTATGCCATCTCCGGCGAAATCCACGGTATGACCAATTTCATCAAGGTAATCGCCAATATTGGCGGCGATGTCAGGGTTGTCTTCAATAATCAAAATGCGCACATTCAGTACCTTTATTGTGTGGGCCAGAAACAGAGAAGGCCCAGGCAGATGATTTTACCACCATACCTGGGCCCGAAACGCCCTGTTAACGTGTTCACAGCCGGAGCAGCTGCCTCAAATACGAACAAGTCTTCACCTGAACTATCTAGTGGTGGATAAGTGTATGCCCGTACCCGTTAAAAATCAGTTAAGCAATGTGGAAGTTTCCGTTAAGAGCACGCTTACAAAGCGTCATCACTAACTATAAATCCATGATCTCCACATCTTTTAGATTTTCTGAAAGTGAATCAGCATCTCCGCCTTCCGACATTTTCACGGCCAGCCTGACTTCGTTGGCCGAATCGGCGTGCCTGATGGCCTCATCGTACGTGATCTTGCCTTCCTTATACATCCCGAACAGGCACTGATCAAAGGTGACCATGCCGTGGTGTGCTGACTCCTTCATGATCTTCTTCAACTCGGTAATTTCACCGTTACGAATTCTTTCTTGCACCAATGGTGTCGCCAGAAGGATTTCAACTGCTGCCCAGCGCCGCGTCTGGTCCGCAGATGGAATGAGCTGTTGGGCGACGATAGATTTCATATTGAAAGACAAATCAAGCAGCACCTGCTCTTTGGCCTCTTCGGGGAAGAAATGCAGAATTCGGTCAAGCGCCTGGTTGGCGTTATTGGCATGTAATGTACAAAGAACAAGATGGCCGGTTTCAGCAAAAGTAATGGCGTACTCCATGGTCTCACGGGTGCGAATCTCACCGATCATGATGACATCCGGCGCCTGGCGCAGCGTATTACGCAGTGCGACCTCAAATGAGTCTGTATCAATTCCGACCTCACGTTGTGTGACCAGGCTTTTACCATGGAAATGCACATATTCAATCGGATCTTCCACCGAAATAATATGCCCGCTCATTCTCTTGTTGCGATAGCCGATCATCGATGCCAACGAGGTTGACTTACCGGAACCCGTAGCGCCCACAAACAGAATGATGCCGCGTTTAGCCATCGACAAATCGGTCAACAACTCCGGCAGCCCAAGGTCTTCAAAGGTTGGAATGGTGGTTTCAATACGCCGGCAGACCATACCGACATGTGCCTGTTGGTAAAACGCGCTGACACGAAAACGAACATCCTCACCAAGCGAAATTGCGAACTGGCACTCCAGGGTTTCGTCAAATTCCCTGATCTGCTTCTTGGTCATTATGCTCTTGACGATTTCACTGACTTCTTCAGGCAGCAGGACCTCGGTTGAGATCGCCCGGATTTTGCCATTGACCTTGATACACGGAGGTGCATCCGCCGTCACAAAAAGATCAGAGCCCTTTTCGTCGTGAAGTTCCTTTAACCAGCCTTGTACAACACTCATCTCAGCATCTCCAAAATCTATCCCCAATTAGTTCCTGAATGAACGTACCGGGTATTACTTACATAAACAGTTTACGGTCAACAGCCTTTCTGGCTGCTTCCTGACGCGCAACAATACCCCTCGCTACCAGGCCTTCAAGGTATTGATCAAGCGTATGCATACCAACATTCTGGCCCGTCTGAATAGCAGAATACATCTGCGCTACTTTGTCCTCGCGTATCAGGTTCCGGATGGCAGGTGTGGCCAGCATGATTTCATGGGCAGCAATACGGCCTCCACCAATCCGTTTCATCAATGTCTGCGCAATAACCGCACGTAAAGACTCCGACAGCATTGAACGCACCATGGATTTCTCACCCGCAGGGAATACATCGATGATACGGTCAATCGTCTTGGCCGCTGAACTGGTATGCAATGTGGCAAAAACCAGGTGACCGGTCTCCGCTGCAGTCAAAGCCAGGCGGATGGTTTCTATATCACGCATTTCACCAACGAGGATAATATCCGGATCCTCACGCAGCGCTGAACGCAATGCCTGGTTGAAGCCGTGCGTGTCACGGTGGATCTCTCGTTGATTGATCAGGCATTTTTTCGATTGATGCACGAATTCAATCGGGTCTTCAATGGTCAGAATATGGCCGGCAATGTTGCAATTAATATGATCAATCATCGCCGCCAAAGTGGTCGACTTACCTGAACCGGTAGGCCCCGTTACCAGTACCAGGCCACGTGGAACGTTGATGATTTCCTTGAATGATGGCGGTGCGCCAATATCATCCAGCGTCCAGACAGCAGCGGGGATGGTACGGAATGCGCCACCAACACCACGGTCCTGGTGAAAACAATTGACACGGAAACGGGCGAGCCCGGGTACCGCGTAGGAAAAGTCCACCTCCAGGTTTGCCTCAAAGTCACGACGCTGATGATCGCTCATCGTGCTATACAGCAACTCTGTTAACTGTTGGTTATCGAGAGATGGTAAGTTCAATCGGCGCAAATCGCCATCCACACGAATCATGGGTGGCAGAGCAGAAGACAGGTGAAGATCCGAAGCTTTATTTTTTACGGCAAATGCTAGTAGTTCAGCAATATCCATTTAACCCCTCCTTGTACGGACACTGGTCGCGTTACAATACTATTATGACTCATTATTAGAGAAATGCTTAAGTCCAATCCCTGGTTGGCATAAATACAACTGTAACAATAGACCCTGCTAAAGCGCGCTGCAACATGAATGACTCAATAGACAGACTAAATTTTGTTCGGCAAAGAATTGAAAAAGCCTGTATTGCCTCGGACAGATCACCCGATGAAGTTACCTTGCTTGCAGTTGGCAAACGCCATCCTGCCGGTAAAATCGCTGCATTAAACAGGCTGGGCGTGCATTGTTTTGGCGAAAACCAGTTACAGGAAGCACTGGATAAGCAGTGGGAACTGGCCGGCCTGGATTTGCAATGGCATTTTATCGGTACGCTGCAATCCAATAAAACCCGGGCCGTGGCCGAGAATTTTCAATGGGTGCAAAGTGTCGACAGGCAAAAAACCCTGAACCGCTTATCACTGCAAAGACCGGACTCGCTGGGACCACTCAACATTTGTTTGCAGGTGAATATTGACCTGGAACCTCAAAAAGCCGGTGCGAGGCCTGATGAGGTTTCCCAGCTCGCAGCACTTACACGGGATCTCAAGAACATAAAACTGCGAGGCTTGATGGCGATACCCAGTGTGGCCAATGATATACAAATGCAACACGACAGCTTTCGCAGGATGAAGACTTTATTTGAAGAACTAAAAAATGAGGGTCATGACATCGACACGCTCTCGATGGGTATGTCATCCGACCTGGAAGTTGCCATCTCTGAAGGCAGCACCATGGTTCGAATCGGAACGGACCTGTTTGGGAAACGAGAAGCATGATAGTCATTCATAAGGATAAAAAATGAGAATCGGATTTATCGGCGGCGGCAATATGGCCACGGCACTGATCAGCAGTCTTTTTGCTTCACGGCACAACGTAGACCGGGTACAGGTCGCCGATCCGGGCGCCGCTGCGAGGGAGTATTTGCAAAAACGCTGGCCCGTCGCGTGCTATGAACGTGCCGCGGATGCCATCAAGGGCATGGATGCCATTGTGCTGGCGGTCAAGCCACAGGTGCTGCCCATGGTGCTGGCGGAGATACAGGACCTGGTCACTGACCAGCAACTGATCATCTCTATTGTTGCGGGTATTCCGACCAGCCAGATCGCCGCCCACCTGACATCAAGCCCTCCCATCGTCCGTACCATGCCCAACACACCGGCACTGATCGGCCTGGGCATCACGGGGATGTATGCACGGGTAAATTGCACGCTCGCGCAACGTGAGCTGTCACAAAACCTGATGGAGTCTGCCGGTGAAGTGGTCTGGCTGGATAAGGAAAGCCTGCTGGATATAGTAACCGCCGTATCAGGCAGTGGGCCCGCCTACTTCTATTACCTGGTTGAATGCCTGGGCAAGGCCGGAACCCGGCTCGGCTTACCGGCAGACATTGCCAGCAAGTTAGCGCTGCATACCGCCCATGGCGCCAGTGTCATGGCCGTTCAGAGTGACGCGGATGTCACTACGCTCCGTCAGCAGGTAACCACAAAGGGTGGAACAACAGAAGCTGCGCTGGAACGGCTCGAAGCCGGCCATTTTGAGCAACTGATCGATACCGCCATTACGGCCGCAACCCGGCGCGGGCAGGAACTGGCGGAAGAAGGAGCCAAATCATGAACTGGTCCGCTTCACTCATTTACCTGATCAGCACGATAACCGACCTCTACGTCACAGCGATTCTGCTCCGTCTTCTACTGCAATGGGTCAAGGCTGATTTCTACAACCCTTTAAGCCAGTTCCTGGTCAAGGTCACCAATCCCGTGCTGGTTCCTGCACGCCGGATCATTCCTTCGATTGGCAAACTGGATACGGCGTCCGTGGTCGTCATGCTATTGCTGGAACTGCTGCAACTGGTTGTCATCAGTCTGCTCAGCAAAACAGATTTCGGCTTCCAGTTTTTACTGTTGTTTGCAGTCAGAAAGTTACTGATTGCGCTTTTATTGACCTATTTTGTACTGATAATTGCACGGGTCATCATCAGCTGGTTTGCAAACCAGTCACGGCACCCATTGATTCCGTTGGTCTATCAATTGACCGAGCCGGTATTGCAACCGATTAACAGGTTCTTGCCTTCACTGGGTGGTGTGGATCTGTCGCCATTGATTGCGCTGATTGCACTACGTGCGCTTTTGCTTCTGCTAGGATGGTAGATAGCGGCAATACATAAGCTGAATCCTGCATCCGTCCCCTTGGAGTTGATGAATGAACACACTGGCAAAACTACTGACACTGCTATTGGTCCTGTCACCATTAACGGCCAGTGCACAGCAATCACAGCAGTTCAACGACTATACCGTTCACTACAATGCGCTGAATTCCAGCCTGATTGCCCCGGAAGTGGCCAAAACTTATAACATCCGCCGCTCAGATAGCCGTGGCCTGGTGAATATCGCCGTACTTAAGAACGTTGACGGTCAGCTACCAGTGGCCGTCAGGGCATCGGTCACCGTATCCGCCCGCAACCTGACAGGCCAGACCCGCCAGGTAGAGATGCGTGAGATCAATGAAGGTGGAGACGCAGTCTATTACATCGGTGAGCTGTCTGTCAGAAACATGGAAACATTCACTTTCACAGTGATGGTCACCCCCGAAAACCAGGGAAAGGCTTACGAACTGAAATTCAATCAGCAGTTTTATACCGAGTAGGCGGGCCTGCCAGGCTTCATCATTTATGCTGCCGTTGCTTCAAAACGGCAGCATAACCGGCCTGGTAATCCGGGTAAGACAGTTTGAACCCACTATCACGCAAGCGCTGGTTGCTTACGCGTTTGCCGCGGGCTGCCGATTCATCCCGAAGCCCACGGGGCGATGCACAGCCCTGCATCCTGGCCAGCCAGTTCACAACCTCATATCTCGGTGCCGGCCGGTCATCGGTCGCCACGTACAAGGCATGGGGATTATCAATTTCCAACAGGTGCTTCAGCGCTGCAGCGGCGTCATCCCTGTGTATGCGATTGGTAAAGCTCGGTGGATCCTGCTGGATCTCCAGTCCGTCTGAGGCGGCCAGCCTGATCAACCGCTCACGACCAGGCCCGTAGATACCCGAGATTCTGACCACCACCAGCTTATCTGTACACCGGCCCGCCAGTTGCTCCATTTCCAGCAGCACTTTGCCATTGAAACCGGTGGGCCGGGGGTCAGTCTCTTCATTGACAATACCGCCACTGTCCTCGCCAAACACCGCGGTACTGGAAACCACCAAGCTACGCGCCGGGTGCTGCTTCAAGCCTGCCCAGAGATTCTTCCAGCCCTGGATAAAAATTGCCTCGTAAGCTGCCTGTGTGCGACCGGCAGGTGTTGGCATAAACACCAGCCAATCGATCGCATCCGGCAGGTTTGTGAGTGTCGCCGGGTCAAGAAGGTCGGCTGAAACGGCATGCACACCGCTGGGAAGGCTGGATGTATCGCGTTTTAAACCAAAGACAGTGTGACCGTCTTTCAGCAGCGCCATAGCGAGCACGTTACCAACGTCACCGCAGCCGGCGATCAAAACCCGCATTAGGCCGGCTCCGGCTCCGGATCATCCGGACGCGCACGTGCGCCAGGCAAGGTTCGTAACCAGATGAGCCAAACCACCAGCGCATCCAGAATGATCAGGGCCTGCCACAGGTAGAGGTGAAACCATTCAAATGCCGTGTAATTCCACTGGCCCAGGTAATAAAGACTTATGATTCTTACCAGGTTGAGAAGCTGGATCGCAAAGAAACCGGCAACAAAGCCAATAATTTTGTTTTTAAACGGCGCCGGAAACGCAAATATAGCGGAGAATAGAATAATGACAGCTTCCAGACCGTTGCAACCCCGCTCTATGCGAACACCAAAGCCTGACACCTTGTCCCGGATGACGTTGCCTGTTGCCATGACATTGTCATCGAAACTCTGCACAATCCAGACACTGATATCGGCAATCATTGATGTAAACGGCAGGATGATGTACTTTTCCGCTGATTGGAAAAGCTCAAGTGTAAACAGCCCGATCAATAGTACTGAGAATATGATAAAAAATCTTAGCATTAAGCCTTTTGCCTTACCGGTTATACAGAACGCAGCAATGGTACCCAAAGCCAAACGGGCTTGCACGCCGTTTATGACGATGCCTGATATTAAATGAAGAACCTCAAACAGAATATTTTTCTGATCGGCCCGATGGGGTCAGGCAAAACGACGATCGGCCGGCAGCTTGCAAAAATGTTTGATCTTGAGTTTTACGACTGTGATCACGAACTGGAAAGACTGACCGGTGCCAGCGTCAGCTTGATATTTGACCTCGAAGGCGAGTCAGGGTTTCGCCTGCGGGAACATCACCTCCTTGAACAACTGACTACAAAAACCGGTGTGTTGATTGCCACCGGCGGCGGCATCGTTTGTAAGGAAGAGAACCGTCGACTGTTGCGCTCACATGGCCTGGTTGTCTACCTGAAAACCAGCATAGATAACCAGCTCAAACGGTTGCAAAAGGACAAGAGCCGGCCCTTGTTACAGGCCGATGACAGGGTACAACGTCTGAAGGACCTCGCCGAGGTGCGAAATCCTCTTTATGATGCCACCGCGGACCTCGTATTCACCACCCGTGATTCAAGTGTGTATGCCACGGCAAAAGCACTTTTCAATGCCATTTCGGAGCGACTCGACATGCTCAGTCAGGAGCAAAGCCATGCAGAACGTTAACGTAGATCTGGCAGACCGTAGTTACACGGTTTACATTGGCGCCGGTTTACTCGGCACAACACATCCCGCATTTGATATCGCTGCAGGAGGCACCGCACTCATTGTCAGCAATGAAACCGTGGCGCCGCTGTACCTGGAGAGCCTGACCCGCTCACTGACACATGCAGAGGTCCACAGCCTGATTCTTCCGGATGGTGAAAACTATAAAACGTCTGAATACTGGTCAAAAATCATTGATAAGCTGGTTGAAGTCCGGGCCACCCGGGACACCACGCTTTTCACCCTGGGTGGCGGGGTCGTCGGTGACATGGGTGGTTTTGCGGCTGCCAGCTATATGCGTGGCATCAAGTTTGTCCAGATACCTACCACCTTGCTGTCGCAGGTGGATGCCTCCGTCGGTGGCAAAACCGGTTTTAATCATCCAAACGGAAAAAACCTGGTTGGCGCCTTTCACCAACCGGAGGCCGTGCTGGTTGATATTGAAACACTGAAAACACTACCCGCACGGGAGTTTTCTGCCGGTCTTGCAGAAGTCATCAAAATCGCTGCCATTCGGGATGAGGCGCTTCTCAGCTGGCTCGAGAGCAATAAAGCGGCCATCATGGCAAGGGAGCCTGGCGTACTGACCGGCATGATCAGACGCAGCATCGCCAACAAGGCCGAAGTGGTTGCCGAGGACGAGCGCGAAGCGGGTGTACGCGCCCTACTGAACTTCGGTCACAGTTTTGCCCATGCGATAGAAACATTGACCCATTACCGGCAATATCTTCATGGCGAAGCCGTTGCCATCGGCATGATGGTGGCAAGCAGGCTCAGTGAACTCAGGGGTTTATGCGAAACGGGTTTGAGCGAGCGCCTGGGTACTTTACTCCAGGCGTTTGACCTGCCGCTGGATATCCCGGAAAACCTGCAAATAAGTGACATTATTGAAACCATGAAGCTGGACAAGAAAGTCATTGCCGGTTCTACCCGTTTAATACTGGTAAAATCCGCCGGCGAGGGGATTATCGACAGCAGTTCTGATAAGCTGCAAATCGCTACGGCCCTCAAAGCCAGTCAAACAAAAACCCAATCAGGAAAGCGTTGAACAACCCATGAACTCACCTTTAAAAAATGATCTATATATCAAGGCATTACTTCGTCAACCAACCGAAAGAACACCGATATGGGTGATGCGTCAGGCCGGCCGTTATCTTCCTGAGTACCGGCAAATCCGCGGAGAAGCAGGCAGTTTCATGAACCTGTGTACCAACCCGGAGCTCGCCTGTGAAGTGACGATGCAACCGCTACGCAGGTTTCCGCTGGATGCGGCCATTTTGTTTTCAGACATTCTCACGATACCCGACGCGATGGGTCTGGGACTGTATTTTGCCGAAGGTGAAGGCCCCAAATTTGAGAAAGTGATCCGCTCTGCTGCGGATGTTAAGCAGCTAAAACGACCTGACCCTTCAACATCGCTGGCCTATGTCATGGACGCGGTTTCATTGATCCGTAAAACCCTTGATGGCGATGTGCCGCTGATCGGTTTCAGCGGCAGCCCATGGACACTGGCCACCTACATGGTAGAAGGCGGCTCCAGCAAGGCCTTCGCAAAGATCAAGCGGATGATTTACGGCGACCCGCAAACGGCTCACTTGTTACTCGACAAGCTGGCAGACGGGGTCATCGATTATCTCAACGCGCAAATTGAAAGTGGCGCACAGGCCGTGCAGATTTTTGACACCTGGGGTGGTGTGCTGGCACCGGAGATGTTCAGGGATTTCTCACTGCGCTACCTGGAAAAAATCGTCAATGGCCTGCACCGCTCCTACGACGGCGAGACGATACCGGTGGTGCTGTTCTGCAAAGGCTGCAATGCCCACCTCGAGGCTTTGGCTGATACCGGTTGCGATGGCCTGGGTGTCGACTGGACCATGACCCTCGGGGAGGCCCGCGCGAGGGTAGGCGACCGTGTATCCCTGCAGGGTAACCTTGATCCTGCCATCATGTTAACAACCCCGGAGATTATTGAATCCCAGGTTAAAACGACACTTGCCAGCTTCGGCAAAGGCAACGGTCATGTATTCAACCTTGGCCACGGGATTACACCTGAGGTTGACCCACACCACATGACGGTTTTAACCGAAAGCGTACGTGACCACAGCCGGGAATGGCACAAGAACTAAGTCTCGATATCTAACTGATTCAAACTCCGGACATTGAACTGTCCGGACGGGTCACACTGGCTGCATCAGCCCCCTGCAGATTTTGCTGGTTGCGTTGTGAATGTCTTTTACAACGGTGAAGAAATCCCAAACTTACCGGGCTTTTTCATTTTCGAATCCCCTGTCTATGATTTCCGCATAAAGGTCAATAAAACTGGCCATCAGGTGAGAATAGTCCGGGTTACGCATTATGAGCGCCTTGTTGTCACGATAGTCATCGTGAACTCTCTTCAAAAAGCTGATATCGGAGTCGCTGAGCGTTTCACCCGCGATAACTCTCTCCTGAAGTCGTCTCGCCCTTGGCAAACGCGACTCTTCCATCCTGATTACCAGCGCGGCAATCGTACCTGCATCTTTCTCTGATTGATCCATTGTAAAAACAACTTCTGAGTTTAGAGCGTAATCCCTGATTGTTTTTGACCCGTTAACTAAAGATTTTACACTGCTGGGGGTGCAATACTATTTGTAAAACCGGATTTTGAAGTATATTGACTTGAAAATTGCTGTGGACCAGTATGGAACCCATTATTGAGCACACAAGGTTTCAGGTAAAACAAAAGTGAATAATTTGATCAACAGCAAGGACCACCTGGCGTATAAGTTTAATTTCAACACCGAGAACGTAGAATTCCTGCCAGTACAACCTCAAGAAATCCGCCAGGTCAGTGCGCTGAAGCTTGAGTATTTAGGTGCTGAGCGGCAACTTATACCGGTGCCCTTATCCGAATTCGTGCCACTGGTTAATACGGCAAATGAGACCGTGCGTGAGAACCCGCCGCAATTTATTTTTCACACCGCATTTTGTGCTTCTACCTTTTTGTCGAGGTGCCTTGATGTGGAGGGGGTCTGTGTCAGTCTTCGAGAACCGCAAATCCTGCTGGATGCGGCCAATGCCAAGCGCTTGCAATGGCGATCAAAAACCACCTCGCTCAATTATTCTCATATGCCTAAGCTGGCCTTGGCCCTGTTGCAGAAACATGCCGCTCCGGCCGAAAAACTGCTGATAAAACCGATAAATTCAGTGAATAATATTATTCCGGAATTGATGCAGATTACAGGCTCTGCAAAATCCTTACTGCTATATACCGACGCCAAAAACTTCCTGTTATCAAGCTTGAGAAAGGGCGAAAGCGGTAAACACGTGATTAGAGCCATGTTTGATTTGCTCCGTTGTGATTTTCCACACCTGGCAAACCTCAGCCTTTCAGCCATGCTCCATATGACAGATATCAATATCATCCTGACGCTTTGGAGACTGCAAATCGAACAGGCAGAATACGCACTTCAGCAATTTTCACCTAAAAAAGCACTGGCATCTGTGTATGGGGAAAAACTGATTCATGATCCGCTGGCGACACTTTCCGCGGCCAATCAATTTTTGGAGCTGGGAATTCCTGCTGATAAGATTGAAGCGATCGTCAATAGTGACAGCCGACATGATGATGCGAAAACCAGCGGTCAACGATTCAGCCTGCAAAAACGACAGGAGACCTATCAAAAACTGGAAGATTTTTATGGCGCCGATTTGGATGGTGTTTTTAGATGGATGTTAAATAACAACCCAAAAACAAAATTAATCCCTGATCTGACCCATGCACTCGTGTGATCGTGTGATCGTGTTAGAAAATGAGTTTTACTTTAGCCCTCTAAGACATCGAGTAACGGCTGTAAAAATTCCTGATATTTTTCCCACAGTTTGACCGAACTGGTGTACATGGGCTGGCGGGCCTGAAATGCACTGGCCGTTTTAACGATACCGGCACTTCTGTCAAAATTCAGACAATCATCCTGCCATTCAAGATCGCAAGCCTCGATCAACTTCCGAATTTCAATCTCAGGGTTGTGAGTCAGTGCTTCATAGCTCACGTCATAAATCTCTCCCGGCATGACTTGATGCCAATGCTCCATAAGCAACTGATATTGCTTGTGAAACTGGCCGATCGCTTTCAGATCATAGGCAAAACGATAATTTGCAGTCGTGAAGTTCTGTTTGTATATGGAAAGACAGTTATCTTTTGCATCCCTGACGCAATGGATGATTTTGGCATTGGGCAATGCGATCTTAATCAGCCCGATCATCATCATGTTAAAGGGCATCTTGTCTGTCATACGACTGGACTCGTTATCCAGTAGCTCAATTTTTTCAAGATAGCTTTTGCCAAATAGTTCAAATGTGTGTTTTGCGTATGTATCCAGCTGATCAAACTGGAAATGGAGTGATTCTTTCAGGAAAAAACGGGTGCCCAAAGCAAAGATGTAATCCAACTCACCCGCACCATAGACATCGGAGTGGCTGGATATTATTTTTTCCACCAAGGTAGTACCGGAACGCGGCATACCGACAATAAAAATGGGCTTGTTCGAGGTTTGGGGCGTGATCTGAACCGCGGACATCGCCTCGGCGCTAAAGCTCCGGATAATACTTTGGATCAGCTCTTTATCGCCTTCAATCTGGTAATTGAATTCCTTGTTCCTGAGATCGTTTCCGGTCCTTAAAAACTTGAATGCTCCGGGGTAATCTCCGGTATTTTCGAAGGCCTTTGCCAGGGCAAATGCAAGGTGGATTCTGTTCTCAGCTGTTAGACCGTCTTTTTGATACAACTCGAGCATCGAAACGATATGTGGGTCTGTTTTGTCCTGGTATCGATGAATACCAGAATAGGAAAAATGCGCCTGGGTATAGCCTGGCTGCTGGTTCATGACCTGCTGATACAGATCGCTGGCTTCAGAAAATTCACCCTGTGATTTCAGCAGATTCGCCAACAAATACTTTGCAACAAACACCTGGCTATGATCGGAAACAATTCGCCGGTAAAAGTCGATTGCCTGCTCAGTTTTACCGGCCTGCTGCAAGCTATCAGCCAGGTTCATCTGTGCTTCAAGAAACCGTGGGGAAATTGCCAGTGCCTGCTTCCACAGGCTATCTGCTTCGCTCCGCCGTGCGGTTTGTGCACAAACAGCCGCCAGGTTGCAGTAGATTTGAGGTGTCCTTATTTTTTCCGTGATCAGTGACCGATATTCAGCTTCAGCAAAAGCCAGGTTGCCAACCGATTGTGCATGCATGGCCTGCTGCAGACGCGCTTTTTGTTGACTGGAAATGACGCGTTTAGGTTTAACCGTCTTTTGAATTTTCTTTTTGAGTTTGCGCTTTTTATTACTCATCTTAATGAGCCTTAATCAACCGGAAAAATACGTTGATTTTAAGCCGGGATTTCATATGTCCCCGATAGCATTTTTCAACGGCGCCAGGAATTCTTCATAGTTTTTCCAATGATCAACCGCGTCGGAATACAGCGGTTGACGCACCTGCTCGGAACTTGGTGTCGCCACGGCACGCTTGTTCAAATGAAAGTCAACGCAAGTCTCTTCAAACCCCAAGCCACAATGCTGTAACAAACGTTCAACGGTCGCGGGCAAGTCACTAACCAGCTCTTCGTAGCCAATGGTCAGGATCTGCCCAGGCAGCACCGCATGCCAGTGATCCATCAACTCAATATAGTCCTTGTAGTATTTTCCTATGCTTGCCAGATCATAGGAAAAGAGAACACTATCCGCAAAAAAGTGCCTATATAAACTCCACCCGCCCGCCATCGGATTACGTCTTATGTCGATGATTTTGGCATTGGGGAAAAGCGTCTTGATCAGACCGATCTGTTGGAAATTTCCGGGTGTTTTGTCGACAAAATAAGGGGCTTGCTGTCTGAATGTCTGTGCATAATCCAGGTATCTTTGTGCGAGACCCCGGATTTGATCAGTCGTCAACCTGGCCATGGATTGCGGGTACTGACCCTGTCCGGGCTGATTTGGGTTGTTCAGCTCGCGGGCAATTGAAATGATCTCGGCAAGCTCCCGCGTTGGATCAACCTGGCTATGAGCGGTTAAAATCTGCTCCACCAGCGTTGAGCCGCTACGTGGTAAACCCACGACAAAAATTGGTGCCTCTGAGCTGTTTCCACTGTCTTTTTTGTCACTAAAATATGCTTCAGTGAAGAATGCTTTCAAACTGGTATTCAGGTTTGAATAGCGGAAAGGTTGAAACCGCGCATAAGTGCTATTCGCCGCCTGGTAATGCTGAAAGCTCTCTGCAAACCGCCCTTCATCTTCCAGCGCTTTGCCCAATGCAAACTGAATCAACACTTTATTGATATCCGAAATTTGATGGGTATTGAGTAAAGCTTGCATCGCATCAATTTCATCTGCCGAAAACCGGTAGGTTCTCAAATTTGCCAGTTCCCAATAAGCCCGGGCTGACATACGTTCATCTCGTACAACATCGTGATAACAGCTTATCGCCTTTGTCGTTTCACCCACTGTTTTTAAAATTTTACCCAGGTGTAGCAAAGCTTGAGCGCTTTGTTCATGTACATCAGATAACTCCCGATAAATTGAAATTGCTTCTTCATATCGACCCAGGCTGTACAGGACCTCGGCTTTAAGGTTGTAAATTTCAATATTTTCCGGTGCAATTCCGATCAATCGCTGGCATTGCTCAAGCGCTTCCTGATGCTTCTTGTTGGCCAGCAGTGAACTGGCATACTCAAGCCCCAGTTCCGCATTAAGTGGTTGTGTTTCAACACATTGTGCAAGAATAGATGTAGCGATTTCAAAATGGCGAAATCGTTTCGCGAGCCTGGCTAACAATCGAAGCGTCCGCACCTCGGCAGGTACCTGTCCCAGCAAGAGCCTGCACAGTTTATCTGTCCTTTCAAACTCACCCTTCGCAAATGCCTGCTCCGCCGTTGCCAAATTTTCATTAAAGACCTTGATCATGTCGAATTGCTCAAAGGCATTTTTACTCGCCTCCTGCCGTCCATCGCGATGGAGGTATTCACTTAGCAATTGCCAGTTTTCGTGAATATCCGGACGCCTGTTGGTCGCATCCTCGAGTAGCCTGATCGCGGATTGATGATCATTTTCATCGAAGAGAATTTTTGCCAGCTCAATTTTGGCTGGTATATGGGCCGGATACTGCATGATCAACGTTTCGAGCGTATGCTTCGCTTTATCCTGCTCCTCGCATTGCAGGTAGCACTGCGCCAGTATCGACAAAACAAGGCTGTTGGAAGTCCCCTGTTCCAAGGCACTTTCCAGGGTTTGTTTAACCGCCTCAACCTCCTCAGGGAGCAGTGCTTCCAGGTCTCTGAGGGTTTTGTGTTTTTTATACGCTTCAAGCATGTCTATTGGGTCTTTGATATTTTAAGTGCGGTGATTGTACTTCGACCGGCTACATTAAACCAAGCAGTGTGGAACCCGCAAAAAGTACGGCCCTCCATACTTTCGTCACTGGCTCTCCAGCCTGGTTCTTCTTAGAATGAAGCCAATTCGGGAGAGATTTATGCGTGTTCGGCTGCTATTGATAATCGCGGTGCTGCTGGTAGCTGCTGTAACCCTGTTCCTGCTGCTTTTAGCCACCGACACCGCCATGTCGGTCTGGCAACGCTTGAGCGTCGCCCCGCTGTGGTTACAGGTGGCTTATGCGTTGGTGCTGGTGTTGATTTCAACTGCCACCTTATGGATGACCTGGCACTGGTTGAAGCCCGCACGTAAAAAGACCGAAGTTGAGGATACCAGGCTCGATCCATCCAGCTTTCAGGAATCACTGCTTGAATCGGCGGATGCCGGTGTTGATGTCAGTGCGGCGGTTCAGGAAATAAAGGAACAACAACGGCGCAAAGAAACTGGTGAGGTCTTTATCGCTATTTTTGGGGAGATCAGCACGGGTAAGAGCAGCCTGGTCAAGGCATTACTTCCACAGGCTGCGCTGCAAAGCGAGGCCATAGGTGGCACCACTCAAGTTGTCAGTCACTACGAGTGGCAGGCCGATTCGGGTGACTCCGTGATTATCGCTGACCTGCCCGGGTTCAACCTTGACAACAACCCGGAGATCCTGGAAGAAGCACGCCGTGCGCACCTGGTGATTTTTCTTTGTGACAGCGACATTACACGCAGTCAAATGGACCAGCTTCAGGACCTACTTTCCATACAAAAGCCGCTACTTGTCGCACTCAATAAAGTTGACCGGTTTTCGAGTGCCGAGGCGCGCCAGATCGCAGAAAGTATTTCGCATCGAACCGGCGTGAACCGCAAGGATATCGTTTTTATACAAACGGGTGGTCGTGAAGAAATCATCAGGTTATTGCGTGATGGCAAGGAGGAAACTGTTAGCCGTGAGCGCCCACAGAATATAGAGCCTTTGCGAATGGCTGTGCAGCGTAAGCTGGATGAAGACCAGCAACTGATGGAACAATTGCGTGATACAGCCGTCCTGCTGCTGGCCTCGGAGAAGCTGGATGAGGCCCGTGATCAACACCGTGAACAGCAGGCTGCCGACCTCGTCTCCACGTACTCCAAAAGAGCTGTTGTTGGTGCACTTGCCGCGGTCGCACCCGGTTCCGACATTATTATCCAGGGTTTGCTCGCCACACGACTGGTTCAGGCCCTGTGCAAGGTTTACGACGTTTCCGTTAAAGAGGTTGAAATAGACTCATTTCTTCGCCTCGCCGGAGGCAGGGTTAAAAAAATGACCGCGATAACGCTGGCTATCACCGGCAATGCACTTAAAGCGTTTCCGGGTGTAGGTACGCTGACCGGTGGTCTGGTGCATGCTGTTGCCTATGGCATGATATTCGAAAGCCTGGGTCGCGCTGCTGCCCAAACACTCGCCAGCCGGGGTGATTTACGTCCCTACCCGGCAGCAAAAGCCTTTGAGGAGATCCTGAATGACAATCTTGAAGCAGGTGCAATCCGCTTTGCAAAACTTGCCCTGGCTGAAAAAGGCAAAGAAAAACAAGCCTGAACAGCACCTGCTCGACGCCAACCAGCAAATCCAGACACTCCTGTCTGATACGGACATACCCGCCGCTGTACGGCAGGAACTGTCGAGTGAGTTCACCGAGATTGAAGCCATCTCAGAAAAACTACAGCACAGTGAAATTCACATCGCGGCTTTCGGGCGCGTCGGAACCGGCAAATCGTCCTTGTTAAACGCCCTGCTTGGGCGCGAGGTGTTTTCTACCAGCCCGCTCCACGGTGAAACACAATTCCAACAACGCAGCGAGTGGAATTCCGTCAACGCAGACCACGTTGTATTGATTGACACCCCCGGCATTGATGAACTGGAAGGTGAAGCGCGGGAGGAAATGGCCAATTCTGTTGCCAGGATTGCCGATATTGTATTAATGGTGTGCGAAGGTGACCTGACAGAAACAGAGTTAAAAGCTGTTCACGGTCTTGCAGAACGTAAGCGGCCATTATTGCTGGTGTTGAACAAGTCAGATCGTTATAGCAATGCTGAAATCCAGTCGCTGCTGACGCATTTGCAAAAGCGCTGCGAGGCATTTATCGAGCCGGAGAATATACTCACTGCCTGTGCCGACCCACGGCCTGAACCGGTCATCTACATTGATGATAACGGCAATGAAGAAAGATCGACACGCCCGCGCGCTCCTGATATCAGCGACCTCAAGGCACGTCTGTGGAATATCCTGGAAAAAGAAGGAAAGACGTTGGCCGCATTGAATGCCGCCCTGTTTACCAGTGAACTGGATGCCCGCATAGCGAGTAAAATCGTATTGGCCAGAAAGACCGTGGCGGAAAAAATAATCAGAAACTACTGTCTTGCCAAGGGTCTCGTGGTGGCTGTGAACCCGATTCCTGCAGCTGACTTACTGGCTGCTGCGGGTACTGACGTGGCAATGGTGATACATCTTGGTAATGTTTACGGGTTTCAGCTTTCGCGGCGGGACGCCAGCAAATTACTGTTGACCATCTCCGCGCAAATGCTTTTGTTAATGGGCACCTACTGGGGCGTGAATATGGTTTCAGCCGCCATGAAAACCGTCAGTGCCGGCATGTCTGCCGCACTGACAGCGGGCGCCCAGGGTACATTGGCCTGGTACGCTACCTATGTGACCGGTATTGCTGCAGAGTCATGGTTTTCAAAAGGGAAATCATGGGGTTCCGGGGGGCCAAAGGAAACCATCAACGAAATACTGGACTCGCTGGATAGAGATTCCATTTTAAAATCTGCGCGCAGCGACATCCTGAGCAAGTTCAACACGAGTAGCTAAGCCACTCGAGTTAATGAGGGCTTTTTACTGCCAAACCTCATCACGTTCCGTCAGGTCATATAAAGACTCTGCATCCTGAATCAGCTTATCGGCATAATGACTCATTTGCGATTGGGCGTCTCCAGTTGGTCCTTTACTTTTCCCCACTGCACGTAGCCGGTCTGCATCCATTTGCCACTTTAGTGCAAAATGCCTGGCAGCATCTTTTGGTGTTGCTGCCATACTTCCTGCGATGTAGTCCGTGATCACGCCTTCCCCTGAAATGGTCCAGATAAACCTGGTTTTCTGACCCATCCCCCAAGCCTTGGCAATAAGAATTTTATAAGGGAGTATCCAGACCGGAGTGGCCTCCACCGCTGTTCCTGCAACAGCGTTACGTTTGAGCATCTCCTGCACGACGGTATCCAGCAGTGGTTTGTACCAGTCTTTTAATTTGAGTCTTTCTTTTTCAGCATTTGATTCTGTCATTTTTTTCTCCCGGCCCAAATATCAATAGTGAGCTTGATTCAAATTAATTGCAGGTACATCAATACCCAATCTGTTTAATCGCTATTTACTGTCTGTTTTCGCAAAGAATGTTAGCAGCACATCATCCAGAAGCGGTGCCCAGTTTTGCCAATCATGTTCTCCGGTAACCTTGATGAACGTCAGGTCATAGCCCTTACGTTCCAGGGTCTTTTTAAAACGTTTTGCCGCACCCGTATTATCATTTTTAGAGCCCACACTTAAAAACATCTTAAGTGGCAATGGCGGTCTTTCTTCATACAAATCACGTACAACCTCAAGGTGATCACCACTCGCAGGTGATTGCATGGCAATTCCTGAGAAAACTTTTGACAGCATCAACCCAAAACAAGCGCTATTGAGACCACCAAACGATACACCCAGGCTGACACGATCTTCGCGTAACAAACTGACCGGTTGTAGACGGCTTATGGTGGGGATGAACTCACTGCCAAAGAATGCAGCGAACTTTGTGCTGCACATAAATTGAGAGTTGCGACGGTTTTCTTCCAGGTTGTCCGGGTTTCGACTGTCTAAAAACACGACCAATACCGGTTCTATTACCCCTGTGCTGATGGCCGTATCCAGAACGGCTTTAAAACCTCCCTGCTCCAGGTAGTCCTGACCATCGGTTACATACAAGGTGGGTAAACGATCATCCGCCGATATTTCAGCCGGTCGGTATACTCTGTATTGCAGCTCATAACCCAACTGTGTGCTGACAATACGCTGGTTATCACTTAAATAACCATCACCTGCAAGCGCAACACCAGCGAACAACAAACAAAACGTCAGAACACCTGTTTGCCGCATCAGAAGAAGCATCTGCTTCACCTTTACTTCACACGTTTAATCCGGGTCGATTTGCCACCTTCGTGTATCAGGAAGAAGGAATTCAGCAAACCCCTTTTTATTCTCGCGTCAAACGGTGCCTTTATATTCCATGACACGGCATTTTGCTGCTTCCAGACCTGACCTTCTGAGGTTTGGAAATAATAGATACCACCATTTCCCTTTTTAAGCCTTACAATCGTGACATCCAACTCATCTGCAGAAATGACTTTCCCTGCTGCAGGCGCTGCCTCTTGTACCGGTGTCACTTCAGCTACAGGTTCGGATACTGGTGCACTTGAAGAGTCCGTCGTGGTTACTGGCGCTGGTGCTGACACAGGTGCTGGTGCCGGCTCAGGTGGAGGTGCCTTTGGCATTGTTTCGCTTCCAAAGTCTTCTACCCGCACCTCTCGCTGTTTCTCCTCATTGAAAACACCGCCGTCGTTAACCGTGTCATAACAAGACAGGCGCTCTATGTCGCTTTTAATCCCACGACAACCTTTGATATCAGTGATATTTACCAACTCATCCGCCAGCAAAGGCAGCATGAACATTTGAGACACACTCAAACTAATCAGTAGTGTGCTGAAAAACGGCACTGCCACAGCTTTTTGCAACAAGGATTTCATTTTCAATACTCTTCCCAAAAATAATGCCCGGCATCAACCGGGCCGATGTATTGCTTCAACAATCAGAAACGGATCAGACTCATCTTTTTACAGGTTATCAGATACGCGCGCTTTGATCAGCATTTTGCGTATTATGCCCTTGATTGAGTTTGCCTGTGCCATTCCGGAGTTTATTCAACTTCCATACAGTACCTTTAGTCGTAATTTTCCTTCTTCAGGTCGTTAACCATGCTCCGCTATGTATCCTCCTTCAGCGTTTTATGTTGTAATCTTCTATCAACATCAGGAGTTATCGTGACAATGAGGCTATATTTTTCAGCTATTCTACTTGGTTTTGGGCTTTTGGCAGTATGTGGTGTAACGATTGCCGCGGACACTGAAGTCCCCGAGCCATTCCGGGAGTTTGACGCGGACTCCAAATACACGATCGATTATTCCGATTTGACAGATATTCTAAAGATGGCAGTTGTAGATGTTGGCCGTTCAACCCGTGAGAAAGCTGCTCCCACACGGGCTGCCACCGGCACGCGTATGAAGACCACTGTAAAAAGAACCACCATGAATGAGGGCAACCGGTTCTATTACGAAACATTTGATAATAACGACGAAGCCCGGGCCGTGCTTATAGGCATCCAAAAAAGCCTTGAGGAAGTACCAACCGGGGCCGCAATGAAGTATTTTAACCGGGACGAGCAATTGGCCTACTGGTTAAATCTCTATAACGTCACTGTCCTGAATGAAATCATCAAGGTATACCCCAAACGAAACCTTAAAAAGTTACTGGTAGGCAAGAACTCAATTCTGTCAAAAAAAATTCTAAACGTAGCGGGTATACCACTGAGCCTGAACGATATTCAGCACACCATTCTGAAACAGAACTATGATAACGACCCGTTAATCATGTATGGCCTTTACCAGGGCAATATCGGTGGTCCGAACATACGCAAAAGAGCCTATACCGGTGCGGACGTATATCGTGCCCTGACGAATAATGCCAGTGAATTTATCAACTCCAATCGCGGCACCTATAGCCAGGATGAAAAAGTCTTTCGAGTGTCCAGCCTCTATGATCGTAATCGGGCTTATTTCCCTGATTTTAAATCAGATTTATCTACCCACTTAGAGACTTTTCTTGATAGCTACGAAAAGAGAGAGCTACAGTCAGCGTCAACATTGAAACCAAACATTACCGACTGGACCGTAACCGACCTTGGTGGAACCTATCGTGATATGGGTGCTTCTTTTGCGACCAATAACGCTGCCATGCTGGATGCCGTAAAAAGCACTGTACCCATGGATGGTGGGGGGACCATGGGCGCTGCCGCAGGCTATGGATCTGTGGCATTGGCAACGAAAACCCGACCGGTTAGCCGATTCAGCGTGGACCTGCTAACTCAACTGCAAGCCATCAACCTTGCACGGGAAGCCACCAACATGAAGAACGCAACAGTAACGATCGAGGAATTGGGTGAAGTGGCAGTCGAACCAGAGCCTGATGTTGACCCTGATAAAAAAGAGAATAACTAGTCACTAACAAGGCCACGAGCCAGGGTGAGCGGTTTTAGAGAACTGAATTAGTACCGAAAGCTTTTTCAAAGTGCGGTTGGTAATGCGCCCAACGACCTACCGATTTTGCGTGTAGTGGCTCTCTGACCTGCCACACGCTTGCGGTTTGTACCGTGTTTTTCAGTTGATTGAAAGACAGACAGCGCTCATCCCATGCCTCTCCCAGGTTTCCCAATAAGCCACTTATTGTTTCTTGTGGTCGGGTAACCAGGTCTTCGTAGTGGATACGTATTAAATCCGAACCCAGGATTGATTGCCAGTGGTCAATGAGGTCTCGCTGAAGGTCAATGTAATGGTGAATGTCTTCAAGACTTGTCGCGTAATTTTGCCCCGGCCCAAGGCGTGTTGAAAAGACCGAAGTTGCCACGTCACGCCAGTCCCGCTCTGTGACCACGAACTTTGCCGAAGGCAAAACAGCCTTTATAAGCCCGATGTACAGAAAATTATCCGGTCGCTTGTCAGTTACCCTGACAGCATCTCCAAAAAGCTTACTTTGCTGTGCACCATGTTTTATTTTCCATGAGTTGGCTTTTTCAACCGTAAAGCTATCCAGGCCAGTTGGGTAACCAGGAAACTCATTGGCCACGAGGCGTGGGAAAAACTCACTCTCGCCACCGGCAGAAAAGTGTGGGTGTGCAGCCAGAACCTGTTCCAAAAGCGTTGACCCGGTGCGAAACATGCCACAGATAAAGACGCAATCGTCTGACACGCCCTGGTAGTGCTTTAGCCATTGGCGATCACACTGTGACATTATTCTTTGAAAAATATCGTCGGTAACTGCCCGGTTGTAAGCGGGCAAGGTCAGTTTATCAAGTTGGTTGGCCCTGGAGAAATGTCGCCAGGCCAAATCATACTGAGCCATTTGTTCATATACCCGTCCGATCGAGTAATGCACGTCAATATTTCGGCTGTTTTGAGCCACCGATGCCAGCCTGACCAGTAATGGGTCATCCAAATCTACAAAAACATGAGCGTCGGCCAGGCGTGCCAGTGCTGTTTCATTGGACGGATCAAAGCTAATGCAGCTTTCGAAGCAATGGCAGGCTTCTATTCTGTCGCCTTCCTGTTCCGCCAAATTACCCAGGTTGTAATAGGCGCTGGCATAATTTGGATTAATTATCAGAGCCTGTGACAAGTGGGCCTTTGCCTCCTCATTGTTCTTCAGATGGTCCATAAAGATATTGGCAATATTGAGATGTACTTCCTCGGGTGTATCAATTCCGAGCATGAGTGCCTTGCGGTACATGCTGACAGCAGCTTCAAAGCTACCGTCTTTTGAAAGGTAGAAAGCATAATTAAACGCCGCATTTGCGGAGCCTGGATGATGACGCAGATAGTTTTTATAGGCTCGCAGAACGGGCTCCAAAGGAGACCGCCTTTGATAGAGGAAATTTGCAATCTGATCAATTGCGGACAGATTATTTCCAGCCTGTTGTAACAGTGACTGTATATCAGGACCTTTGCTCATTGAAGCAGGAGACACCTTTTATGAAAGAGCGCCAAGAGTACTTTTTCTATCGCCCAAAAGAAAGCGGGCCAAAGGCCCGCTTTCAGTTCTAGCTTGTTTCTTATGACTTAGAAACGGAAAGTTGCATTCGCGAACAGGTAACGACCCAGTGTGTCGTAGTAACCTGCAATCGTGTTTGCATTGGTAGTCAGAGTACCACCAACCATCGGTGGCTCTTTATCAAAGATATTGTTAATACCAATAGTGAGGTCATGATTTTCCATGAACTGGAACCTGGCGCTCAAATCGACATAGTTCTGATCTTTACTCATGTTCTTCTGAGCGATCGTGTCGGTTGAACCATCATAATCAACACCCATGAAGTAACGCCACCTTAATGTCATTGACCACCATTCGTTCGAATCATACTGAACGGAAGCGGTGTGACGCCAATCAGGTGTTGGGAAACAACGTGTACTGATAACACCCGTGCAATCGTATTGTGAGGTGTTATCACCAGGAATAGACGTAACTTCCTTGGTCATCATGTAGGTACCAATCATGTTGGTATTCCATGTGCCGCCCAAGCCTTCAACTGACCATACAAAGGCCAAATCGATACCTTCCCACTTGTTTTCACCAAGGTTGATCGTCGTATCGACAACATAACCGGCAGTACCCTGCCAGATGTTACCACTTGGGCTACGGATGATCTGATCACATAACTGACCAAACACACCACACTGCTCAAGAATTGTCGTGGCACCAATATTGCTGATGGTGTCATCAATGGCGATGTTCCAGTAATCGACAGAAATCGTCATGGTGTCCATTGGGTTGATGATGATACCAGCAGTCCAGGTATCAGCCTTTTCCGGATCAAGCAACGGGTTACCACCAAACAGGCCGTTATACTGACCAGCAGGGCTTTCTGAAATGTTGCCATACTGCGCAGGTGTTACACCTGAATTAGCACATTGTGCCGCAGTTTGAACCGGGCTATCACCCGCACATGGATCAACACCACTCCACAGACCCAGTGACTGGGTAGAGAACAGTTCAGCAACGTTAGGAGCACGAACAGCGCGGTTATAACCAACACGTACGCTCAACAGATCAATAGGCTGCCAGTTAAAGCCGGCACGGTAAGTGCTAACGCCACCACTGGTGCTGTAATCTGAATAACGATAAGCGAGATCGAGGTTAAGCGCCTGGGCACCCTTCACGTTAGTCAACAGAGGAATGTTGGCTTCGCCAAAGAACTCCAGAACGTTGTAAGAACCGTCAACACCCGTTGTTGGTCCACCCTGGCCAGCCAATGCGCCGGTTTGGAAAGTGGTATCAGAGATACGTGTGTAACCTTCTGTACGATGTTCAAAACCACCAGCAACCATGATGGAATCGGCATTACCGAGGTTCCAACCGGTATCACCAGTTACATAACCATTAATAACACGGGTTGATGTATTACCAACAGAAATAGCTGTACCAAGAAGTGCGGAAGCAGCTTCTGGTGTAACACCCTGGTAGGTGAATACTTCATAAGGAATACAACCAGCAGTCGCAGCACAAGCATCACCATCAACGGCAACACCGATGCTCTGAGTCAACATATCATTTTGGTAAGACTGGCTGGAATCGGAAGCACCATACAGGTAGGACACATCATAGTCCCAGTTATCGTTGATAGCGCCTTTCAAACCACCTACGATACGGAAAGCGCTATGGTTGAAGTCCTGGCGACGTGGGCCACCTTCAACATTACGTTTACCGATGTAAATACCAAACTGGTCATAACCCGGCCATTGTGCTGTCAAAGCATCACGGAACTGATCCGGGAATACAGTGTTGTCCAATGGAAGTGAGTATTCAGCAGCGTAGAAAGTACCTGATTCAGCGATCTGACCAAAAGTACGGTCATTTGCAAAGTTTGTTTCCAGGTAAGCAATCGCGTGTTCATTGATTTCATAATCAACAAACGCACCGAGAGACCAGCGCTCATCAGGGCGCATGAAGTGGTTGATAGGACCATAATTATAGATGTTGGTACCATCATAAGGTTGCAAAGAGCCGTCTGGCTGCAATGACATCCACTCGGAAACGCTGTAATCAGATACACCGTCAACCTGTGGAGCAATGAAGAAGTTTGGAACAACAGCAGTACTGGAACCACCGCATGATGTTGCGCTATTGCTTAATGCACAGCTTGAGTAATCACGTTCGCCCTGCAGCAATTCCTGGTTCTGACGCCATGTACCATAAATAGTCGCATTACCACGGCCATCAGCAAAGTCACCGCCGATAACGAGTTCAACGTTATAAGCCTGACCGTCGATGCCGGAGCCACCTGTAGGATATTCAAAACCTTTCTGATCCATCAGGTTCTGAATGAACTTGTTGTCGTTGTCATGCTGGTAACCACTGATACCTGCACTGATTTCAACACCCGTCACACGACGCATGATGAAGTTAACAACACCTGCCACAGCGTCAGCACCGTAAGTGGCTGATGCACCACCGGTCAGTACTTCTACACGCTCAATCATGGCGGAAGGAATCTGGTTAACGTCAACTGCAATTGCACTTACGCCACCAGGTGGGAAACGACGACCGTTCATCAGTACCAAGGTACGGTTAGCACCCAGACCACGAAGATCGATAGAGGCTGTACCTGAGATACCATTCGCATCAAAAGAATGCAGGCCGGTTTCAACCTGTGGAAGAGTATTCAAGATATCTTCAACACGGGTCAGGCCGGTAGACTCAATTTCGTCCATTCCGACTACAGTCACGGGGCTGGTGCGGCCAAAGCCGTCTACTGTCGCGATACGTGAACCGGTTACGATCACTTCTTCTAACATATCTTCAGCATTTTCGTCTTGATCTTCCTGCGCCACGGCAACTCCGGTGGCCATCAACGACGCTGTAAGTCCTAATGCGGATGTTACCGCGAGACTCAGTAGCTTTTTATGTTGCATTACTATTTCTCCTAGATTTAACAATTTTTTTGTCACTGGCTCTTGGTTTGTTACGACCAAAAACTAATGACGGCTTTTTACCACCTAAAACAACAACAATAAAATCAACAACTTATCAGGAAGATTGCTATTTTAGGCTTAAGACATAGTCACAGATGTTAAATTTACATTAATTTAAATCAAAAAGCACCCTTTTTTTAGCCGCCGTCCAGGTGCACTTAAGTACCTGATTATCTAAATTTTGCTGGATATGGCCAAAGGATGGAGGGTGTTTACAACTACTTAACTAATATCTTAACAAACTGACTTTGTGGAAATGTTAAATGGCGTGCTTGATTGACACACATGAGTTGGCTGTCAAAAAAAACCCGGCTTTCACCGGGTTTTTTACAAATATGTGCATCAGGGCTTTTAGTCATGTTTCAACTTGATATTACCACTGAAACTTTCAATCCGGATTTCAGCACCACCATTACCGGCCACGTATTTCAAATAGCTGCCGGGACCGTGCTTCGCCCGATCAACCGAACCAAAGTCCGTCGTGATCCGTCCGCTGAAGCTTTCGGCCTTAAACACACCGGACTGTGAAGCCGGTAAAAGAATGATCACATCACCACTCATGCTCTCAACACCCAGTTTGCCATTGTCAGAAACTTCAGCACTCGCTGTCACATCACCTGAGACTGTTTCAATCTTCCCGCTTTCAATCTGACCGGCCTTTAGTTCCATATCGCCCGAGACCGTGGTCGCATACACTTCACCGGAGACGCCGGATAATACGATGTCACCTGAAACAGATTCGGCCGAAACACGCAGCGTATAGCCATTGAAGTCGACATCACCGCTGACTGACTCGATTGAAACCCGGTTACTTGAAGCGCTGACATCGACATCACCACTGACGGAAGATGCCGTCAGTTTCTCATTATCCAGTCCTGAAACATCTATATCTGCGCTGACAGCAGAAGCGTCCAGGCTGGCGCCCTTCGGAATCATCAGTCTCAGCTCAGTGTTATCCACATTTCTTTCATTGCGGTTTGCCACATTGATCTGCAGGCTGGAACTGCTTGCGCTCACTTCCAGTTCTTCCACGCTGTTTCCGAGTTCGCCTGTCAGTCGCGCTTCATTCCGGTCCCAACCCTGTACTTCAATTTGTCCGGCGATATTTTCGATAGAAACCATGGCATCAGCGTCGATATCCCAGCGCTCATCCACCGATTTCCCGGCAAAAACGGTTGTTGATGCAAGCATCAATGCCACCGCTGTTATCTTCAGGTATACCGCGTTCATGTCCTTCTCCAGTTATTTTGTTCGAGTAATGCCAGTCGTTTAACGAACTGTAATTGTTGCGATCTTAAATCCAACAACTTTCCATTTAAATAGATGTTTGACGGGTATTGCTGTAAAGCCGCCAAAAGAGAGGACTCTGCCTGTAACAGGGCCTCCCAACTGCCACGTAGCGCGTCCGGCTCTTCGCCTTCAAGCCGCAAGCCGGAATAATCAAGTGGCACCAACTCACTAAAGGCTGCCTGGTATTCCAGCTCTGTTGCCTTCACCGTGCCGATCAACGCGTACTGCTGCATGGTTTGTGTCATCTGGTCAGCGGGGCCCGCATCCATCCCGCGTCCGATAAAGATACCGGTCGTCAATGCCAATAGAACAGCTGCTGCCATGGCCGGCCTGCGCCAGAATGGTGACTTGTCGTCCACATTGCCTTCGCGCCCAACCGCCTCCAGCCGCTGGCTGATGCCAGGCCACAAATCCCGTTGTGGCCTCATGCTGCGGGGCAATGACCCGATTGCGCTATGTAATTCTGATTCTTTCATATCTCTCACAACTTCCTTCAGATACTTTCAGAGTCCTTTAGTACTTCCTGAACCATTTTCCGGGCACGGTGTAACTGTGCCTTGGAGGAGCCGACCGCCATACCGGTCATGTCGGCAATTTCCTGATGCTGATAACCTTCAATATCGTATAAAACCAGCACCGTCCTCGCTCTTTCCGGCAGCCCGGCTATGGCGGCTTCGAGATCCTTCCTCAAACCCGCAAATACATCCCGGTCACCTACCTGTACACGTTCAATGTCACCGCTGAATTCCTGCTCGCGTTGCAATCGCTTCACACGGATCCGACGGTCACTTAATACAACATTGACCGTCAAACGGTGCAACCAGGTTCCAAACTTGCTCTGACCTTTAAACAGATCAAGCTTGTTCCATGCCCTGACAAACGCTTCCTGTACCATGTCTTCCGCCAGGGCACTGTCTCCACCACACATACGCCAGCACAATCCATAAATCCTGTCGCAATGACTGCGGTAAAGCTTCTCGAATGCAAGCCGGTCACCGGCCCGGGCCTGATCGACCCAGCGCTTTTCGGTGGCGGACAAGTCTTTCTTGTCTTGCTGCCACATTTTCACGGCGTGCATTCCTCCCATGTACATTTAGATGTAACCCAGAAGAAAGGGTTTAAAATTTAATCTCGATTGAACCCGTCAATCGACTTTTTAATTTGGATAAGAGGTACTATTGTAAGCGATATGGTCAGGCCGACATACCGAAAGACATTGAGGCCGCCATGGAGTTTGCACTGAATGAACTGGGCATTGAAGCACCTCTCATGGACATGATCTATCAGGATGCAGCAGCCCACCTGCTCAGTTCGGATGAAACCATTTTTTACCTCACGGACAAAGCCCGGGTTGGCAGACCGGCAACACCTGCCAACGTGGAGTTTGAAGAATACGATTGATGTCCCAGGTGGCGATGTTCAACATTGGGCACTGAGGCCTTTTCTGCTTAAATTCAGAACCAGTTTCCGGATCGGGAACTGGTTTGCCTTATTCAGGTTCTGATTTGCTGGTGGTCATCGTACCCGGCGCGCCACCAAGACACATGAAATTACTTTTCAGGAATCAATGTCGCGATAACGTGAGTCATATAGGCTTCGAACTCTTCTGAACTCAGACTGGGTGTCTGGTGTTGTTGCTGCAATTGCAGAAAACCCAGGTAAGCCGAGTAAGTCAGTCGGGCGCGGTGCGACGCCTGCTGCGGGTCAAAGCCGATCTCTTCAAAGGCTTTCTCAATGTGCTTCATGCGGCGCTCTGCGACTCTTTCCAGTAATGGCTCAACCTGTGGGTGGTCCGACGCATTGCATAATGAACTATAAACATTGTGAGTCAGTTGTTCACGACCGCTTCGTCTGAAAAATGATCTTAAGCGTTCGCGAGGGTCATCAATGGCACTTAATGAGGTCTGAAGATTCGCCGCATCGTGTTTTTCCCAACGAATCAACGATTGCTCCAACAGTGAATCGCGGTTTTGAAAGTGCCAGTAAAAACTTCCCTTGGTAACACCCATGCGTATCGCCAGTGATTCAACGGCGACGGCCCGAATGCCTTTTTCGGCGATCAGCACCAGGGCCTGCTGCTCCCAATCACCTGCACTGAGCGTCGTTCTTTCCTTCTTTTTTGATATTGATTGAGTCACAAACGCCAACCGACATTATTGATAGGTAATTGCAAAGCATAACCGACAATCAGGTTTCAATATAGCTAAGAAACCACTGATTTATGTCCGGCGAATCAGATTTACTGAAAAACCTCCAGCGTCACCGGTGGCCTGCAGCTTCAATACCAGTTGACTCCAGGCAATGCATTTACCATACTCTTACGTATGGAAGCGTATTTTAATGATACGGTGCAGCTGTGTGCGGTGTAATTGTCTTCAAAAGCCGTACCTGTAAAAGTTATTAGATTTCTCGGAGGTAAATAGCAATGTTCTGGATTCTGATTTTAGGATTACTGGGGTTTTCAATTACCGCAGCCTATCGTGGCATCAACCTGATGAACTGGACGATTGGAATGGCCCTGTTACTGGTTGGATTCGGCCTGCTCACAAGTGTATCAACGGTGGCGGTTGTCGTTCTGTCAGTGATATTTGCGGCCATTGCTATCCCGTTAAACTTCAAACCATTGCGGCGCCAAAAGCTGAGTGCACCATTCCTTGCGATCTATCGCAAAATGTTGCCCACGCTATCTGATACTGAAAAGGTTGCCTTGGAAGCAGGCACCGTCGGTTGGGAAGGTGAACTCTTTGCCGGCAATCCAAACTGGGATTCCCTGCTGGAAGAGTTCTGGCCACAACTGAGTAAAGAGGAACAGGAATTTGTAGATGGCCCGGTTGAAGAACTGTGCAAAATGCTCACCCCCTGGGAGAATTCACACGAACTCGCCGATCTGCCACCGGAAGTCTGGCAGTTTTTGAAGGAAAACCGCTTTTTCGGCATGATCATTCCGACTGAATTTGGTGGTCTCGGTTTTTCTGCACTGGCGCATCGCGCTGTTTTGCAAAAGATCGGCTCGGTTTGTGCAGTTGCCGGCAGCACCGTGGCTGTGCCCAATTCACTGGGCCCCGCAGAGTTGCTGGTCCATTACGGCACTGACGAGCAAAAAAACCATTACCTGCCGCGTCTGGCCAAGGGTGAAGAGATACCCTGCTTTGGTCTGACCGGGCCCACCGCCGGTTCTGACGCGACCTCCATCCCGGACACCGGAATCATCTGTAAAGGTGAATATAAAGGCAAACAGGTGCTGGGCATGCGTCTGAATTTTGATAAACGCTATATCACACTGGCACCCGTCGCAACGATCGTTGGCCTCGCATTCAGACTGTATGACCCCGATGGCCTGGTGGGTGACAAGAAGGATATCGGCATCAGTGTCGCCCTGATACCCAGTGACACCAAGGGTATGGAGATTGGCGCACGCCACCTGCCTTTGAACGTGCCATTTCACAATGGCCCGGTTCGCGGAAAAGACGTATTTGTACCATTGGATACGTTGGTCGGTGGTATTGATATGGCTGGCAATGGCTGGCGTATGCTGATTGAACTATTGGCCGTTGGCCGGGCCATCACGCTGCCCTCATCTTCAGCTGGTGGCGTCAAATTATGCTCGTTGACGACCGGTGCTTACGCACGTATCCGCAAACAATTTAACTTGCCGATAGGCCGTTTTGAAGGCGTGGAGGCAGCAATGTGCCGCATAGCTGCCCATACCTACGCTGTTTCAGCCCTGTCGCGCATGACTGCAACGGCTGTAGACCTGGGTCAAAAGCCCTCAGTACCATCCGCTATCGCCAAGTACCACGCCACTGAAATGGGCCGCCAGGTCATTACTGACGCCATGGACGTGCACGGTGGTAAAGGTATCATTATGGGCCCGCGCAACTACCTCGGCAGAGGCTGGCAGGGATCACCCATCTGGATCACGGTTGAAGGCGCCAATATCCTGACCCGCAGTATGATGATATTTGGTCAGGGCGCCATTCGCTGCCATCCGTACGTTTTAAAAGAGATGCAGGCCGCCAGGATGGACGATCGCGTCAAGGGCCTGGAGGAATTTGACCGCCAGCTATTCGGTCATATTGGCTACAGCATCGGCAACGCGGTACGCAGCATGTTACTGGGACTGAGTTTTGCCCGTTTTGCCGCCGTTCCCACCGACCGGAAAACTGCACGTTACTACCGCAAGCTCACTCGCTATTCTGCCGCTCTCGCCTTTGCGTCCGATATCGCCATGCTTTCATTGGGTGGAAAACTGAAGTACAAAGAGCGTATATCAGGTCGCCTCGGTGACGTATTGAGCCAGCTGTATATCTGCTCTGCAATGCTGAAACGATTCGAAATACAGGGTCGTCCGGCTGCCGATCAACCGATCCTGGCCTGGGCTTTCCATGATGCGATTTACAAGATACAGAATGCACTGAGCCTGGTCGTAGATAACTTCCCGAGCCGCGCTGTGCGTGTTTTGTTAAAAATGGTTATCTTCCCTCTCGGTCGTCATGAACGCCAACCCGGCGATCGTCTCGGCCACAAGGTGTCACAACTGTTGATGTCTCCTTCAGAAACCCGTAAACGCCTGACCGACGGTGTTTTTATTTCTGATAAAGCCAGTAACCCGGTAGGTCTCCTGGAGATAGCCTTACCACGGGTGATAGCCACCGAGCCACTGGAGCGGCGTTTGCATAAAGCTGAATCTGCTGGCGAACTGGAAGCTATCGACAAACAGGCCCAGCTACAGGAGGCCGTCGAAAAATCCATTATCACTGCCGAAGAGGCAAAGGAACTTGAAGCTGTCAGGGCAATGGTTACCGAAATCATCAAGGTTGATGAGTTCGAAAGCGACTATCTCAGAATGGGTTCAAGTGGAGATCCGGTCCAGGTCAGGGACCAGGCGGCGTAACAATACTTACTTTGAAATGAAATCATCCCCGTGAAGACGGGGATGATTCAGTCAGTCGGCAGAACGCTGTTTAGACGCGTTTAAAGCATTCCGGTTTCGAGTCGCGCGGCCTCGGTCATCATCTGGTAATTCCATGGCGGCTCAAAGGTCAACTCGACATCCACTTTGACAATCGTCGGTATGATTTGAATTTTGCTACGAACGTCTTCAACGATGATGTCACCCATACCGCATCCGGGTGCCGTTAGTGTCATGGTGACTTCAACCACTCTTTCGCCATCATCATTCTTTTTAAGTTCACAGGAATAGACCAGGCCAAGATCCACGATATTGACCGGAATTTCGGGGTCGTAACAGGTTTTCATCTGCGACCAGACCAGCTTCTCCACATCATCATCACTGGCATTTTCCGGCAAGGACGGTGGTAAAACGGGCTCTTTGCCAATGGCATCGGCATCGACGCCGGCAACACGAAACAGGTTCCCATCAACAAACACCGTGAAGCTACCCCCCAGGGACTGGGTGATATAGCCCACGGTTCCCGCCGGCAAGGTTAATTCATCACCCGAAGGGATCATGACGACGGCGCAGTCCCGTTCGAACTGGCAGGGTTGACTGGTGTGGCTGAACATGAGCTAAACGACTACCCCATCTTGGCTTGCAGGTAATTTTTGGTGCCCATCTTGTCGATCAGGGCCAACTGCGTCTCCAGCCAGTCAACGTGCTCTTCTTCTGAGGCCAGTATGGAGTCAAACAAATCACGACTGACGAAGTCGCGACACTCTTCACACCAGGCAATGGCATCTTTTAACTCTGGCAAGGCATCCATTTCCAGCGCCAAATCGCATTCGATCATTTCGCGAGGGGATTCACCGATTCTCAGCTTGCCAATATCCTGCATATTGGGTAGCCCTTCCAAAAATAAAATACGCTCAATCAACTGGTCAGCGTGCTTCATTTCATCCAGGGATTCACCGTATTCGTGATCAGCCAGTTCCATCAGGCCCATATCTTTATACATGCGTGCATGCAGGAAATACTGGTTGATTGCTACCAGTTCATTACGTAACACCGCATTGAGAAACTCAATAACCTTACGGTCGCCTTTCATTGTGCCGGACTCCTTCAGAAACTCTGATTGTAAATAGACAGGGCATCGATCCAGCCAACCGGGCCATTGGACGATGCATTAAAAGTCCGGTGATTTTAACAGGTGTTGGGCTTACCCGCATCCGGCATGAAGGCCTCGAAATCAGGCCATTTGCAGAACAGGAATGGTGACAGGGCATTCGCGGGTCTCGGCCAATGCCTTTTGCAGAATGTCAGACGCCATTTCTGTGCAACAACCACATGCTGTGCTGCAATTCGTCATTTTGCCGAGTTGCCGCATATTACGCACACCGTCATCAACCGCTTTGCGGATATCAGAATCGGTCACTGCATTGCATAGGCACACGTACATAAAGCTTTCCTTTGACAACTGAAATCATTCTAAATCTAAATGAGAATGATTGTCAATTAGGTTTGAAGCTTAGCTGGACGGCTCCACGGGACCAAAAGCAAGCCGGCTGCTGCTTGTCACGTAGACAAGCGTCACCCACGCTGCCAGGTTTTGACGAAGGTGATCGGGATTGACCTTGTCCAGTGTGTCGTTGGCGGTATGGTGTAAATCAAAATAACGGCTGGCATCCTGGTTCAGATCGATTACCGGCATCCCGAGTTTCCGCATTTGACCCACGTCCGCACCGCCGGAAGCGAGCCCGGTGTTTTCGCGCTCAATGCCGAGCTTTGCCAAATACTGTTCGAGCTGCGCAATGACGGGTTCGGACTGTGGTGAAACACGTGTTTTAAAACGGTAGACGCGGTCTGCACCAAGATCTGATTCTGCCCCGATAAGATGGCCAGCCAGGTCGGCCTCATGCAGTTTTGCATAGGCTTTTCCGCCGTACACTCCCTGCTCTTCATTGGCATACAGCACCACCCGGGTACCGTGGCGGGGCCGCACCGGCAGATCAGCGACCAGCTTGGCCGCGGCCATCACGATGGCCACACCCGCTCCATCATCCACGGCACCGGTGCCAAGATCCCATGAATCAAGGTGTGCGCCCAAAAGGAAGCGCGGCTTAAGGTCCTCGCTGCCGTCAAACTCACCGATCACGTTATAGGAAGTGGCTTCGCCATCAAAACCGACATCAAGATCAAGACGAACCCGCACCGGCAAGCCGCGACCGAGCACCCGCATCAGTTTATCGGCATCCGGATTGGAAATCGCCGCCGAGGGGACCGGGTTTCCCGGCTCGGAACCGGACATCATACCGGTATGCGCCAACCGGTCACTATCCGTGCCAACCGAGCGTATTAGCAGGGCAGACGCACCTTTTCTCGCCGCCACAAACGGGCCACGACTGCGGTTTGCTACCGCTTTTCCATAACCTGAACCCTCGCGGGACTTGAGCATACGTGTGGAGAGAAAAACAACTTTCCCCTGCACGCTGTCAATGGATGCGGCCTCCAGCATGTCTATTGAATCAAACTGGATGATTTCCGCTTCCAGCGGGCCATCGGTTGACGGACTGCCGCCAATCGCCGTTACGGCCATGTCCTGAACAACCGGGGAGATTAACGCAGCACTCTCATTGTTTCTCAACCAGAGGGGGAAACTGACAGGCTCGGTCCAGACACGATCAAAACCGAGGCTTTGCATCTTGGCCACAGCCCACTCAACCGCAGCCTTATCTCCTGCACTGCCACCCATTCTCGGGCCGACCTCACTGGTTAATGATGCCAGTAAATCCCAGGCCAACTCAGAATTCAGCGCTTCTTCCTGCAAACGCACCACGGTATCGTCTGACACCGCGCCGGATTGGGCGTTTGCATTCAAGCCCGCTATCACAAGTACCAAAACGACTAAAGCCTGGTAAAGAGTCTGTTTCATTTGTAAGTCCAGAAAAGTTCAGGGGGTATGGCCCGCGATTCATGTTTGCTTGCGGGATAAAATTACATAGGAAATTTTTCGGATCAGTCTGCGACCATCATTGGCTCAAGCAAGGTCAGGGCCTGCCTGTAAACACGGCGCTTGAACCTGATGACATTATCAGCCGGGTACCAGAAATCCACCCAGCGAAAATCGCGGAACTCCGGTTCGCCGGTTGTTTCGAAGTTAAACTGTACATTGTCGTCATGCAGCTTCAGCAAAAACCATACCTGCTTCTGACCAATACACAGGGGCTTGCTTTCCGAGCGCTGGAAACGGCGGGGCAATTGATAACGCAGCCATCCGGGTGTAGAGCCTAAAAGCTGAACATGCTCCTGGTGCAATCCGGTCTCTTCATGCAACTCACGGTACATTGCCTCAACAGGCGTCTCATCCGTGTTCATACCACCCTGTGGAAATTGCCAGCCATCATTATTTGAACGTTGTGCCCAGAACACCCGGCCATCATTATTCATGATGACCATGGCTACATTGGGTCTGAATCCGTCCGAATCGATCATATTTAATTATTCTTCTTTACCTGTTAAAGAGCCATGTAAATGTTATGAGCACGCTTAATACGTGCGATAATTTTAAATCTTAATCAACCAAACCATGTTAATCAATCCTGCAAAATGATTCCAACTACATTACGTCGATCACTGCTATTTTTATTGATGATAATGTCAGTCGGCAGTGTATTTTTTGCCTCCGCCAATGGCTCGGTTTCATTGGGCTGGTCTGAATGGATTGCCGCCATCCAGGACTCGGGCAGCCAGCATGGCGAGTTGATCTGGCGTTTGCGTCTGCCACGCGCGATGGCTGCCTGGGTGGTTGGTTCGATGCTGGCCATGTCCGGATGCCTGATGCAGGTTTTACTGCGCAACCCATTAGCCGACCCCTATGTGCTGGGTGTGTCCGGCGGCGCCGCTTTTGCGACTTTGCTGGGTATGGTATTTGGTGTCGCGGTGGCCTTTCTGCCCTGGCTTGCGATGCTGGGCGCACTGATTTCCATATTGATCGTATTTGGCCTGGCCCGCGGCACCGGCCCCTGGAGCGGTACCCGCTTATTGTTGACAGGTGTGGTCACCGCTTCCGGTTGGGCGGCACTGATCAGTCTCATTCTTTCTCTGAGTCCGGATAACAGTCTGCGTGGTATGTTGTTCTGGCTAATGGGTGACCTGAGTTACGCCAGCCTGCCCCTGTGGTCACTTGGGGTACTTGCAGGAAGTTTCATATTGGCACTGGCCCTGGCACGCAGCCTGAATGTGCTGGCCATGGGCGAAACCACGGCCAGGCTGCTGGGTGAATCAACCCGCTATATGCTCTGGCTGGTTTACCTGCTCGCCTCCATACTGACTGCCACGGCAGTCTCTATTGCCGGCAGCATCGGCTTCGTGGGTTTGATCGTTCCACACCTGATGCGCTTACTGGTTGGTTCAGATCATCGTATCCTGATCCCGGCGGCGACACTGTTTGGTGGCCTGTTCCTGGTACTTTCCGATACGCTGGCACGAACCATTTTGAGTCCGCAGCAATTGCCGGTAGGTGTCATTACGGCCTTACTTGGCGTACCGCTGTTCCTGTTATTGTTAAACCGCGCGAGGCTGAAAGGCGTATGACTTCACTGGTATGTCATTCCCTGGATGTCAGCATCGCCGGAAAAAACATCTGTAGCGGTTTGAATCTCGAACTCGGCACCGGACAGTTCTGGGGTCTCCTGGGGCCGAATGGCATTGGGAAAACCACATTGCTCAAATGCATGGCGGGCCTGAGCCCACCAGATGGCGGCGGCGTTCTACTGGAAAACCAGGCAATAGATAAACTGCCACGACGTCTCATCGCCCGCCTGCTGGGAATGCTGCAACAGCACACGGTGTATGTCTTTGATGCCGGTGTACTTGAAACGGCCATGACCGGTCGCCATCCCCACCTGTCTTACTGGGAACGTGAAGGCCCCGAGGATAAGCAAAAGGCGCTGGATGCCATCCGGGTTGTTGATCTTGAGGGCTTTGAATCCCGCAGTGTTACCAGGCTCTCCGGTGGTGAGGCGCGCCGATTGGCATTTGCTTCACTGATTGTTCAGGAGCCTGATATTTTGCTTCTGGATGAGCCCACCAATCACCTTGATATGAAGCACCAGATACGCATCATGGACCAGGTTGAAAAACAGGTCGGCCAGCAGCAGCGATGCGCCATGGTCGCCCTGCATGACGTCAACCTGGCAGCACGCTATTGCAGTCATATTCTCATGCTGTTCGGGGATGGCGATTGGCAGGCAGGCCCGGTGACTGAGTTATTGAACCAGGACAAGCTCGAAAGACTGTATCAGTGCCCGGTTGAAGTGGTGCAAACTTCAAGCGGACAGCGCTTTTTGCCCGGAAAATAAACCCGGCCGCGCTCAATGCTCATTTAATGCTTGAGCTTCAACCGCCGGCTTCAGTTTCTCTTTTAATTGTAAATAGGCCTTGCCAAGCTGCCAGGCACCTATTGCCCATACCAACATGATGGGTAGATACACCCATGCAACCTGGCTGATAGACAGACCGGCCATCATCATGCCCTTGAAGATCCAACTGGCGGTCACATCACTGCCACGATAGACAACGGTATCGATGAAATTCTTACTCTTGTACTTGGTTTCGCGATCAACAACGGTAAACAGCATCTCCTTAACCGGCCCAAGCAAGCCATAGTTCAGCGCCCGTTGGGCCACCTGTATGGCAGCGAACAGCACCAGGCCCAGCGAACTACCCAGCAAGGTGAAACCCGCCGCCAGGATAATCGGCGGCAATATGGCCGTTCGCGGCATACCGAGATAAATGACCAGGCGGGATGTAATCAAAAACTGAAATATAAACGCCAGCACTTGAACGATCAGGTCCACATAGCTGAAAAACTGTGTGCGCTCATCAAATCCCACGATATTCTGATCGACCAGAACTGCCATACCGTTATACAGAAACGTCGCTGTCAGGTTATGCGACAGCATCAAAAGGCAGATCAACAACAAGTATTTTGATTTGAAGACATGCAGCGCGCCCTCCCAGATGCCACCACCGATGATTTTGGCCGGTTTGTCCTTGTGCTGAAGACGTTCAAACCGGCCGAGGAGAATCGCAAAGATGGTCGCAATCAACAGGCAAATGATCGACAAGGCCATGACACCACCAGACCCGATCTGGCCCACCCAGTTGGCGGTCAGCAAAGGCCCGGAAATGGCCCCAAGACTGCCACCGGCCATGATGCTCCCAAACAGGCGTTGCGCCTGGTCCGGGTGGAAAATGTCGGCCATGAAACTCCAGAATATCGATACGACAAATAAATTGAAGACACTCAACCAGACATAAAAACTGTACTGAATCCAGTCCCCGGTCGCATCGCCTTTAAAGGCAAATGCGAAAAAAACCAGGTTCGAAATAAAAAACAGATAAATACCGGGTACAAAGCGGCCACGCCGGAACTTTGAAACCAGCCAGCCAAAAACGGGGACAATCAGCAACATGCATACAAATGTCGCGGTGTATAACAAGTGCAGGGATTCGGCGTGATTGGCCGACACGGTGCCGCGAATCGGACGCAGCATGAAGTAACCGGCCAGCAGGAAAAAGAAATAACTGAAAGCCAGCAGAAAGCGTGGCCACTCTGCCCTGCGGATGTTGATCAGATTTAAAAAGGGTCAACCCTCCATGATGGAAACAGACTGACCCGGTCTCAGCCGTTCATTGCCACGGATAATGACGGTATCACCGTCTTTTAACTCACCCATGACTTCTATACGATCACCGGCGTCAATACCCGTTGTCACCGTCAACTGCGTTGCTTTCTGGTCATCACCCACTACGAAAAGTGTTATACCGTCAGGTCTCAGCACCAGTGCATCACGTGGCACAACCAGTGCTTCCCTCGCATTTGAGGTAGGAATTGAAACACGCAGAGTCTGGCCAACAGGAAAACGGTTACTCTCGATATCCAGCCTGAGCTCAAACTGGTGTGTATTTTCAGAACCGACCGCTACCACCGTTCTGACCGTACCACTGGTCATTACAGATCCGGTCCTGAGCTTCAGTTGCTGGCCCGGGCGTACGTACGAATAATACTCCAGTGGCGCTCTTGCGATGACCTCAAGGTGTTGCTGATCCACCATCCGGACAACATTCCTGCCCACCTCCACCCGTTCACCAGGCATCATCAAACGCTCAACAACGATACCGTCAAATGGCGCCTTTATGCCGGTGCGGTCCAATTGATCCTCGACCTGGGCCAGACGTGATTTTGCGACCTTGAGTTCACTTCGGGACACATCACGGTCCGACCGGGTTTCCTCTAGCTTGGTCGCTGCCGTCAGGTTCGATTTTGCCAGGCGGACATACCTTCCCTCTTCACTTTCAAGGTATTTCAACCTGGCCTCGGCGCGTTCAACCTCGGCCTGTAGCTCATCCCTTCTGAGTCTGATGGTCGTATCTTCTATTTTTGCAATCTCATCACCACGACTGGCAAAAGTACCCACATCCGCCACTTCAAGCAGTCGACCGTTTACCTCTGCAGCAAGCTTTGCATCATTACGACTAACCACGGTGCCGGGCACGATGGTTTCGGGCGCCAGGGACTCAATCGATGCAATGGCTACACGAACATTTGCAGGTGGTGGCCCCTGTTGCGCCACTGCCCCGGCCTGCATGCCCATCATGGCAAGGACGCCAAGCAGTGAAATAGATTTCTTCATATTGCCCATATTCATATTCTTCATGCCTGGTTAGCTTGTAGTCCCGGGTATTCGTTTTCTCTGCTTCGCAGAAGACTGGGCAGCAGGATAAGTGTAAACAGGGCGCTGACCAACATCCCGCCAACGATAACAGCGGCCATACCCCGGTAGAGCTCCGTACCGGAACCCGGAATCAACATCAGCGGCAGCATACCGAATATGCTGGTCATCGTGCTCATCAGAATGGGTCTGAGACGCAATCGCACCGCACTCTCCACGGCATCACGCCGAGACATGCCTTCACGCTCACCGTCACGTGCACGATACACCAGCAAAATGGCATTGTTAACAACCAGGCCCAGCAGGATAACAAAACCGATCATGGTCAACAGATCCATTTTCTGTCCGCCGGTTGCAGACAATGCCAGGTCCATCAGCCGCAGGGAGATGATGCCACCAACCGTGGCCATCGGGATAGTAAGAATCACAAGTAGTGAATCTTTGAAAGAACGGAATAATGCGGAAATCAAAAGATATAAAATGACGATAGCGAGCGCAAAACTGCCGGACATACTTGTCAGCGCCTGATCTAATGCCTCCGCCGTACCACGCATCTGGATAGATGCATTTGGAGGCAGTTGTTCGTATATCACCGGCAACACCTTTTCATCAAGGACGCTGATGGCTTCTTCCAGCGGCATTCCCGATGGCGGCGTCACCTGAAGGGTCAGGGTACGTTTCCTGTCAACCCGGAGAATCTGGGACGGCCCGGCTGTGCGTGTGACTTCGGTCAATTCTCCAATGGTCTGAATCTCACCGCCTGCCGTGGCAACAGGCAGGGCGGCCAACTCTTCCGGCGTGTACCATTCCTCAGCCCGCATGATGACGTTGTAACGCCTGGTGCCGTCAAAATATTCACCCATGAAGGCGCCATCACCCATGGCACGGATGACGGTAGCCATACGCGAGCGATTCCAACCCACCTCGGCAATACGGCGGTCATCCGGTATCAGGCGTAATTCAGGTTCAGCCTGTTCAAGCCCGGGTAATGGTCGCACATTCGACCCGGGCAGCTCAGTCCTGATAGTCTGAAAACCTACCTGGCCCGCGTTTATCAGCGACTCGAACGAATCGGCGTGCAGATCGACATTGATTTGCCGGCCGCCTCTCCCACCGCCAAATATCGGACTACGATTCGCGAAAGCGATGGTGTCCGGAAACCCCCTGAGAATTTTAGAATTAAACACCCCGAGCAATTCATCAACATCGTCGGGATCGGCCGCCCGACCACCGATAAAGGTGCCAAAACCCCGTGCTGAACCCGCAAAGTAATTTTCCATCTGTAGACGATCTTCACCATTGATATGAGGTGCGAGACGTTGATCAATCACGTTCATCACTTCTTTTTTGGCGGTCTCAATGCCAAGACCGGGTGGGGCTACCATGAAACCAAAAATGAAATTTCTTTTTCCCTCTGGCAGGTAATCGGCTGAGGGTTTGAGAGCCAGCACCAGTATCAACGGCACAATAGTCAGAGTGGCAATCCAGGACAGACGCCGGGCCGGTGTTCCCGTCCAACGCATGATGTGGTCGGTTATCCATCGCCACCAGTGACGATGTATATCCTCAATCGCGCTACCCTTGACCCAGTTTGATGCAGCCGTGGGCAACACGGTAACCGCGACGATAAGTGACGCTGTCACGGCGGCGGATATTGTAATGGCGAGATCACTGAATAACTGACCTGCTTCATCCTGCAAAAATACAACCGGCATAAAAATGGCGATGGTAGTGGCCGTTGATGCCAGCAGTGCGCCCCAGACCTGGAGTGTTCCACGCTCGGAGGCCTCATCACCTTTCCTGCCATCCTCACGTTGCCGGAAGATGTTTTCCAACACGACAATAGCCGCATCGAGCACCATACCCGTCGCGAACGCCAGGCCGGCCATTGAAATGATATTCAGGGTACGACCGCCAATATTCAGCACCATGAAGGCTGCAAACAGGCACAGTGGGATAGACAGCGCGACAATAAGGGTTGCACGGAATTTGCGCAGGAACCACCACAACACAACGACCGCCAGAGTCATGCCCAGCAGAAGATTGTTTCGAACCATCTTGATGGAGCCCTTGACGTACTCCGTCTCGTCATAATTCTGACTGATGGTCAGGCCCGCCCGGTCAAGTTCATTGGCAGCCAGGTCGGCGACAGTTGCCTGTAAGTCTGTCATCACCTCCAGGACATTCACACCTGATTCCGGTGTGACATTGACCGCGATCGATGGCCCACCATTCATATGCAGGATGGTAGACGGATCAACCATGGTCATTTCAATCCTGGCGATATCCTTCAGGCGTATGGGCTTACCTTCGCGCCACTCCAGCACGAGCTCACCCAACGACGCCACTTCGTATTTACCACTGAAACGGACGGTGTACTGGCGCCGGCCGACCTCGGTGCTACCCGCCGAAACATTACTGTTGGAGCCCAGTTCAGCAGATACCGCTGTCAAATCCAGACCGATATTGGCCGCTTTATAAGGGTCAAATGTAATTCTGACCTCGTGTCTGCGGCCACCAAAAGCACCGGTTCTGGACACACCGGGCACCCTCTCCAGACGGGTGATCACAGCATCTTCAATAAAATCCTGGTAGGACTCAATCGGTCTGTCATTGCCAGGTTTGGTATCGACTGCGAACCAGGCAATGACCTTGCTGAAATCGTTACCACCGACACTGATCACCGGCTCATTTGCATCAATCGGGTACCTCGGCACCTGGTTCAGACGGTTCATGACCTCAATCAATGCGCGATTCATGTCTGTGCCAATGGCAAACTCCAGTTGTATGGAGCCACTACCAAAGTTTGCGTTTGATGACATCCTGAGCAAACCGGGCACGCTGCGTAGCACGTCTTCCTGGGGCTCAATTATCTCGGACTCAACTTCATTGGGAGCGGAAGCCCGCCATGGTGTACTGATGGAAATCTCCGGGCGCTCAATCTCCGGTGTCATCTGAATCGGCAGACTCATCAGGCTGATCGTTCCAAAAATCGCCACAAGAATGCATGCGACAATGACGGCGACCGGATTCCCCAGGGATATTCGCGTTAAGGTCAAAGCAAACCCCGTTTAATATTTCTCACTAACATCGCAATCTAAATCTCCGAGGTCTCTGGCTCAAGCCCATCGTCTTGCCTGGCGCGAAAATCACTGACGACATGAATATCCCTTTGCGGGAATGGGATTTCGATGCCATTATCATTTAACAGGGTTTCCAGTTCCCACAGAAATTCTGCCCGTGTCCGTCCGGGTCGACGTACACCTTGCCGGCTTACCCAGAACAAGGCCGTATACTCCAATGAACTATCGCCAAAATTGGTCAGCCTGATTTGCGGTTCCCGGCCAGGCATGTGTGTGAGAGCAGATTCAACGTTGCCGATGGCTTCAATCGCCACTTTCTTCACAAGCTCCTTGTCTGTGCCATAGGCGACACCAAATAGTACACGCAAACGTCCATAAGATTCCCGCAAAGTCCAGTTGGTCAACTGGGTTGTAACCAGTACTGAATTAGGTACAACCAGGTCCACGCTGTCATTGGTAGTGATGACAGTGGCGCGGGTATTGATTTCCTTGACCACACCGCGAAAACCGACACCGGCACTCCCGCCTTCCAGTTCAATAAAATCACCAACCCGCAGGGTTCCCTCAAACAGCAGGATCAACCCTGACACAAAGTTACTTACGATGGCCTGCAGACCAAAACCAATACCGACCGACAGCGCACCTGCAATTAATGCAAAACTGGTAAAGTCTATACCGATAGAACCAAGTGCAGCAAAACTGCCGGCCATCACGATGATATAGTGCAATATCCTGCCCAGGGCGTAGAAAGCCGGACTTTGGGCAGCATTCTTTTTGCGGGCCCCACGAGTGAGCAGGTAGCGAATCAACCAGGAAATGCCAAGCGCCATGCTCAGGATAAACAACATTTTAAAAAGGCCAGCGGGTGTTACCGGTGTATCACCAATGTCGAACAAGTGAAAATCAGACAGGTCACGCAGACGGTCCCAGGCATTTCCAACCGCAAACTTCAGACGGGCACCCGTATTTCTTATGCCACTTTGAGAAGAAATGAACTCTGCCGTTAGGATTTCCTGAATCAGTAACAGGTCATCACTGGTACTTCTGATCTGACTGACAAGCGCCAGCGTGTCGCGTGCCACTGACTGGGCAATTTCGAGGTTTTTCACCGCGTTCAAACTGGGGTCTGAGGAAGGCGTGATCAGTGTTGATTGACTGATCGATGACCATAAACTCACCTGCTTTAAGGCCTCTTCGGTCGCTCTGCGAGCTTGCGTTGTCTCAGCCTGGATATCGAACCCGGTTTCCAGCACTCCCGCACGGAATTGATACCAGTCAGCTTTCGCGGTAACCAGAAGCACTTGTAGTTGCGCCAATTCGGCCTCTGTTGAAGCACGTGTCAACTGCTGCTTCCTGAGGAGTTCCAGGCTTGGGTTAACGTTGTCGGCGGACAGAGCATTCAGCAACTGCGGTTGCAAGGCTGCCACTTTCTGATTGCTTACGGCTGCATTGGTATCGGCTTCGTCTTTTGCCTTCTGCAAGTCGGCCAGCGTTGCATCGGAACTGATGAGGTGGTCCCTGGCAAAAGCCTGCTGCTCCACCAGTAACCTACTTTGCGACTCAATTTGTTTTAGGGTTTGTTCAAAATTTTCCGAGTTTTTCCGAGCCAACTCATATTCAATTCTCGCTGATACCCGGTTTAACCCTGCGAGAATCCTTGATGGCGATTCGGGATCTATCGCGTCATATTCGCGTAATACTTTATCCCTGCGATCCTGTATCAGCCTGGCTTTTCTGTCTGATTGTTCAATCTGCAAGCCAAGTTGTGTCGCGCTACTGGCAAGCTCGCGCCACTGGGCACGTAAATCGAGCAACTCGTCCAGGGAATAACCCTCTTTTGCCAGTGGCGGCTCAAAGTCCTGATCGACAGGCCCCTTCCGGGCCAAAGCCAGCAACTCCAACTGGCTCCTGATAAAAGTAAGGGAGTTTTGTGCGGTAATCAGTTCTTCGCCATCAAGCCCCCGTACCCGTAGGTCCATGGCTTCAAGGAGTTTTGCGATCCGTTCATCCGTTACTTCATCTGAACCTGCAAAAAGTTTGGGCCACCAATCCACTGACATGTCGGCCAGATCAGGAGCCTGCCACGTATCCTCAGTTGTCTCCGCTGCCTTCGGAACCGGGAGTATTTGAGCTGCGACCGGTAAGGCTGTGAGACAGGCGGCCAATAGACATGACACTGCAAAAAGCAGTAGTCGGTGTGGCCTCTTGTTATTAGGTTTCCTGTCCATTTCGGGAGACTATACCTGATTTGTGATCACCATGAACCGGCGAGTGGTGGCTGAACATGCCAAACCTGCCCCAATGCAACTCCATAATGGAACCAGGCCACAACCCAAGCTAGGATTCACCGCCAGTGATCATCGGCAACGGTACGTGAATAACCAGGCACACGACACGCAGTAGCTCCATTTCAGATACCGCCACTTTTTCATCCGCCATCACGGTTGCAATCAAGGCCTTGACCAGTTTTTCTTTATCCGCCGGTTTGAGTTGGTCGAGCGCAGGCAGGGCATCATCCAGAAATTCGCTCCAATCTTCTATGACCGGCATTGAAGCACCTGCATCGGCACCCAGCAGGATATCTCCGGCCCGATAGGCACTCTCCACAGTCTCAGCACTGTCATTACCATGCACAGCCAGCACAGCCAGCACGCCACGTGCCTTTTCGATCACCTGCGCTAGCGACTTCTTCCCCGAAAGCCTGACCCGTTGCGGATTAACCGACTCCCACAGGTGCTGGGCAATGATCTTTGCCATCAGGTATTCAAACACGTCCGTCTGACCATCGGCCTCATTGAGTGCCCTGACGGTGCTTAACACCTTGCTGACGTGATCGGGAGGTCTTCTTTTCAGCTCGGGGATTGATATTTCAAGCAACGGCAAACGCTGCTCTCTTGCCAGTTCAGGCTCAGCACTCCACAGGCCACGTACACGCGCTTCGCTGTCATTGCCCATGTTTTGCGCCACGAACAATAACTGCTGTTCGCGAATATCATCATCCCGGTCCAGCAGGCAGTAAAACAGCACTTCCGTCGCCCACTGGTTTGAGTGTGCTGCCCGGCTGATTTCTTCCGGTATGGAAGCGGCCAGGGTTGCTGCCATCAATATTCTTGAAAAATCGGGATGGCCGATCTGGTCGACCAGGTTGCCGGCATCAAACATGCCCCCACCTGATGACTCTGCCTTCTTCTGCTGCCTGGCCGCCTCTTCAGCTTCGACCTGTCCCTGACGCTGAATCTTTTTGGCCAGGTCGACAAGGTCATCCGGTTTGAAAGATTTGTCTATACGCTGAATACGCTTGTTCAGGGGCGGATGAGTCGAAAACATACTCATTTTCTCACCGTTCCCAAACAGCATGTGGCTGACCTCCTCGGTCTCCACATTAAGATAAGAAGCATCACTGTAAATGGCAATTTTCTTTAAGGCACCGGCAATACCGTCAGGGTCGCGCGTAAACTGGACGGCCGATGCGTCTGCCAGGTACTCGCGTTGACGGGAAACTGCGGACTTGATCCAGCGGCCAAAAAATAAACCGATATAGCCCACCAGCGTGACCGCGACTGCGACCAGTACGATGGCGCCACCATTGCTGTTTTTTGAGCGGCCCACATAATAGGAGCCATGCAGTACACGCCGGCCGATTAGTGACAGCACCAGGATACCAAACAAGGCACCCATCAAGCGGATATTGAGACGCATATCGCCGTTAAAAATATGACTGAATTCATGCGCAATAACCCCCTGCAGTTCACCACGATTGAGCTTTTCAAGGGCACCTCGCGTGACTGCAACGGCAGCATCGGCCGGACTAAAACCCGCTGCGAACGCATTAATACCGGACTCCTGCTCCAACACATAGATCTCCGGAACCGATGTACCGGATGCCAGCGCAATTTCCTCGACCACGTTGTAAAGCCGCCGGCGCAGGGGATCATTGGCATCCGCCTCAACCAATACGCCACCGAGGTCACGTGCAACCTTTCCACCGCCCGAACGTAAAGAAGCCGTTTTGAAAAGGCTGGCAATGGCGATCACGGCAATGGTCACTGCCGCGCCACCTAACAGCACAGGCATATTGGCTTTAAGTGCCTGGAGGCCAAATACAAACTGTTGCTGCTCGGTGTTCATAAAACCGAACGCTACCAGGATGGCAACATCAATGACCACAACAATGATTAAAACGGCAAGGATAAACAGGATCACCAGCCAACGACTCTGGCGGCGTGCCTGTTCCTGATATTCGAAGAAGTTCACGTGAGTTTCAATGGCTGCCCCGGCAGGGCAGCCACAGCATCATGGACCAATTAAAATGAAACCTGCGGGACTTCGCGTTTGGCTTCGTCCTCAATCTCCAACAATTCTGCTTGCTGGAAATTAAACCAGCCGGCAAAAAAGTTATTCGGAAATGACTCACGTAAAGTGTTGAATTGCATGACCGCATCATTATAAGCCTGGCGTGCAAATGCAACCTTGTTTTCTGTCGTGGTCAGTTCCTCGGACAGCTGCATCATATTCTGGTTGGCTTTCAGGTCCGGGTAGGACTCTGAAAGGGCAAACAGCCTGCCAAGTGCACCCGACAAACCCTGTTCGGCCTGCGCCAGCTGTTTCATGGCGGCAGGATCAGACGGATCCTTTGTCGCGGCCTTCAGACCTGCTACTGCCGTATTGCGCGCATTGATAACCCCCTCGAGGGTTTCGCGCTCATGCTTCATATAACCCTTGGCCGTTTCAACGAGATTTGGTATCAGGTCATGACGACGTGTAAGTTGAACATCGATTTGTGCAAAAGCATTCTTGAAGCGATTCCTGCCTGCAACCAGGCGGTTGTAGATGGATATCGCAAAGAGTACTGCACCGGCAATTAAAGCAAGTACTATCCAGCCCATTAAAACTCTCCTTACATACAGCCTGTTTAAACAGCGAGTGTAACAAAGCCGACGATCACAAACGTGTGCCTCAAGTCACCCGTTACCCGTTATCGATTCAGTTTTGCCCATGAATCCCTTAAAGACACCGTCCTATTGATAATTGGCCGCTTCGGATCCTGGCTGTCCTGATCAATTGTGAAGTATCCCACACGCTCAAACTGAAAGAAATCTCCTGCCTTGCCTGCGGCCACGAACCGGTTCGACAAAGGCCCCGGAAACAAGATCCAGCGAATGCGGGTTCAGAAACTCAAGATAGTCTTTTTCCTTATCAGCCAATGGGTTAGGCACGCTGAACAAACGATCATAAAGACGTACTTGTGCATTGACACCATGCTCGACAGATACCCAATGAATCGTGCCTTTGACTTTTCGCGAAGCACCAGGCAAACCACTGCGGCTGTCCGGGTCATATTCACAGTGGATTTCGGTGATATTGCCCTCGTCGTCTTTGATAAAGTCAATACACTTGATAATAAAGGCATTACGTAAGCGGACTTCGCCACCTGGACGTAAACGGAAAAACTTTCGCGGCGGGTCTTCCATAAAATCGTCGCGTTCAATCCAGATCTCCCTGCCAAGAGGCACCGACCGGCTACCCATCTCAGGCTTCTGCGGGTGACATGCTGCTTCAATTAACTCGGATTCACCCTCAGGATAATTGGTCAGAACGACTTTGACCGGATCCAGTACCGCCATCGCGCGTGGGGCATTTTCGTTCATGTCATTTCGAACGGCATTCTCCAGCACGCCCATCGGGATAATACTTTCAGCCTTTGCCACACCGGCTTCTTTCCAGAAGGTACGAATGGACTGAGCGGTATATCCACGGCGCCGCAAACCGGCGATGGTCGGCATACGCGGATCATCCCAGTCTGACACGTGACCCTCCTCAACCAACTGCCTGAGCTTGCGCTTGCTCATAACGGTGTAATCCAGGTTTCCGCGCGCAAACTCTATCTGTCGTGGGTGACAGTTCGTTGGAATGTTTTCAAGGAACCAGTCATACAGCGGACGGTGATCTTCAAACTCCAGTGTGCACAGGGAGTGGGTAATGCCCTCTATCGCATCCGAGATACCGTGCGCCCAGTCATACATGGGGTAAATGTTCCATACATCACCGGTGCGATGATGCGCGACTTTGCGAATCCGGTACACCGCCGGATCACGCATATTCATATTGGCGGAAGCCATATCAATACGTGCGCGTAATACATGCTCACCATCGGCAAACTCACCATTTTTCATACGTTCGAACAAATCGAGGTTTTCTTCAACAGAACGGTCACGATAGGGGCTGTTGGTACCCGGCTCTGTCAGTGTGCCACGGCTTGCGCGCATTGACTCGGCATCCTGGCTATCGACATAGGCCTTACCCGTCTTTACCAGGTGAACTGCGTAATCATAGAGTTGCTCAAAATAGTCAGACGCATGTTTTAACTCATTCCACTCAAAGCCCAGCCAACGAACATCGTTCATGATGGCTTGTGCAAAATCCTCACTTTCTTTAAGGGGGTTGGTATCGTCAAAGCGCAAATTGGTGGTGCCGCCAAACTCTGCAGCAATTCCAAAATTCAGGCAAATGGACTTGGCGTGCCCAATATGCAGATGACCATTAGGCTCAGGAGGAAAACGTGTGATGATCTTGTCATGCTTACCTGACTCAAGGTCCTGTATAACAATATTGCGAATAAAATTGCTTACAGGTGGAATCTTCTCGTTATTCAATGGATTAGCCTTTTGACTGATTTCTGGAGTATTAAAGTGTGGATTCTATCTTATAACGGTTGGGTTTCACTACAGTTGGGGTTGGTTTTCTAAGACAATTGGTTAGTGAGACGTTGTGCAAAACTGACACACACCGAATAACACGCTGTGCAAAATTGACACAAGCGCGCCGCACATCCATGTGCTCACTCGCGATATACCGCTCATCCTGTGCATAAAAAAAACCCCGGCGCGGGGCCGGGGCTTGAAATGGTGTATCGCATAAGGCATAGAAGTGTGGGGACTGCCTGTCATGAGAAGCGACACACCGGCACAGTCAACTTGCACATGAAGGATACCCCTTGCCGGTTAAAAAGATGTAAAACGATTGTTGGATATTTGTGATGGTCAAAAAAATATCTTATGCGACATGACGGGTACTTCGGTGACGCTTGAGAAACACCAACAAAAGGGAGATAGCGGCCGGGGTCATACCGGGCATTCGTGAAGCCTGACCAATGCTTTCCGGTTGGGTTTTCTTCAACTTTTCACATAACTCAGCCGACAGGCCCTGTATCTGGCCATAGTCGAAACCCGCCGGAATCAGCGTATCTTCATTGCGCTGATTCTTTTCCACTTCCCCTGCCTGACGGATGAGGTAGCCGGAATAGCGAACCTGCACATCAACTTGCTCTGCAACCTTCTCATCACTACTGCCAGGGCCGAGTCCGTCCACTGTCATGAGTTCTGAATAACTGATCTCCGGCCGCTTGAGCAAATCCAGCGCCCTGGCTTCTTTGCTTAGCGCCACGCCAAGCTTTTCTTTGAGTGCCTTGCCAATGTCGTTGTCGGGGTTTACCCAGATAGCGCCCAGTCTTTCCTGTTCCGACTCAATGGCTGATTTTTTACTTTCAAATGCCTGCCAGCGCTGATCATTCACCAGGCCAAGACGGCGGCCGGTTTCAGTGAGTCGCAAATCTGCATTATCTTCGCGCAATTGCAACCGGTATTCAGCCCGGGAGGTGAACATGCGATAGGGTTCACGGGTGCCTTGCGTCACGAGATCATCGATCAGCACACCGATATAGGCTTCGTCCCTGCGTGGCGTCCAGGCGTCCTCACCGCGTACGCTACGCGCAGCATTGACACCGGCTATAAGACCCTGGGCGGCCGCTTCCTCATAGCCGGTTGTCCCGTTTATCTGTCCGGCGAAGAACAGGCCCTGCACCGGTTTGGTTTCGAGACTGTATTTAAGTCCGCGCGGATCGAAGAAATCATACTCGATTGCATAGCCCGGCCGCGTGATATGAGCATTCTCAAAGCCGGGGATACTATGCACAAATGCCACCTGGATGTCGTATGGCAAGCTGGTTGAGATACCGTTGGGATAGAGTTCCCGGGTATTCAGACCTTCCGGCTCAACAAATATCTGGTGACTGTTACGTTCTGCAAAACGCACGATCTTGTCCTCGATGGATGGACAGTATCGGGGGCCTACACCATCAATTTTCCCTGAATACATGGGTGAACGATGCAGTGCAGCACGGATAATTTCGTGTGTTTCTTCCGTTGTATTTGTTATCCAGCAATTGACCTGCTCGGGTTGATCATCATGTGACCCCATAAATGAAAAAACCGGCCGGGGCAGATCACCGGGCTGCGCTTTCAAGCAGCTGAAATCAACACTTTTTCCATCAATTCGTGGTGGGGTGCCGGTCTTGAGCCGATCAACATTAAACGGCAGTTCCCTTAGTCGCCTGGCCAACGAGATAGACGGTGGGTCACCAGCGCGTCCACCGGCGCTCTGGCTTTCACCCATATGAATCTTGCCACCCAGAAAAGTGCCCGTGGTAAGAACAATGGCGCTTGCGTAAAAGGTCTGACCCATACTGGTACGACAGCCGGTCACCCGGTCACCTTCGAGTATCAGGTCATCCACGGCCTGCTGAAAAATGCTGAGTCCCGGCTGGTTTTCGACAATTTTGCGTATGTGCGCGCGGTAAAGGTTACGGTCACACTGCGCACGCGTCGCACGAACTGCCGGACCCTTACTCGAGTTGAGGGTCCGCAACTGAATACCTGCTGCGTCCGCTGCTGATGCCATCACACCGCCCAATGCATCAATTTCTCTGACCAGGTGTCCTTTACCGATGCCGCCGATCGCCGGGTTACAGCTCATCTGGCCAATGGTTTCAATACTGTGGGTCAGCAATAGCGTGGACGCGCCACTCCGCGCCGAGGCCAACGCAGCCTCGGTACCGGCGTGCCCGCCACCGATGACAATGACATCAAATGAATTGGAATGCTTCAAAGCGCCCTTTCTCTTGTTCAACAGGAATCGCGCATTGTACTGAAAATCAAGGGATAAATGTAATTTACTGACTTTGTAATTCTGCAGCCAATTCCCGCGCCCTCTTCAACATGACGAATTCTTCATCGCCATCCTTCCAAATCGCCAAGGCATAATTGACCGAGGCCAGCGCCAGTTGAGGCATGTTTCGTGCCTGTTGCAGACGGGCTTTTTCAACCCACAACCAGGGTTCAGAGGGATCAAGCTGGAAGCCGGCTTCGATCGACTCCTCCGCTTTGCCCAAATCACCAAGCCTGGTTTGAGCCCGTGCCATTTGTGCGTAAATCTGGGGCAAACCGAATTGCACGCTATTGCCGACGGCCGTCTCTTTAAGCTGCTCAATGGTCTTCGAGCTATGGTCAGCCACCGCTGCATAGTCACCTTTTGCTTCACTGATGATGGCCTCGACCAACTCCACCTGGGCACCAAGATATGCCAGTTGGAACTGTTCCATTACTTCCCGGGCCAGCTCAAGGGCAGCCTCCGCCGCCATAATGTCATTCTCCCTGGCATGAATAACTGCGGCACTGAACGCCATGAATTTATCTGCTGGCGGGGTCAGTATTCCGGTTGCAGTATCCAGCGCAGCGTGGGCTGCTTTGAAATCACCCAACAAGACATAATACTCAATCAACGGTACGTAAATGCTTAGCGTAACGTCCAAGAGCCCTTGCGATTGAAGCATGTATTGCTCCTGCTCAAAGGTCAGTCTTATCGCCTCGCGAACCTTGCCAAGGCGAAACTCGAGCAAGGCATTGCCTTCACTGACCTGGCTTTTTTGCATGGGTGTCTGCGCAAAACCTTCGGCCTCTGACAAGTACTGCCTGGCAGCCGGTATGTCACCCTTACGTGACGCGATGATGGCCAGTTTCAGTGCAGGCCTCACCGGCGCATTTTGTAAAACCTGTGCCTGCTTATATTGCTCTTCAGCAGCGTTTAGCTTTCCACTATCGCGTAGCAAGTCACCCAATTGAATATTGGCTTCGATGTCTTCCGGCTTTTGCTCCTGGTATTTGCGCGCATAATCTATAGCCGCCTCCATGTTGCCGGTCGCACGTTCAAGTCTTGATAGTTGTAAGTAAATGCCCACGTTCAAGGCATCCCTCTCAAGTGCAATGAGAGACTCTTTCTTGGCTTCCTCCAGTTGACCACTAAACATCAGCATCATTGCCAGGCGATTATGCGAACTGGCGTCATCGCGAATTTTCGCTTGCAAACGCAGAAATGACATGAGCTTTTCATTTTCACCGGCCAGTCGATACAGCATTGCTTTTAGCTGTGCCCGGTCACGCGACGGCAGCCGGTAATCAAGTTCCTGGGCCTTCGTCAGGGCTTCCTGTGCACCTGGCAGATCACCGCTGTCAATCTTATTTGTTGCCTTGAGAAACCAGCCCAGCACAAAACTCGGGTCAATGCTGGTGGCCTCGTCAAAATACTTGCTGGAGGCGTCAAAATCATTGTTGAAGAGACGGGCATTAAGACCGTAAATATAGGCCTTCAGCGCGTCTTCGGATTCGCCATAGGTCTCTGTCAGCGGCAAGTCTTCCGCAATGCGCTTACTGCTTTCAGGTACATCCAGCGCCTCACGGATATCTTTGGATAAACGGTCAGTCGCTGTATAAATATCCCTTCCCCGCTCTTCGATCTTTGCCACCTGGTTGAGTGTTTGCGTATCCCAAATCCTTGCGGTTAGTACATATTCGTCGTTGGCTTTGTTCAGGGAACCATCGATAAAATACTGGTGATTTGCCTCATTCGCTATTTTTCGCATCAGGGTCAGTGGTACATTCAAACCATCATTAAAGCCGCCACGTCGCATTCTTGAATAAAACCCATCGCCATTATTGTTCCAGGGTGAACGAGCGAGGACAAAGGCATCCTGTTGTAAATCCCGCACCAGCAGTTCCGTGATACCGTATTGAAGCCAGTCCAGTTCAGGGTTTCCAGACTCGTTAGTCCAAAAGAAAACCGCCATCCTGCGTCGAAATGTTTCACTGGGAATGTAGTGCGTTTCTTGCTGGCCGAGTTCATTGTTGACCGTAATCTGCGTCGCGGTCAGGTCAAAGTCCTTATCACCAAAGAAGGTAATCAGCAGTCCAATCGTTGCGATCAGATTTATTGGCACACCGACTTTTTCAAGCCGCGTTGTCTTGTCTTTACCCGGTCTGCCATGGGTCCATGCAATCAGCATGACGGCTGGAATCAATGAATACAGCCCCCAAAACACGATGTCGCTCAAATAGGGCGAAAGCATATATCGCTCAACCAGGCGATCGAGAATTTCTATCGCCACCCAAACACCGGCAACATATACACCGACAGCCGGTAGAATACGTCGATCACGTAACTCTGTGATTAAATCTGCCATTCGATCAAAACCCGGGACTTGAAAATTCAGACGCTAGTTTAGTGCATTTTACGGAGAAACCCCGAATGCCAATCGTCATTGAGTACGACTTTAGTTGAGTCTGCTAATCGCGATCTTTGCGGCTTGATGATTTACTGCCCATCGATGACCGGGCGGAGGAACGTGAGTAACTCGAACCGGATCGTGCGCTACTCCGGGAATACGAACCACGCGTTGATCGTGCAGGCGAGTACCTGGACGTGCCGGATGTTGTTGGCTTCACACTGACGGATTTTGGTGGGGCTGTTGTAACGGGTTCAATTTTGCTCTGACCAGGCTTTTTGGATTCGCGATTCCTTATCACCATGCCCTGGTTACCGTTATACCCTGCCGGTGCGGTGGAAACACGACGGCTGACCGATGAATTACCAACATTATCAATATCGCTTTCCTGATCACGGTATTCCTCTTCATCGCCACCTGCGCGACCACGCCGTTTACCACCTTTGCCGACATAGCGATCATGTCCTGCGTCATACTTGGAATGACGACAATAGCCGGACGGCAGGCAGTGCCCGCGATAAGGCCGCCAGTATGGATAGTTATGGTATGAGAAATACCAGGGCGAATGAAATCCGTAATAACCATTGGGGTAATCCCACGGTGAATAACCTATTCCGAACGGATAGGTATAGGAAAAGCCGTAGCCATAACCGGGATAGGGCCAGTAGCCCATGTAAAAATAATCCAGTGACGACCACGGATAATAAACCACACCTGTGTAGTCGCCTGCATTGAGGATATAGGCCGGATCGTCTTCGGCATAGTAGACACCATCTTCATATGCTGTTTCCGGCGAGTAATATTTTACACAACCGCTTAACAACAAAAGAAGCACAAAGACGATCAGTTTTTTCATACATTCTCCACCGCCGGGTCTACCGGCAGGACGCCAACCTTAAGAACTAGGATAACAGAATCCACAAAAATATTACTGCAAGCAATTTAAGCCTCCGCCGGTCATCCAAACAAGTACAATCACAAAAACTGTTTTCAGCACCAGGAGAATGATAAATGGGCAGAGCGATATACGAGCTTCAGGGGTTTGCAGTCGCCCTGGACAAAGTAGCACTGGTAAGTCGGGTTTTTACAGCGGACAAAAATGAAGGCTATCAGTTTAATATCACGTTCAGCAGCGACCTGAGACTGCCGGTCAAATTTCCGACACGAACGGATGCTGACCTGGCACGTCAGTTATTTTTGAAAGCACTAAAGGAGAGCTGAGCCGGGATCATTCTTCAGACTGAACTATCAGTGCACCGGCTAAACCGGGGCCTGAAATAATGATATGAACCCTGGCGGGCCTTTCTTTATCCAGGTCACCGGGTAATTGAACAGTAAATTGACCGGTTGAATGTATCTCACCACCCTGGCTCCAGGTAATCTCGACCGGGTTTCCCGTATATGCCGCTTCAGGAAATGTCGTTGAACAGCGGGATTTGGGTGGCATATTTCCACACGAGACAAAATTTCCGGTAGCAGGTACCAGCAGCCTGACAGCCGATACATACATCTGCGTCTGATTTTGCATGACCATGCCCTCAATCTGGACAGGTGGCGTACTATCGACGGGTTTAGCCGCACATGCCAACAGGTAGAGTGGAAAAAGGCCGGTTATGGACAACCTCCATATCCGGCGTTGAACAGCCGGCTTAACGCAAGGCATTATTGATGATCTCAGTCACATCACCCGATAGGTTTTCAACCGCTGCTATTCGTTGCAACTGCCTTTTCATCAGCTTTTTCCGGCCCTCATCATATCGCTTCCAACGATTAAACGCGGAAGCCATCCGTGCAGCGATCTGCGGATTCAAACCATCAAGCTCAATGACGCGATCAGCATGAAATTCATATCCTGAACCATCGGCGGCATGAAAACCGGTCGGGTTCAACATGGAGAATACACCGATAAGGGAACGCACCTTGTTTGGGTTCTGAATGCTGAACGCGGGGTGTTGCATTAACTCTCTCACCCGATTCACCGTATCGGGACCGGGTTTGATGGCTTGCATAATGAACCACTTGTCCATGACCAGGGCATCTGCTTTCCACTTTGCTTCAAAGTCCGACAGTGCTTTTCCTGCCAATGATGATTCCATGAGAATCAATCCCTTGATGGCGGCCAGCGTATCCGTCATGTTGTCGCTTGAATTGAGTTGGGTGACTGTCAAGGACTCACCTTCATCTGTTTCCAGAAGATAGGAAAGACAGGTATTTTTAAGTGCCCTGCGAGCCATGGCGTCAGCCGACTTGGAATAGGGTTTGCCATCATGCAGTTTGGCATAACGCTCCCCGAAAAGTGCTTTCAGACCGTTAGCCAGGCCTTTCTTGATAAATTTTCGTGCGGCATGGATACCATCGACATCAACGACTTCCATCTGCTCGGCGAGATAGTCTTCATCCGGCATGGTCAGGGCCTCGGCAAGCAGGGCCGGATCGGCCTGACGGTCTGAAAGAATCCCGCCAAAAGCCTTGAGTAAAGAAGGATCCAGCGTCATTGACAAGCCTTTTGCATACTGACGGCATTGTTCCAATATGGCGGTCTCGGCAATACGTTGCGCAGCATCCCAGCGCACGAATGCGTCGCGGTCATACGCGATCAGGATAGCCAGTTGCTCTGACGTGTAATCGTAGAAAGCCTTGACCGGTGCCGAGTAATCGCGAAACAACGATGGCACGGGCTGCTCTGGAATATTGATAAAAGAATATTCCTCTTGCTCATTTTCCATCACCAGCAAGCGAGTACCCGCCAGGGCCTGCGCTTCTGTTTCGAGTTGCAATGGCAGTTCTTCGCCGTCGGCTTTCAATAAACCCAGCGCAAATGGAATGATCAGGGCTTGCTTGTGTTTTTGATCATGTGTTGCCGGGGTATGCTGCTTCAATGTGAGTGTGTACTTTTGAGTGGCCGCGTCGTAATGGTCTGAGACCTGCACTCTTGGCGTACCTGACTGGCTGTACCAGCGACCAAAGCGGTCCAGGTTAACACCGTTGGCATCCGCCATCGCTGCCAGAAAATCATCACAGGTAACCGCATGTCCATCATGCCGTTCGAAATACAGTTTCATACCTTTTTGGAAACCGGCTTCACCCAGCAGCGTGTGGTACATGCGAATGATTGTTGCACCCTTCTGATAGACCGTTGCAGTGTAAAAATTATTGATTTCTACATACTGGTCAGGCCGTATCGGATGTGACATGGGCCCGTCATCTTCAGGAAACTGCCTGCTTCTGAGATCACGCACATCCCTGATGCGTTTAACCGCACGCGATTGCATATCAGCGGAAAACTCTTCATCACGAAATACCGTCAAGCCTTCTTTCAGGGTCAGTTCAAACCAGTCCCGGCAAGTGACGCGGTTTCCAGTCCAGTTATGAAAGTATTCGTGTCCAATAACACCTTCGATACCCTGGTAGTCAGCATCGGTCGCCGTATCGGGTCTTGCCAGGACATATTTCGAATTAAAGATGTTAAGTGATTTGTTTTCCATCGCACCCATGTTGAAATCATTGGTGGCTACGATGTGATAGATATCGAGGTCGTACTCGAGGTCAAAACGGTCCTCATCCCAGCGCATCGCGTTGACCAGGGATTCCATGGCGTGATCACAACGATCAAGGTTTTCTGCTTCAACATAAATTCTCAGCACAACATCCCGTCCGCTGCGGGTTGTGTAGTGGTCTTCAACCAGTGCGAGATCACCTGCAACCAGTGCGAACAGGTAGCTCGGTTTAGGGAAAGGATCTTCCCAGCGAACCCAGTGACGACCACCGGCCAGGTCACCAGTTTCTGTACGATTACCATTGGACAACAGCACCGGAAACTCCGACTGGTCGGCTTCCAGCGTGACACGATAGCTGGTCATCACATCCGGACGGTCTGGAAACCAGGTGATTTTTCTAAACCCCTGTGCCTCACATTGGGTGAGCAGGAAGTCGCCGGAAACGTACAAACCTTCAAGCGCCGAGTTGCTCGCCGGATGTATTTTAACTTCCGATGTCAACACACTCTTGGCTGGTGCAGCCGCAATGGTCAATGTTTCACCATCAATGACATAGTCATCATCACCCAGAAGACGGCCATTGAGCGACAGTGACAATAGTTCCAGCTTGCTGCCATTCAGCACGATGTCCCGGGTTGCGCTTGCGCTACCCTTCAACTGAAACTCCATTTCTGCCCGAACAATCGTGGTCTCGCGCCCAATATCAAAATAAAGATCGAGCTTATGAACATCCCAGGGGTAGGCTTTATAGTCTTTGCGATAAATTGACTTGTTGGGTGATCCTTCCTTCATAGACCCAATCCTTCTTTCATAAACATGTTCCTTTATTCAATTTCCACTGGTGAAGTGGCCGAGAAGGCCAGTATTATATGCTGATGCATCACAAATCGGCAGACCAAATTCCTGACATTGCGGACATTATCTCAGCCCAGCAACGGATCAATGGAGAAATTCGCACTACACCGGTGCTTACCGACCCGCAATTGAATACCGAACTGGGATGCGAACTATGGCTGAAATGTGAGAATCTTCAATACACCGGCGCCTTTAAGTTTCGAGGCGCCAGCAATGCTGTCGCGCTGCTTGATGAGAATGGCATAACAGGTGATGTCGCCACCCACTCCTCAGGCAATCATGGTGCGGCACTGGCGCTCGCTGCGTCCACCCGAAATCGACGTGCCTGGGTTGTCATGCCGGAAAATTCAGTCAGGACCAAGGTCGAAGCCGTCCGCCACAACGGTGGTGAGATCGTTTTCTGTGCTCCAACCCAGTCAGCCAGGGAGAAAGGTCTGGCCAGTCTCGTCGCCAAGGGTTGTATCCCCATCCCGCCGTATGACCATGCGCACATCATATGTGGCCAGGGGACGGCCGTTGTCGAAATGTCCGGGCAAATTCCGGGACTCGATATCATCATTACCCCGGTTGGTGGTGGCGGACTGATCAGCGGCAGCGCAATTGCCGCCAGGGCATTGATCTCCGATATTGAAGTCATCGGTGCCGAGCCTGAAGGGGCTGCAGATACCGCATTGAGCCTGAGCCAGGGTAAAAGAGTGGATCAATTCCCGATAGATACCATGGCGGATGGCTTGCGGGCCATTGTCGGTGTACTCAATTTCGAAATCATCCGGGACAATGTGGATAGAGTCATTACGGTTAGTGAAGTGGGAATTGCCGAGGCCATGGCCCTGGTTTGGCAACGCTTCCGAATGTTGATTGAGCCTTCATCCGCCACCGTCGTAGCGGCCATACTGGCGTCCCCGGAGAGTTTTTCCGGACGGCGTGTTGGTGCGATTATCAGTGGTGGCAATGTCGACCTTGAAAACCTGCCCTTTAAAACTTGAAGCCACGAGGATGAGGGCATCATGACGCAACAACTCTATTTACTACGCCATGCAGAAGCAGAACCATGGAACCCGCTTGGGAACGACTTTTCCAGGTCACTCAGTGCAAGTGGAAAACAACATGCACAACTGGTTTCCGACTGGGCATTTGAAACACTTTCGCGCCCGGATACCATTATATGCTCGCCCGCCAAACGCACCCGTGAAACGCTTGCACCCTTGCTCGCCAAATGGCCACGCCTTCTGGCCACCACCGATTATGTCGAATCGATGTATAACGCATCTTTGACGTTGCTGTTAACCCTGGCAGAGGACGCCTTCAGTTACAGCGAGAGACTCCTGATGGTCGGACATAACCCCGGCATCGCGACTATGCTGATCAACACCTTACAACCAGAACAGGCCATCGAAATTCGATCAATGGACACCGGAACCCTGGCGATTATCGAATTTCCTGAAACTTTTAAACGGCAGGTACGGACTGGTAATCTACTCCACCTGATCCGGAAAGATCACTTCTCAGGCAATTGAAGAAAGATACACCTGCGCTAACACCTTCAGACCTGCCTCATCTTCCTGGCTAAAACGATCAAGGCTTGTGCTGTCAATGTCCAATACGCCGAGCAGATCACCGCTTTTGAATAAGGGAACCACGATTTCAGAGCGTGCTTGCGGATCACAGGCAATATGTCCATCGAAAGCGTCGACATCTGCTACACACAGCGATTCACCGGTGCTTGCCGCCGTGCCGCAAACACCCTTACCCATTTCAATGCTGACACAGGCCGGTTTACCCTGGAAAGGACCCAGCATGAGTTTTTTATCCTTTAGAAAATAGAAACCCGCCCAACTGACATCGGGCAATTCCTGGTACAGCAGCGCAGCCAGGTTCGCGGCGTTTGAAATTTTATCCGATGACACGCTCAACAAACCCTCTGCCTGTTGAGCCAGACGTTGCCAGGAAACTTTTTGCTGTGTTGTCATGATTTCTTAAACACCAGGATAAAGTTATTGGCCGGCATGACCAGCTTTTGTTCAAGCGTCATATTGTGGAGATTGGCCAGGTTTTCAAGCTCCGCCATATCACGTATACCCATCTTTGGGTCTTCTGCCCGCAAGTGCGCGTCGAAATTCGCGTTACTTTGCGAGGTAAAACGGGCATTTATATTAAATGGTCCGTATAAACAAAACCTGGCATCGGTCACCAGGCTTGCCGCAACACCTGTAAACATGGCGACGACCGCTTCCCAGGGCATGATATGGGCCGTATTGGCAGAGAAGGCCGCATCGAAACGGGCATCCGGCCAGTGATCACGGATAACATCCAGTTTAAGCGGCGGCAAAATGTTTTTAAGACCTTCCGCAGCAAACCGGGCTTCAAGCCCTGCGAGGTTCTCCTGCCTGTCACTAGGCTGCCATAGAAGACCAGGTAGTTTTCCTGCGAAAAACACCGCGTGCTGTCCTGTACCCGACCCGATCTCCAGCACTGACCCAACCCGGGGAATCAGGTGTTGTAACTGATCGAGAATGGGCTGCCGGTTTCGCTCGGCAGCACTGGAGAAAGGCAGGCTCATCAAAGCTTAAAAACCACTTTCAACCTGTTCTTGAATCGCATCACAAATCTCCCTGGATTCTGAGATCAACGCACCCAATTGAGCCTGCATCCTGGCAATAAACACCTCGTCTTTTGTATGCGGCAGGTTAATTCGCACATTGTGAATCGCACCCTGCACGCCCGCCAGGGCCATCAAGGCACCGACACCGGCATCACTCATAACCGCCTGGTTTCCGATATTGGCTGCTGCCTGGCAGAGATCCAGAACCTCTCTGCACAACTCCGCTGTTTTGAGAGGTACTTCCGCGGCGGATTTATAACCCGCACGGATCACCTCTGAACGCAAAGCCTGCTGCTCGGCGGTGTCCTTGGCCATCCGCATGCCGGCGATGACCTCGTTGAAGGCTTCCGTATCCGCATCAATAGCCAGAATGAGCGCATCCTTAATGGTCTGAGCTTTCTCGGCCAACAGACACAGTTCATCGTACTGTGAATCAAACTCGCCTTTGCCAACCGAAAGATTGACCACCATTGAAGCCAGTGCAGAGCCCAGCGCGCCTGCAAGTGCTGCAATAGAACCACCGCCTGGCGCCGGTGTATCACGCGAGACCTCATCAACAAAACCGCTAATGGTCAGGTTTGCCAGCGGACCTTTGGGGGCCGGCATCCCGATAACCTTCTTGTCGATATCAAACTCGGCAACGTCTTTAAGACCCATTGCCTGAACTGCGGTGGTAACGATATCGCGCGCTGGAATACCTGTCGATTTCTGCATACGTCGAAGATAAAAACGCCCGGCTTGCTGCATGGCCTCATAGGGGACAACACCGACGATCTCTGAACCGGTAATAACAATACCGCGCTCTACCGCCAATTGACGGACCGCCTCCAAGACGTTGACCGGAGACGTGATCTTGTAGTTGGTCAGATTGAGTGAAATCTGTGCACACTGATAGTCATCCACGACCCAGCCAATGCCTTTCAGATGGGTGAACATTCCATCCTTGTACACCGGTCGCCCGATCAGGTTATCAGGGTCCAAGCCGATAGAGCGGTAGCGTTTGTAAAGATCCGCACCGTATTTCTCCTGATAAAACTCTGCCAGTTCTTCGAATGAACCCGCGACGAAATCCGAATTTCCATCCGCATACTTTCCCTCTTCGAAGTAGACGACATCACCCTTGTAGTAAAAAGGGTCGACATTACCGATCCGCTTCCAGCGGCCGCGCTCCCGGATCTCGTATGCGATCTCATTGGCATAGCGCCGATCCGTTGTATTCAAATTAATGTTGTACGCGATAAGAAATTCACGGGCGCCAACCGCGGTTGCACCGGCGCCAGGATTGAAAACAGCCGGTCCGAAATCCGGCTTCCATTCCGGGTCTGCAAGCTTTTTCGGCAGACCTTCGTATTCACCAGCGCGCACCTTGGCCAGGTTTTGCCGTTCAGGTTTACTCGCGGCATGTTCATAGAGGTACACCGGTATACCCAGCTCTTCGCCTATACGCTGCCCCACTTGCCGGGCAATCTCTGCACACTCTTCCATCGTCGCATTGCTAACCGGTACAAACGGGCAGACATCGGTTGCGCCAAACCGGGAATGCTCCCCTTTGTGGTGTGACATATCGATCAACTCGGCCGCTTTTTGTACAGCACGGAACGCCGCTTCTTTAACCGGCTCCGGTTCGCCGATAAATGTAACCACCGTGCGATTGGTGCTGTCACCGGGATCGACATCCAAAAGCTCAACACCCTGGACGCTTTCAATTACATCGGTGATTTGTTTAATAACCGCAAGGTCACGGCCTTCGGAGAAGTTGGGTACACATTCGATGACTTTTTTCACAGTTCTTGGCCTATGGAGAGTTATTTGGTAAGCGGGCACGCCAGTTGAACACACAAACCCGCAGGAATGTTAAAGGAAGCCGCAACGGCGGTCGCCATTATAATTTATTCCAATACCCTGGAACAGTTTCGAGCTGATCAGGCTACAACAAAAAAGCCCGGGTCATGCCCGGGCTTTAGAGTGATCTATCTTGTTACATCAATTAACGACGGGACGGTCTTCCACGATGGTCGGCGTCACGAAGATGAGCAGTTCACGCTTCTTGGTCTCGTTCGCACGACGTTTGAACAGGTTACCAAGAACCGGTATTGCGCTCAGGTAGGGAACCCTGTCTTCCTTGCGTGCCCGTTCGTCCTGAAAAATTCCGCCCAGTACGATGGTTTCACCGTTGTTCACCAGAACAGATGTGCTCAGTTCACGTGTATCGATTGATGGCACTGAGCCACCGCGACCGGTCTGGTAAATTTCACCGACCGAATCCTGCTTCACTTCGAGTTCAAGCTGCACACGGTTATCCGGTGTAATCAATGGGGTTGCACGTAATTCAAGTACGGCTTCCTTGAACTGAACAGCGGTTGCACCTGAAGATGCAGCCTGTTCGTAAGGAATTTCCACACCCTGTTGAATGTAGGCTTCAGACTGGTTGGCCGTAACAACTCTCGGTGTGGATATGATCTCACCATCACCTTCCGCCTCAAGTGCTGTGAGTTCCAAGTCCAGCAGCACGTTACCCGCCAGGAATGAAAGACCGATTGAACCGGCATTGGAGTCGGCTACCGGCAAGTTGACGTTATAGCGCTGAGGGATACCAGGCAGGTCAAGCAGGCCATCGTCACGTGGGTTGGTGGCCGGATTGAGCATATCAGCGCCCTCGCCATCACCCGCAATTGCCAGGATATTCCGCTTGTTATGCAAGGCACTGACACCGAAGCGCACACCAATGGCATGGGCAAATTCACTGCTGGCGATCACGATACGTGATTCGATCTGGACCTGGCGAACCGGGTGGTCAAGGTCACGGACCAGTTTTTGAATCGCTTCAACCCGGTCAGGCGTGTCAGTAACCATCAATGTGTTGGTCCTCTCATCGATGGCGATTGTGCCACGATCAGACATTAATCCCGCATCAGTTCCGTCACCACCGCCACTTTGACGTGACTGGTCAATCAACGACTGCAAATCTTCAGCCGTTGCGTAGCTGACACTAATCAGTGCGGTAACCAGAGGTTCAAGTTCCTTACGGTCTCTCATAGCCTGGAGCAACTGTTGTTCACGCGCCGCGATATCAGCAGTTGGCGCAATCCAGATGACATTACCGTTTTCACGCTTATCAAGATTACGGGCATCCAGAACGATATCCAGTGCCTGGTCCCAGGGTACATTGGTCAGTCTCAGGGTCAGGTTACCGCTGACATTGTCGGCAACAACGATATTGAGACCCGAGACATCGGCGATTAACTGCAGTACGGAGCGTACCGGAATGTCCTGGAAATTAAAGGTTACACGAGCACCTTCGTATTCCTTCTCCTGGTAAAACTCAACGATGTCCTGGGAAGCGTCGACCTCGAGCGCTTTGAGTGGTGAAACTTCAATCACCCAGTCATTGCCAGATTGATAGGCCATGTGTTCATAAAGGCCGGATACCTCGATTTCAAGCCGCACGGCATCCGCTAACGTACCGGAGTCAATCACCTGAACCGGGGTTGCAAAATCCATAACATCAAGACGCTGGTCCAGGTTGTCAGGCAGGTTGGCATCGAAAATATCGACCGATAATCCACCTTCGCGTGAGTTCACCGAAATATTTGAATTATCCTGATCGAGACTTACGATGACTTTACTTTGTCCATCCTCACCACGCCGGAAGTCAATATTCTCAATCGTGTATTTTGAGGTTCCACCATGACTTGGTGCTGAGGACCCTGCACCATTTCCAGAGATAGACAGTACGACCTGCCCATTTCCTGATTGGTAGTCATAAGTGACCAGCCTGGACAGGTCCACCATGACCCGTGTCCTTCCTCCGGCGGCGAGTGTGGTGAATTTTTGTACCGCACCGACACCAACGGAAACAGGGCTCGCATCAACCTGACTATTGGTGTCTGCCAGATCCAGAATAATTCGCGCCGGGCTTTCCGTTGCAAATACACTTACGTTCGGATCGTCACCACCAGTAGACAGGGTGATAACAACATCACCTGCTGCATTGCTGCTGTAGTTTGCCGCGGTTACATCACTTGATGCCCAGGCCGGTAATGCTGGAAGCACCAACAACACCAATGCCAAACATAAATGAACTCGAGTCTTTCTGCTATCCATAAACTGTCCCCATCTACCGGTCAGTATCCCTTTCAATTTAATATCCTTTTTACTCTGCATGGCTGTACCCTCAAAGTCGCGCTTTTCCATGCGCCAACCGGATTATCCCTCACCCAAAGCGATGGAGGCTTCCCTGACGAGCCAGCCATTCGCGCCATCCGAAATCAGTTCACTCAGATCTACTTCTGTATCCGTAATACTAACCACCTTTCCATGGTTCTTACCGATATAGTTACCAACCGGCACACGATGAATGACACCTTCGGGGTCACGCACCAATGCCCAATGAGACTCATCATTACTAAAAGTCCCTACCATCGACAAGGTATCAAGCTCGTAACGCTCAAGATATTCCCTGTGTCGATCAAAATCCGGTCTTGGCCCTGAACCCTTCGTAGTGCGCACATCGTCGCTGCCTTCAGAAATAGACTGACGGAAAGGATCGCGTCCGGCCAACCCTTCATATGCGTAAGGTATATAAGTCTTAACCGGTGGAATCGGTGAAATTGGATCTGCCGGCCGTGCTTTTACTGAAACGATATACTTTTCCAGATCATTCATGTTTTCAGTGCACGCCGTCAATAAAACGGCAATCAACACCAAGCCGGCAGCATGTCGTACTTGTTTTCCAATACGTTTCATGGTGCTTGCTCCGCCGCCCTCTGGGCGACTTCATCTTCGTCTACATATCGGTAGGTCTTGACCCGGCCTTCGAGAATCAGACGTCCAAGTGAGTCGCCAAACCTGCTCTGGCCAGCGCCCGCCCGCTTCAAAGAAATATCATGCATTGTCAGTATCACGACCCTGGGTAATGCAGCAACGCCGGCGACAAAGTCTCCAAACTCGTGATAGTCGCCCAGCATCCTGACAACAATGGGCCGTTCCGCATAAAAGTCATTGAAACTTTCCGCCTGTGGCTCAAACAGCTGAACATCGATGCCTGCTGCCAGTGCGGTCTGTGAAACATCAACCAGCAATTTGTCCATCTCGGTCTTGTTGGGCAGTTGCCTGAACATGGTTTCCAGTAACTCTTCCATATCCAGCAATTGCTGTTCGTAAGCTTCCAGATTCGCAGCTTTTTGCTGTTTGAATTCAAAATCTGCCAGCAATACCAATTCCTGTTGACGGGATTGCTCCAGCTCAATTTTCTTGTCATCTATCAACAGGAAATAACCTGCAACAAGAATCAGGATCAAAGCGAACGAAAGAATAACGTATCGAACCGATCCGGGCGCGTTGCCAAGATCCGAAAAGTCAGCATTTCTGAGGTCTTCAAATATCATTGCATACCTCCAGGAATGTTCTGAACATCATAACCATCAATATCATCTGCAGATTTTGGTGGCCGCAAATTCACCTTGATGCTGAATTCATAAGATTCTGTAACATTGGCCGGCTTGGCTGATGAGCGCACATAGTCAAGCTGGGGGTTAAGGAACAGATCATTGGTTTCCAGTTGCCGCAGGTAAGCTGATACCCTGGCGTTGGATTGGCTGGTGCCGAGCAATGCCAGGTTCTTTCCCTGTTGACGAATAGACGTCAGGGTCACACCGACGGGAATCGTTTTCGCCAGTTTGTCCAGCAACTCAACGGTTGTCGAGCGACTGGCCTGCAAGCGCTCGATAATCTGTTTACGCGAAATCAGACGGGCCCTGGTTCTTTCCAGTTCGTTAATTCGCTGAATCCGAACTTCCAGTGCCTTGATTTCTTTCTGAACCAGTTGGTTTCTGATCTGTTGATGAGAAATCTTCTGGTCAAAAACAAACCCGGCGAAAAAAACCAGGACAACACCCAGGATGGACGTCAATAGTAAGGACGACATAAACTGACGCTGTCTTTCCCGACGTTTTTCTTCGCGCCATGGCAATAAATTAATTCTGGCCATCAGTCAAACCCTCTCAAAGCCAAGCCCATGGCTATCATCAGGTTATTGGCATTGCGCTTGATGGCAGTAACGGCCACATTCTGTGCAATATCCATACCTGTAACCGGGTCGGCAATACGGGTGGTCATTCCAAGCTCCTGCTGGACCATGGATGCCAGGCCTTTCAGCGCGGCTGTGCCACCTGACAGATAAATTGTGCCAATATTTGAGTATTCGTTACTGGAAGCGTAAAACTGTAATGCGCGGCTGATCTGATGAACGACATTGAGCTGAAATGGTTCCAGCACCTCTTCTTCAAAATCATCCGGCGCATCTTCATTGCGCTCTAAAAAGGTCGCCTGCTCCAGGGTCATGTCATAGCGACGCTGGATCTCTTCCTGTAACTGGTGTCCGCCAAAGGGATGGTCACGTGTATAGATAACCTGGCCGCCCTTGATCACCAGCAATGTAGTGAGGTCATAGCCAATGTCAAATAAACCGACTGCCTCACTGCGGTTCACACCATCGCGCTTGCGAATCAGTTCAAATGCGTTTGCAATCGCGAATGCTTCCACATCGACTACCTTGGCTTTCAAACCCGCAGCGTCAATTGCATCCTGCCGGCTTTCAACGTTTTCGCTTTTGCTGGCAGCGAGCAGAATATCAATCAAGTCCGCGTTACGCGCCGATGGCCCAAGCACTTCAAAATCAAGGCTGACCTCATTAAGCGGGTAAGGGATGTATTGATTGGCCTCAATCTGAACCTGACTTTCAATGTCAGCATCAGCAAGATCTGCCGGCAAACTGATTGTCTTGGTAAAAACGGCCGAACCGGAAACCGCGATTGCACAGGATTTAGCACGCGTGCCAGAATTCTTGATCGCCCTGCTTATGGCGTTCGAGATGGCTTCGACATCCTGTACAGCCTTATCAACCACCACACCTTCACCCAAAGGTTCTGTTGCAAAGTGGTCAATCCGGTATCCGGACCCATGACTGGACAACTGTAACAACCGTACACTTGTAGAGCCAATGTCCAGCCCAATAACTGGATTTGTTTTTTTTCCGAACAGTTTCAAGACTCCCCCATTCCTTTTCCGTGCCAATGGTTTACTGAGACTTCTTATAGTTGTTTTTAACAGAAAACTCACAAATACTCAAATACCTTGTGGTATTTATATGTATAAGATTACGCCTATGCAAAAGTCTGTCAAAAATTTAACGGTGGGGAACGACTGGAATGGTGAGTTGTCAACACTCGGCATTACCGGCTATTTCCCTGTCCGATACGGCGTAACATTTTCTGTCCCTTCTCATGCTATCCGAGGAAGGTTATATCAACTAAAATTCCTTTTTAGGTATCTAAGCATAGCAGGATAAAGTTTTGAGAAAAGTACTTCGTTCAATATTTCGCATTCTGCTTGTCGCATTTGTGCTGGGTTTATCGACGGTAATCATTACCTACCTCGTTGTTTCTAAAGACCTTCCAGACGTTGAAACCCTGCGCGACATACAACTCCAGGTTCCCTTGCGAGTATTCACTTCCGACGGCAAATTGATCAGTGTTTTTGGAGAAAAGCGCCGAATCCCGGTTCAAATCGAGGAAATGCCCGCCAATTTGACCAACGCTTTTATCGCTGGCGAGGACGCCCGTTTTTACGTTCATCCCGGGGTAGACTACCAGGGAATTTCACGTGCGGTGTGGACGTTGATGACCACCGGTGAAAAATCGGTAGGTGGAAGCACGATCACTCAGCAATTGGCGCGAAACTTTTTTCTGACACTCGAAAAAACTTACACCCGCAAAATCAAAGAAATATTCCTGGCGCTCAAAATTGAACGGGAATTGTCCAAGGATGAGATTCTTGAACTCTACCTCAACAAGATTCTTCTCGGTCACAGGGCGTATGGAGTGGGTGCAGCAGCGGATGTCTACTACGGCAAGCCCGTCGGCGAACTGAGCCTGGCCCAATGCGCCATGCTTGCAGCTCTTCCCAAGGCGCCTTCCAGAATCAATCCGATCACCTCCCCGGAGCGCGCCATGGATCGCAGGGACTACGTGTTAGGACGCATGCTTGAACTCGAACTCATCGATGACACTGAGTATGAACAGGCGAAAAGTGAAAAGAACACGGCCTTTTATCATGGCGCCACAACGGAGGTTTCAGCACCCTATCTCGCTGAAATGGTTAGAAAAGATATGCTGGCGAGATTTGGCCAGTCAGCCTACACCGGTGGTTATGAGGTTTACACAACTATCAATGCCAATTTTCAGACGACTGCTAACCAGGCAATCATAGACGGTCTCGAAGAATACGATCAGCGTCATGGCTACCGGGGTGCGGAAGCCCATTTTGACATCCAAGAGCACACCACCCCCGAAGCCTGGGAGGAGATTCTTCGGCCCTATAAAGCTTCCGCCGGGCTGGTGCCTGGCCTGGTCATCGAGGTCGATGAAGACGTCGCACTGATTTACCTGGTCGATGGACAAACCATCGCACTCACGCTCGATGACATGAAGTGGGCCAGGAAATTCATAAGCCGTGACCGGGTGGGGTTTATGCCCAAAAGCGTGGGGGACGTGGTTCAGCCTGGTGATGTTATACGTACCCGTTTACGGGATGATGGAAATCGCGAACTGGCTCAGCTTCCCGAACCCGAAGCACTCCTGGTTTCGCTGAGACCGCGTGACGGCGCCATTAAAGCACTGGTCGGTGGCTATGATTACACACGCAGCAAGTTTAACCGCGTCGTGCAGAGTCGCCGCCAACCGGGTTCGGGTTTTAAACCGTTTATCTATTCCGCTGCCCTGGCAAAAGGCAAAACCCCCGCCAGCATTGTGAATGATGCGCCTATCGTGTTCAGTGATGCTGAACTGGAGAGGGACTGGAAACCACAAAATTATAGTGAGAAATTTTTTGGCCCCACACGATTGCGCGAAGCCATGGTCAATTCCCGCAACCTGGTGTCTATCAGGTTGCTGAGAGAGATAGGCATCCCCTACGCCACGGACTACATCACTTCCTTTGGATTCGATGCGACCGAATTACCAGACAATTTATCCATGGCGCTTGGCAGCGCTTCACTCATACCTCTCAGCATCGCCCGGGGGTACGCGACCTTTGCAAATGGCGGCTACCTGATCGAGCCTTATTTTATCGAGCGTATTCTGGATGCAAAGGGTGTTGTCCGGTTTGTCGCGAGCCCTCAACTCGTTTGTGAAGATTGCGAATTTGATCAGGGTTCAGATTCTGACCTCATTGAGCCACTGGAAAGAGTAGAACCCAGTTTCCGGCCCTTACAGCTTGAAACTGAAGAGGACCTGATGGTCATTGAGCAGGAAACATCACAGCTGCAGGACATGGTGGCACAACCAACACCGGCACCCCGTGTCATTTCCGAACAAAATGCATTCCTGATTCGCTCAATGATGATGGATGTCGTACGCAGGGGAACCGGCAAAAAAGCCATGGAACTGGGACGTAATGACCTGGCGGCAAAAACAGGAACGACCAATGAACAACGCGATGCCTGGTTTTCCGGGTACAACAATGAAATCGTGACATCGGTCTGGGTAGGCTTCGACAGTCATGAACCACTCGGACGTAACGAGGTCGGCGGCAAAGCAGCACTGCCTATCTGGATAGACTTCATGCGGGTAGCTCTGGACGGCGTGCCGGAACAGGCCCCTGAAATTCCGGAAGGTATAACCCAGGCGCGCATCGACCCGGACACTGGCTTGCTCGCCAGAATTGAAAACCGTGAGGCAATCGTGGAAGTGTTCGATATGGGTAGCCTTCCACCCATGGAAGGCAGGGTAGAAGGAGATAAGGCTGATGCCGTTAAGGAAGAGGACCCATACGACAGTTTCTGACAGGTTTCCCACCAGTACCGTCAGAAAAACCAGCCAGACCCGCCGGGTTATTGCCGCGGAAGCGGCACGCATCATGTCTACCCAATCACTCTTCAACTACAAGGCAGCCAAACTGAAGGCCGCGGCAAGACTGGGGATTGATCTGCGAACCACCATGCCCAGCAATGCAGAGGTCGAAAGTGCTTTACGCGCTTACCAGGAAATATACGGAGGCCAGCAACATATTCACCATTTGCAAAAAATGCGTGAAGTTGCATCGAAAGTCATGCGTTCGCTTGAGTCGTTTCATCCAAGACTCGTCGGCCCGGTACTCGAGGGCACCGCAGACGAGTACGCGCGGGTATCGCTGCATGTTTTTAAGGACCCACCAGATGCAATCGTCATGCACCTGCTTGATAAAGGCCTGATTTTTCGTAATGAACAACGGAAAATTCGTTGGTATGACGGGGGTTATCGTCAAGTACAAGTACTGGTGACAAACGCAGAAGGCTTAGAAGTTGAACTCTGCCTTTTTAACCTGATGGATTTACGCCAGGCTCCACCCAGCCCGGTAACCGGGCGCCCGCAAAAACGGGCGCCACTGTCTGAGGTTGAAGACCTGCTCGAAGGCTTGTAACCAGATATCAGCGTGACTCAACCGGAACGTAGTCACGTTCCGCTGGTCCTGCATAGACCTGTCTCGGACGACCGATAGGTGTTCCGACTTCTTCCTGTTCCAGCCACTGAGAAACCCAACCCACAGTTCTTGCAATGGCAAACATGACCGTAAACATACTTGTTGGAATTCCAAGCGCCTTGTAAATAATACCGGAATAGAAATCCACGTTCGGATAGAGTTTCTTGCTGACAAAATACTCGTCTTCCAACGCAATACGCTCTAACTCCATCGCCAGGGATAACAATGGATCCGTACTACCTAACTCTTCCAGAACTTCATAGGCTGCCTTGCGAATAAGTGTCGCCCGCGGGTCGAAGTTCTTGTATACCCGGTGGCCAAACCCCATCAGGCGGAACGGATCATTTTTGTCCTTGGCCTTGTCGATAAACAGGCCCACCCTTGAAACATCTCCAATTTCGTCAAGCATGGTCAACACAGCTTCATTGGCACCGCCGTGAGCAGGCCCCCACAAGGCCGAGATGCCCGCTGCAACGCTGGCGTAAGGATTAGCACCTGTTGAACCAACCAGCCTGACGGTGGATGTGCTGGCGTTTTGTTCATGATCAGCATGCAGTATAAACAGCAGATCGAAAGCCTTGGCCGCAACCGGGCTGACCTTGTAATCTTCTGTCGGAACAGAAAACATCATATCCAGGAAGTTTTCCGTATAATTCAGTGAATTGTCGGGATAAGCAGTCGGCCAGCCCATATGGTGCCGGTAACAGGCAGCAGCGATAGTTGGCATCTTGGCAATCATGCGTTTTGCCGCCAACATCCGGTGCTCAGGATTTTTCATGTCCAGCTTGTCATGGTAAAACGCGGCCAGTGAACCCACGACACCTGCCATCATGGCCATGGGGTGCGCGTCATAGTGGAAGCCGCTGATAAAATGATTCATCCTTTCATGAATCATCGTGTGGTAAGTGATGTCTTTCTGAAACCCTGCAAACTCATCCTTGGTAGGTAGTTCACCTTCCAGTAAAAGATAGGCGACTTCCAGGAAAGTACTTTTCTCGGCGAGTTGCTCAATCGGGTACCCGCGATAACGCAATATACCCTTTCCACCATCAATGAATGTAATTTTGCTTGTACAGCTGGCGGTGGCGGTAAAACCGGGGTCATAGGTGAAATAACCCAGTGTTGAAGGTAAGGCCTTTATCTGTAAACAGGGCTCACCTTCGGTACCTTCAATAACAGGCAATTCAAGGCTTTTGCCACTACTCTCGTCTGTGACTGTTACGCGTTGATCGGACATTGGAACGCTCCTTGTGATTTAGCAGGTTTTACGATTGAGAATCACTTAGATATCTCGACAAATTACGGCCCGCAAGTATCTCACAATTTGCAAACATTTTCTTTTAACACGCACAACAAAAGGCCCGGAATGGGCAAAGCCATTCCGGGCCGGCTGTTATCAGGTGTCTTAGCTACTTCTGGTAACGGCGTTTGAAGCGGTCTACACGACCACCGGTATCCATCAACTTGTGCTTGCCGGTATAAAACGGATGCGATGCGCTGGAGACTTCCACTTTGATCAGCGGGTACTCGTTGCCATCTTCCCATTTGATGGTTTCTTTACTTTTAACAGTGGAGCGGGTCAGGAATGCAAAATCTGAAGACAGATCCTGAAAAACCACTTCACGATAATCTGGGTGAGTGTCAGCTTTCATGACAATTTCCGGTACTCAATAGGTTAAAGAGCCGGCTAGTTTAACTACGCACACCAGCCAATGCAAGGCTATTCAAGGCAAAAACATCTGCTGGATATCGTTTACAAACCTCCACCCCAGTAAAGTGGGACTAACATACCCGTGCTGAGTAACCAGCAAGCCCTTTTCGACAGCTTTTTGAACACGTGGTTCGACAATAGTCCAGGCCAAACCGGTTCGTGCCTGGAAATCATCGATACGGACGCCTTGCTTAAGTCTCAACTGGTTGAGAAAAAACTCAAAAACAAGCTCTTCGTCTTTCAAATAACGTGTTTCTGCACGCCAATCTCCGGTTTTTAAGCCCTGCAGGTAGCGTTTGGGATGCCGGTGCTTGGCAAAGCGCTGCACGCGACCCTCCGCCGCCATGGTAATTTTTCCATGCGCGCCGGCACCGACAGCCAGAAAATCACCATAACGCCAATAGTTCATATTATGCCGGCTTTGTTTGTCCACCAGGGCAAAAGCGGATATTTCATATTGCGTGTAAGCATTCGACTGCAGCGTGTCCAGACCAGCTTGCTGCATATCCCAGGCCAGGTCGTCGGCCGGCAAGTCAGGCGGCTGTGCTGCAAACGCCGTGTTGGGCTCGATGGTCAGTTGGTAGAAAGAAACATGTGCGGGCCCCGCTTTGATCGCGAGTTCAATATCCCGCCCGGACTGGGCAAGGCTCTGACCGGGCAATGCAAACATCAAGTCAATATTAAAATTGGACATTCCGGCCGAGTGCAAAGACTGCAGACTCCGCTCTATTTCCTGACGCCCGTGAATACGACCTATGCGCTTAAGAAGCTCATCATCAAAACTTTGCACACCAAGGGATACCCGGTTGACACCTGCCTGCGCATAGGCAGTGAAACTGTCACGCTCAACGGTTCCCGGATTTGCTTCCAGCGTAACTTCCACGTCCGGCCGCAAATCCAGCAAGGCCCTCACCGAGGACAGGAAAGTTGCTATGTGGTCAGCTGAAAATAGGCTGGGTGTGCCGCCACCAAAAAAAACACTCTGCACGGGGCGCCCCCAAATCAGCGGTAAATCCTGCTCGAGGTCTGCCACCAGTGCCTGAATATATTCTTCGGCTGGTAATTCGTCCGGTGCGGTATGCGAATTAAAATCACAATACGGGCACTTGCGCACACACCATGGCATGTGTACGTAAAGGCTCAGAGGCGGGTTACGCAATAAACCCTTCATCCCTCTCACGCAATTGCCGGACCAGGTCTCTCAGAGCCTGACCACGATGGCTGACGCGACTCTTTTCTTCTGCCGTCATCTGGGCTGCAGAAAACCGGCGACCATCACCCGAAGAGGAAGTAACACCAAACAATGGATCATAACCAAAACCACCCTGGCCCTGGACTGACAACAGGATATGTCCATGCCAGCGACCGATCGCCAGCAGCGGCGCCGGATCATCTTGTGCCTGCACCAGCACCATGGCACATATGAAATAAGCGTTACGCTCAGTCCCCTGTTTACCGGACAACTCAGACAATAGTTTGGTTATATTGGCCGCGTCATCGGCATCATGTCCGGCATAACGTGAGGAATAAATACCCGGCTCACCGTTTAATGCAGGTACAACCAATCCGGAGTCATCAGCAATACTGGGAAGGCCGGTATATGCCGTGGCCTGACGTGCTTTAATGAGCGCGTTCTCAAAAAAGGTGCAGGCGTTCTCATCTGCCTCCGGTACGTTCCAGTCACTTTGCGGACGCACGATAAAACCAAGGGGTTTGAGCATGGCGGCCATTTCACGGAGTTTTCCCTGGTTGCCACTGGCAAGAACATATTCCCTATCCACGATGGATTCAGTCCTCCGGCTCAGCTTGCCAGTGCCGCAGACTGAACCTCCATGAGCGACCGGATGCCCTTTTCTGCCAGGGCTATCAATTGATCCAATTCATCCCTGCGAAAAGCGTGTCCCTCTGCCGTGCCCTGTAACTCGATGAATCCGCCACCGTCATTCATCACGACATTCATATCTGTTTCTGCACGGGAATCTTCCGGATAGTCCAGATCAAGCACCGGCGTGCTCTTAAAAATGCCGACCGAAACAGCCGCTACCTGACCATGCACAGGATCCTTCCTGATCTTGTTCTTCGAGAGCAGCCATTGGCAGGCGTCAACCAGCGCGACATATGCGCCTGTAATTGCCGCAGTACGGGTGCCGCCGTCCGCCTGTATGACATCACAGTCCAGCGTAATGGTATGCTCGCCAAGAGCACCGCGATCGACCACGGCACGCAGAGAGCGGCCTATCAGTCTTTGAATCTCCATGGTTCGCCCGCCCTGTTTACCCGATGCGGATTCACGACGCATCCGTGAACCCGTCGACCTGGGCAACATGCCATACTCGGCTGTTACCCAGCCCTCACCACTTCCCCGTAAAAATGGAGGCACCTTGCTTTCAACCGATGCGGTACACAAGACCTTTGTATTACCGCAAGCGATTAATACCGAACCTTCTGCATGACAAGTGTAATTGCGCGTAATACTGACTTTGCGTAACTCATCTGCTTCTCTGCCACTGGGTCTCATTTGTTGATCCTGTTTAGTTTGTTATAAAAAAAGGGGTAAATTACGAGGCTTGTTATTCTCGGATAGCCACTTAGCGGACTAACCGTTAACATTGTGCCACTGTCCGCAATATGGAAAAAGCAATGATTCGAAGTATGACCGGTTTCGCCCGTGTTGAACAACAGTATGAATTCGGCCGTTTAATCTGGGAAATGCGTTCTGTGAACCATCGCTACCTTGATTACGGCCTGCGTCTTCCGGAGGAGTTTCGTCCACTCGAATCGGATATCAGAACCTGTCTCGGTCAATATCTGAGCCGTGGGAAAATTGAAGCCACACTGCGTTTCAACGCGGAAAAGGGCGCCATTGCCAGCAAGCTGGAACTCAATACTGGCCTGGCCCGGGAACTTCTCGCAGTACACGGGGAATTGGCGGAACTGGCAGGACCCGGGCAACAGGCGGATGCAAGCCGGTTAATCAAGTGGCCGGGACTGATCGAGGAGAAACGCCCGGACCCGGCGCCACTGCAAGCGGCTGCCATGGAACTGCTGATAGATGCGGCACAGGAATTGCAGGCGGGACGGGGGCGTGAGGGCGAGCAGATGTCCAATGCCATCCGGGAACGACTTGAAGGTATTGCAAACATAACGGCTAACATCAGGACCTGGTTGCCTGAAATCCGCGCCGCGCTGAAGCAAAAATTACTGGACCGCGTGGCAGACCTGCCATTGCCACTTGAACCTGGCCGGGTTGAACAGGAAGTGGTTATGCTGTCACAGAAAATCGATGTCGATGAGGAACTGGACAGGCTGGATGCCCATGTTGAAGAAGTCTACCGGGTGCTGGAACTGACAGAACCTGTCGGCCGCCGACTGGATTTTTTAATGCAGGAATTCAACCGCGAATCAAACACATTGAGTTCAAAGTCAATCGACCAGCGCACCACGCAAGCAGCCGTGGACCTGAAAGTATTGATCGAACAGATGCGCGAACAGGTACAAAATATTGAGTGATTCCAGTCAAGGCAGCCTTTTTATTATCGCTGCACCATCCGGTGGTGGCAAAACCAGCCTGGTGAACGCGCTGCTGAAAGACGACCCCCGTTTGGTCCTGTCTGTTTCACACACCACCCGTGCGGCAAGACCCGGTGAGGTTGACGGCCAGCATTATCATTTCGTTTCTGAGGCCGACTACCAGCAAATGGTTAAACACGGCGACTTCATGGAACACGCCAGGGTTTTTGACCATTATTATGGAACCAACCGACACGCAGTGGCCACGCAATTAAAGCAGGGCCAGGACGTGATTTTAGAAATCGACTGGCAGGGTGCCCGGCAGGTACGCAAGGTGTTTCCGGAGTGTTTCTCTATTTTTATCATCCCCCCTTCCCTTGAGGATTTACGCAAGAGACTGACGGGACGCGGACAGGATAGCGCTGAAGTCATACAACGCAGAATGCGTGATGCACAGGCGGAAATATCCCACTGGGCTGAATTTGACTACCTGGTCGTTAATGACAAATTTGATGTGGCACTTGAAGAACTGCGCGCAATCATCAATGATTATCGCGAACGAAAACCGCATAAAGTAAATAAAAATCACCAACTTCTGGCACAGCAGCTCGGAAGAAGTTAAAATTCAGGGTTCCGTCTAACACAAATACAGGATTTAGTAATGGCACGAATTACCGTAGAAGACTGCCTTGAGAACATTGATAACCGTTTTGAACTGGTATTAACAGCGACCAAACGCGCCCGCCAGATAGGCCACGGTGCAGAGCCTTTGGTAGATGAGGAAAACGATAAGCCGACTGTCATCGCACTGCGCGAAATTGCAGAAGGTCTGATCGATGCAGAAGGTGTGGATGTCCTGCAGGCTAAAATCGAAGCCGCCGAGGTATTTGATATGAACCCCATGGAGGACGAACTCGCCCCCTGACGGCGTTCTTTCATGCTGGCGACCCTGACGAACTTACCGGAACCGGTTCTTGATCTGAGGGACCTTCTCAACACCTATCTGGAACCGGAAAAGGTCGCCATTATTCTTCGCGCATTTGAGGTCGGTGCAAATGCGCACGAAGGTCAGACCCGAAAAACCGGCGAGCCCTATATATTTCACCCCGTCGCCGTTGCACGCATATTGGCCAATATGCGCATGGATTATGGCAGTGTTGCGGCCGCGATACTGCACGACACCATTGAAGACACATCCTTAACCCACCAGGAAATTGAATCCCGGTTTGGTGAAGAAATCGCCGACCTGGTCGACGGTGTGACAAAACTGGATAAGATGAAATTTCGCACCCGGGTCGAAGCGGATGCGGAAAGCTTTCGTAAGTTGATGCTGGCCATGTCACGTGACCTGAGGGTCATTTTTATCAAGCTGGCCGACAGGATGCACAATATGCGCACCCTCGGCTCAATGAACCCAGATTCGCGTCGCAGAATCGCACGTGAAACACTCGATATCTATGCACCCATTGCCGACCGCCTCGGTATGAACAGTATCAAGTCAGAACTGCAGGATCTCGGGTTTGCCAACCTCTACCCCTGGCGGCACCGCACCATTGCCGAGCACATCAGCTCGGTTACCGGAGACCGCAGCGAGATCATCTCGGATATCCACAAAGCATTGAAGCGAAAAATGAATGAGGCCGGTATCCCCTGCGACATCAAGGGCCGGGAAAAAACCCCGTATAGCATCTACCGAAAAATGCTCGCCAAGGATCTTTCTTTTTCCGAGGTGAATGATGTCTATGGCTTCCGTATCATCACTCACTCTGAACCGCATTGTTATCTCGCCCTCGGGGCAGTTCACGGACTCTACCGGCCCAAACCCGGTCGCTTTAAAGACCATATTGCCCTTCCAAAAGCTAACGGCTACCAGTCTTTGCATACCGTGCTCAACAGTCCATTCAATCTGCCGGTTGAAATCCAGATTCGCACCCAGGAGATGGACAAACTGGCCGAAGAGGGCGCCGCCGCCCACTGGCAGTATAAAAGCGGTGAGAGCACATCCGGTTCAGCCCAGGTTCGTGCCCGCGAATGGTTAATGCAACTGGTGGAGGTACAGCGCCACAGCACCGACTCGATGGAGTTCCTGGACGGTGCAAAATCAGATTTGTTCCCCGACCAGATTTTCGTGTTCACGCCCAAGGGGAAGATCATCGACCTGCGCCGCAGCGCGACTGCTCTCGACTTCGCTTACGCCATCCATACCGGCGTCGGCAACCATACCCGTAGCATCCTCATCGATAAAGTTGAAAAACCGCTGTCCACCCGCCTGGAAAACGGGCAAACAGTCAAAGTCATTACCGATGAAAATGCACACCCGGTTTCAGAGTGGCTTCAGTTTGTAAATACTGCGCGGGCCAGAACAGCCATTCGTCACTACATCAAGAGCCTTGAACAGGCAGACACCGTGGCTCTCGGCCTGCGTCTGCTTGAAACCGCGCTCAACACCCGTGGTTCAGATCTGGATGCCGTACCCGCAAAACGGATGGATCAATACCTGAAGGACAACAAGTTTGACCGCCAGGAAGACCTCCTGACAGAATTGGCGCTCGGTAACTTACTATCCAATGTGGTCGCTGCGAAACTGGCGCCCGAAGTAAGTAATGCACTCGGCTCAGAGGAGCAGACTGAGGCCCTGTCAATCGCTGGATCCGAGGGTAGCGCGATGACATTTGCCGCCTGCTGCCGTCCGGTTCCGGGCGATCAGATCATGGGTTACCTGTCTGCCGGCAAGGGTGTCGTTGTCCACCGTGTCAACTGCAGAAATGTCAGGGAGTTTCGCAAACACCCGGACCATTGCATTGATGTGAACTGGGCCCCTATCCGGCGAGGAATGTTCGAAGTGGCCCTGCACATCCTGGCCAAAAACGTACCCGGTGTATTGGCCAACATCTCGGCCAGCATTGGTGAAGCCGGAAGCAATATAGAAAAAATTGAACAACCCGAATCCAACCGTGAAATAGCCAAGTTACTATTCATCATCAGCGTAAGAGACCGTGACCACATGGCACATGTCATGCGGCGACTGAGACGTAATCGCAATGTGACACGTGTTAGCCGGATCATCGCCTGAGCAGACAAGAGCAGGAGCATCCCAAATGAGCAAAAACATTATCAGCACCGACCAGGCGCCACAGGCGATCGGCACCTACTCACAGGCCGTCAAACACCAGGGTTTTGTTTTTATTTCCGGGCAAATTCCCCTCGACCCCTCGAGCATGGAGGTTGTCACGGGCGGTATTGAAGCCCAGATCAGGCAGGTATTCAAAAATCTTTCAGCCGTCTGCACCGCAGCCGGCGGTTCGCTTGATGACATCGTCAAGCTGGGTGTATTTTTAACCGACATGGGTGACTTTCCGCAGGTCAACACCATCATGGGTCAGTATTTCTCTGCACCCTATCCTGCACGCGCCGCTGTCGAGGTGTCCGCATTACCCAAAGGCGTTAATGTTGAAATGGATGCCATTCTGGGAGCCTGATGGAATAACATGATCTGCCCACGATCATTTAAATCAGACAGATCTCCCTGACGGGTTTGGCAGTGTCAATTTGACATCCAATTCACCCATGGCATTGACCGACCTGCAAGGTGTTGGACCCAAGCTCGCCGAAAAATTGAATTCACTTGGTGTCAGCCAGGTGACGGATTTGCTGTTTCATTTGCCCCTGCGTTATGAAGACCGCACCCGCATCCACCCCATCGGTAGCTGCATTCCCGGTCAGCGTGTATTGATCGAAGGCAAGATCGAACACTCCGCTATCGTGCGCGGACGACGCCCGATGATGGTGCTTATATTGTTCGATGGAACCGGTCGTATCACCCTGCGTTTCTTTCACTTCCGTGCCTTCCAGCAGCGACAGTTGGCCAGCGGCACCCGCCTGCGATGTTTTGGTGAAGTCAGGGCCGGATTCAAGGGCCTGGAGATGGTACATCCCTCTTATCAACGGCTCAGCGGTCATGGCGATGAACCGGTGGCCGACCGTTTGACACCCGTCTATCCCGGCGCCGACGGACTGGGCCAAAAGAACTGGATAAAGATGACAGACCAGGCCCTCGCACTGATGCGCCGGGGCAGATTGAAACTTGAAGAGCTGCTACCTCGCTCATTGTTAGATGAACTAAAACTGATGCCCCTGGCCGATGCCCTGGATTATATACACCGGCCACCGCCGGATGCTGACGTGGCGTCACTGATCCAGCGTGATCACCCCACACAAAAACGCCTCGCGCTTGAAGAGTTACTGGCCCACAACCTGAGCATGCAGAAGCTGCACCGACTGCAAAGGGCGAGAATGGCGCCGGAGATGCCACCCGGCGGCACAGCCGTGCATGACTTCCTGAAGGCTTTACCTTTCAAGTTAACCGGCGCCCAACAAAGGGTTGCCGATGAAATCCACAAAGACCTGGGGCAGAGCCGGCCGATGTTGAGGCTGGTTCATGGTGATGTGGGCTCGGGCAAAACAGTCATCGCGGCACTGGCAACGCTGAGAGCAGCCGACAATGGCTTTCAGACGGCAATCACCGCGCCAACCGAGTTGCTGGCAGAGCAACATTACCGGGTGTTCAGTGCATGGCTGGAGCCTTTGGGTATTGAGCCCGTCTGGTTAAGCGGGAAAGTCACCGGGAAAAAACGGGCCGATGCACTGCAAAGAATCAGCACCGGCGCAGAACTCGTTATCGGCACCCATGCATTAATGCAAAAGGGGGTTGAGTTTAGCCGCCTTGGATTGGTTATCGTCGATGAGCAACACCGGTTTGGTGTAGACCAGCGTATGAACCTGCTGGAAAAAGGTGGCAAGTTTGAACAGCAGGCCCACCAGTTAATCATGACGGCGACACCCATCCCCCGCACACTGGCGATGACGGCGTACGCCGGCATGGATGTCTCGGTTATTGATGAACTACCACCGGGACGGAAACCGGTAACAACCGTTGTCATGTCCAACGAACGCCGGGGTGAGATCATTCAGCGCGTCGCAAAAGCCTGTGCCGGTCAACAGCAGGCTTACTGGGTATGCACCCTGATAGAAGAATCCGATGCCATAGAAGCCCAGGCGGCGGAAGATGTTGCGAAGAACCTGCAAAACGAGTTGAGCGGTTTGAATATCGGTCTTATCCATGGGCGTATGAAGCCGGTCGACAAACAAAATATCATGGATGCTTTCAAAGCCGGCAAACTGCATTTGCTGGTTGCCACGACCGTGATTGAAGTCGGCGTGGATGTCCCTAACGCCTCGTTGATGATCATTGAAAATGCTGAACGGCTCGGGCTCGCCCAACTCCACCAGTTGCGCGGCCGTGTGGGACGTGGCGCCGCGCACTCCAGTTGTGTGCTGATGTACAACCCGCCATTGGGAGACCTGGCTAAACAACGTATGGAGATCATGCGACAAACTGCCGATGGGTTTCAGATTGCCGAAAAAGACCTGGAGCTGCGTGGGCCCGGGGAGGTTCTCGGAACCCGTCAAACGGGCATGCTGTTGTTCAGGGTGGCCGATCTCGCGCGTGACGCGGGTTTACTGAAAATGATACCGGCCGTCGCGGATAAATTACAAAAACACCACCCGCAACAGGCGGATAAGTTAATCCGTCGCTGGATAGGCGATGCTTCGCGTTTTGCCGGTGTTTAAATCGAGACTGGAATTTCGCGCCTAACGAGCGGCCAGGGCGAACGACTCCACTTCAGTACGTGCCTGGACAATATCCTTTTCAATCTGTTGCTTGATTTCAGAAAACTGCGGTTCCGCATGTATCGACGCCAGGCGCAAATCAATTTCAAGCATCCAGGCTGCCCTGAAACCACGGTCATAGGCCTTCTGTAAACTCTCAAGCGCCGCCTGCGTTTCACCTCTCAGTGCGTAAATACTGGATTCCGTGTAATAAATATTGGCATCGTCCACACCATTGATGCGGGCGCGTCTTACCGAGCGCTCCGCACTTTCCAGTCTTTGCTCGGCAAGCACGGTGTTGCCGGCATCAAGATGCAGGGCGGACAAAAACGTCGCATACAATACCTGCTCATTATTCCATGCCTGATCAGAATCATCGCGGATTGCATTTTCAAAGAAGTTCCTGGCTGCATCATTGTCACCTGCTACCAGGCTAATCATGCCTTTTTCAAAATAGTAAAACTGCTGTAACTGTTCCGGCAGCCCCTCTACCGAATCCCCAAACTGTTCGCCCAACAGGCTTTCGGCTTTCTCAAGCCGGCCTTGTTTGAGCAACAGGAAGAAATAACTGGATTGCAGGTTAAAATTATCACTTGCGATACGCAGCCCTTCCAGTAGCAAGCGCTCGGCTTTATCGAGCACACCAACACTTTGCCATGCACCTGCAAGCGATTCTATAACCATAGGACTGTCCGGCTCCAGGTCATAGGAGCGATTGGCGAATTGCCAGCCTTCGACCAGGTCACCACTCATTCTCGCATGACCTGACATAATCCTCAGCAGGGTTGCCGAATCCGGACGCAAGGCGACCAGGCTCTGCAGTATCTCCTTGCCTCCTTCGTAATCACCCTGACTGGTCAGGTTACCGGCAACATTGATTGCCAGCAGCTCGTTCAGCGGATCAATCACCATCGCCTGCTGTAGTACCTGGCTTTGCTCAGGCAAGCGTCCCAGATCACCGAGCAAGCCACCCAACCAGAGGTAGGCCGGTATGTAGTCGTCGTTCAGTTTGATGGCCTGCCGCAAGGCGGACTCCGCCGCGTCTTTTTGCCCTATTTGCCAGCGCGCAAGCCCCAGCGCAGCAAAGGCTTCCGAAGATTCCGGGTCAATTTCCAGGGCCTTTTCTATCATTGGCATCGCGCGTTCAGTGGCTTTCATATTGGTCAAATTGCCATACATGGCCAACAACAACCATGAATCCGCCATCGCTGCATAAGCCGGTGCAAATGACGGGTCATGTTCCAGCGCCTTGGCAAACAAGGTAATGGCCTTCTGAAGCTCATCCGGCGAACGACGCCACCAGTGGAGCCGCCCGGTTCTATAGGCCTCAAAAGCGGCCAGGTCCGAGGTTCGGGAAGCAGGTTTGTGCTCCAGGCCGGCGAATGAATCAACCAGGGCTTCCGCTATTGAGCTTGCCACTTCATCCTGAATGGCAAACACATCATCCAGTTCCCGGTCGTAAGAGTTCGACCAGATGTGGTAACCGTCTTCCACATTGATCAGCTGTGCGGTCAGGCGGATACGATCCCCGGATTTTCTTATACTGCCTTCAAGCACTGTGCTGACATTCAACAAACGACCAATTTCACGTATATCCTTGTCAGGTGAGCGGAATGCAAAAGATGAGGTGCGGGCAGCCACATGCAAACCCTTCACTTTTGCCAGTACATTCAAAATCTCTTCGGCAATACCATCCGAGAAATATCCCTGGCTGCTGTCTTCGGACAGGTCGGCAAATGGCAACACCGCAATCGAGTTCTCAGGCGCGACAAATTCACGTTCTTGTGCTGTGAGTGTTTGCAAACCGGCCGAAGGGTCTGCTGTAAATACATTTGAATAATAACCGTAAAAGCCATATCCAAGCCCGAAAACACCCAGCATCATCATGCTGAAAAGAAGTGCATTTTGTGTACCTGTCAGCAGGCTGGGGGTCTTTGTTTTCTTGATGCCTTCGGATGTAATATCGAAATACCAGGCCAGTATGAACGCTACGGGGAACCCAAGAATCAGTATGATAACAACCAGGGTTGGTAGCCAATCCGGAAGCCGTAATGGCTCGACTGCCGCATCCATCAATTGCAGCGCCACGAACACCGCCACCGCGTAGGCGCCCATGGTACGCAGCACTTTACGACGATTGAGCTCCGTCAATACTGCAGATAAAAATGATTGGCCCTGTTTCATATTTCCTTCAAGTCTTCTATGGACTATTGGTCTACGCCACGTTTCAAGCGAATCAATCCGGAGATATCATTGTCTCCGTCACCCAGTTCTACCAAAGTGCGATAATCCTTGATCGCTGCTTCAACCGTCGGTATAGATACATCCAATTCTTGTGCCAACTCCCGGCAAATCAGCAAATCCTTGAGCAACAGGGACAGTTTGAATCCAACGTCAAAGCTGTTTTCCAGCATGCTCTTACCGCGATGTTCCAGAAACCAGCTGCCGGCTGCCCCGGCACTCACTATAGATAATAGACGCTCCGAAGGAAGATTTAGTTTCTCCGAAAGCGCAAGTGCTTCACAAACCGCCCCGGCAATGCCGGCGATCATGACCTGGTTAACAGCCTTGGTAGCCTGCCCGGAGCCCACCGGACCCATGTGGGTAACCGTTGCTGAAATGGCCTCAAGCACTGGCATAATCCGCGAAATATTGGCGGAATCACCCCCTGCCATCACAGATAAAGTGCCTTTCTTCGCACCTTCAACTCCACCAGAAACCGGCGCATCGACGAAGCCGGCACCTACAGCCTGCAGTCTGTCTGCAACCTTGATAGCCGTCGCCGGACTCACTGTTGAAGTGTCGATCAGCACTGTACCCGCAATCACGCCGGGTAGCAGTTGCCCAACAACATCCAGTAAATCCTGATCGGCAGAGACGCAGGTCAGGATGACGTTACAAGCTGCTGCCAGCTGTTGAGGACTGTCGGCGGCAGAGACACCGGTTTCCTTTGCAACCACATCCGCAGTTGCCCTGGTGCGGTTCCACACCATTTTCAGAAATCCGGCCCGCGCGAGATGCCTTGCCATCGGCGCGCCCATCGCACCCAAACCAATAACACCTGCGCGTATCTTCTCATTCATCGTATTCATAGGGCTTCATCACCCTCCTCACCGGTTCTTATCCGCATGGCCTGATCCAGAGGCTGGACGAAGATCTTGCCATCACCGATACGCCCGGAAGCCGCGGCACCGGCAATCGCTTCAACCACCGCCTCGGTGCGGTCGTCCGGCACGGCAATTTCAATTCTCAACTTTGGCAGAAAATCAACGACATATTCGGCACCGCGATAAAGTTCCGTGTGGCCCTTCTGACGACCAAACCCGCGTACTTCAGTCACGGTCATTCCCTGTACACCCACCTCGCCAAGTGCATCACGCACATCGTCGAGCTTGAACGGTTTGATAATCGCGATAATCATTTTCATAGTGGTACTCCCCAGTCAATGTGACTACGACTTTATCCCCCCTGTATCAGCGCCGCAAGCACCACTTCCTTCCTCCGAGAACATGCCGCTGTCAATTGCCAATCAGCCCGTGAGCCATGCTGTTATCTATGACCACAATTTTCCTCAAATTGACCTTCACGGGGTCGGGCAAATCGATAAAACGAGCCAAATTGAAGTCTAATTGCCTACAGGCACTGCCGATCTTTACCAAAGTATTACATCTCGCCCCGATACAAAATCAGTAAAGCAGAATCAGGTACCGGTTAAGCAACAGCCGGCGAGGGGAGGAGTGCGTGGGATTATCGCTGGTATATAGTCGGGCTTGTACAGGTGTGGAAGCGCCATTGATCACGGTGGAGGTTCACCTGTCCGGAGGGTTGCCGAGCATGCATATGGTCGGCCTTCCCGAAACTGCCGTCAGGGAGTCCAAGGACCGGGTTCGTTCCGCACTACTTAACTCCGGTTTCAAGTGGCCACAGAGCCGGATCACCATTGCACTGGCACCCGCCGAACTCCCCAAGGAAGGAGGTGGTTTCGATCTGCCGATCGCGCTGGGCATACTGGCAGCCTCCCAACAGATACCGGACAAGCGCTTTGATGACTGTGAGTTTCTTGGTGAACTCTCACTCAATGGTGAACTGCGTTCGGTAAGAGGTGTCATTCCGGCAGCCATACGATCACGTGACATCAGCAGAACGCTTGTTGTACCTGCCGTTAATGCAGCCGAGGCAGCGCTGGTTAAAGGTGGTGAGAAATACAGCGGCCTCACCCTGCTCGAGGTCGCAAACTGGATCAATGGTGATCAGGAACTTGAACCATGTGTACCTCGGTCGCAGGGCAAACCACCTTTACTGCCTGATCTGCGCGATGTCATCGGGCTACCCGGTCCAAAACGGGCACTGGAAGTTGCTGCAGCAGGTTCCCATCACCTGCTGATGGCTGGTCCACCGGGAACAGGAAAGACCTTGTTGGCGTCCAGATTGCCCGGAATTCTGCCACCCATGACCGAATCCGAGTCACTTGAGGTCGCGGCACTTGCTTCCATCAGTCACCTTGGGCTGGATCATCGTCAGTGGGGCATTCGCCCGTTCAGAACACCCCACCACTCCTGTAGCAGTGTCGCATTGGCCGGGGGCGGGTCCCGGCCCAGGCCCGGGGAGATATCACTGGCTCACAACGGTGTGCTTTTTATGGATGAGCTACCTGAGTTTGGCCGGCACACACTTGAGATTCTTCGCGAACCTATCGAATCCGGTCGTATTGTCATTTCAAGGGCTGCGCGGCAGGCGACGTTTCCTGCAAGTTTTCAGCTCGTCACAGCCATGAACCCCTGTCCCTGTGGTATGTCCGGTGACGAGAGCGGACGCTGTGTGTGCAGTGGTGAACAGATTCAACGTTACCGGAATAAAGTCTCCGGCCCATTACTCGACCGCATCGATATACAGGTTGAAGTATTGCGGCCAAAGACATCCATACTGGGCGCACGGATGAACAATATCGAAAGCTCCGCGGATGTCCGCAAACGCGTCATTGCATCAAGACAAATTCAGCATCATCGCGCAGGCAAGCCAAACGCCTTGATGACAAATGCCGAGCTTGCCAGTTTCTGTCATATCGAAGGTGAAACACTACAGCTGCTTGAACTTGCGGCAGAACAACTTTACCTGTCACCCCGTGCCTGCCATCGGATACTCAAGGTCTCACGGACCATCGCCGACCTCGACGAGTCACAAAACATAAGGTCTGAGCACGTCGCAGAAGCAGTTTCTTTCAGGCGTCTGAACGCGGAACAAAACTACATTTAGGGCCCGGCTTCAGTCAGTATTGATGAGTGTCTTGCAACACTCGATATTGTCATTGCTAATGGGTGCCCCGATCACCCCCTGATCAAGAATCATGCATTTGTGCGATGGTTTAAAAGAAGAAATTTGGAATTCGAAGCACCATGATTATTGCAGCAGCCGTCAGGAGTGATAAGCTGTAGGGCTCAGACTGAATCAAACTTGGGAAATGGCGAAACCTTGACGGTCGATAATCATCATATTCTTAAAACCCTGATAGTGGATGATGAATCCCTGGCACGTCGTGGCCTGTCCCATCGTCTCAATAATATTGCTGATATCGAGATAGTAGGCGAAGCCCAGAATGGCCGCGAAGCACTTGAGCTTATCGCCGAAAAAAATCCTGACCTGGTATTTTTAGACATACAAATGCCGGGCATTAGCGGCTTTGAAGTCGTGCAACAACTCGATATAGATACCATGCCCGTTATCCTCTTCCTGACAGCCTATGATGAATACGCGGTGCAGGCATTTGAGGCCAATGCGCTTGATTACATCCTCAAGCCCATCGATGAGGAACGACTAAACCAGGTACTCGAAAAAGTTCGGCACAGCCTCAGTCAAAAACGCGCGGTCAGGCACAAGCGCCTGTTGCTCGACCTGGTCAGTCAAATCAGCGGCGAGCCGATCAGTCGTTTTTCGGATCTGGAAGAGAGAAATATTGCCGACCTGGTATCCAAAGAACCTTCACGTCTCGCTATCAGGGATGGCGGACACACGACATGGATGGACCAGGAAGATATCGAGTGGATAGATGCCGCGGGTGACTATATGTGTGTGCAGGCAAAGGGCACTACCTACATCATGCGCAAGACCATGAAAGAGCTTGAGAAAGAGCTGGATGGAACGATCCTGCAACGCATCCACCGTTCAACCATCGTCAATATCAGGCTGGTACGGGAAATGGAATCACACATCAACGGTGAATATTTCCTGACGCTGGATTGCGGCCACCGGGTCAAACTTTCACGCACTTATAAAGACAAGCTCAAGCTATTCAGGTAGCTTCCCCAAGGACAAAAAAACCGCCGGGAAGGCTTTACGCACTCGTTTTACCTTTCGATTAAAACTGTTCACCGCAGTCCATGACTATGGACACAACCGCTCACCCGGGTTCTTGCCCATAATGACAACCGTGATGACGGCTTCGGCCTTCAATAAGATTTTTTTGTAACGCAATGCAAGTTTGATGCGTCATATAAAGGAACAAGCAAAGGCGGGAAATTTTCTCCCTGATCATCGTCTGACCGACGCTCCCGACTTTGCTTCCGCCGCTCCCGCTGTTAACCCTCTTTCAGCGTGGAGCGGTTTTTTATGTCCGTGAAAAACTCCGGACCAGGACTTTGCTTCAGGATTGAAGCCAGCTCTCGAGAATAATTTGCGCCGCCATGGCATCTTTGAGTGCAGCATCTTTTCGCCGCATCCCGCTACCGGCACGGGCATCAACAAAACGCTGCTCCGCACTGAATGATGTCAGGCGTTCGTCTTCAAATAATACGGGGACTCCGAAACGGCCCTCAAGTTGACGGCCAAAGCGCCGCGCGCTCTTCGACATATCGGTTTCACCACCATCCTCAGCCAGTGGCAAACCGACGACGATGCCGGCAGGTTTCCACTCATCCAGGATTTTTGTAATGGCCTGCCAGTCCGGTTTGTTTGCAAACGGCACCACCGCAAGTGCACTGGCTGATCCTGTCAGTGTTTGACCAACAGCAACACCTATTCGTTTTAAACCAAAGTCAAATGCGATAATGGTACCGGTTGGTGTGATCTTTTCATCAGGCATGCCCACCGACCCCGTGCAGGTCGCTGATGTTGATACCCAGTTTGCCCAACGCCTTTTCCCAGCGTTGCGGCAGGGCCGATTCAAACACGATACCCTTGTCCACCGGTACCGAAAGCCAGGCATTCTGACGCATTTCAAACTCCAGTTGCCCGTCACCCCAGCCGGCATAACCCAGCGCGACAACAAACTTGTCGGGGCCGTGACCGGAAGCAATGGCGGTCAGTACATCGCGGGATGTAGTCACCATGATGTCATCATTGATCTGGATGCTGGAATCAAAGCCTTCGACCGGTGTGTGCAGCACAAAACCATGATCCGGGCTGACCGGGCCACCTTCGAGTACCGCCGCTGAAGAAACCTTCTCATCCACGCACGGAATATTTAATTGAAACAACAGTTCGCCCAGCGTAAACGAGGATTGACGGTTTATCGTGATCCCAATGGCTCCTTCCTCGTTGTGCTGAAACAAAAGGGTCACACTACGTTCAAAATTCGGATCAGCCATGGCCGGCATTGCAATCAACAACTGTTGTTGCAGGTAGCCACTGACAATGCTGTCTGATTTGCTGTTCATATCTCAAATATTAGTCCGGTTCACCGCCATTGCAAGCAGGGAGTTCTGACCCAGCCTGAAAAAAAGACGCGTACTAAATATGATTATACATACTGGGTAGATGCTGCAGGAACAATCCAGGAGAATTTTGGAAACGGCAGCTAATCCAGTCCTTTGAAGTCACGCGAAAAACGCCAGGTACGCGTGATATGCAGAACATCAACCGATGAATTGATATGCTCGGTTAACGGCGAATAAGGACCAGCCAGACGCACAATCCGTGTCGCTGCCTGGTCCAATTGCGGTTTTCCGGAGCTACGCTGAATATCAATGCTCTCGACGCTGCCGTCGACGTTGATCCCCACCGTCATGACCAGGTCACCCGTCAGTTTCATACGCCTGACTTCTTCCGGGTAGTTCAGATTGCCCACCCTCTCCACCTTGGCAACCCAGGCCTGCATATAGGCAGCAAACTCGTATTCACGGGTATTGGCGGATATCCACTTTCGCCGGGGTAGTTTTGATTGCGATTCCCGGTCACGTTGAATGCCGGGCTGCAGTTTTGCCATCGACATGCTTTCCTGCATCAGCAGCGCGGCGCTGGGCAGGGGTGGTTCCGGTTGCTCAATTTGAGTAATTTGCTGGGTAAACTCAGCCTCAGTATTCTCTACGACTATCTGCTTACGGGCGGCATCGGCCACGCTGGACATCTGCTCCTGCTGGTCCAGGGGATCCTCACCCTCGGCAGGGCCCGGTGATGCCCCGGTGTTTTCCTGCGAAGGCCGCTCCGCTTCAGTCGACTCACCACCACCTTGCTGTGACGCCTGGGCAAGGAAATCCGCCTCATCAGGTTTTGACTCTGACCGCCAGTTCACCAAAACCACATCCAGAGTTTCCAACGGATGGGTCAGTGGTTTGAAATCAAGCACAAAGCCAACCCCCAGCAATATCAGCGCATGCAAAGCCAGCGCCATCAGCAAACTGACTGTAATCGGGTCGTTTCTGGCTTGAATTACCGACATGCTACTTCAGCATACCCTCGACACCGTCAAAAAGCTGTCCGGCAATATTAAGACCGAACTCCGCATCCAGCTCGCGAATACAGGTCGGACTGGTGACATTCACCTCAGAAAGCCAGTCGCCGATAATATCCAGACCGGCAAACAGGATGCCACGTTTAATCAGTTCCGGCGCCACCTGTGAACAAACCCACCGGTCCCGCTCACTCAGCGGCACGCCTTTACTGCTGCCGCCCTTGGCCAGGTTACCGCGAAAATCGCCCTTGCCGGCATAACGCGCCAGCGCGTACGGCACCGGCTCACCGTTGACAATCAGTATGCGTTTGTCACCTTCGGAAATTTCATCAATATACCGTTGCGCCATCACCGGTCTCGTCTCGTGGCGGGTGATGGTCTCAAGAATGACATTCATGTTCATATCAACATCACTGATCTGGAAAACCGACTCACCTCCCATGCCATCCAGCGGTTTGACCACACAACGCCCATGTTCGGAAACAAACTCCCTGATCAGGCTGGAAGAACTGCTGATAATCATCGGAACACAGCACTGTGGAAAATAATTGATAAAGAACTTTTCGTTGGCATCACGCAGGCTTTGTGGCCGGTTGATGACGATCGTACCCGTCTTCTCCACCAATTCCAGCATGTAGGTGGTATAGATATAGCCCATATCAAATGGTGGATCGCGACGCATCAATACGATATCCAGTTTATCCAGTGGGGTGATGCCTGCCGGCGTCAGAGTGAACCAGTCAGTCGTATTATCCCGAACCTCAAGCTTCTGCATCTCAGCGAACACCCGGCCGTCCTTCGCGAACAGGTTGCCGGGCTCCATGTAGTAGAGCACATGACCACGCCGTTGCGCCTCGAGTAGCATCGCAAAGGTAGAATCCTTGTAAGTTTTAATCTCGCCGATAGGGTCCATGACCACACCGGTTTTCAATATTTTTGCGTTATCTTTTTCAATATTGGACATAGTTTATTCTTCCTGAGAGGATCCCATTATCCTGTGCTTGCCGTTCCGATTCCAGCCATTCAAATAGACGAATTCGGTAAATACCTTTATGCTCAATAGTATGAGGAACATTCCTGAAAAACTACAGCAGGCTGGAAACCGTTCATTTCTACGGGTAAACTAAAAGCAGGGTACCGAAATTGGGAGGGGAAGTTTTGGTCTCATTATCAGGCGGAATGCAGTGAAAGGAGTCACTGATATCGCTGCACATACAGGGAAGAAGCTATGAGTCAGGAACAATTGAGCCCAGAATCAGAAGGCGCTGAAACCACTGCCAAGTCAAAAAAACTGCGCATACTGGTGGTTGATGACAGTGCCACCATCCGTCGTTCCGCAGAAACCATGCTAGCCAATGAAGGCTGTGAAGTGATTACGGCTGAAAACGGTTTTGAGGCCCTGTCGAAAATTACCCGTCACCACCCCGACCTGATATTTGTGGACATCATGATGCCGCGTCTTGACGGTTATCAAACCTGTGCCATCATCAAGAACAACGACGAATTCCGCGAAACTCCTGTTGTCATGCTTACCTCCAAGGATGGTTTGTTTGATATGGCGCGTGGCCGGGTTGTTGGTTCGGATCAGTATCTGACCAAACCGTTCACCCGTGATGAACTGCTGGATGCAGTCAAACAGCACGCCACCAACTAACATCAGTATTGAACCGTGCTTCCACGAGAATAAATAATAATCCCGGGGGTCAAAAATCATGATTACCGCCAATGCATCGTTTGAGAAACTGCTGGACTACGAACAGCGAAGTCTCGCCTTTGAACCTGGCCTGATCGACGGGCAGGAACAAAGCGGTGAATGGGCCGGTGTAATCTTTCGTATCGGTGATGTACGCCTGGCCTGTAACGTAAAACAGGTTCACGAGTTTCTTCCCATACCGGCTTTCACACCCGTACCAGGCGCCAAGCCGTGGATTCTGGGCCTCGCCAATGTGCGCGGTGACCTTTTAACCATTGTGGATCTCGCCTGGTTTCTGAACGGCAAGAGATCAACTGTTTCAATGCGTACCCGGTTGCTGGCAGCCAGTTTGCGGGGACGGCCAATTGGCTTGCTCGTGGACGAGGTATTCGGGCAGCGTCACTTTGTCAGCGACGAGGGTAAAAGCATCCAGTTGCCCAAGAGTTCCCCGCTAACAAACTTTGTACGTATGCAATATCGGTCCGGTAAAGACGTCTGGCAGGAGTTGGATCTGGAATCCCTGTTTACAACCAATGAGTTCCTCAACGGCGCAGCGGCCTGAGCAATGCAGGAAAGCGAATGAAGAATAAACAACCCGAATTAAAAGGCCAACGGTCTATTGGTGTGTACCTGGCAACGGGCGTATTGATTCTCTCCCTGATCTTCGTAGCCGTTACCTTCTTTAAACTCGCTGACGATGCACAGGATGAGCAGACGTGGATGTCACAGGCCACAGATGTCCAGGTGACATCGCAACAACTGGCCAAGCTGGCTGGCGAAGCAGCAGCAGGTAACCTCGATGCGTTTCTTGAGCTCAGAGTTGCCCGCCGCACCATCACCAAAGCCATGGAGAAATTACGTATTGGTTCCACCGCTGACAAGCTGCCTGCCACACCCAAAGCAGTAGACTTGCCGATGAAGGAACTCAACCAGAGCTGGACTCGAATGAGTTCCAATACTTCCAGTATCGTTGATCGTGAAAAACTGATCCTGGAACTGGCAAGGGCGAGCGGCATCATTCAGGAAAACATTCCCGGCATTCAAAAAAATACGGATGACAGCATAAGAGCCCTGACAAAGAGCGGCGCGCCCACCAACCAACTCGTATTCGCGAGCCGTCAACTTGTTTTAGCAGACCGGATTTTACGGCGTGTCTCGGAAGTCCTGCAAGGTGGCAGCAACGCCGTGAGTGCCGCGGAGAACCTGGCCAATGACCAGCTTCTTTTTGAGCAGGTACTTAACGCCCTGTTACGTGGAAGTTCCAGACTGGGGGTTACCCAGGTTCGCAATACCGATGCGCTTCAGTCATTGGGCAGGGTCAAATCACTATTTGAAACCATCAAGCCCCCCATCAATAGCATTCTGGATTCATCCAGTGATTTGTTCGAGGTGCGAGGCGCAGCGGATGAAATTTTCCTGGGAAGCAGCAATGTTTTTGATAATGCTGCCAACCTCAAAAGCGCCATAGCGGAGCTTCCAAAGACCCGTTTATGGCCGTCGCTTACGGCCGCTGTCATCGGTCTGGCCGTGATGGTATCCATGGTCTGGATACTGGTGTACTCATTCCTGTCGGCAGAGCGCCGGCGGACAAAAAATGCAGCCCGGGCCAATAAGAAAAACCAGGAAGCCATTTTGAAGCTACTGGATGAAATGAGCTCTTTGGCCGATGGCGACCTGACAGTTCAGGCTTCGGTTACCGAGGATATCACCGGCGCAATCGCCGACGCGGTCAACTTCGCTATCGAGCAGCTTCGTGAACTGGTCAAGGGAATTAAATTCACCGCCCAGGAAGTTGCCGGTTCGGCCATGGCGACACGTAGCTCCACATCAGAGCTGGCAAAAGCAGCAGAAGCACAGGCCGAACAGGTAGGTGAAGCCACGAAAACCATTGAAAAAATGTCTAAGTCTTTTGACAGCATGGCCAAACGCTCCAGTGAATCCAGCGAAGTCGCCCAAAAATCAGTGGATATTGCGCATACCGGAGGCAAGAAAGTCCGTGAGACCATCGACGGCATGGATACGATTCGTGATCAGATCCAGGGAACCTCCAAGCGGATAAAGCGCCTGGGTGAATCCACGCAGGAGATCGGTGACATTGTCGAGCTGATCAATGGCTTTGCTGAACAGACCAATGTGCTGGCACTCAATGCAGCCATTCAGGCGGCATCCGCAGGTGGTGCGGGTAAAGGCTTTGCGGTTGTTGCTGATGAAGTCCAGCAGCTGGCCGAAAGCGCTACACATTCAACAAGACGAATTGAATCCCTGGTTCAAACGATTCAGACCGATACATTCGAAGCCGTTGTTTCAATGGAATCAACCATATCGGAGGTTGTTAGCGGCGCACGACTGGCACAAGATGCCGGCACTGCCCTGGAGCACATCGAGAAAGTATCCAATGACCTGTCAAAGCTGATCGCCAGCATTTCCGAGGAGGCCCACCAGCAATCATCCAACGCCACAGATATTTCCGGTTTAATGCGCAAGGTGCAGGAACTGTCGATCCAGGCATCTGAGGGCAGTAGCCTCGCTGCACGCTCTGTCGAAGACCTGGCCGAGTTGGTCATGCAACTCAGCGACTCCGTCACCGACTTCAAACTACCAGAAGACGACTGAATGAATCCGGCGACAACCAAGCCAGGCTTGATCTGCCGTGCAGAAGGTTCCGGTGAGAGCTGATGTTACTTGAAGGCTCAAATGTAAGTACGGTGTTGACCTGGGTTCGCCCCGACCTGGATAAGCATCTGACCCAGATTCGTACCCAGATAGAACACATTGCCAACAGCGCGCATCTCGGCGACGCCATTGAGAACACGGCTGAGCACCTGGTGCAGTTAAAATTCACTTTCGAAGCACTGATGCTGCAAGGTGCCAAGCTGGTGGTCGAAGAAATGATCACCGTCTGCGACGAACTCCAACAAGGTAACATCCGTGACCGGCAAAAAGCTTACGGTGCGATGATGGACGCGATCGTGGTTGTACCGTCTTACCTGGACCGCTTACAGGCCGGTCACCATGACCTGCCAATCCTGCTGCTTCCTGTCATCAATGAACTGCGCGCGGCCTACAATGCCAACATTGTGTCCGAAGCGACCTTGTTCTCGCCCAGTCTTGATGTGCCGCTGCCGGAACTGGAAACCAGCGCCGATGAGCATGAACCGGCATTTGACGAATCGTTTTCAGAGTTTTCCCAGCGCATGCGTCGCCAGTGGGAAAATGCCCTGCTACGCTGGTTACAACAACAACAGGACATTGAACTGCTGTCACCACTGCTGTCTGTTTGTGAAACACTTCAGTGCAGGCTAGAGAGAATTGATCTTCGCCGTCTATGGTGGATCGCATCCAAGGTTATTGGCGGCCTGCTTGATGGTGTAACCGACAATGACATGCATCTGCGGCGCCTGTTTGCGCGCTTGCACCTGGTTGTCAAATCGCTCTCGGAAGGCGGGGAAGATGCCGTTGACCTTGAGTCAGCGAATGCGCTTGCGCAGGCGTTGCTATTCCATATCGCCCAGGCCAAGCAAGGCAGCGACAGCGTGGACCAGCTTCGGGAACGTTTCCACCTGGAGGAACTGGTACCTGACCGTGACGTACTGATTCGTGCCCGCGGGGCCGTCACGGGTCGTAATCGCGAGTTGTACGTATCACTTGGCGCTGCTGTGCGTGATGAGTTTTCACTGGTCAAGGATGCGCTGGATCTTGAGCTACGCACCGGTGAAATAAGACCCGATCTTCGCGAGCAAAGTCATGAGGCCCTGCTCAGGTTACAGGATACCCTGAAGATGATGGGGCTTGGCGAATCCGCCCAGTCCATAGAAAAGTTGATGCCGGAATTCGATGCCAGCGAAGACCCTGATCTTGACCCTGACCAGCGTTCCCGCAAGTCCCTGCTGATGGGCCTGGCCGGGGAACTGATCCGGGTTGAGTCCGTGCTCGAAGAACAGATTACGACCCTCGGTGAACCTTTGCTGGAAGATCAGGACGCGAGTTTTATCGACCTGCCCGGACATGAAATACGACGGATCCGTTCTCACCTGCTCGGTGAAACTGTCACCAGTCTGCACCAGGTACAGGACAACGTTCTGCGTCATTTCTCCGGCGAACAAGACTCGGACTTTGACAGCCCGATGGAACATATCGCTGGCGCCATGGAAATGATCGGCGAACCGGAAACCGCCTCATTGGCTTTCGAAATTGCGCAATGCGCTTGGCAATCTGCTAAGACATGCACGATCTGAGTCCGCCGTGGAGCCCGATAAACTGGAAGCCGTCACTGATGCCGTGGCGGCATTCGAACTCTACCTGGCCGGCTGCCGTGATCACCAGAGTAATCGGGGGCGATTCCTTGAAATACTCAAGGAACGGCTTGAACTGTTACCCGTTGGTGAAATGGAAGCGGTTTCGTATGCAGCAGCGCCACCGGTACCGGAGAAAGCGCCCGCCGAAGACATTGCTTCAGCCGATACCGAGGACACCGCCCAGGCTGCCACTATTGACCCCGAATTACTCGAGGTATTCCTCGAGGAGTTCGAATCTGTTGCCGCCATGTTTGGCGACCGGATCCCCACATGGTTGCAGCAGCAGGAAAACACCGAATTGATGACGGAAATCCGTCGCGGATTCCACACACTCAAGGGCAGCGGACGCATGGTGGGTGCGGATGAGCTTGGTGATTTTGCATGGCATATTGAAGCAATGCTCAACGCCCTTCTGGAAGGCAGCATCGATTCGTTTGATGATGTTGCGCGTGTGGTATGCCTGTCCGAAGCCATCCTTCCGGACATGAAACAACGTCTGAATCAGCAACCCACAGAGTTAACCACCGAGGCAATTGAGGCACTGGCTCTGCTGGCAGATAACATTGCCACGGGTAAAGCACCCGACTGGGCAGGACTGAGCGAAACCCTTCCTGCTCCGGTCAGGCCGCTGTTAACTGGTGACGTTGCAAACACCAGAATGTCAACAACCGGGTCTGGCACTGCCACCGAAGCAACCGCAGAACCAACACTGAGTGAACTGGTGCGCAAAGAGCTGACCGAAAAACTCGCTGTTCTGAGCGGGTTGATGGAACGTATCTCAAGGGATCGGAACACCACTGCGAGTACCGATGAAATTATTGCGATCCACACCATCGCAGGTACAACCGCCCTGGCCCCCATTGGCAGGGAATCTGATGTGGCCAGGGCATTGGAAGGTTTTCTTGAAGCGCAGCAGAACAGTAAAAAAACATTCACTGATGATGCCATGTGGACCGTGGCAACAAGCCTTTCCCACTTCGCGACCTGCCTGGCCGTGCATGAAAACGATCCGGAAGCAGAACTTGCCAGTGATGAGGATACCCAGATAGAACAACTGATCGCTTTGACAGTTGAGTACGAAGCTCCACAACCCGAAGAAGACGTTCCGGAGATTGAACCCGTCGAGGATGAGTCACTGGTTTCAGCTTCAGAAGAAAGCGAACAAGCCGCGGAAGACCTTGAGCCCGAAGAGCAGACAACAGAGCCTGTTTCCGAACCGGTTGACCAGGAAATCCTGGGTATCTTCCTTGAAGAGGCCAACGATATCCTGGAGCGTTGTGATTCAATGCTCAACACCTGGCGTGACGATCTGTTTGACCTTGGTATCGTACAAAACCTTCAGCGCGAGATTCATACCTTTAAAGGTGGCTCGCGCATGGCCGGGATCAATGTCCTGGGTACCCTGAGTCACTCGATGGAGACCTTGCTGGAGAATATCGCCAGCCAGGTATTATCGCCATCCGAAACAGCGATAGACATACTGGAGCAGGGTTGCGACCTGCTCAACAGCTGGACGCAAGAGGCGAGCCAGGGAATCATGCCACAGGCCGGTGATGCACTGACCCTGTTCGATGAGCAGGTTAGCTCCCTGACAGCACGAGTTGAAGCTGAGCCCGACGTCGAAACTGACGCAGAACCCGAAGTCGAAGCCGCCGCTGAGCCCACTGCTGAAAAAGAAACCCCGGCCAAAACTGAAAAAGCGGCTAAAGTGGAAGCCAAACCCGAAAGGCTGCATGAAATACCGGACGTGGACGTACCGGCACCCGAGCCCGAAGTCGCCAGCGCAGAACCGGCTGGTTCACAGCACATCCGTGTCAATGCGGACCTGCTTGATTCACTCGTCAACTCCGCCGGTGAGATCAGTATATTCCGCTCACATCTTGAACAACAGGTCGGGCAAATACGTGACAACCTCAAGGAGTTTGACGTCACCGTTTCACGTATACGGGAGCAGTTCCGCAAGCTCGAGATCGAGACCGAGACCCAGATTCGATCGGGTTACCACGAGAAGGCACCGGACGGCGCCGAAGAGTTCGACCCGCTGGAAATGGACCGGTTCTCTTCAATGCAACAGCTTTCACGAAGCCTGTCAGAGTCGGTGGCCGACCTGTTGAACTTACAGGAGTTGCTGGATACCTCGGCTCGCAAGTCCGAGGCCCTCCTGGTGCAACAATCCAGGGTCAGCAATGACCTGCAGGAAGGTCTGATGCGGACCCGCATGGTTCACTTCGGCACCATTGCGCCCCGTCTGCGCCGGATCATTCGTACCTCGGCAAACGAAACCAAGAAAAAGGCGCGTCTGCATCTGCGTATGACCGGTGGTGGCGATTCACTCGACCGCAATGTACTGGAAAGGATTACTGCTCCGCTCGAGCACTTACTGAGAAACTCAATCGCACATGGCATTGAAAGCGCTGCCATACGAAAGAAACTCAACAAGCCCAAAGAAGGGCAACTCAGTATCACGGTCGCCGCCGAGGCCACCGAATTTGTCGTGCGTGTTGAAGATGACGGCGCCGGCATAGACCTCAAGGCGATCCACAAACGCGCCATTGAGAAAGGTCTGATGGATAAGGACTCTGATCCATCACCGCGCCAACTGCAGCAACTTATTCTACACAGCGGGTTTTCCACCTCCAAGACCGTCACGAAACTGTCCGGTCGCGGTGTTGGCATGGACGTCGTCAATAATGAAATCAAACAAATCGGCGGATCAATCGAAATAGATTCCGAAGAGGGTAAAGGCTGTCGCTTTACCATCCGGATACCGTTCACACTTGCAGTCATGCAAGCCATCGGTGTGACGGCAGGCGAGCACCCCTACCTGATTCCGGTGGCCTGTGTTGCCGGTGTGGCACGAATGCTGCCCACTGATTATGAAGAACTGCTGGAACATGAAAAACCAGCATACGAATTTGCCGGTGAGTCTTACCCCGTCCTTGATCTCGAGCCACTACTGGGCGAACCAACCACCCCGCTGGGTGAAGATACCATTTCAATTCTGATGATCAAAGCCGGTGACCAACGCGCCGCCTTCCGTGTGTCTACACTTCTAGGGCACCAGGAAATCGTGGTCAAACCGGTTGGACCGCAGATCAACAGCGTACCGGGTATCCTCGGCGGCACCATCACCAGCGATGGCCAGGTGGTCATCATTATTGATGCTGGTCCGTTAATCAGGCAGGCCGTGCTGACCGGTGCACGTCCGGCGCCACCGATTGAGAACATTGATATCCGGCCACAAAGAACCCTGGCGCTGGTTGCAGATGACTCCATTACCATGCGCAAGGTTACAACCCGTGTGTTGGAGGCCTATGACATCGAAGTTGCCACGGCCAGAGATGGCGTTGAGGCAACTGAATTTATGCAGGAACGTGTGCCCGACCTGCTGTTACTCGACATTGAAATGCCTCGTATGGATGGCTACCAGGTTGCAGAGCACGTTCGTGCAGATGTCAGGTTACGCGATATTCCGATCATTATGATCACATCACGTGCCGGCAAAAAACATCGCGACCGAGGTAAGGAAGCGGGTGCAAATGCCTACCTTTCCAAGCCTTACAAAGAATCGGAACTGATCGAAGAAGTGCGCAAACTGCTGCGTAAAGGGATGGAATAAAATGGCTGATAATGAAATCCGCTCGATCCTGGCGCCATTGACCAACGGTTACATATTACTTCCTAACAGCACCGTGGGTGAGATATTGGAGTTCACACCACCCGAGCCTTTCAAACAGGGCCCGAACTGGTTGTTGGGAGAAATTGCCTGGTGTGGATGGCAGGTGCCCATTGTTAATTACGAACGGCTGATCAATGACAACATCAACACAAAAATTACATCGAAATGCCGCATCGTCATCGTCAAGACACTGGGGGAATCCACCCAGGTCAATTACATTGGGATACTCATCCAGGGTTTGCCAAGACTAAAGAAAATCACCACGACCAACCTGGTCGAAGAAAGGACTGAGGAATTACCCAGCGCCGTATTCAGTGAGGTCAGCATTGGTGAATTGCCGGCATATATACCCGACCTGTGCGACCTGACACGTATTGTTGAGTTGGCCGCCTACGACAACTGAGCAGTGCGGGGCAACTCATGCTCATTGAGAAATCTATAAGTCACCGGTTTTTGCCTGCAAAACGGCAATAGCTGCCGGACCCGCCGTTTCCGTTCTTAAAACCCTGGGGCCCAGGGATACCGGTGTTAATCCGTTACTTTGGAAACCCTGCATTTCATCATCCGTGAAACCACCTTCAGGTCCAATCACCAGGGAAAGGGATCTGTCAACGATGCGCTGACCTGAAAGTTTGTCCTGTGCACACGGATCAAGCACAAAACGCGGCGAACTGTCAGCTGAGGCTACCCACTCAGACAGGGAAAGCGGTGTTTTTACGTCCGGTACAACTGCACGGCCACTCTGTTCACATGCCGAGATGACCACGCCTTGCCAGTGTTTCAATCGCTTGACCAGGCGGGTCTTATCCAGACGTACCTCGACCCGCCGGCTGATCAGTGGTTGTATGCAAAACACACCCAACTCCGTGGCCTTTTGCAGCGCATAGTCCATGCGCTCTCCACGACAGACACCTTGCACCAGGGTTATTTTCAAAGGAGATTCACTACCGGCAACTGCGTTACCCGTAACCCTGACCAATACACTCTTTGACTCGATCCTTATGATCTCCGCCAGGTAGTCCCTGCCATCACCATTGAACAGGGTTAAAGTATTGCCCACTGACAACCTCAGAACGCGGGTCAGGTAGTGACAGACGGATCCAGTCAATTCGACAGGGTCTGTCGACATCAACGGCTGCGACGTAAAGATTCGCGATTGACGCATTGGCCCGATTAATCCGTGGTCGCCAGGTCGATACCAGCCATGGCGACCTGCGCCATTTGCCTGATCTCATCGGGGTTGATGACATAAGGCGGCATAAAGTAGACCACGTTGCCGATGGGACGGAGCAATACGCCATTACTCATGGCGTGCTGGTATACCTGTATACCCCGCCGTTCCTTCCAGTCGTATTGAATCATGGGGTCACGTTGCGCCACCATCTCCACCGCTAGAATCATACCTGTCTGGCGGATATCGCCCACGTGGTCATGATCACGTAGCGGTGACACCGCATCAAGCATCCGTGCTGCCAGATCGTGGTTGTCGGCCAGAACATCACGTTGCTCAAACAAGTCCATGGTCGCCAACGCCGCCGCGCACGCGAGTGCGTTACCTGTATAGCTATGCGAGTGCAGGAAACCCCTCAGTGTCGTGTACTCATCGTAGAAGGCTTCGTAGACCGTATGACTGGTCATCACGGCCGACATTGGCAAATAGCCGCCTGTCAGCCCCTTGGACAGACACATGAAATCCGGTGCGATTCCCCCCTGTTCACAGGCAAACATGCTACCGGTCCTGCCAAACCCGACGGCAATTTCATCGGCAATTAAATGGACGCGGTATTCATCACACAATGCACGCAATCCGGTCAGATAAGAGGGTGGATACATACGCATTCCACCGGCGCATTGCACAAGCGGTTCGATAATGACCGCAGATATTTCACCCTCGTGCGCCGCAAGTATTTTACGCATTTCCGCCAGCTTACCGGCTGCATGTGCATCCCATTGTTCCCGTGGCAAGGCAAAACAATCCGGGCTGGGCGCGACCAAAGGCTCCATCAACAATGGTTCATAGGCTGCCTTGAACAGACCGGCATCACCCACACTGAGCGCACCCAGCGTGTCGCCGTGATAGCTATTGGACAGGGTCACAAAACGTGTACGGCCTGAGTCACCAATATTGCGCCAATAGTGGAAACTCATTTTCAGTGAAATCTCGACGGCGGAGGAACCACTATCGGCAAAGAAAACGCGTTCCAGACCAAGCGGTGTTATCTCAACCAGCTTCTCCGCCAGCCGAACCGCCGGTTCATGGGTAACACCTGCAAGAATAACGTGTTCCAGCAGACCCGCCTGTTCACTGACCGCTGCACTGATATGCGGGTTGGCATGCCCAAACAGGTTTACCCACCAGGAACTGATGGCATCGATATAGCGTTTACCCTGCATATCTTCCAGCCACACACCCTGGCCACTCTTGACCGGTAACAGCTGCAGCCATTCATGGTCTTTCATCTGTGTTGTAGGGTGCCAAAGCACAGCGAGGTCACGCTGGCGGATTTCTTCGTTTTTTCCCAAACCTATGGTCCTTTCCGATGTCCTGAGTCTGGTATCATGGGCAGTCGCGGCCCGCCATGCAAGCCGTGCTTTGGATCATTTCAGATTTTTTTAATCACTGGTAAACCGATAAGCAAACCATATCGAAAACACTATGACCGAGACCCATATGAATGAATTACTGGCAGTTGCACTGCAGGCTGCAGAATCCGCCCGCGAACTGATACTGTCTTATTACAACGGTGATTTTGATATTGAGATCAAACCCGATCAGACACCGGTTACGGTTGCAGACCGCGGTGCTGAACGCGTCATCCGCAAAACCATCAACGAAGCTTTTCCCGATCACGGCATTTTTGGCGAAGAATACGGCGCGGAGAACAAGGACACCGAATACCTGTGGCTGGTGGATCCCATTGACGGCACCAAGAGCTTTGTAAAACGATACGGTATGTTCTCCACCCAGATCGCACTGATGCATAAGGGTGAGTTGATACTCGGTGTTTCCTGTGCACCTGCCATGAATGAACTCGTTTGGGCGACTCGCGGCGGCGGCGCATTCAATGCCGGCGGGCAACTGCATATCAGCCCGATAGCCAGCATCGATCAGGCCAGCATTTCGACTGGAAATATCCAGAGTCTCGCAGCAAGCAAGCAGTGGCCGGCACTTGGCCGGATCCTTGCTAACACCAACCGCACGCGGGGTTATGGGGATTATTACCACTATCACCGGCTCGCCGCCGGTCAGCTCGATGCGGTCATCGAATCCGACGTCAACATCCTGGATATTGCCGCACTCTATGTCATCGTTACCGAGGCAGGTGGTCTGTTCACCGACCTTGAGGGGCATTCACCCGACCTGGATACGTGCTCAGTGCTGGCAGCGACCCCTGCCCTTCATGCTGTCTTGTCAGCTGAACTGCAGCAGGCCTGATCCGGATGGCGAAACTTCCCCGGATCAAGGCGAGACGTGAGCACGAGCCCGGCAAGCGTTTCAAAATTGAAAAACTTGATCTGGAATTCAGCAACGGCGTTAAACGCACCTATGAAAGACTGCGATCGCATGGCCTGGGCGCAGTCATCATCGTCGCAATGCGTGATGACGATACCGTGTTGCTGGTCAGCGAATACGCGGCGGGCTTGCATCACTATGAATTGGGGCTGGTCAAAGGCCGGCTTGAACTTGGCGAAACCGTACTGGAAGGTGCGCAACGGGAGCTCAAAGAGGAGATCGGGTTTGGTGCACATGACCTGCTTGAATTAACCTCTTTAAGTCTTGCGCCGGGCTACATGACCCATGTCACCCACGTGGTACTGGCACGCGACCTGTATCCCGAAAAGCTCCAGGGCGACGAACCTGAAGAACTGGAAGTCATACCCTGGCCCATAAACGATTTACACACACTGGTACAACGACCGGACTGTACCGAGGGCCGCAGTATCGCAGCCTTGTATATTGCCCGGGACTACCTGCAACAGGAAACAGGATAATGGCCGAACTGAACACACGGAATGTATTGGATCAACTGGTGGATATCAGCCGTCGCGCCGGGCTCAAAATACTGGACTGGTACGAAGGTGATATGGGTATCACCATAAAGTCTGACGATTCACCACTTACCCGGGCCGATCTCGCCAGCCATGAACTGATCAATGCAGAGTTATCCAGACGATGGCCTGACATTCCTATCCTTTCAGAAGAATCCGCTGATATCCCCTGGGAAACCCGTCAGACCTGGCAACAGTACTGGCTGGTTGACCCGCTTGACGGCACCAAGGAATTCATCAACCGCAATGGTGAGTTTACCGTCAATATCGCACTAATACGCAAGCATCAGCCGGTCATGGGCGTTGTCCATGTACCGGTTACCGACACCAGCTATTTTGGTGCGCGCGAGCTGGCTGCATGGCGCCAGCATGGGGACGCAGAAGCCCAGGCTATTGGGGTCAGACGACCGGCTGCAGCAAGAGCGGTCATTGTTGGAAGCCGTTCACATGCCAACCCTGAACTCGCCAAGCAGCTGGAGCAACTCGGGCCACATGAATTGACCAGCATGGGCAGTTCATTAAAGTTCTGCCGCATCGCTGAGGGTTTGGCCGATTTTTATCCACGCCTGGGGCCGACCTGTGAATGGGACACGGCAGCAGCACAGGCCGTCGTTGAAGCCGCCGGCGGACAGGTGGTCAAAATCGATGGTGCAGCACTGGACTACAACAACAAGGACGTTTATTTAAACCCGTATTTTTTTGTTTACGGTGACCCGGCAAAAGCGTGGCTGAAGCCATTTTTGAACATGGCTTAAGCCTGTTTGGCGTCCCTGCGGCGGGTGTTAAAATCGTCCTTTCCCGGCACTGAGGGGGATAGCAGCGTCAACCAATTTATTCATTGGATGGCAAGGACATGCTATTAAATTAGTACTTGTTATGAAGCATAATCTGTTACGAAGTGTTAAATAAAAAACTGCGTCAACTTGACGCAGGGGCCTTCAAGGAGTATAAAGTGCGCAACCATCCTGTTGGGGCTTGCCAAACAATAATTACAACTGACAAAACCAATAATAGAACACAGGAATCTAAGCGGCTTCGGCCGCTTTTTTCTTGTCTTTGAAACGGCTGATCTTTTCATGAATTACCCCAACCTTCCGAAGTGGCAACAAATCGCCTTACCATTGGTAAGTATCATCCTGGGAATTTTTTATTTTGCTAAATACTTCGTGGCCGACGAATTGATTTTCGCCCACCGGCAAATAAAGGTGTTGCAGCAGGACTTACAAACCACACAAAACCTGCTGACACAAGAGCGCGCACGTGCCAGCGTTGCAAAACGTGAGGCCGATGTTGTACGACGCGCCAACAATTTGTTGCGCGCATCCGAACGCAAACACCAGGATGAAATCGCCGGATTGCAGTCCGACCTCGAATTTTATCGCCGACTGGGCGGCGCCAATGGCTCACAATCCCCGTTGAGCGTGCACAACGTCGAAATACAAGCCATGCAGGCCCCACGGGTTTACCAGGTCATCTTCAGCCTCACACAGAACCTGCGTTGGGCCTCCGTTGTCTCCGGAGAGGTCGAAGTGGAAGTGGACGGTATTCGCAATGGCGTTGCTGAGCACCTTAAGAATCATCAACTGTTGGCTGAATCCGCCAGGCCGTTGAAATTTCAATTCAAGCACTTCCAGCAACTGGAGTGTCTTATTACATTGCCCGAAGGTTTTGAAGCGAACCGGCTAAGCATCCAACTCAAGTCAAAAGACCGCAAAACACCGGTAAAAGAATCGTTGGAATGGCAAAGCCTTTTCAAACAGGTGGAAACTGACCTGGCGGCTGATGAAGCGCCGTCATCTTAAAACACGTGCTCATACCCTATGCGGATCCGGGTGATTGAAAAAACCACCACAAACCGCCATAGTTAATGCACCAATGGACGAATAGCAAAACACATGCAAACCGAGATACCAACAAACCTGATCAAGTTTACCGATGCCGCTGCCAGAAAAGTGATGGAGCTGATCATGGAAGAGCACAACCCGGAGCTTAAATTGCGTGTTTACATCTCCGGCGGTGGTTGTTCCGGCTTTCAATATGGTTTTACCTTTGACGAGGATAGCAGCGAAGACGATATCGCCATTACCAATGAGGGCGTTACTTTGCTTGTCGACCCGTTGAGTTTCCAGTACCTGATGGGAGCCGAGGTGGATTATAGTGAGAACCTACAGGGTGCCCAATTCGTAATCCGCAATCCCAACGCGGCGACCACCTGTGGTTGTGGCTCCTCTTTTTCAGTTTGAAACTGAATGAAGGCGTCCTCCAGGGACCACCTGACCCGCTCAAAACGTAATCGATTTACTGCCGTCCGTCTTGATCGGGAAGTCGAGTTACGTGACGATGCAAAGTGGGTAGCAAATACACTGGCCGACCCAAACACACGCCTGGTACCACTATGGCGCAGCCGCAGCCTGCTGGAACGCAATGATGAGGGCACCATTGCCATCTACCTGTCTCCAGCCGAACTGACAGAACCGGACCGCATCCAGCCCCCCACCCTGCTGGGCAGCGATGGCGAACACGACTATTTTGCGGTTTCGGTTACCGATAGTCAGAAGGACGCTATCCTGGCGGAGCTTCCGAATGCCAGGTTCGCCGATCTGCGCAGGGCTTCAATTGACATGGCAGCCAAGCACGCCGGCATACTCGCCTACGCCAAGGCCTTGCACTACTGGCAACATCGCCATGCATTTTGCGGTGTATGCGGCAGCCCCAATCTGCTGCGTTCTGCAGGTCACCGGATGAAGTGCAGCAATGACGAATGTGCCCGTGAATCATTCCCACGCATTGATCCAGCCATCATCGTATTGGTAACCCACGAGGATTCCTGCCTGCTGGGACGAAACTCCAAGTGGCGTGAAAAGCATTTTTCCACGCTGGCAGGCTTCGTTGAGCCGGGTGAGAGCCTCGAAGATGCTGTTGTGCGCGAGGTATACGAAGAAGTCCAGGTCAACCTGAAAAATATCCGCTATGTTTCCTCTCAGCCCTGGCCATTTCCGGCATCTGCCATGTGCGGGTTCTATGCCGAGGCGCTTGACCGAAGCAGCGGCAGCAGTGAGGAGGTCCAGGAAACACGTTGGTTCAGCGTGGATTCACTGACACAGGCTGTTTTGAGTGATGAAGTCCGCCTGTCACCACCGGTATCGATCGCCTTCAGGTTGCTGGCCGACTGGTTTCGGAATAATGGTGGCGGCAGTCTTGAAGAATTGGTTCGCAGACAGCGAACAATGAATGTTCGCGCATCAAACTGTTAGAATTAGAATGTAAGCTTGATGGACTCCTGTAAACAACAAGACAGTTCTGGAAAAGGGTGGGGTTGATGACCATTATTTCGATATTAGTAGCGTTCATACTTTGCCACTTCGTGCGCGAGCTTCGTCATCTGCGTCGCTATGAATGGGTTAGTTCATTCATTGATCTCAGCAACGAAACGTTCAAGAAAATTCCGGGCTGGTCAGGCCCCATCGGGTTCCTGTTTATTATCGGTCTACCGCTTCTTGCCGCCTATTTTCTTAATAGCATTCTGTCTTCAACCCTGGGACATCTGGGTGAATTCATCCTGGCTATCGCGGTTCTGATCCTCACTTTCGGTCCACGCGACCTGGATATTGATGTACGCAGGATCTTTACTGCCGACAATGAAGATGAACAAAAAGAAGCCCTGGAAACCTTGCTTGGCGGACCGGTACCGGAAGATCCGGACACCTGTCAAACAGAAGCAATTAATGCGGTGTTCCTCAAAGCCATGAAGCGCTGGTTCGGTATTATCTTCTGGTTTGCTGTACTGGGTATATATGGTGCCCTGCTTTACCGCCTGGCAGTCTGGCTCACCGGCAATGATTTTGACCTTTACGATGAACAGAAAGAGCTGACCATGCGCCTGTGCAGGATTATGGAATGGCCGGTTGCCCAGCTGATGACACTCTCCCTGGCCGTCGCTACAGACTTTGATTCTGTCTATCGCGCATGGAAAACCTATCATGTCGAACGGGGTCATGGTCTGTTTGAGGGTAATAATGAGTTCATGCTGACCAGTGCACGGTGCATTGTAAAATCCGGTCACGCGGAAAATGATGGCTATGCCGATCAGCTAAAAGGCCCAATGGCAATGATCAAGCTCTCCATGGACCTCGTATGGCGCTCACTTGGCGTCTGGGCAACGGTGCTCGCAATATTGCTGCTGGTGAATGTGATCGCATGACCCCACGCCCGGCCCGGATCAAAATACCCCGGACCCTACTCGCCTTTATCCTGCTTTGCAGCCTGACCGCCACGCAGGTCGTGGTTGCCGGGATTACATTAATACAGGCAAATGGCGAAACCCTCACCTTGCCCGGGCCTGCTATGCGAATCATCACCCTGGCGCCCAATTTAGCCGAGTTGGTTTTTGCTGCCGGCGCCGGAGCGCAGTTGAAAGCCGTTGTCGAATACAGCAATTTTCCTGCTGAGGTCGCAGACCTCCCCCGCGTGGGCGATGCTTTTCGCATCGACCTGGAACGTATTATTCAACTCGACCCCGACCTGGTCATTGCCTGGCATTCGGGCAACCCTCAAACCGCCCTGCAGAAATTACAACAACTGGGCATCACGGTCTGGCAGCTTGAAATTACGCGGCCTGAGCAAATAGCAGGTATCGTTGAAAGTATATCCCGGGCTGCCGGGACCGAAAGCACAGGCAGGGTCATGGCCCGGCAGTTACGCGACCAGCTTGCTGGTTTAAAGCAACAGAATGCCGATAAAACCCCGCTGAGTTATTTTTACCAGATCGCACCGCGCCCCTTGTACACCATCAATGACCAACACATCATCAGTCGCAGCCTGGCAGTCTGTGCCGGTCACAATGTCTTTTCAGAGCTAGCGGCACTGGCACCCCAGATAAGCCGGGAATCGGTCATCATGGCGAACCCGCAGGTGATGATAGCCCCGGAAGCACCCGGCGACCCGCCGGCGCTGCTTGCCTGGCAGGACTGGCCCCAGCTACAGGCTGTCAAAAACAGCAATATGCTTTACCTGCCCGCGGACGAAATCAGCCAGGCGACACCGCGTTTACTGGACAGCATCGATTTAGCCTGTAAGCTTCTGGACGAAGTGCGAAACAAACAGACACAAATGGAAGAAAAATGACATCAAGCCTGATCACATCCCCCATTGGGGTCATGACCGTACTCATTTCAGTTGTTGCATTCTGGTTCTGGCTTGAACGCAGTACCCATTGGAAGATATTCAATTTTCTGCCACCACTTGTTTTCATTTACGCGTCCCCGGTATTGCTGTCGAACTTCGGTGTCATACCATTCCAAAGCGGCGCCTATCAATTTCTGCGTGAATATGGTTTGCCGATATTCATCGTATTAATGCTGGTCAAAGTGGACGTGATTAGTGCCGTGCGGATTATGGGAAAGGGTGTATTTGTCATGTTGCTCGGCAGTATTGGCGTCGTGTTTGGCGGTGTGGTGGCTTACAAGCTGGGACAAACACTAAGCTTTAGTGACTCCTTTCCGTTACCGCAGGACAGTTGGCGTGCCTTTGGCACCCTTGCCGGTAGCTGGATTGGTGGCACCGGCAATATGACAGCCGCACATGCGGGTCTTGAGGGTACCGCCGCGGACATGACCATGGCTGCAGCAGCGGATCAAATGGTTTACCTGGTCTGGTTACCGATACTACTGGGTTGTAAATCATTTGCTGACCGCTTCAACCGCTGGGCCAGGGTGCCACCCGGCCGTCTTGAGGCGATGGAAAATGCCGCCGCAAACTTCAAAAGTGCTGAAAACCCTCCGACCATGACCAGCCTGCTCTACCTTGGTTTGCTGGCCGTCGGGTTTACCTGGATTGCATATGCTCTATCAGACATTCTGCCGCCCGTGGCCATTGGCGGAGCAACCGTCATCACCGCCGGAACCTGGCTGATTCTGCTGGTCACAACCATGTCCCTGCTGGCCTCCGCCACACCGGCGCGTAAGTTACCGGCGGCGCAGCCCATCGCCATGGCCATCATTTATGTCTATGTGGCAAGGGTAGGCGCGACCATGGACCTGAGTGTCGTGAACTGGAACGAGATGACGGGCTTCATTGCCATGGCCTACGTCTGGATATTCATCCACGGTCTGTTCATACTCACAGGCGCCTGGATTTTTCGTGTCGATATTCACACGGTTGCCATCGCTTCTGCAGCCAATATCGGTGGCGCGGCATCTTCACCAATCGTTGCGGCACACCACCGTGAAACCCTGGTACCGGCCTCCATTTTGATGGCTCTGATCGGTTATGCCCTGGGTAATTACCTGGCCATCCTGACCGGACGCATCGGCCAGCTAATCGGCGGCTGACCACTGCTAAGATGTGATTGAGAACCGGTAACTGGCGTTGCCGGACTCTGGTATACCCAAAGCTTTGTGAAACGACCTGAAAGCCCCTGGAGTTACAGGACTGACCCCAGTCCGCCACCATTAAGATACCAGAGAGAAAAACACCATGCCCACAGAAAAACCAGCCATGCCACCAGGGGTATCATCAGGCTGGCTGCCTCTGACCTGATCGACCTGAATAACCTGATTACGAGCAATACCGCTATTATCCACAGGCTGACGACAGCAAGTGCCCAGCCAAGGCGGTGCACGCCAAAAAACACCCATGACCAGGCGATACCGTGCAGTAATTGCAGACCCCAGCAAGCCAGCGCAAGGGTCGCAGCCCCCCTGATGGTTTCCCAAACCAACCATGCAGCGACCGCCATCAACACATAAAGGACGCCCCACACCGGGGCCATGACCATCGCAGATGGGGTCCATGACGGCTTCAACAGGCCATGATACCAATCACCGCCAACAAACTGACCCGCCACCGCTGCAGCAACCATTACCAGTGATAAAAAAACAGCTAGAGAAACCAGCCTGTGCATGATCATTCCATCCTGCCTGCGCAATCAACAATGCTACCTTAAACCTGCAGGTTCACCAAGGCAGGCATCAGATATCAACACATTGGTAAAGCCTATGGAAATGATCACAAAAAACAATTTTACCCAATAGCAAAACAGGTCTATGCTTTTACATGGACCACTTCGGTTATTCATACAATTAATGGAGGACGTAATCATGTCACTAAAAGGCAGCAAAACTGAACAGAACCTGAAAGACGCATTTGCCGGTGAGTCCCAGGCAAACAGGCGCTATCTCTACTTCGCACAGAAAGCTGACATTGAAGGATACAACGACGTGGCTACCGTATTCCGCTCAACCGCTGAAGGTGAAACCGGACACGCACACGGTCACCTTGAATACCTTGAAGAAACAGGTGACCCGGCCACAGGTTTACCGATTGGCAACACCGCTGATAACCTCAAAGCAGCCATTGCTGGTGAGACCCACGAATACACAGACATGTATCCGGGTATGGCAAGTTCGGCACGTGAAGAAGGCTTTGACGAAATTGCCGACTGGTTTGAAACGCTGGGCAAGGCGGAACGCTCTCACGCCAACCGTTTCCAGAAAGCCCTCGACGATCTGGACTAGCCACAAGCGCTTGGACCACCCCGAGTTATGAAAGTAAAAAGGGGTGCTTTTGCACCCCTTTTTTTGTCTTTGTCAGCCCAGTGAACCGGAGACATCAACAATGAGTAAGGTACCACCACGTGAAGGCAGTCTCGAAGCACCTACCCGCCACCCCCTGAAATGGCAGGACCCTGAGTTCTACAACGAGACACCGCTATTTGAGGAACTGGAAAGGGTTTATGACATCTGCCATGGCTGCCGTCGTTGTGTTTCCCTGTGTGATGCATTTCCCACTCTCTTTGACCTGGTGGATGAATCCGAAACCCTCGAAGTGGATGGTGTCGACAAGCAGGATTACTGGAAAGTGGTGGATGAGTGTTACCTGTGTGACCTGTGCTACCAGGTTAAATGCCCCTATGTACCGCCACATGAATGGAATATCGATTTTCCTCACCTGATGCTGCGTGCCAAGGCCATACAGTTCAAGAAGGGTGAGCGTAAACTCAGTCACAAACTGATCAGCAATACTGATCTGAACGGTAAAATTTCGAGCATCCCGATCATTAACCAGACGGTCAACGCTGCCAACAAAAACCCGGGCATGCGAAAAATTGCTTCCAAACTACTGGATATCCACCCTGAGGCCCACCTGCCTGAGTTCAACAGAAAAACACTCAGAAAGCGCCATAAAAACCTGCAAGCCGGAGGATTACACGCCGTCGCAGCAGGCCCGACCCGTGGCCGGGTAGCACTGTTTTCTACCTGCTACTGCAATTACAACGAACCCGATATCGGTGATGACCTGATTGCCGTATTCAAACACAATGGCATCGACGTCAGGCTCAATGAGAAAGAGGCCTGCTGTGGCATGCCCAAACTGGAACAGGGTGACCTTGAGTCGGTCGACAAGCTTCGTCAAAAGAACATTCCTGAACTGGTCAGGCTCATCGACATGGGATGGGATATCGTGGCCGCAGTACCTTCCTGTGTTTTGATGTTCAAGCAGGAACTTCCATTGATGTTCCCGGATGACCCGGACGTACTGAAGGTCAAAAAGCATATTTTCGATCCATTTGAATACCTTTTACACCGTCACAAGGCCGAGTTGCTGAAAACAAACTTTCACACATCCCTGGGTAAGGTGGCCTGGCATGTCCCCTGTCATCAGCGGGTTCAGAACATCGGCCCAAAGACAAAGCAGGTGCTGTCACTGGTACCCGATACCGAGATCGATGCCATTGAACGTTGCTCCGGCCACGACGGCACCTATGGCGTACGCAACGACACCTGGGCAAAATCCCAGAAGATCGCCCGACCGGTCATAAGCCGCGCAGAGAAAATGGAAGCCGACTACCTGGTATCCGATTGCCCGATGGCAGCCACTCAGATTGCCGATGGCCTGAAGCTGAAGCACGCTGAAAACAACCCGATGTCCCTGTTACGAAAAGCCTACGGAATATAATCATGGCAGCACCATTAACACGTTCAGACCTGATGAGCCTGGAACAGTACTCGCAGCAACGCGGCGATTTTCGCAGCAAGGTCATCGCCCACAAAAAGCACCGGCGCGTGGGTATCGGATCACACCTTTTTCTATACTTCGAAGATCGCCTGACCATTCAATACCAGGTACAGGAAATGCTGCGCATTGAAAAGATCTTCGAAAGCGAAGGTATCGAAGAAGAACTCGGCGCCTATAATCCGTTAATCCCGGATGGCCAAAACCTGAAAGCAACGGCAATGCTTGAGTATCAGGATGTCGACGAACGTAAACGGCAACTCGCATTACTCAAGGGCATCGAGGATATGGTGTGGATCCAGGTTGAAGGATTTGACCCGGTTTATGCCATTTCAAACGAAGACCTTGAGCGCAGCAACGCTGAGAAAACTTCAGCCGTGCACTTTATGCGATTCGAACTGAAGCCGGAGATGATCAATGCCCTGCGAAATGGGGCCGCCCTCAAGATGGGATCAAGTCACGAGTCTTACCGTCACAGTACAGCTGTTGAACCCAGAATTCGCGAAGCATTGTTGGCTGATTTGGATTGATGCTCTGAATTGAAACTCTATCAGCAAGTTGGTGATGGAGGGGGCGCTGGGATGTGTATTGTCTTACCAGGACAGGTGCCGTGCCCAGAGTCAGCCTACTGAGTAGTTCAGAAGGCTTGGCTTTTGAATATCTGCAAGGTTGGGGGAGCTGGGATGTGTATTAACTTCCCAGGACTCGCTGCAAGTACATCCCTGTAAGCTCGGGCGCGACATCCCTGTCGCTCACGGTCCTGATAAGTTAATACACACCCCAGCTTAATATCAAACGACGTGCATCTTTCAGAGGTTGTTAGTCCAAACATTCGCAAAAAGCGTGGACCTATCAAGTTCAGAATCAAACCACGTGTATCTTCCAGAAACCATTGACCCCCGCATTCGCACAAAGGCGAGGATGTGCAGTAGCTCTCTTCAGGACCTTGCGAGACAGGAGTCGAGAAAGAGTGCTACAGGGATGTACTTGAACGAGTCCTGAAGAGAACTACTGCATAGCCTCGGCTTCCCGAATGATCAATGGTTTTTTCCACCTGTGACTCCAGAGGTAAGCTACTGCATGGCCTTGGCTTCCCGAACGATCAATGGTTTTCAACCTGTGAGCCTGGAAGAAAACTACCGCATAGCCTCGGCTTCCCGAATGATCAATGGCTTTCAACCTGTGAGCGTGAGTCCTGAAGAAAACTACCGTATAGCCTTAGATTCTCTAATGATCAATTATGCGATTCATGCACAAGCTGACTTGTCCTGCCATGCGACCAACTTCAGCGTCACAACAGTGCTGAAGGTGCCCTTTTTTGATACCCTAGTAGGATTGCCGCAACCAAGGAAACCATCATCATGAAACGACTAATTTTCGATGAAGATCACGATATGTTCCGGGATGGTGTCAGGCGCTTCATGCAGGCAGAAATTGAACCACATGTCGAAAAATGGCGTGAGGACGGATGTTGTGATCCGGGTGCATTTATCAAGGCTGGCGAGCAGGGTCTGCTGTGTATGTGGGCTGAAGAAAAATACGGGGGCATTGGCATGGAGGACTTCCGTTTTGAGCAGATTGTTATCGAAGAAACCATCCGTCATGGTGATATCAGCCTGTTCCTGTCTTTACACAGTCGACTGGTCGCTCCCTACATCGGACACCTTGGCAGTGAAACCCTCAAAGAGCGATTGTTGCCAAAGTGTATAAGCGGCGAGACCATTCTCGGTATTGCCATGACAGAACCCAATGCCGGTAGCGATCTGGCGGGTATCAAATCCAAAGCCACCCGGGACGGTGACGACTGGATACTGAATGGTTCCAAGACCTATATTTCCAATGGCATCAACGGTGGTGCTTTCGTTGTTGCGGCAAGGACGGTACCGGACAAACCACATGGTATTGGTTTGTTCATCGTCGAAAGCGACATGGAAGGATTCAGCCGCGGCCGCAATCTGAAGAAAATGGGACTCAAGGCACAGGATACCGCTGAGCTGTTTTTCGAAAATGTGCGCGTACCTGCCGAGAATGTTTTGGGAGATCCCGAAAAAGGCTTTTACAGCCTGATGCATCACCTGGCCGAGGAGCGTCTGATCAGCGCCTGCCAGGAGGTCGCCCACGCACAGGTCGCCTTTGACCTGACCATGGACTACATTCTTGAACGCAAAGCCTTCGGCAAGCCCATCGGGGCTTTTCAGAACAGCCGTTTCAAGATGGCGGAGATGCGTACCTCCCTGGATATTTTGCAAACATTTATCGACCAGTGTGTGTTGTTGCATAACGAGGGTGAGTTGACTGCAGAACTGGCTGCTGAAGCCAAGCTTTATGCCAGTGAGCTGGAATCAACGGTGATGGATAATTGCGTACAGCTTCATGGCGGCTCGGGTTACATGAGCGAATACCGGATTTCACATATGTTTACCGATGCCCGTGTATCCCGCATCTATGCCGGCAGCTCTGAGATCATGAAAGAAATCATAGCCCGCAGTATCGGGCTGGATGAGCGTAAGCTATCGGCTTAAAAGCACCGGGGCTATCGAGTTGCCCCTAAAGAATCCCGCTAACCAGGGCCAGGCCAACGCCAAACAGCAGTATACCGACCAGGGTTTGAATACTGGTCATCGTCACTTTGTGTAAAAACCGCTTACCCAGCATGACCCCGCAAAAAGCGGAAAGGGCCCCGGTGATGACCAATGGCCAACCAGTGAATTCACTGACATGACCACCTGCAGCAGTAAAAAGCGCAACATAGACAGAAATGCGTGTCAAATCGACGAGGAAGCCAATCACCGCATTGCTGCCGACAAAACCATCGGTATTGAGCCCTGTTTTAGCCAGAAACGCTGATCTTAATGCACCCTGGTGTCCGGAAAGGCCACCAAAAAAACCGGACAATACACCACCCAGCGACAGGTAACGCCGCTCGAACTTCAGCGAACGGAAACGCGGTAGTAACTCAAACAATGCAAAGCCGATCATCAGCAGGCCGATAACGAGTTTGACCGGTGTGATCTTTGAGAAAACGGCTTCATTGACCTCGACAGTGAGTGCAGAATCAGATTGGGCAAACCACCCCAGTGTCATCGCCCCGAGAACCGCTGCCGCAATCGCCGGCAGACCGAATTTCAACACCACTTCCCTATCAGCAAAGCGTCCCAACAGGGACACCTTGAATACATTGTTTGCACCATGCACCAGTGCCGTGGCAACCACGGCCATTTCTGCAGGAAAGAACAGGGCAAAAACCGGCAGCAACATCGTCCCCAGACCAAAGCCCGAATACAGTGTGAGTCCGGCAGCGAGAAAAGCAGTTAAAGCTACAACGAGATAGGCAGTCATGAATACGGATTATAAAGGCTGTCGATCAATTCTGATGCTTCACCGCATACGCCTCGACGTCAGTCCAGACACGTATCAGGTTACCACCAAGAATTTTGGCGATATCGCTTTCGGAGTATCCACGGCGCAGGAATTCTGCGATCAGATTCGGGTAGTCTGCAACATCTTTCAAACCAACCGGCAGGCTGTCACCAACGCCATCGAAATCGGAACCGATTCCAACATGCTCAACACCCGCGATTTTAATCACATGGTCAAAATGATCTACAACCTGCGCCGTCGTGGCATAGGGGTAGGGTTGATTTTCCCGGTATTCCTTCGTGTACTTATCCGCCTCAGGCCCGTCTACATCAAAATCGTGTTCCTTCAGCCATGCAGTCCGGTCCGCCCACATTTTTGTTGAGTAGGCATTCGCCTCGGCAGTCAGGAAGCTCGAACCCCAGTTAATCTGGATGACACCGCCATTTTTTGCCAGTGCGATAATCATGTCGTCACTCATATTGCGTTCAAAATCCGGTGTGTACTTGCGCGCGGATGAATGGGATGCGATTACCGGTACTTTTGTAACTTCCAGGGTCTGCCAGAATGCGTCATCCGATACGTGTGAAATATCCACCATGATGCCAAGCCGGTTCATCTCGGCGATGACCTCTTTGCCAAACGGGCTCAAACCGCCCCAGGGATGATTTTCATCATAGGATGAATCAGAAATCTGATTGCTCAAACCGTGTGCAAGCGTAATGTAACGAATGCCGCGCTTGGCGAAGAACTCAACATTTTCTATCTTGTGATCGATAGGTGAACCGTTCTCCATGCCCAAGGCCAGACCAACCCGACCACTTTGTTTGGCCTTTTTGGCATCTGCGACGGAGTGGACCAGCATAAACTTATCCGGCGCCCTCGCCACGATGGCCTCCATCGAATCTATTAACTGGTTGGCCAGTTCGAAACTACCACCCTCTTCTTCCATTTCTGCCGGTGTGTAGATCGACATGAATGGCAGGTCCAAACCACCCGCCACCGCCCGCGGGTAATCGAATTGCCCGTCCGGGGCCGACACCGTCACATCCACCCAACCGGCATGCAGACGGTAGGGCACATCGATATGTGTGTCGGTTAGCAGGTACTTGTGGGCGATTTCCACCGCCTGTTTTTCAATTGACCCCTGTTTTTCATTTGTCGCTTGCTCAGCAAGTACATCAGTCATGATCAATGACAAGCTCAAAGTTGCGCCTAAAAACAGCAAACCATATTTTCTTATTCTCATTGTTACTTGTCTCCTGACAAATTCTCATAGCACATTCAAAAGCGCAGTAAAATTAAACTAAACAGTTGCGGTTCGCGGGCTTCACGAACTGACTTGTGCCGCGGCAGGGCCTGACAGCAACTCATAATCGAGCATCTTGTCCCCATCGAACAACCAACGCCCCTGGAACGGCTCTCCGCGCAAGACCATGGGTAACCACAGGTGATCATCTTCCCACATCTTCTCATAGGGAATCTCATCCACTGCAAACCAAAGCGGTCTCGCCTCAACGGTTTCGGTGGGAACACCTTCATACGCCTCACTGCTATACACCCACACGAGCAGGGAGTAACCATCAACAAACTGGAAACGGTGCTGACCACAAAACTTCGGGTTCAGGACAGTGATTCCCAATTCTTCCTGGCACTCTCGTAAAGCGCAGGCCTCCGGGCTCTCACCCTTTTCTATCTTGCCACCGGGGCCATTGACCTTGCCTTTTCCAAAACCGGTCTTCTTGTCAATCAGCAGTATTTTTCCATTTTGAATGACAAACACCAGGGTGGCGGGGTCCCTGGCCTGCCAATCGTTCCAATCAATGTCTGAAAGCTGCTTCACAATCAACCGATCTCAGTCTTGTTTTCGACACTGGCCAGGCGCTTCCTGGCGGCACGCATATGGTGTGTGAAGATCGCCTCATCCTGGTTGCCGACGGCTGTCATCAACTCATCCAGCACTTTTCGGAATTGTTCACTGACCTCCTGAGTATTGATATTTCCCTGCTGAATTTCGAAATACAAATGCGGGTTTTCCGATACGACCTGTGTCGCCACGTTCAATTGTGCATTGAATGTCGAGCTGGAAATCTGCTTTAGCAAAGGCACCTTTTCACCGCTTTGCGCCAATGCGCCGGCAAAAGCGATATTGACCAGGTGTGAAAGTCCCAGTACCCATGCCATCACCTCATCGTGTTCTTCAAGGCTTAATTCAACACAATCGGCGGCGGTGTGTGCAAACAGTGCACGGGCCTCGACAATGGCCTGTTGATTGCCGACATCCACGAACAGGATATGCCGCCCGGACAAGCCAATTTCATTGGGGCCGAACATCGGATGCACAGAACAGATGCGGCAGCCACTCTCACGCATCGCGTCAAGTCCCTCGCGCATCGGACTTTTTAAAGAACCGATGTCGAACACGAGACATTGCGGTTTGAGCTCGGCCAGCTTGAGAAGGATGTCATTGCTGGGTCTTAATGGTACGGCAACAACAATAAGATCGTAGTCATCGACGGCGGCCTGCCAGTCATCCACGCGGGTGAACGGTGTTTCCCGATCAATCTTATCCGCAACATCGACTCGGTAACCCACCATGTCCAGGTAACGGGCCATCCATTCACCCATACGCCCAAGACCACCGATAACCAGGGCGTGGCGCCCCTCTCCATGACCGGACCTGACCAGCTTGTGAGTTTCCTGTTTACTCAGCGAATGATGTATCAGGGTTTCCATGATATCGCGTGCGACTGAACCGGAAAGACCAAGGTTTTCCGCGCGTGCGACACCACGGTCAATAACTTCCCGTTCCCGCTCATAATGACGTAAGGGCAGACCGGTTTTCAGCTTGTGCTCACCGATGGTTTCCACCACCGCCTGGCGTTCCGCAATCAGGTCGACGATGTTGCTGTCTATGTCATCCAGACGGTTGCGCAGCTCGAGTAACTCTTTGGGGGTCAGTGTTGGCTTATTTGACATTGGCTTTGCAAAACTTGAGTTTGCCCACCTGCAGAATGCCTTCGAAACCGGATTGAAGATACAGAGACCGGTCGCTGACCTTTTCTCCATCTATGCGAACACCGCCCTGTTTAATCATCCGGAACGCTTCGGAGTTGCTGGAGGTCAAACCGCATTGCGTTAATGCGGCGGCGATACCAACACCCTGTTCACCGGCATCCAGTGTTTTTTCAGGGATTTCATCAGGCATGGCCCCGCCACGGAACCGGGAAATAAATGTCTCACGTGCCATTTCGGCTGCCTTGCGGTCATGGAAACGTTCCACGATCTCTTCGCAAAGCAGGAACTTGATATCCCTCGGGTTTGCACCATCTTCAACCCGCTGCTTCAGCGCTGCCAACTCCTCATTACTCTTGAAGCTCAACAGGTCAAAGTAGCGCCACATCATCTCATCGGAGATCGACATCAACTTGCCGAACATGTCATCGGGTGCCTCGGTTATGCCCACGTAGTTATTCAGCGATTTGGACATCTTCTGCACGCCATCAAGACCTTCCAGCAAAGGCAGGGTGATGATGACCTGTGCTTCCTGACCGTAGTGCTGCTGTAAGTGCCGTCCGACCAGCAGGTTGAACTTCTGGTCCGTACCGCCCATTTCCACGTCGGCTTTCAGCATGACCGAATCATAGCCCTGTGCCAGCGGATAAAGCAGTTCATGTATGCTGATCGGTTGACCGCTACGGTAACGATTCTCGAAATCATCGCGTTCGAGCATACGGGCCAGCGTGTATTTGGCCGCCAGTCGAATCATGCCTTCCGATCCTAGCTCGGTCATCCATTCTGAGTTGAAGCGGATCTTTGTCTTGTCGCGGTCAAGGACCTTGAAAACCTGTGTCGCGTAGGTTTCCGCGTTTGCTTTCACCTCGTCTTTTGTGAGTGGCTTACGGGTGACGTTCTTTCCCGTCGGGTCACCGATCATGCCGGTGAAATCACCGATCAGGAAGGTGACCTCGTGTCCCAGATCCTGAAACTGCCGCATTTTATTGATGATCACCGTGTGACCAATGTGTAAATCCGGAGCTGTCGGATCAAAACCTACTTTGATGCGCAGGGCTCTACCCGACTCCAGTTTTTTTTGCAGGTCTTCGACCTTGATGATTTCTTCTGTGCCCCGCGAGATCAGTTCAAGGGCCTGTTTTGCATCCGTCATACTATCTGTCCGTTTTCTGCCTGTTTTTATGCAGTGAAATAAAGAAGTGGCATTGTATTGCCTTGTCAGGCCTGTCACTAGCCCAAACTCTTCATAATGCACAATTACGTGGCAAATTCACACTACCGAATGCATCCTGTATGGTATCTTTAGCGCTGTTTGAACCTGCGACTCACATGATGGTCAATAGGCAGCATGCAAAATAAGAACAAGAGAAGACCGGGTACAAGTCGGGAGGGGGCCCTGGGGGATTTCCTTTCCACACTGACCGGAAAATTGTCGCAATTTAATTTCAAGATTACCCGGACCAGGCTGTTTCTGTTTGGCCTGACACTGATCGCTGTTGGGTTCGCCCTGGGTGGTCTGAAAAGCGGTGTGCCGGAAACGGGTGTTTCCAACAAGGTCGTCAACCTCAACCTGCCCGATCGCGAGACAATACAGGTTCCTGCTCTCGACGAGATCATACAGGCGGTCGATGAAAAGACACTCGCGCCCGAATCCGAGCAATGGGAATCGGTCACTGTTCGTTCCGGACAATCCCTGGATGGCATTTTTCGCAAACAGGGTTTCAGCGCGAACACCCTGCACAAGATCATGACAGCCAATGGTGATACCAAACAGCTGAAGAAAATACGCCCGGGCGACCTGTTTGAATTCCAACGCCATGAAGATGGTTCGCTAAAACGTATGCGTTATGCCATCGATGAGGATCGCTATCTTCTCATCGACTACGACGGACAACAGATCGTCGCAAGCTCACAAGCGCGTGACATGATCACGGAAATCACAGAAACCAGCGGCACCATCACATCGTCCCTGTTCCTGGCAGGTAAAAATGCGGGCCTAAGCGATGGCATGGTGATGAAACTCGCTAATCTGTTTGGCTGGGACATCGATTTCGTGCTGGATATTCGTGAGGGTGACCGCTTCTTCCTGCTCTATGAAAAGGTTTACCGGGATGGCAGTTTCCTGCGCGACGGGGAGATTATTGGCGCAACATTTGTTAACCAGGGTGAAAAATTCCAGGCACTCCGTTTTAATATCGACGGAAAGGCCCAGTACTTTGCACCGGACGGACGCAATATGCGCAAGGCCTTCCTGCGCGCGCCGTTGAATTTCGCCTACATCAGTTCGAACTTCAATCCAAAGCGATACCACCCGATTCTCAAGCGGGTCAAAGCGCACAACGGGATTGACTACAAGGCACCCAAAGGCACGCCGGTCTATGCGGCCGGAGATGGAAAGGTCATTCGTTCGGATTACAATAAATTCAACGGCCACCACGTGTTTATCCAGCATGCCAACAGTATTGTCACCAAGTACCTGCATTTCACCAAGCGCACGGTTAAAAAAGGGCAACGCGTGAAACAGGGTAAGGTGATTGGTTACGTCGGCGCCACCGGCCTTGCACAGGGGCCACACCTGCATTATGAATTTTTACTTAACGGTGTACATCGAAACCCGCGCACGGTGGCGCTACCAAAGGCCGACCCTTTGGGTGAAACCCAGTTGGCCGAATTCCGGCTCATGACGGCACCGGTATTATCGCAACTGAGCCGGCTTGAATCCGCATCCATGTATGCGAAGACCACGAGCAGTCCGTGACCGACGAACTCATCATCGGCATGCTATCCGGCACAAGCCGTGATGGGGTCGATGCTGTACTGGTCAATTTCAACAATGACTCAATGGATATTTTGCATGCGACCTGCACACCCTATCCCGCTGCAATCAAACAGACCCTGGATCAACTCATCGAAACCGGTGCACCGCCAGCTCAAAAAATAGCCGAGTTGCTGGATGAGAACCTTGCCTTCTTTTTTGCCCGCGTCGCCCAGGACCTGGTACGTGAAACCGGTTTGGAAATGCGCGATATCCGGGCCATTGGCTCGCATGGTCAGAATGTCTGGCACCAACCCCGCGGCGAGAACCCACTCAGCATCCAACTGGGCAAGGGCAAGCTGATGGCGAGGAACACGGGTACCACGGTGGTGAATGATTTTCGACGTGCGGACATCGAGGCCGGTGGCCAGGGTGCCCCGTTGTCACCTTTGCTGCACCGCGGTTTATTCCTGAGCAAAACAGAGAACCGGGCGGTTCTGAACATTGGTGGGATAGCCAACCTGACCCTTTTGCCTTCATCAGGGCTTGTGACGGGTTTTGACTGCGGTCCGGGTAACTGCCTGATGGATGCCTGGGCAAGGCGTCATTTGCAAAAAGACTATGATAATCATGGACGGTGGGCCGCCAAAGGTGAACTGGATACCGGCTTATTGAGCCGTATGCTGGCAGACCCGTATTTCAGGGAGACAACACCCAAAAGCACCGGCCTGGAATATTTCAGCCTGTCCTGGCTGGATACCATGCTGGGCGAGTCAGCGCTTAATCCGGTCGATGTTCAGACCACGCTGGCCGAGCTATGCGCACAGAACGTCGCTGACAGTCTCGCGGTCGCGGGGTTGCCGGACCGTCTGCTGGTTTGCGGCGGTGGTGTACACAATAGATTTCTGATGCAAAGGATCGCCGCAGCATTACCGGATGTCGTGGTCGAGTCGACGGCCAGACATGGCACGGATCCGGATTGGGTTGAAGGTCTTTTGTTCGCCTGGTTGGCACGAGAGAGGCTGGCCGGAAACACACAGGACACCTCAGCGATTACAGGGGCTGATCACCCCGTATTGCTTGGAGAGATACACGAACCTTGAGTTAGCAAGTTATAATGAGCTGATGTCTCTTTTACTCAATATACTTTGGTTTATCTTTGGCGGCTTCCTTATTACATTCGCCTATATCATCGGTGGTGTTTTACTCTGTATCACCATTATCGGTATTCCATTCGGAATTCAATGTTTCAAGCTTTCCATACTCGGTATGGCTCCTTTTGGTCACGACATTCGCGAAACCGAGCCACCGGGTGGCGCCGTTTCGGTGATCATGAATATTATCTGGATTATTTTGCCGGGTCTCGAACTGGCTTTGATGCACCTTTTCCTGGCAGCATTTTTCGCTATCACGATTATCGGCCTGCCATTCGCAGCCCAGCACCTGAAGATGACCCGCCTCGCCATCCTGCCTTTTGGTTTCCGGGTGGTTGAAATTCGCTGAACATGCGCTTTCTATGCACCATACTGCAGCGTATGTTAATGTTTATAATCAACAACTTAAAACTTCAAGCAAATCTACACCCAGCTTACTGATTTTATTCTAAAAAATATCGAGCTTTTAGTTGATCCAGATCATTCACTCGCGACGGACTGAAGCGTAGTGTCTTGACCAAACCATAAGAATCGCTCAAAGAAAATCGGGAACCCTATCCAAGACAGGAAAGGTGATTATCTTGATTGTTTTAGTGTTTGCATTCGATAAATACACGTTCTGTTCAGACAGGCCTTTTGCGGCCATTATTTCGAGAATTCCAGAAACGCTGACAGATATTCAAGCGTGGGTTCTTCTGCTTATCTTATCACCTTATCAGCTTCTGACGCCGGGTCTTTCCGTCCTGGGAAGTGCCGTCGCTGTCGCTTCAGAGGATCATTAAAATGGTTGTTCCACTCATTGTAATTATCACGATCATTGCTTTTATTGTTGTCGACCTGGTGCTTCGCACACTCCTGAAAAAGGCCGATGAAAAACGGGTCAGAAAGGAAAGGGAGAACGCGCTTGACCTGGGACTAAAACTTGATGTGAGCGAAGAATCGCCCTCTTTGAAGCGGGTGGAAGTCAATAATCCACTGGCAAAAATACTGGCAGTCGATGACGAAGAAATCATCCTGAGCAGCTTTCGCAAGATACTCGTTTTAGCGGGTTATAGCATCGATACGGTTGAAAGAGGTTCCGAGGCCTTGGGACTGATTCGTCGGAATGATTATGATTTTATTTTCACCGACTTAAAGATGCCTGAAATGGATGGTGTTGAATTGACCAGGGCCGCCAAACACCTGCGCCCTGATATCGATGTCATCGTCATTACCGGTTATGCATCGATAGAAACCGCGGTGGAAACGGTCAAGCTTGGTGCGATGGCTTATCTCGAAAAACCATTTACCGAAGATGAACTGCTTGAGTTTCTGAAGACTGCGTTGATCAAGCGCCAGGATAGTCTTCAAGAACCAATGGGTCACATCATCCGTTTGATCAAGCCCGGTGTTGATGAATCGAAATCCAGGTCCGTACTAAATGTACCGGCCGGGGTTTTTGTTTCCCCTCAACATGCATGGGCAAAGATCGAACTGAGCGGTGAGGTCCGAATTGGCCCGGATGACCTGATAAGAAAGGTTTTCGAGAAGATCGATCATGTGAGTCTGCCAAAACCGGGAAGCGAGATCAAAAAGGGGCAAGCACTGTTCTCGATTAAGTGTGGCGACTTTGAAATGGACATACCTTCCCCTCTCAGTGGAAAAGTCACCTCGGTAAATTCTGAGCATACCGAGCATCCGGAATGGTTGGTCATCAAGCCATTTGAACTGAGCTGGATGTGCGGAATCGAGCCATCCAATCTCGCAAACGAACTGATGGGCCTCAAAATTGGGCGTGATTCCGTTAACTGGTATCAAGGTGAGATAGAAAGATACCAGGAACTGGCAAATAAGTTTATTGAGCACACATCACAGCTCGGGTCGACTGACGCCGAAGAAAGCATGCAAGGCAGAAACGAGGAATACAAAAAACTCCTGGAGGGGTTTTCACGCCCATTTCTGCAGAGTTGAAAAGAATCATACAAACATGAGTTTGCCCCTATTGAGAATCTGGCGAGGCATATATGCTTAAAATTAGAACCGCAATCGGATGCTTTTTTCTTTTAGGTGTTTCTCTGACCTGTCTTGCGCAGGAGGCGCTCGTCATGCCGGGCGATATCACTTTCCCCTCATCGGTCGGCAAGGTGCATTTTCCCCATGCTTTGCACGTTGATGATCTGGAACTCGATTGCGCAGAATGCCATCATCAAATTCACGCCAAGGAACTGGAAACGCCTCACCCTGATTACATGAAATCTTCATGGATCAATTGCCAGATCTGCCACGATGAAGACTCCGAGATGAGTAAACAATATTACCGGTGTTCCGACTGTCATCACTCGGAACTTGAAAATATCGCCGATGAAACACTCAGCTCCAAGGTGGTTATCCATAAGAACTGCTGGTCATGTCATGAATCAGGAAAGGGTGCAACAGCAAGCAGAGGTTGTCCTCAGTGCCATGTTAGTGAGGACGGCTAGCAAACGGCTTGTTTAGATAATTGGGAAACCCTGTCAGGAATCCAAATCGTGTCGGGGTCAAGGAGATGTAATGGACAGGCGAGGCTTTTTAAAAACGTCAATTGTTGTCGGGGGTACCGCGCTGACAAGCAATAAGGCACACGCCCAGGAAAAACACGATCCAGATGAGTTTGTTGGCATTTTAGTAGATACAACCCGCTGCATTGGCTGTAGGGCTTGTGAAGTTGCCTGTGGTACAGAGCACGATATGCGCGTGCCGGATGTAAAGACGGACGGAGCGCTTGAAACGCACAGAAAAACAGATGATAAGCAGTGGACTGTTGTCAATAAATACGAGACAGAAAAAGGCGATGTGTTTGTCAAGACTCAGTGTATGCACTGCTACCAGGCTGCCTGTGCGATTGCCTGCCCAACGGAGGCGATGAAGCAAACCCCGGAAGGCCCCACCCACTGGCGCGGCAACAAGTGTATTGGTTGCCGGTACTGCATGATTTCGTGCCCCTTTAACATGGTCAAATTCGAATTCAACGAATGGAACCCAAAAATTCAGAAATGCACCATGTGTTTCGAGCGTATCGAGGAAGGGTTGAAACCAGCCTGCGTCAGCGCCTGCCCGACCGACGCCCTGATGTTCGGTACCCGGGTAAAAAACCTCGAGGTTGCCAGGCACCGTATTTACAGCCACCCGGATAAATATGTACATCATATTTACGGTGAGAATGAAGTTGGCGGAACGGGATACATCTATCTCTCGGCGGTACCCTTTGAGCAACTGGGTTTCCCGACTGACCTGGGTAATACCGCTTACCCGGAATATACCAAGCAATTCCTTTACAGCGTTCCGATGATACTGTTTGGTGCGCCTGCCTTCCTGCTGGGGCTCAACGCGCTTGTTGCTGACAAAAAACCGGCCCTGGAACTGGAACCCGAGTCAGAGACCGGAGGGTTAAATGATGAATAGAGAAACCGCTGTTTACGATTCATTTGGCAACTTTTTCCGCTTTCTGATCGAGGAGATGAAACCACGCGGGCCATGGCTCACACCATTCAATATCATCTCGATCCCGGTAATCATTACCGGAATTATCATCCTCTATTTTCGTTTTGTTTACGGTCTTGGCTCGGTCGCCAATTACACCCAGGAAGTTCCCTGGGGTCTATGGAAGGGTTTGAATGTTGTCACCGGCGTTGCCCTCGCCGGCGGTGCTTACGTTATTACCTTCGTGGTTTATGTACTGGGAGTAGACAAGTATAAATCGGTGGTACGCATCACCGTATTGAATGGCTTCATGGCCTATACCTTCTACGCCGGTGCGCTTTTATTGGACCTTGGCCGGCCCTGGTTCGGGTTCAACCCGTATATTGGTAATTCATTCGGGTTCAGTTCCATTCTTTTCCTGATCTGTTGGCATTTTCTTCTCTACATGATCGCGGCATTTGTCGAGTTTTCTCCGGCTGTTGCAGAATGGATGCACTGGGAGAAAGCCCGTAAGTTTCTTGCCAGCCTTACCCTGGCCACGGTGATCCTGGGCATAACCTTGTCCTTGCTTCACCAATCAGGTCTCGGGGCCTTATACCTGATGGCAAAAACCAAGATCCATCCATTGTGGTTCTCAGAGTTCATACCGATCCAGTTTTTTGTCTCCAGCGTTTACGCGGGCCTCGCCATGATCATCATCGAAGGAACCATCGGCCACCGGGTCTTCAAGAACTTTCTGGAACCGGGTAGTCACCGGTCGTTTGACGATATTGTCCTGGGACTCGCCAAGGGCGCGGCCATTACCATGTTTGTCTATTATTTTTTCAAGGCCCTGCTTTTCGTCCACGATCAACAATGGGAATTAATCAACGATGGTTTTGGCCTGTGGTTTCTGCTTGAGGTTGTTGGGTTTGTGCTGGTGCCAGCACTGATGTTTGCGTTTGGCTATAAGCACCGCAACCTCAGGATTATCAAACTTGCCGCAGTCATGGCTCTGATAGGTATCGTACTCAACCGTCTAAACATTTCCATCATCTGTTTCAACTGGTATGCAGAGGTACGTTACGTCCCATCCTGGCAGGAATTTATTGTTTCAATGACAGTGATCTTTGTTCAGTTCTGGATATTCCGCTGGATCGTCACGCGTATGCCGGTGCTCAGCTCAAATCATCAGCATTAGGAGCCTGAAATGGACTCATTTACCTATGTAAATATTTTTGAAACCAAGGGACTCGAGTACCTGCTTTTGTTGTGTTTCTGGGTGTTGTTCATCTACATGGTCAAGTACCTGAAGACACCGGCCAAAGACCAGGATGACGTCAAATAGAACATCCACTCGCGGGTGATATATGTTCAGTAACAAAATCGGCCTGAAACTGACTTTTGGGGTCGTATTGACGATTTTGATCGCGATCGGCATTTTCGCGTTTTTCAATATCCAATCCGAAAAACAGAGACTGCTCACCGAGGTAGAGCGGCACGCCAATCAGCTCAGCGACGCTGTTAAATCGGACACCGAGTACGATATGCTGCATAACGACCGGGAACGGATCCATGAAAGCATTCACCGTATCGGTAATCAGGAAGGCATCGACCGCGTCCGTGTATTCAACAAGTCAGGCGAGATCATCTACTCATCTGAAACAGCTGAGATCGGAACGATGGTAGACCAGAACGCCGAGAGTTGTTATCGCTGTCATTCTGCCGGTGCACCGCTGGAGCGTCTGGAGCAAAAAGAGCGTGCGAGGGTCTTCCATCCCCATGAGGATTCACCACGTTTGCTGGGCATCATCAACCCGATCTACAATTCACCTTCCTGCTGGACGGCAGCCTGTCATGCGCACCCCGAAACCCAGACTGTGCTCGGTGTGCTGGATGTCACCATTCCCCTCACCGAGGTCGACCGGAACATTCGCCGCAGCCAGATAGCGGTGGTCATTCTTGCTATCAGCGCCATTCTCATTCTTAGCCTGATTGTCGGTTTCATGGTTCGGTGGTGGATTGACCGCCCGATCCGTGAACTACTCACGGGGATGAAACACGTCGCGGGCGGAAACCTTGGCTTCCGGGTCAAGGTAAAGAGCGAAGATGAACTGGGTATGCTGGCCCGCTCCTACAATAATATGACTGAAAACCTGGCAGAAGCACGATTACAGCTTTTCCAGTCGGACAAACTCGCCTCGCTTGGCAGGCTGGCCGCCGGGGTGGCTCATGAAATAAACAACCCGCTGACAGCCGTTCTCACCAACAGCAGTTACTTGTTGAAACGCTCACAGGGACAGCCCGAGATGAGTGAGGACCTTCAGGTGATTGTTTCAGAGACCATCCGCTGCCGTGAAATCGTCAAGAGCCTGCTGGACTTTGCCCGTCAAACTGTCCCCAAGAAGCGTAAGGCGGATATCAACGAGATTATCGGGCGAGCCGCAAAAGTCATCGAAAACCAACTTTCAATGCGACAAGTTGAGCTGGTCATGGAGTTGGAGCCGACGCTCCCGGATGTGAGAGTGGACGCGAACCAGATCCAACAGGTTTTCATCAACCTGATGGTCAACGCGCTGGATGCCATTGGCGACAACAAGGGCACCATCAGGATTACCAGCAAGACTATCAGCCTAAACCCTGCCGGGGTGCTGCAGATCAAGCGCGCTTTGTGTCCAAAGCGGCATGACCTGGTCGACAGGAAAGTTCAGATCGACGCCAAACCTGCCATCAGCATGCGCTACCGTCACAAGAAGCAAACCGGCATCATCCACCTCAATCCCATGTACGGCTCAAGCGAACACCGCTTAAACGGCATGCCGCCTTTCGACGACAGCACCGAACTACTATGTCCGGATTGCTCGACTTCATTGATTGTTGATGGTGAACTCTGCCCGAAATGCGGTTCTCCGATCTATGCTTTCGAGGTGCCCCTGAAAGGCCTGGTTAAAGGCTGCTTGCATGAAGGCTGTGCCTGGCATCACTGGAAGCAGGTCGAATCCTCATGGGACGACGAGTATGTTGAGGTCCAGGTAATAGACAATGGTTGTGGTATTCCCGAAGAGCAGTTGCCGAAACTTTTCGAGCCTTTCGCGACGACAAAAGGTCAAAAGGGAACGGGTCTGGGCCTGGCCGTTACCTGGGGCATCGTCGATAACCACAATGGAACGATCTCGGTGAAAAGCGAACTTGGTGTTGGTACAAGTTTTATCATTTTGATTCCGGTGGGCACATGAAACAAAAGCGCGATATCCTCGTCATCGACGATGAACCGATGGTCACTCGTTCCGTGGTCAAAATTTGCAGCGCAGAGGGAATGACAGTTTCCGATGCGGGACACGCTTCAGAGGCCTTACAGAGCCTGGAACATTACGAGTTTCGCCTGATTCTCTGCGATATCATGATGCCAGAACTCAATGGTTTTCAGTTTCTGGAGGAGTTGGCCCGAAGGGGCATTCACACACCCGTCGTCATGATGACCGGCTACTCGACCGTGGAAAACGCTGTCAGGAGCATGACAACGACGGGAGCCATTGACTACATCCCGAAACCGTTCACAGCAGACGAGCTACTCACGGTGATTCAGCGCAGTCTCAGATGCGCCACACTGCTTAACGATGCTGAATCGGCCAGCCTTACACGGCGCGATGCCATGGGCTACATTCCCTGTCCAGCCGACTATTACAAACTTGGATATGTCAGCTGGGCGCGGATGGAGGACAAGGGCACCGCGGTGATCGGAGTCAGTGATTTATTCCTGAAGTCCGCCGTGGGTATAAAGGAACTGGAGCTGTATCAAGCCGGCGAAGACCTTTTACAGGGCATCTCCTGCGCAGAAATGACATCATCGGATGGAGAAAAGCACAGCGTCATGTGCCCCTTGAGTGGACGAATCCTCACGATCAACTCCGAAGCCCAATCTACCCCTTCGCTGGTAGAAAAGGACCCTTATTTCAGGGGCTGGCTGTACCGGATATTACCCTCGAATCCGGCCAGCGACTTGCTGTGGTTGAGTTTATAAAACGCCATAAGCAGGACGTCTTACTTCTCAGGCTCATGCCATGGGGCAACCTTGAAAAGCAACAACATTCCCGGAATCGCAACCAGCGTACAGACAATAAAAAACTGTGTATAACCCACCGCCTCAATAATAAAGCCGGTTGATGCATTGGCAAAGGTTCGAGGAATCGCAATAAAACTGCTGAACAGGGCGAATTGCGTGGCGGTAAAGGCCTTGCTGGTCTCACGTGCCATGTAGGCGGTCAGCGCAATGGCGCCCAGTCCGACACCCAGGTACTCGCCACTCACCACCAGGAAAAGACCCAACGGATGATGCCCGACCGTACTCAACCAGACATAGCCCAGGATGGTCACCATCTGCACAAAACCAAACACCCAAAGCGCCTTGTTGATGCTCAGCTTCAACATCAACACGCCACCCAAAATACCGCCGGCTATCGAAGACCACAGCGCCGCTATCTTGGCGATTGAACCTATCTCGGTACGACTGAAGCCCATATCCAGGTAAAAAGGCGTCGCCAGGGCCGTCGCCATGTTATCGCCGAGTTTGTAGAGAAACATGAACGCGAGAATCGCCAGTCCGGCCTTGATACCCCCACGTGAAAAAAACTCCTTGAATGGATCGACGACGGCTTCTCTCAGTGTCGCCGGCGCAAGGGCATCATCACTGACTTCCTTAATGATCAGGGTGGTGATAATACCAACCCCCATAAAAGCGGCCGTGACCCAATAAACCACCGGCCACGGCAGGATATCGGAAAGAATCAATGCCAGTGACCCCGGCACCAGTGATGAAAGACGGTAGGCATTGATAAAAAGGGATGTACCCGTACCCAGTTCATCGTCTGCCAGTAACTCACGCCGGTAGGCGTCAACCACGATATCCTGGCTCGCGCCGAATAATGAGACGATGAAAACGGTTACAACGATAGCCTGAAGTGAGGCCGAAGGGTCAAACTGGCCAAGCGCCGCGATCGAAAAAAGCAATCCAAGCTGTGTGATCAGCGCCCATCCCCGTCGCCTGCCCAGAAAGGGAAGCTTGTAACGGTCCATCAACGGTGACCACAGGAACTTCCAGGTATACGGTAATGAAACCAGTGCAAACAAGCCGATGGTCGCCAGGTCAATCTCATGACTGCGCAACCAGGCCGGTACCAACTGGATCAAAACATACAACGGCAGACCGGAAGTAAAACCCAGAAAAATACAGGACACCATCTTGCGGTTAAACAAGATCTCCTGCCAACGCCGGGGAGTGGTATTCATGTAACGGCTACTTGCTCACGATGTCATAGTCGTAATCAATGGTCAGCGGAGCGTGATCAGAAAACCGCTCATCCTTGTATATCTCCACCGCCTGCGCCTTTGCTGCTATACCTGGTGTAGCAACATGGTAATCAATACGCCAACCGGTGTTATTGGCCCAGGCCTGGCCGCGATTCGACCACCAGGTGTACTGGTGCTCGCCGGTCTCGATCTCGCGAAAGGCATCGACCATGCCAACATGACCAAATAGCTCGTCCATCCACGCGCGTTCTTCCGGCAGAAAGCCGGAATTCTTCTGATTGCCACGCCAGTTTTTTATATCTATTTTCTTATGTGCGATATTCCAGTCACCACAGATGATGTACTCACGCCCCTCCTCCACCATTGCCTTGAGTAAGGGTTGCAGATAATCCATGCTCTGGTACTTGATCTGCTGACGTTCCTCTTTTGAAGAACCGGATGGCAGGTACAGCGATATAATACTCAGATTCCCAAAATCCGCCCTTATCCAGCGACCCTCGTCATCCATGACATCCCAGCCAATACCAAAATGCATATGATCGGGCTCATGACGTGTGTAAATGGCGACACCGCTGTAGCCCTTCTTTTGTGCATCATGAAAGTAGCGCTTATAACCGGGTGGCGAAAATACCGGGTCACCCAGCTGGTCTTCCTGTGCCTTGGTCTCCTGGATGCAGACAACGTCCGGCTTACGTTTTTGCATCCAGTTAAAAAAACCTTTGCGGGCTGCCGCCCGGATGCCGTTAGTGTTAACACTGATAATTCTCATGTGGTGAAATCTTCTGTTTTGCGGAGCAGGCAGGCAGCATAACCGTACTTGGGCATCTTGTCATGACCCTTGCATATTGCAGCGAAGGCAAAGCCGCGAGATACTTCCCCCATGCAAAACTATAAACAACAATTTTTTGAACTGGCCATGACACGGGGAAACCTGAAATTCGGCGAATTTACATTGAAATCGGGACGGGTGAGCCCGTATTTTTTCAACGCCGGCGGTTTTGATGACGGGCGCAGCCTGGAAATACTCTCAACCTGTTATGCGCAGGCCATTCTTGACTCGGGCCTGGCCTTTGACATGCTGTTCGGCCCGGCCTACAAGGGCATCCCGCTGGCTTCGGGAATTGCCATCATGCTCAATGCTGGTCACCGGCGGAATATTCCATTCGCCTACAACCGCAAGGAAGCCAAGGATCATGGGGAAGGCGGCACCCTGGTCGGTGCGCAACTCAAGGGCAATGTGCTCATCACCGACGACGTCATATCTGCGGGAACATCGGTACGTGAATCGATTGAATGGATAAAAGAGGCGGGAGCGACCCCCTGTGGCGTGGCCATTGCACTGGACCGTCAGGAACGTGGCCAGGGTGAAAAATCTGCGGCACAGGAAGTGACCGATGAGTTTGGTATACCGGTGATTTCCATCGCCGGTCTCGATGACCTGATTGAATTCCTTGAAAGTCAGTCTGTTACAGGTATCGACATTGAAGCCATTCGGCGGTATCGTAATACCTATGGAGTATAGAAGCCCAAGGATTGTGGCGATACTGATCGCCGGGATAATCAGCCTTTCAGCCACCTCATTGGCTGCCGACAGCTATCGCTGGAAAGACAAGGATGGCAAAGTTCATTATGGTGCAGCCGTGCCGGCAGAATATGCCGACCAGCCTTATGACATTCTGAATAACCAAGGCATAGTGATTGAGCACGTGGAAGACACGTCCGTTCCACTGGAAGCCATTGCAGAGGAGAAGATCAAGAAGGAGCGGGCACCGTTAATCTCGGAAGAACAACGACGCTACCAGGCAGACCGCTTATTGCTGATCCGTTACTCTTCAGTAGAGGAGATCGCAAACGCACTGGAGGTTGAGATAGCCCAATTGGGGTATGACAAGAAGGTCGTGACCCAGTCCTTTGATAGCACCACCGGCGCCATCAGAAATCAAATCCGCCAGGCTGCAGACCGGCAGCGCGCAGGCCTGCCTATCAGTGCGGAACAGCAAAAGGAAATTGATCAGCTTTACGCACGACAGGCACGGGACAAAGAAAAACTATCTGTCATGAGCAACAGGGAAAACCGGATTCGTGCGCGTTTCAACGCTGATATTGAGCGTTACAAATTCCTGCACACCGATGCCGGAACTGAAACGCTTAGTCAAAAGCCGCCGACACAGGGCTAGCAACCGGGCAAGCCCGCGCTTAGCGACAATAAACCGATGTTTACACGCTGTCCTCAATGTAAAACCGTTCACGCCCTGACCGCCGCATCGATTTCCCATGCCAGGGGCCTGGTACAGTGCGGAAAATGCGGTAGAACCTTCAGTTCCCTGAGTTTTCTTTTTGATGAATGGCCCGCAGGCGAGGCGCATCGTCCAGCCAAAGGGCCAAACGCGGCGCTACCGTGTCTCAGCCCGGTCAATAAAGCCGACACGGATAGCGAGAACACAAGCCCTGAAGATGAAGAGGCTGATCCGTCAAAGGTCAAATCCGGTCAATTGGCCTGGGTGCTGGCAACGGCAGCGCTGGTCGTTTTAACCATTGCCAACATCGGCTGGACATTCCGCCAGCCATTGCTTGACCAACCTCAAATCAATAGCTGGTTGAAACAGGCCGGGTGGCTGCAAGTTGAACAGCAGGGCTTGCTGAATGACCCGCAGCAAATACAACTGGTCAGCCGTGATATGCACACCCATCCTACCCGCTCTGGAATACTGGTTTTAAGCCTGACATTCGTCAACCTCGCGCAACACAGCCAGGTATTCCCGGAACTGGAAATCACGCTGATGGATGCGGCCAACCAGGCGGTTGCACAACGCCGGCTACAACCGGAAGAGTACTTGCGCGCCGGAGCCGACACACAGGCTGGATTGGCCACGGATGTCTATTTACCGGTCCTGCTGGAGTTGGGGGATCCCGGTGACCGGGCCGTCGGCTTTGAGATCCAGTTCCTCTGATAATCCGTCATACCCCGGAAATTAAAAAACGGCTATTCGGGAGCGCGGATCAGTACTTGATCCGTCTTGCGGAGGTCGCGAATCATCGACGATTATTTAGTGTTTCACCATGCTAATATGTTAGTGTTCACTCACAGAACACAGCCAATGAATACCGACTACTCGAAGACATCATGAACGCAGATTCAGCAAAAGCTATCCCCCTGAGACAACATGTACAAAGTACGATTAGCAGATACCTCAAAGACATGGGTAACACGGTCCCGGAAAACCTGTACCAGATGCTGCTCGCTGAAATCGAACCGCCCTTGATTGAAGAAATCCTGAAGAGTACCGGTGGCAACCAGTCACGCGCTGCGGGCATGCTTGGCATAACCCGCAACACCCTGCGCACCAAGATTCAACGATACTCAATAGAGGTTCCATCGAATAAAATCATTCGACCGAAACGATAAACAGAGCCGTGGCCGGGTGTTAATCAAGCGGCTAAGCCATTGACCATTTTCCAAATAAGCAGAGCCAATAATGCCTTCTTCAAAAAAGTACGCGCTTATCAGCGTTTCAGACAAAACCGGCCTGGTAGATTTTGCCCGGCAATTACTGGACCTCGGGTTCAATTTACTCAGCACAGGTGGCACGCAAAAACTGCTTGACCAGGCAGGACTCACGGTGACCGGTGTGAGTGAACACACGGGTTTTTCCGAGATAATGGATGGTCGTGTTAAAACACTGCACCCCCGCATACACGGCGGCATCCTCGGTCGCGCCCGGGACGAGGCCGTTATGCAGGAGCAGGATATACCACCCATTGATCTGGTGGTCGTTAACCTGTACCCATTTGAAGCCGTCACGGCAGATGATAATTGCAGCCTGGAAAATGCCATCGAAAACATCGATATCGGCGGCCCTGCCATGGTGCGCGCAGCAGCCAAAAACCACGCACGTGTGTCGGTTGTTGTCGATCCTGCTGATTATGCAGACATCGCCGATGAGTTGCGTAGCCGGGGCGCTGTATCCACGGAAAAACGCTTTATGCTGGCCACCAAGGCATTTGCGCATACGGCCCGATACGACGGCCTCGTGTCAGCCTATCTCAGCCAGCGAAGCGCCGATGGCCAGTCAGTCAGTAGCTTACCCGGTTACATCACACCACAGTTTCAAAACCGGCAGGAACTCCGTTACGGGGAAAACCCGCACCAGTCGGCAGCGTTTTTTGTGGAGTCCGGTGTTGAGCCAAGTGGTATCGCCGCGGCCGAGCAACTCCAGGGCAAAGCGCTTTCCTATAACAACATCAACGACGCCGATGCTGCGTTGGAGTGCGTGGCCCAGTTTGATCAACAGCCCGCCTGCGTTATCGTCAAGCACGCCAACCCCTGTGGCGTAGCCATGGGCAGTAGTAATGTCGAGGCCTACCTGAATGCATTTGCCACTGATCCGGTTTCCAGCTTTGGTGGCATCATCGCCTTTAATGGGCAGGTCGACAGCGACGTCGCCACGGCTATCACGCAAAAGCAGTTTGTCGAAGTTGTGATTGCACCCGGTTTTAGTGATGCCGCATTAGAGACATTCGCCGCCAAGCCAAATGTTCGCCTGCTGCGTGGCGAGCGCCAACAACCTTCTGCGGACGTACTGCATTATCAACGTGTATCAGGTGGTTTACTGGTGCAGCAAAAAGATGCCGACCGGGTCACCCGGGCGGATTGCGCCTGTGTCAGCGACAGAGCGCCCACCGAACAGGAATGGCTTGATATGTTATTTGCCTGGAAAGTTGCGCGCATGGCTAAATCCAACGCCATTGTTTATGCTGCCGGGGGCCGCACGCTGGGTGTGGGTGCCGGCCAGATGAGCCGTGTAGACTCTGCCCGGATCGCACGCTGGAAAGCCGGAGATGCTGAACTTGATCTTGCCGGTGGCGTGATGGCTTCCGATGCATTTTTCCCGTTCAGGGACGGAATCGATACCGCAGCCGAAGCCGGTATCAAGGCCGTGATTCAGCCGGGTGGTTCGATGCGTGATGATGAAGTCATCGCTGCGGCCAATGAGCATGGTCTGGCCATGGTATTTACCGGTGTCCGTCATTTCCGGCACTAGAAGCTGGTTTATCATTTCACTGACCGGACAATTTAAAGAACAGAAAACTTCAGGATTTTGGGACGTTCTATGAAAGTACTTATTATCGGAAGCGGTGGCCGTGAGCATGCCCTGGCGTGGCGTGTTGCCCAATCAGAACAGGTTGAAACCGTTTACGTGGCGCCTGGCAATGCCGGTTCCGCGCTTGAACCAAACGTGGAGAATGTCGCGCTGGCCAGCGATGACATTGATGCGCTGATCGGCTTTGCCTGCGATCGGCAGATCGGCCTGACCATCGTCGGCCCCGAGGCGCCACTGGTAGCCGGTATCGTTGACCGTTTCACTGCAGCTGGCCTCGCCTGTTTCGGTCCCTCCGCTGCGGCTGCTCAACTCGAGGGTTCCAAGACCTTTGCCAAGGATTTCATGGCGCGCCACGGCATTCCCACCGCAGCCTATGGAAAGTTTACCGATATCGATGAAGCCATCGCTTTCATCCACCAGCAGGGTGTACCCATTGTCGTTAAGGCAGATGGTCTCGCTGCAGGCAAAGGCGTCATTATCGCTCACAGTGTGGAAGAAGCCGAAAAAGCCGTTAAAGACATGCTGGCAGGCAATGCTTTTGGTGAAGCCGGGCACCGTGTTGTTGTCGAGGAGTTTCTCACCGGCGAAGAGGCCAGCTTCATCGTTATGGCAGATGGTGAGCACATACTGCCGCTGGCCACCAGCCAGGACCACAAGGCACGTGACGAGGGTGATCAGGGGCCCAATACCGGTGGAATGGGCGCCTATTCGCCCGCACCGGTGATCACCGAAGCCCTGCACAAAACTGCCATGGAAACCGTTATCCGGCCCACCATCCGCGGCATGGCCAGGCAAGGTATGCCCTTTACCGGCTTTCTTTACGCAGGCCTGATGGTTTCCCCCGAAGGCGAAACCAAGGTCCTCGAATTCAATGTTCGTTTTGGCGACCCGGAAACCCAGCCCATCATGATGCGCTTACAGTCCGACCTCGCGGCACTTTGTCTTGCAGCAGTTAATGGCACGCTTCACGAGGTAGAAGCAATCTGGGATCCGCGACCTGCCCTTGGTGTGGTCATGGCAGCCGGCGGCTACCCCGACAGCTACTCAAAGGGCCATGTGATTTCAGGGCTGGATATTACAGACCTGCCAGACACCCTGGTGTTCCATGCGGGTACGGGCTTGCTTGATAAGCAGGTCATTACCACCGGTGGCCGGGTGCTGTGTGTTTGCGCCATGGGCGACAGCGTGCTTGACGCTGCAGAAGCGGCCTATGCCGGTTGTGAAAGAATAGATTGGGATGGCGCTTTTTACAGACGTGATATCGGACACCGGGCAATCGCAAGAGAGCAAGCGGAATTGTCAGTGGGTTCTGACTGAGCATGGATGTTTCCCACCTGCTTGATGACCTCAATGATGCGCAACGCAAAGCGGTCACGACAGAGTCGAAACATGCACTGGTGCTGGCTGGAGCCGGCAGCGGTAAAACCCGTGTCCTGATTCACCGCCTGGCCTGGTTGATCCAGGTTGAACACGTCTCCCCCTTGAGCATCCTGGCGGTAACGTTCACCAACAAGGCGGCCGGTGAAATGCGTGAACGCGCACAAAGCCTGCTGCAGGTATCCGCACGCTCCATGTGGATTGGCACCTTTCATGGCATCGCCCATCGCCTGCTGCGTATGCATTGGCAGGAAGCCGGTCTGCCGGAGAATTTCCAGATTATCGACTCGGACGACCAGCACCGGATACTGCGACGCCTGATCAAGGAAGAAGGGCTGGATGAAGCCCAGTGGCCGGCGAGACAGGCCCAGTGGTATATCAATGCCCGCAAGGATGAAGGTCAGAGACCGGACGCCATCGAACATATGGGCAATCCGATGACGGCCCAATGGGTAAGAATTTACGAACTTTACCAGGCCAGCTGCGACCGGGCCGGACTGGTTGATTTTGCCGACCTGCTGCTCCGCGCACATGAGCTCTGGTTGAACGACCCCTCACTGCTGGATCACTACCGTAAGCGTTTGAGCCACCTGCTGGTCGATGAATTCCAGGACACCAACTCCATCCAGTACGCCTGGATACGAATGCTGGCCGGGGACAAAGGCAGCGTACTGGTGGTGGGTGATGATGATCAGTCCATATATGGCTGGCGAGGCGCCCAGGTTGCCAATGTGCAGCATTTTCGACGCGATTTCAGCGATGTAGAGGTGATCAAACTGGAACAGAACTATCGTTCCAGCGGGACCATTCTCGAAGCGGCCAATGCGCTGATTGCAAACAATGAAGACCGCATGGGTAAAAAGCTCTGGACCGCAGATGACAAGGGTGCACCCATCACGCTTTACTCGGCCTTTAATGAACAGGATGAGGCTCGATTTGTTATCGAACAAATCGAGCAATGGCTGGCTAAAGGCCGTCGTGCCGATGAAGCGGCCATCGTTTACCGCACAACCGCGCAATCCAGGTTATTCGAAGAACACCTGCTCAAGGCGTCCATTGCCTACCGCGTTTATGGCGGACAGCGCTTTTTCGAGCGCGCCGAGATCAGGGATGCATTGGCCTATTTACGCCTGATCCAGAACCCGAACGATGATGCGGCACTGGAGCGTGTGATCAATACGCCTGCCCGCGGCATTGGACAGAAAACCGTTTCATTACTGCGTTTGCAGGCACGTGAAAGCAGTTTGCCAATGTGGCAGGCAGCGCAGGAGTGCACCCGTCAAAATCTCCTGCCTGCACGGGCTCTCACGGCACTGAATGCCTTCATGAGTCTTATAAGCGATTTGCGCGAACGCATGCAGGACTGGACACTGGGCAACCAGGTGCAGGGTCTCATCGAAGAAAGCCAGCTGGTCAGTCACTACGAAAAAGAACCCCGCGAGAAAATGGAATCCCGGGTCGAGAACCTGCGTGAACTGGTTAATGCCGCAACGGCGTTTATTTTGCCGTCTGAAGATGAAGACGCCGGCATGAATGAGCTGCAATCCTTCCTGAGTCATGCCTCACTGGAAGCCGGTGAAACCCAGGGCGAAGCCTGGGATGACTGTGTGCAACTAATGACACTTCACTCGGCCAAGGGTCTGGAGTTTCCAATGGTTTTTATCGTGGGCATGGAAGACGGTCTGTTTCCGCATCAACGCAGCGTCATGGAATCCGGCGGTCGCCTCGAAGAAGAACGGCGTCTTTGCTATGTGGGTATTACCCGCGCCCGTGAACACCTGTGCCTCAGCCATGCCGAGGTCAGGCGCATGTTCGGCTCGGAAAGCCACTGCCGCCCATCACGGTTCTTGAATGAAATCCCGTCAGGCCTGATTCAGGAAATCCGCCCGCGGATGCAGACCCAGCGGCCCTGGTCCGCACCAAGGGCGCCGCAATATCCCAAGGCCGGCTCCCAGGCCAATGAAGACTGGCCCTTCAGCCTGGGTGAGTCGGTGCATCATAAGAAATTTGGCAGCGGCACGGTCATCAGCTTTGAAGGCTCGGGTGAGCACGCCCGTATCCAGGTCAACTTTAACAATGCAGGCGCCAAGTGGCTGGTGCTGGCCTACGCCAACCTGAGTAATTAATGAAAGCGACCCCGGCAAACATACACCTGTCGTGGGGCACACTTGAGGGTCTGCACTGGCCCAACCCCGGCGCCCCGAAGGTGTTATGCCTTCATGGCTGGCTGGACAATGCAGCATCGTTTGTTCCGCTGGCGCCCTACCTGGCGGATTTTGACCTTCTGGCACTCGATTTTGCCGGCCACGGTTTTTCTGCGCACCGGCCGGAAACCAGCCGCTACTATTTTACGGATTACCTGTTTGATATCGATGCGGTGCTGGACGAACTGAGCTGGAAACAGTGTCACTTCATCGGTCATTCAATGGGTGGTGGTGTCGCCGCCAGTTTTGCAGCAGCACTGCCCGAACGGGTCGAGCGTTTGGTTTTATTAGACTCCCTGGGTATATTGACACTTCCCAGCAACCAGGCCGCACAACAATTGCGCCTGTCGATGCTGTCAGTCCGCAAGGCCCGCAGTTTCCTGAGGCCTTACGGCTCGGTTGAAGATGCCATTCGCGCCAGGCAAAAGCACTCACCACTGTCCGATGAGGCTGCACGTCTGTTATGTCAGCGCTCCCTGGAGCATACCGGTGATTACTACCAGTGGCGCACCGACCCGCGTTTGAACTGGCGCTCACCACAACTTTCCGGTGATGCACAGGCGCTGGATATGCTGGGCGCAATCCGCTCACCCACACTGGTGATGACTTCACCGTCAGTGATCAAGTACTTTGGCGAAGAGATGGCGCAAAAACGTATTGCGGCCATACCCGATTGCAAGCACGTCATGCAAGATGGTCATCATCATTTTCACATGGAGCAGGCTCAACAGGCCGGTCACCATATCACCCGGTTTCTAAATCAACCCGAACCAAGCCAGGGGGCTTATCATGTCGACAGTTAACACCCATATTCCCAGCCGTGAACGATTGATTTTTGCACTCGATGTTCCCAATCTCGAAGAGGCTCAGGCCCTGATTTCCAAGCTTGGGGATTCGGTTGAGTTCTATAAGCTGGGACTGGAAGTGTTTTTATCCGGTCATTACTTCGAACTGATGGCTGAACTGAAAGGCAAGGGTAAAAAGATATTTGCGGATTTGAAGTTGTTCGATATTCCAGCAACTGTCGCCGCCGCCGTGCGGCAGCTGGCGCTTCACGATGTCGATTTTTGCACAGTACATGGAAATGACAGCATGCTCAAAGCGGCTGCGGATGCCAAGGGTAATATGCAGATACTCGCCGTGACTGCACTGACCAGCCTCGACCAGGGAGACCTTGATGACCTCGGCTTCCAGTGTGATGCACGTACACTTGTCCTGTCGCGCGCAAGACGTGCCCTGGCGCTGGGCTGTGACGGTGTGGTGTCATCCGGACTGGAGGTCAGCGCACTTCGCGAGCATGCCGACCCCCGTCTGATTACGGTTTGCCCGGGAATCAGGCCGGTGCACAATGATGACGATCAGCAACGCGTCATGACCCCCTACCAGGCCATCCATGATGGCGCAGATTACCTCGTGGTGGGCCGGCCTATTCGCAGCGCCGATGATCCCGCAGCAGCCGCAGAAGCGATCCAGGCCGACATTGCGCGCGCCATAACGGCGTCTTAAATCCGGGGCAAACCTTTACTTTGCCGGTGATACATCGTAAAAAGGCACCCCGGATTCTTTTTGTGGGTGTTGACAAATGTTAATGTTTAACCTTACGATACGCTCCTAACTAATTAATAGAATAATATTTTTCAATTTTATTCAATTAACCGATCCTCTCCGGCTCCGCCGGATTTTCCGGGCAGGCCTCGTGTCTCGCCCGGATTTTTTATGCGTGTACACAAATCCAAGCTAGAATAGCTTTCCAAAGACAAGATTCAGACGCATGGCTAAGCAAAACGACAAACCAGACTTGACCGCCAGATTGAAACTGCACTGGTTCCTGCTGCTGCGAAATATTCAAAGTCTATGGGTCAAACCCCGCATAAAGGCCGACCCTGACGGAAATATCGGCAGTAGTGATGACCGCCCGGTCTGTTATGTCATGGACTCTTATGCGTTGTCATCGGTCTTGATGCTCGACAAATACTGCGAACAGCAAAAACTGGCCCGGCCATTATTGGCAGTACCCAATCTGCCGAAAAGCCCCGACCGCTCATATGCTGTGCTGAAAAGGCTAAGGGGTGTTTTTTTCCGCAGCCCGGATCCGCGCCGCCATTCAAAGATGCTGCAACTGATGGTCGAAACATGCTGGGCAAACCCGGAGCTCGATGTGCAGCTGGTTCCGGTAACCATATTGGTAGGCCAGCGACCGACTAAGCAAAGTGGCGTCACCCGTGTTATTTTCACAGAGAATTGGGAGATCGGCGGACGTTTAAGGCGGTTTTTCAACACACTGGTCAACGGTCGTAAGACCTTCATCCAATTCAGTCGCCCGATCTCACTAAAAGACCTGGCAGCGGAAGGCATGGAGTCTTCTGTCGCCCTGAGGAAGGTGTCACGAATACTCAGGGTCCATTTCAAACGCGTACGAACCGCCGCCATCGGCCCGGATCTCTCGCACCGCCGCACCATCGTTGACCGCGTCGTCAACTCACCCACTGTTCGATCAGCGACGCAAGAAGAGGCGCGCCGTTCAGGTATTACACATGACCAGGCCCGTAAACGGGCCAACAAGTTTGCATATGAAATTGCAGCCAATTATTCCTACTCCGCAATCGTCATCGCTGAATCACTGATTTCGTGGTTATGGAACCGGATATACAACGGCATCAAGACCAATTACTTTGAAGAACTCCCTCACAATGCACTGGGTCATGAGGTTATCTATGTGCCCTGCCACCGCAGTCACCTCGATTACGTGTTGCTGTCCTACCTGGTCCATGAGCACGGTTTTATCCCGCCACATATCGCAGCAGGTATAAACCTGAACCTGCCAATGGTTGGTCCACTCATGCGACGTTGCGGTGCTTTCTTTCTGCGCAGGTCTTTTCGTTCCCAGAAACTTTACGCCACTGTTTTCCATGAATATCTCAGCATCATCCAGACCCAGGGAGTCTCGATTGAATATTTTATCGAGGGTACCCGCAGCCGCACCGGCCGCCTGCTGCCACCCAAGGCCGGAATGTTGGCCATGTCCGTCAGAAGCTACCTGAATGCGCCGGTCAGGCCAATCGTATTTCAGCCGGTATATATTGGCTATGAGCGACTGGCGGAGGGAGACAGTTACACAACCGAATTATCCGGCAAGGCCAAGAGAACAGAACGATTCACAGACCTTGCAAAGATTTTTAGCATTACCCGGAATAACTACGGTAAAGCGCATGTCAGCCTCTGTGAGCCGATTTTTCTGGACGACCTGCTTAAAGAGCAGGACGCTAATTGGCAGGACACTCTCCGCAAGGAAGCCAGGCGACCTGACTGGCTCAACAATGTCATAGATGTTCTTGGCCAGAAGATCATGACAAACATTAACGCCGGCGCTGATGTTAACCCGGTGAACCTGCTGGCACTGGCTTTACTGGGTACACCCAGACATGCCATGGGTGAGAAGCAGCTGGAAAGGCAAATCGGTCTTTACCAGGCTCTTTTAAGCAACAAGCCGACGCCTGAACGGGTAACCATCACACAGAAGAGCCCTCTGGACATCATCGCTTACGGTTTCGAAATGAAAATCCTGCAACGCCAGGAACATGAGTTGGGCGATATCATTTCCCTCCAGCCTGACCGGGCCGTCAGCCTGACTTTCTTCCGAAACAATATTGCTCATTTAATGGCATTACCTTCGCTGGTTGCCTGTTGTTTTCTCGAGCACCGCCAGTTCAGGATCAGTCACCTGCACAAGTTCGCTATTATCATCCAGCCTTTTTTGCAGGCCGAATTGTTTATCCCCTGGACCCAGCGCCAGATTACAAAAGCCCTGGACGACTCCATCGAACAACTCGTGCAGAATGGTCTGCTGATCCGCAAGGAAGACGGTGAAACACTGTCACGTGTGAATGAAAAACCCGAAGCAGTGCTACAACTCAATGTGCTGGCACACAGCCTGTTACAGACAATACACCGTTACCTGATCACCATTTCAGTGCTGGCAAAGTACGGTTCGGGTGTATTGAGCCGGGCTGAACTTGAGAAACTATGCATCCAGACGGCCCAGCGTATTTCCATGCTGCATGAATTTAACGCGCCGGAATTTTACGACAAGGCCCTGTTCAGGCAATTTATTGCGGAAATGCGCAAAACCGGTTACCTGTCACCCAACGAGGAAAACAGGCTGATTTTTGACGAGCGCCTGGAACAGATCAGCCGGGATGCCAGGTTTATCCTTGGCGAGGGAATCAGGCTGGAAATTGACCGTCAAACTCCCATGACGGTGGAGGAAGACCCGACAGACTAGTTGTACCGGGCCACCGGCAGGATGTCTCGAGCGAAGCGCTTTTTACGCAAAAGCCTGTCAGGCGTCCAGATCCGGTATCAGTTTGGATTCGAGGCGTGTTATCCAGTCTTTGAGCTTTAGTTTACGCTTTTTTAAACGCCGCAAATGCAATTGATCCTGTCGCGGGTCAAGCGCCATGCGCTGGATCGCCAGATCAAGGTCGCGGTGTTCTTCCCGCAGCTCAAAAAGCAGTTGCCTTGTCTCTGAAGTATCTTCTGATTTCATGAAGTTCTGATCTCATATAGACTTCTGTGTTTCACTATAACACTTAGGAGCCACTGATCAATGGATCGTAGAAAGTTTGTAGCGGCCGCCGGACTCGCCGGCGCAACCGGTCTGTTGAGCGCCTGTGGAAAACAAGCCGGGCCACAGGCGGAATGTGGAAATCAACCCTCATCCCGCAGCTTCGAATGGAAGATGGTCACATCATGGCCGCGCGACTTCCCTGGCCTGGGTACCGGCGCCAACCGTTTAGCTGAGTCTATCAATCAACTCAGCAACGGCCGTCTGAAAATCAAGGTCTTTGGCGGTAACGAACTGGTACCGTCGTTCGAGGTATTCGATGCTGTCCGGCAAGGCACGGCGGAAATGGGCCATAGCGCCACCTATTACTGGAAAGGCAAGGCGCCTGCTTCGCAGTTTTTCTCGGGCATACCCTTTGGTATGACGGCACAGGAGCTGAACGGCTGGATTTATTACGGCGGCGGGCTTGAGTTGTGGCAGGAGGTTTATGCACCCCACGGCCTGGTACCTTTTCTGGCCGGTAATTCAGGTCCCCAAATGGGTGGCTGGTTCAACCGCGAGATTAACAGCATCGCTGATATTCAGGGTTTGAAAATGAGGATGCCCGGTCCCGGTGGCGAAATTCTCAAACGCGCGGGTGGAACACCTACCAATATCCCCGGTGCTGAATTGTTCACTGCGCTTCAAACCGGCACGATCGATGCGGCCGAGTGGGTCGGGCCCTATAACGATCTCGCCTTTGGCCTGTTCAGGGCGGCCAAATACTATTACTACCCGGGTTGGCAGGAACCCGGCTCCGGCCTGGAGTGCATGATCAACCAGGCCGCCTGGGACTCATTACCTGCTGACCTGCAGGCCATTGTCAGGGTAGCCTGCCAGGCCACCACCATGGATATGCTGTCTGATTTCACTTACAACAACGGAATAGCCCTGCAGAAACTGATTGATGAGCACAATGTTCAACTCCGGCGCTATCCCGATGAAGTTCTCGAGCGCCTGCGGACTATCGGCGACGAGTTTATGAGTGATCTATCTGCAGAGTCAGAACTGATGGGGCGAATTTACGCTTCGTTTCAGGCCTACACGGATATTGTCAGGCCCTGGACCGCCATATCAGAGCAGCCGCTATTAAACCTGCGGCCAGGCACCTAATGGATTTTGACCCTGAGCATTGGCAACGGGAAAATGATTAAGCGTAAATGGTACCTGGTAACCACGTCGCCAAAGCCGGCCACAACACCAACAGGCCCAACATAAGCAGTTGAATCACGATGAATGGGATGACGCCCTTATAGATCGATGAAGTCGCAATCTCAGGCGGCGCTACACCGCGCAGGTAGAAAAGGGAAAAACCAAAAGGCGGTGTCAGAAAAGACGTTTGCAGGTTGATCGCGATCATGACACCCAGCCAGATCGGGTCAATACCCATGGCCAGCAATACCGGCCCGACAATGGGGATCACCACATAGGTGATCTCAATAAAGTCCAGGATGAAACCCAGCAGGAACAAGGCAAGCATCACAACCAACAAGGCACCGGCCTGCCCACCCGGCAGGCTCGTCAGTAAGGACTGTACATATTCATCACCGCCATATCCTCTGAAAACCAGGCTAAACAGTGATGCGCCGATCAATATCATGAACACCATCGCGCTCATCCGGGCTGACTGATACACAACAACCCGCAGGGTTTTGACTGACAACTGTCTTTGTTTCAAAGCCAGTAACATAGCACCGGTTGCACCCACGGCCGCCGCCTCGGTGGGTGTTGCCAACCCCATCAGGATAGAGCCAAGCACCGCGACAATCAGTAACAAGGGTCCTGCCAGCAAGCCAAGCAGCGTCAACAAAGAGACATCTTCACCCGCTTCGGCTTCCACCGGCGGCATACTTGATGGCTTGATAAATGCGATCACCGCGAGGTACAGCATATAGAGCCCTACCAGCACCAGTCCCGGCACCAATGCGCCTGCAAATAGCTCGCCAACGGATATGGTCTCCGGACTAAATATACCCATGTGCAACTGAGCCTGTTGATAGGCATTGGAAAGTACATCCGCCAGCAGTATCAGGACGATGGACGGCGGAATGATCTGGCCCAGTGTTCCAGCCGCGCAGATAGTACCCGTGGCAATAGAGGGCGCATAATTATTCCTCAACATGGTCGGCAGGGACAGCAGACCCATGGTGACCACCGTCGCGCCGACGATGCCGGTACTGGCTGCCATCAGCGCACCCACCAGCATAACCGCGAGTCCCAGGCCCCCTGGAACCCTGCGCATCAATTGTGCCAGTGCCTGTAATAGCTGATCAGCAAGCTTTGAACGCTCCAGCATGACACCCATGAACACAAAAACAGGCACCGCGATCAGCGTTTCATTACTCATGATGCCAAAAATGCGGCTGGGAAACGCACTCAGAAATGCCGGATCAAACATACCGGTCATGATGCCGATCAACGCAAATATCAGGGCAACACCCGCCAATGTAAAAGCCACGGGAAACCCTGCCAGTAAAGATACACCGGCGGCAAAAAACAAGGCCAGTGACATCAGGCCGGACATATCAGTGAGTTTCCAGGGGTGATGCGACAATTTGTTTGTGGGTCATTATCTGATGCAATGCAATAACTTAGGGTTTTATGCATAAAAAGGGCACTATTTCTGCCTGTGACGCAGTATCTCATAAGATCACACCCATTTTTTATGCACAGTCAGGCGCAGCATGTAAAAAACATGGGTTTAATACAGTTGTTGGTATAAAATTATGCAAAAGATTCTCTATCTATTTGTTTTTTAAGATTTTTAATAGTTTTTATTTTGAAACCAGGATGCGGGCAATATTAACACGCAGGACGAGCGGTACACTCAAATTCATTTTACTCACAGAGTTATCCACAGACCGGACTGATCTGCCGTCCACCCGGCATCAGAAAAACGAATGGCCGGGGCTCCCTTTTGCAGGTCATTGCTAATAAAACGCCCTCAAGCCATGCCAATCGTTTTCAGCGCTGGTTCAAACGTTTACAATAGCTCGCTTTCGTATTGCCTTTTGGCGACCGCTCACAGGACTTTTTCTTGAAAGAACATATCGAAGAATTATTGATTCAGGCCCTCTTACACCTGATAAGGGAAGGCGTTTTAAACGCAGATTGCGATATCACGCCTCAACTTGAGCGAACACGCACACCTGAACATGGAGAGTTTGCCTCCAATATCGCCATGGTACTCGCCAAGCGCGCTGGCTTGCCCCCCAGGGACCTGGCACAGCTTATCATCGACAAAATGCCGCGTTCACGTCAGCTGGACCATTCTGAAATCGCCGGACCGGGGTTCATTAACTTTCACATGAACCAGGTCGCCCTGACCACGGTAGTAAAAGACATCCTGTATTCCGGTGACAACTATGGACATGTGCCGCCAAATCCAAAACACGAAGTCACCGTTGAGTTTGTATCCGCCAACCCGACCGGTCCGCTGCATGTAGGCCATGGGCGCGGCGCTGCCTATGGGGCCAGCCTGGCCAGCATCCTCCAGGCTTCAGGTTACCCGGTGCAACGCGAGTATTATGTCAATGACAATGGCCGGCAAATGGACATCCTTGCCGTCAGTGTCTGGTTACGCTACCTGGAGTTGTGTGGCGAACAAGTGCGTTTTCCGGATAACGGCTACCGGGGTGATTACATCTACGATATTGCCCGCGAAGTCCGCAATGAAATCGGTGATAAATGGAGATTCAAAGGTCATGAGGTCACCGATGGTTTACCACCCGATGACGGCGAAGGTGGTAACCGGGAAGCTCATATTGATGCTTTTATTGACCGCGCAAGGGAGTTACTGGGGCACGCGGGTTACCTGGTTTTCTTCGAAACATCAGTTGACAGCATTCTTAACGATATCCAAAAGGACCTGTCGGAGTTCGGGGTTGATTTTGACCACTGGTTCAGTGAAAAAGAACTGGAAGACAGCGGTGCAATAGCACGCGCCATTGAACGGCTTGAAGAAAACGGACACCTGTATGTGAAAGACGGCGCGACCTGGTTTCGTGCATCCGAGCTTGGCGATGAAAAGGACCGGGTTATCATTCGTGAAAATGGCCGGGCAACCTACTTTGCTTCCGACATCGCCTACTTCCTGAACAAGATGGAGCGCGGGTTCGAGAAGGCGCTTTATATCTTCGGCGCCGATCATCACGGTTATATCGCCCGATTAAGGGCTGCAGCCCTTGGCCTGGGTGAAAACCCTGATCGTCTTGAAATATTGCTGGTCCAGTTTGCCGTGCTTTACCGCGATGGCAAAAAGGTCTCCATGTCGACACGCTCAGGTCAGTTCATCACCCTGCGTGAACTGCGTGAAGAGGTCGGAAGTGATGCGGCCCGCTTCTTTTACGTCATGCGGTCACATGAGCAGCATCTGGATTTTGATCTTGACCTGGCCAAATCCCGGACCAATGACAACCCGGTTTACTACATCCAGTACGCGCACGCCCGAATTTGCAGTGTTTTCCGCAATCTCGAACAAATGGATGAAACCCACAACCAGGCGATTGGCGAAGCAGCCTTGAATCTTCTGACCGAACCTCATGAGACACTGTTATTACGGGCCCTGAGCCGCTATCCGGAAGTTATTGAATCTTCCGCCCGTTTACGTGCCCCGCATCAGCTTGCCCATTATCTGCAATCGCTGGCGACCGAATTTCACTCCTACTATAACTCACATCAGTTTCTTGTCGATGATGAAAACATCAGGAATGTGCGTCTTAACCTGATAGATGCCACCCGCATCGTATTGGCCAACGGCTTGTCATTACTTGGCATTTCAGCACCGGATACCATGTAATGGCAGCCAGGCGAAAAACAGCCGGAAACCGGCGCGGCGTAAAGAAGAAGGGCTCAGGCGGTATTCCGGCGTGGTTCTGGTTGCTGGGTGGCATACTGATCGGACTGGGAACCGCGGGTTTCCTGATGATGAAAGGGTATTTACCCGAGGTTAAGCAGCACTTACCATCCCTCGATAAAGAGATCAGTGGAGAAACCGAAGCCGCCATCGTTGAGGACGAAGTCGCCAAACCAAAGAAACCACGCTATGACTTTTTTACCGTTTTACCTGAAATGGAAGTCGTTGTACCCGAACAGGAACTCAGCCGGAAAGCCGACAAGGTCGAGCCGGCTAATGACGCGGTAACCGCAAAGGCCCAGGACCAATATATATTGCAGGCAGGCTCATTCCGTAACTCGACAGATGCCGAGCAGATGAAAGCACAGCTTGCCATGCTTGGGTCAGTCGCGACCGTACAAAAGGTGACTGTCAACGGCAAAACCTGGCACAGGGTCAGAATCGGGCCTTTCGAGGGCGCCCGCAAGGCGGACGAGATGCGTCGTATGTTATCCGATAATCAGATTGATACGCTGGTGATGAAAGCCAACCCCTGAGCCCCAATCCTGCGCCTGTCACTGCATCTGTGCCTGCACCTGGTAGTGTTCTGCCACTGTCTTTAACAAGCCTCCACAAAATTTAAGCAAATTTTTAGATGCTTTTAAGCGTAGATTAAGCATGCCCGCACTATGGTATGGATACGTTGCTGAACGCTATCGCACCGCTAATTTGTTTTTACAAACCTGAAATAACAAACCACCGGTACCTTCGCGCTTCAGACGGCACAACTGTTTGAGTTTACGGTCGTGCGACGGAGATGTTATCGGGGAAGAGAGTTTCTGTCATACCTAAGAGGCAGAGGCTTCAAATGGAGATCTATGTATCTGTTTGTTTTTGCTAAATTAAGGAGATGATCGTATGAAACGGTTAATGATACTAAGCCTGATGTTCCTTGGGGTATTACTGGTCACACCAGCGTGGTCACACCATGCCGCGGAAGGCATTGTGTCCGATGACATCTGGCAGCGGATTGACAGCATGCTGGAAGAGGCTGATAGCCCGCACCTGAACATTGATTTTGACAACGTGATGGATTCAATGGGCGTTGCCGAAATACCAGGTGGCGGCGAATATTGCTCCGGCAGTGACAATTGTGGTGGAAGGTTATTACTGGAGACCAGTATTGTTGTGCCGACCGAATATGTCGATGAATACATGATTTACATCGATTTTGCCGTCGATGACAGTAATCGTGCGCCTTCGGGTAAAGTCAACAGCGGAAGAGCTCCCTCCCTGGAGGTCATTATAGAGGACCTGGAAGGTGGTTTGACCCAAATATTTCTGTACGAACCCATCGGATCAGGCCGCAGCCAGTTGCCTGATGCACAGGACTCAAAGGGAAACCGCTAAAACCCATACCGCTACTAAACCTGGACGACCTGCCAAATGAGGTCAGGTTGAAAGTATGACACGGGACCGTGCTGTAAAAATGCAGCACGGTCCATCAACCGTAGCCAGGTATCGTAACCAGCACTGTATTACCCCTTCACTTTGGAGCATGTCACCCCTTAGCGGGCGTACAAATCCGGCTTGTTACCAATCCTCGCCATTTGTGGCTTTTCCACGCTGGCCTGCCAGGCCTTAAAAGCAAGCCACAAAGAATCACCTTTCCAACTGCCGCTACCATCATCGGAAAACCCACTGATATCAAGCTCAGCAATGGCCGCGTGCAGTGCCGTGTCACCACAGGCAGCACCAAAATCACGCATACTGCCGCGTAGTTCCTGTGGGGCGTAATTCCTGACCCAGCATGCGAGATCTTTACGTGCCGTGGAAGCATCACCTTTCTGACAAGCCTGTTGGAAATGTTTCAACAGTTCTTTTTCAGCCGGAGTAACCAAACCATTCGGGTCTGCCAGGTTTGCTTTGGCGCCACCGCGACGAAAGTACAAAACCAGGGTTAGCAGCCACAAAACCGCAAACGCGGCTGTACTTGTTTTCCACACCAGGGCCGTTGACGGCATCAGGGCGCCATCGACCGGTGTAACCCGGGAAACATCGGGCTGGACCCCGACATCTGAAGGCGGCAGCGCAGCTGACGGGCCAGTTTCGGAGGGCAACACATTGAGCCGGTGCGCCGGCAATACGGCAGTGCGTTGCTGGTGGGTCACGGTATCCCACCAGTCCAGCCTGATTTCAGGCAACTCCAGTTCACCGGCTTGTTCCGGCACGATGGCATAACGGAACTCCTTGTGGCCCAGCACCCATTCTCCATCATCGCGGCTTATACCTTGAGGTTGGTCCGGGTAGATACGGGTTTCGGGCAAATCCGGCCATACAGGCTCTTCCAGCATGTTTTCCTCCAGGCCCACGGCATCCACTATGATGGTGCGTGTTATCGGTTCACCAACATGTAATTTTTCATTATCCGTAATTTGCTGCGACAGGGTGACACGCCGTGCTGGCAACCAGAAATCTCCGCTAAATGAGTCGGGACGTGGACTGATTTCAAGTGTCAATGGTTCACTTTCAACCTGTACCCGGCGACCCCGCACTGTCGGTTGCCATAAACGGTCGGATGGCCTCTCAATCAACCGCCCGCTGAGCTGCATGGCCGGGATGGTCAGTGTGCCTGAGCGCTCGGGAAAGATCGCATAACGGCGCTCCAGTACACGATAGCGCTCACCATTCCGGTCGGACTGGTAGGGAACCTCGTCCAGCAAACGTACCGAGGCTTGTGCAGGTGCCGGTGGGTTGATCGCTGCTTCCGTCAGGTTGGCCTGGTAAAAAATCCTGACCATCAGGCTGATTTGCGAAAGCACGTAATAAGGACCTTCGCCAGGCTGAACCGTCACTTCGATAAAAACAGGCTCCGCCTCACCCGGTGCCAATGCCGGTGCCGCAGAGACCTTTAAGGTCAGCGGGTTCGAAGTGGCACCCGGAAACTTCAAGGACGGTATTAACAGGTTACCCTCGCGTTTGGGTTCGAGTGTAATGACCAGGCGGACACTCGCCTTCTGTGTTCCATTCACAAATGACATCTGGGTTTCTGAGCGACGGTTCAGTACATCAAAATCCGCCTGCAGCGCCGAAAAATCAGAATCAAGGCTTTGGTTTGTATCATTGGTCTCCAACACCAGTGTCACCGTCTCACCAACAACAGCGCTGCTTCGATCCAGCTTGGCTGTGACCCCGGCTGCGTGCACCTGCGTGTAAACCAACAGCAAGACCATGACCAGAAACAGGTTGCCAAGCTGCTTGCGTATATGACTAAAAATCATCTTTTCCATTCCTGATTACCATGTCTCGGATTCATCGGCAGGGGCGCCGCGGCGCTCATGCTGATTGCGGAACTTGCGTCTCAACAAACCACCCGGGTCATCCGGAATGCGCCGCAACCACTGCTCCATCGCCTGGGCATCTTCCTCTGACCAATTCTGTTCCATCTCGGATTCCGAAGGCTCACCCGTTTCCTCACCTTCGGTTTGCTCATCGGACTCCTCATCACCCTGTTCACCTTCCTGCTGGTCTTCGGAGGATTCTTCTTCACCCTCTTCCCCTTCCTGGGACTCATCACCCTCCTGCTCTTCATCGGACTCGCCTTCCGAATCCTGCTGCTCCTGTTGTTCCTGCTGCTCCTTTTGCTGCTTCATCTGCTCGACAAGGTCACGGTTGAAAGCGGCATCTTCCATGTCCGGATCCAGGGCCAGGGCTTCATCATAGGCAGCGATGGCGGCGTCAAATTCACCCAGTTGAGCCATCGAGTTAGCAAAGTTATAGTGGCTGTCTGCCTGATTTTGTCCCTCTCTCACCCTTGAGTATGATTGACCGGCATTAACAAAATCACCACTGCGGTAAAAGGCCTCACCCGCAATCTCGGGGTTCTTTGCAAGCACGGCGGCATCCGCGGCACGCTCCTGCGCAAGTGCAGCCTGGGCCTGCTGATCCCTGGTTGCCCAAAGATCATCCCAAAAACCGGCATTTGCGTCGGTACTGATCAATACGCCGGGTAATACCAGCAATGGCAACACGAACAGTAAACCCCGGCGGAAGGCCAGTGCCACGAACGGCAATAAAATTAAAACCAGCCACGGCCCGGCATCCTTCCAGCGCTCTCCCAGCGCGTCATCCTTGCGCGCAAACTCACTTCCCTCGATTGCCGCCCAGGGTGAATTTGCGTTGCTGCCAGCCGTTAATTCCGAATATTTCCCAGCACCTGCATTTGCGATGGCCTGCAGGGCGTCCCGCTCAACACGGGCCACGACGATATTGCCACTGCTGTCACTGACAAAACCTTCACCGCTTGGAATCGGCGCACCCTGCACCGTACCGACTGCCAGTACCGAAGTAAAAATACCCTTGTTCGCAAGACCCGCTGCAACATTGGCAGCGGCCCGGCTACCACTATCTGAAATCAACAGGATTTCACCCCGCGCCATGCCCGAACGTGTCAGCAATTCAGCCGCCAGTTCCAGTGCGCGGTCAGGGCGACTGCCGAAAACCGGGATCACATCCGGACGTAATGCCGGCAGCATATTCTTGATGGTATTCGTATCACTGGTCAGCGGTGAGACCACAAAGGCATCACCTGCATAAGCCACCAGGCCGGTTTGACCCTCCGATGTCGCTTCGAGCATATCGGACAATCTGAAATGTGCCTGCGCCAGCCGGTTCGGTTTGAGATCTTCTGCCAGCATGGACAGCGACAGATCCAGCACCAGCACACGCGCATCGCGAGAGGTAAAAGAGCTGTCCGGTAGTTTTTGCCAGCTCGGCCCCGCCAGCGCAATCGCTGCCACAAGCCACACCAGCCCTGCCAGCCAGGGTCCGAACCGCGATGGTTTGGCTGCCGCATTACCGACACTCAACCAGCGCAACAGGTGCGTATCACAAACCTTGCTCCAATCACCCGAAGGGCGGCGTAAATGACGCCACAGCAAAGGCAGGATGACGGCCATTGGCGCCAGGGCCAGCCACAGCGGTCGTATAAAATGTAAAGGCAGGCTATCCATCATGACGTCAATGCACGCAGGTTGAACGGACGGATGGTAAACAGGGCCGCCAGCATGGCCAGGGCGTATGCAATACCCAAGGGCCAGTAAAACAATTCATCGATGGGACGAATGGTTTCGACATCGCTTTCGACAGGCTCCAGCTCATCCAGAATTTCATAGATTTTTTCAAGACTCTTGGCATCGCGGGCCCTGAAGTAGCGCCCACCGGTCTGGTCTGCAATCGCACGTAATGTATCTTCATCCAGATCAGCAGACGGGTTAACCACCCGGCTACCAAAGAAATCCTGCACCATCATTTCATCTGCGCCGACACCCACCGTATAAACAGTCAGACCGTCACGCGCAGCAAAACCGGCCGCTTGTAAGGGCTGTACCTCACCCGAGGTGTTCGCGCCATCAGTCAACAACACGAGCACGCGCTCGGCAGCGGCATCATCCCGCAAACGCTTGACCGCCAGGCCAATGGCATCGCCGATGGCCGTCTCACGTCCGGCCAGGCCAATTTCTGATTCTTCGAGCAGGGTAGCAGTCGTTTCGGTGTCAAAGGTCAAGGGTGTTTGCAGATAGGCGCGACTGCCAAATAAAATCAGCCCGACACGGTCACCATGGCGGCGCTGGATAAATTCACCGGCCACCTTCTTGACGACCTTCAGACGATTAACAGCCGCCTTTTTCAGAACCATGTCCTGTGTATCCATGCTGCCGGAAATATCGACAGCCAGCAACAAGTCCCGACCGGTTACCGGCAAGCTCTCGATCTCACCAACCCACTGCGGCCGGGATGCCGCCACGACCAGCAACAGCCAGATCAATGTCGCCACCAGTGCCAGCCAGGGTTTACGCATCCATCCGCCTTTTTCACCCGCCACCGCAGAGAACCAGGGTACGCGCAAGGCCTGTAGATCACCCGACTTTGATGCAGGCATAACCAAACGCAGCAACCACGGAACCGGCGCCAACACTAACAGCCAGGGCCAGGCAATAGTGAAACCGGATGTCAGGAATTCTTCAGCCATGCTGCCTGATCCAGTTGCGGGTCAGTTCACTCATCAGCTCAGGATCAAACGTCGGAGCCGGATCATACGGACCCGTCGCCAGCACGGCCAGCGACTCCGCTGATGATGATTTCTTCATATTCTCAATCAGAAAATTTACCCAATCCTGACCATTCAGTGCTGCACATTGCTGAGCAGGAAATGCCCGCATCGCGACCAGCTTGAAAATGCGGTTAAGCGTGGACAGGTATGCCTGTGGATCACGCCGTGGATCAATGTTGGCATTCAAATGCTCAACCCAACCCAGCATTTGTTTTCGCCGTTGATACAACCGAAATCGCGCCAGCAGACGTCGACCCAACCAGCTCAATAACACCAGCAGCAACAAAGCGAGCACCCACCAGCCCGGTGCCGGCGGCCACCATGAAACTGGCGCTGCAGCATGAATATCGCGTAACTGTGACATCAGGTCGGGGTTCATGCGCCTCGCCCGACCAGTAAGCGTAATTCACGGCCCAGTACGTCCACCGGGTCATCCGATGTTTTCAAGACCATCCAGCCACACTTATGACGCTGGAACATGCGCCGGGGTATCGAGCCATGCTCGTCACTCATCTGGTTAAACTGCCGGCGCGGCAGCTCCAGGTGGGTATCCAGCATGGCGCTGTTCTCACCGTCAGAGATCGGAAACCTGCCGACAGGGAGGTGCTGCTCTGCGGGGTCCATCACCTGGCAACCAATGACGTCGTTATGTTGCCGCAGACGCGACAGGTGACGGTGACACTGCTCGTCGAGGTTAAAAAAGTCACTGATGATAATAACCAGGCTACCCGGGCGTACGGCGTGTCTTACACGCTCCAACGATACCGACAGTGGCTTTTGGCCCTGGTGGGCCGTTTCGGGGTTTAACCATTCCACCAAACCCTGGATAACCCGCATGGCGCCCCGGCGCCCGCCGGCCGGTCGTAACTCCCGATGATCGTCCGAGGTAAACAGGAAGGCACCAATACGGTCACCCCGCCGCACCGCTGCCCAGGCCACGGCTGCAGCCATCTGGCCGGCGGCAACGGATTTCAGTCGTTTTCGTGTACCAAAATAAAGACTGGGGCTTGCATCCACAACGACCAGCACGGGTCGTTCTCTTTCCTCCTGAAAGATCTTGGTATGCGCCCGGCCTGTTCGTGCGGTAACACGCCAGTCCATATTGCGAATATCATCACCGGGAAGATAGTGGCGTGACTCCACGTAATCCACACCCCTGCCACGGAAACGGGAGCGATAGGCGCCTGCCAGCGAGGACGCGGCAGGGCTGTGCGCCGGCAAGCTAAGCGCATTGCAACGAGGCTTTAGTGCGATTAACTCGGACGCACTTAAGTGAATGCCATCGCCCGCAATTTCTGTCATGGAACAGGAACCAGATCCAGTAAGCGGTTGACCAGTTCATCCACGGTGACACCATCGGCCTCCGCCTCATATGACAACAAAACGCGATGACGAAAAACTTCGTGTATCACTGCGTGAATATCATCCGGTGAAACAAAGTCACGGCCATCAAGCCAGGCGCGTGCGCGTGCACAGCGATCCAGGCCAATCGTCGCACGGGGGCTTGCACCATAACTGACCAGGCGCCCGAGCTCTTCGTCCCACTGCCCGGCATTACGGGTCGCTAACACCAGCTGAACGATGTACTCCTGCAAAGCAGGTGCCATGTGCAGATCAAGCACCTGTCTTTGTGCGGCAAACACCTGCTGCTGGGTAACCAGTGTTTTGGGTTCTGGCTTGCTACCCAACTCGTCACGCGCCTGCCCGCGGGCCAATTCAAGAATATCCTGTTCCGCTTTTGCGTCCGGGTAGCCGATCGAGACATGCATCAGGAAACGATCGAGCTGTGCCTCGGGTAAGGGATAGGTTCCCTCCTGTTCGATCGGGTTCTGCGTGGCCATGACCAGGAACAAAGGCGGCATTTTATAAGTGACCCGGCCAACGGTAACCTGGTGTTCACCCATGGCCTCGAGCATGGCAGACTGAACCTTGGCCGGCGCACGGTTGACCTCGTCGGCAAGAATCATGTTATGAAAAATCGGACCCTGCTGAAATTCGAAAGTACCTTCCTGGGGCCGGTAAATTTCCGTGCCGGTCAAATCAGCCGGTAACAGGTCGGGCGTAAACTGAATGCGGTGAAAATCACCTTCGATTCGTTCTGCCAGCACCTTGATGGCCGTTGTCTTGGCAAGACCGGGGGCGCCTTCCACCAGCAAGTGGCCATTGCAAAGCAATGCCATCACCAGGCGCTCCATCAGCCGCCCCTGACCGATGATAAGTTCGTTGGCTACCTTGCTGAGCTCCTTGAATGCCACGCGCTCGGGATGCTGTTGTTGTGTTTGTGGGTTTTCTTGGGTAGATTCCATTTGCTAAACCTGCTCTGCTACTTCTTAAATGAAGCTGTGTGTTGTATAGGTACGATACGGCGCTTTTTCAACCACTCATCGTCTCTCATATAACCATCGTTACATCAGTGTCATTGGTCACGAACGAGGCTTAGTGGCAAGCTTTTTCCTGATAAATTCAATAATCCTGTGGATCAACATCGACTGACCAGCGCACCTTCCGCCCGGAAGGGAGCTTCTGAAGCTTCAACACCCACTCATCAAGCTGCCGGTGCAAATCCGAACGCTTGCCGGCCTGCAGCAGTAAATACCACCGGGTACGGCCGCTTCTACGCTCCATCATGGCCGGGAAAGGCCCGTAAATTGCAGCCTCTCCAGATGGAAAACACTGCTTCGCCTGGTCCAGAAAGAACTTCACATCATTCTTCTCGCGGGCGTCTGAACGCAGCAGGGCCTGGTGACTGAACGGTGGCAGGCAGGCTATCTCCCGGTCAGTGCAGATATCGGTAGCAAATGCTTCGTAGCCTGACGTCAGCAGGGTAAGCAAAGTTTCGTGTTGCGGGTAATGCGTTTGCAAAATCACTTCACCGGGCAGTTCATCACGACCGGCACGACCGGCTACCTGTACCATCAATTGTCCCATACGCTCCAGGGCCCGGAAGTCGGCACTGTAGAGGGCCTGGTCCAGGTTGACGATGACAACCAGGGTTACCCTGGGAAAGTGATGGCCCTTGGCCAGCATCTGGGTTCCCACCAGCAAACAGGACTCGCCGCTCTTGACCTGCCGGGCCAGTCGTTCAAACTCACCCTTTTTCCGCACACTGTCGCGGTCAAAACGCAACAGGGGAGTATCCGGAAAGGCTTTGCCCAGAACCTGTTCCAGTTGCTCGGTACCCTCACCGGCCCCCTGCAAGGCGTCAGCACCACACTCAGGACAAAGCGCCGGCACCCGTGCAACACTGTCACAGTGGTGACACAGTAAGCGGTGGCCGGCCTTGTGCCAGGTCAGGTTGGCATCGCAATGCTGACACGCACCGTGCCAGCCGCAATCATGACACAGGATAACCGGTGCATAACCTCGCCTGTTCAGGAAAACCAGCGCCTGTTCACCTTTCTCCAGTGTCTCGGCAACGGCCTTCATGGCCACTGCTGAAATGCCTCCGGTCATGGTCTGTTGTATCAGGTCCAGCACCCGCCAACGTGGTTCTGCAGCGCCGGTCGCGCGTTGTCTCAGGCGGTGCCAGCTATAGCGGCTACTCCTGGCATTACTGAATGTTTCAAGTGAGGGTGTCGCTGTTCCAAGCACCACCGGCACTTTCAAATCCGCTGCGCGTTTGACGGCCACATCACGACTGGAATATCGAAATCCGTCCTGTTGCTTGAACGAGGCATCGTGCTCTTCGTCAAGGATGATCAACTGCAACTCAGGCATGGGCAGAAACAAAGCAGAGCGTGTGCCAATAACCAGTCTCGCCAGTCCACGCCTGGCCAGTGCCCAGGCCTGCAACCGCTGGCCTTCGCTAAGATCTGAATGGGTCACCACCGGCTCAAAACCCAGGCGTTTTCTAAAACGGTTGACCAGTTGTGGTGTCAGACCGATCTCGGGAACAAGCAGCAGTGCCTGTCCGCCCCGGTTGAGAACGTCTTCAAGCACCTGCAAATAGACCTCTGTCTTACCGCTACCGGTAATGCCATCGAGTAAATGGCAGTGAAAGCTGCCATGACTGTGCTTGATGGCCTCCACTGCCAGTCTTTGCTCATCCATCAATTCGGGGCCTGGCAATGGCGTTGATGCTGCCGGCTCCCAGGCTTCAGCCTGCACCCAACCCTGCTCCACCAGACGGGTCAGTGTCTTCCGCCAGCTAACTGCAAAAGCACGCATTTGCGGTGCCGTGTTCACGCCTTCATGGATCTTTTCGAGCAGGGCCATCTGGGCTTTCAGTCGTCCGGCGGGTTGCAGCAAACGCTGCTCACCATCACCTGTGAGCCGGTATTGCACCGGCGCCGGCGGTATTGCGCTACCGGGCTTGCGAAGCAAGGGCGGCAAGGCATTAAATACCACCTCACCTGGCGCATGCTTGTAATAACGCCAGCTCCATTTCAGCAGTTCCAGAAGTTCATCGGTCAGCACGGTTTGCCCGCCATCGGGGTAGTCGATAACGGTAGCCAGCTTATCGAGTGGTAACTCACTCTGGTTGGTAACTTCCACAATCACACCCACCATTTTGCGGCGCCCGAACGGAACCACCACGCGTTGCCCGCTAAGCGGAATGACATCGTTTTGAGCCGGCAGGTAGTCAAAAAGCTGTCTTAGCGGCACCGGTAAGGCGACCCTCAATACAGACTTTGTCGGGATGGATTGCATAACGATGAATTCTAGCAGTCGGGGACGGCAAGCATGGAGAAATCATTTGACCGGATCCATACAGCCGGAAGAAACTTTATCATCGGTATGAAGGTCTTTTTCAGGTAAGCGCGCTAAACTTGATGCAGATCCCGGCACGATCGACTTAACACAATAAAGGAATGGTCTCATGAAACACAGAAGATGGCGTTGTATGCGATGCGACGGTAGCGAGTACGAAACGGGTGAAATTCGCGTGGCCGGCGGCTTTTGGTCACGTATATTTGATGTGCAGAACAAGAAATATAGCGCGGTGACCTGCGAAAAATGCGGCTTCACTGAATTCTTCAAACGAGATGTTTCTACCCTCGGTAACGTGTTTGACTTTTTCACCGGTTAAAACCTGCCAACATCAACAGCAATGGAGGATAACTTAATGAAAAACGCTCGCTTACGACATGCGATCATTTTATTGGCCGGCATAAGCAGTGCATTGATCACTCAAGCGGGTTTTGCCTGCGACAGCGGGGCTTTTATCAGCAAGCTGGGAAACGCCACTTATAACGGTATTGAAGACCAGGCTGTCACACTGGTTGACGGTTACTGGGAAGGACAGGTATACGCGGAAGGGGGTGCATCCCGACCCCGTGTTGGCCTGCTCAAGGATATGTGTTTCACCGGTGATCTGGATGGTGATGGACAGGAAGAAACGGTCGTCGTCCTGTGGCAAAGCTCGGGCGGTACGGGAAGCAATAGTTACATCGCCGTGATGAAACCGGAAAATGGTGGGTACCGGAACATATCAACCGCCCTGCTGGGTGACCGCGTCAAACTCCGATCAGGAGAGCTCGAGTCCGGCCGGATTATCATTGAAGTTCTGCAGGCTGGAGAGAGTGACCCGATGTGTTGTCCAACCCAGCTTGCAACCCGCACCTGGACCCTGGAAGACAGGCAATTAACGGAGGGTGATATGGAAGTGACAGGCAAGCTTTCCCTGAACATACTGGATGGAACTGACTGGCTTTTGACTCACATCAACCGCCAGGAGCCATTACCCGACGACGCCTTGGTCACACTGTCATTTAACGCGGGACAGGTTTCAGGCAAAAGCGCGTGCAATCGTTATTCCGCCGGTATCGAGGAAGGTGACAACCCGGGTGATATCCTAATCGGCCCGACAATGGGTACGCGAATGATGTGTCCGGACCACTTGATGGTAGTTGAGAACCTGTATCTGAAGGCGCTTTCACAGGTCGCCAGTTTCAGCTTTTATTCGGGCAGCCTGGCATTGAACGGACAGGATGAAGATGAAAAACCCTTTTCGCTGCTTTTCAAACCCGCAGAGAAAGAACATAAGTAGCGTATTCAACTAAACCGGCGTCCCTGACAAAAATGAGACCTCTGCTGAAGTCGTTTCTGATCCTGTGTCTTGTTTGCGCAGGTATTTATGCGGCGGCACCCATTTGGTTGTCACACATCCTTGCCAGGCAATTACCACCAGGTTGGCAACTGCAAGAGTTGCAAAGCGGCTATCCGGGCCTGACAGGCATCAATGTTGGTCTGTTGCGCGTAGAGGGGGCACTGGGTCCCGTTGGAATCGCATTGACATCGTCCGATCTTCATTTTACCTACCGCGGTCTTGAAACGGATATTGGCCAGCTTGTCGTTGATGTCTACATGGGTGCTCCCGACATCGGCGCCTCCGATATTCCGACATTGGATGATCTGTCATTACCGGTAACAAATCTGTCCGGCAATCTTCCGCAGCTATCAATTGGTCAGGTACGGGTGAAAGTGCACAGGGAGACCGGTTTGCTTGACGTGACTAGCCGGCCCCTGCTGTTTGATTTCGACGCCTTTGTCCTAAGCCCTCGTTCAGACAATAGTTTTCAACTGACCAGCCAGGTATTGATCGCTGAATCCCTTCGTTTTAAAGGCCGGCTTGAAGTTGATGTCAGCCCGCAAATGATCAATGCAGGAATACGTTTTCCGTCCAGTACCGGCTCATCGCCCTGGCTGGTCGTGGAAATGAAGCAGGACCACCTGCCGTCAAAAACCGTTACCCGGATGAATGTCGGGCTCAATGCCGAATTGGCCAACCGGGAGTGGCTTGACTCGCTTCTCGCTGGCTTCACCGGACGCGTATTCAGCCAACTCGGTGGCAGGCTTGAGATTCATGCAGACTTTGCGGGCCGGGACCTGCAAGAGATTGAACGGCTTTCTCTGACAACTGAAAATTTACGGCTTGTATCTGATAGAGGGACACTGGATATTAGCGCAGCACTTGTGGCCAATCGAGATGGAGACAAAATCGAAGTCACGCTGCCCGTACCTGCCATGCTGGACTATCAGGGTGATACTTCCCGGATCGATGCAATACTCAGGCATGCTGTTCCTGCACTGCAATATACACCCCGCTCCGAGGCAAGAATTCAAACAGCGCTTGGTTCAAACAGTCAATTCATGTTTCTTATGGGTGACCGTTCTGCTGCCTCGTTTATCGGCGATGTTAATATCAAGCTGCAGTCCAGCACTCAAAACCTGACACTGCAGTCAAGCAGCCTGCAGGTTCATATGAATGACCTGCAAGCGCCGGCATCAATAACGGCAGAGGGCCTGGTTGCACTGGACTTAAACGTTAGCGCACCGGTGTCCTTTGCTTCAGACACCCTGCAAATTGAAGCGGATGGATTGTCCGTCACGACCGACCTGGTCATACGGGACGGCACGTATTTCAGTACCGGTGCCGGCACTTTGGAACAAACCCGAATAACACCCGGTGCCGTTTCCGTTGAAACACTTGAACTGGACTGGAAGGAACTTGACCTGATCAAGCTGACGGGAAACCTGGACATTGTTACACAGGGGTTTAGCAGCGAATTCGACAACGAGACCTGGACAGGTTTCGACTTTGATATCCAATACACCCTGCTCGGCGAGACCAGTTCCAGCGGTACCGGCGTCATGAATTTTAACGGTGGTACGAAAATACCGTTTGAGTTTGCAGGTGACACCGAACGCCAGCGATGGAGCATCAAATTGCCACCCACTTCCATCAAACTCACAAAATTGAAGCCATTACTAACAGTGGCTCATTTTGAATTGCCCTCCTCGATCAAATTGAGTGACGGCATGGTCAAACTAGAGGGTGACATCCTGGTGGATGATGAGATCACCGCCAAACTAAGTATCAAAGCCTATGATGCCGGCGCTTCAATGTCGAAAAGCAGCGCCCGGAAAGCCAACTTCACCCTGCGCACGACCTACGACAAAACACTGTCGGCCATTGGCCCGGTTTCGATCGAAACAATCTCGCTGGCGGGCGGTATTGATGTGGCAAACATCAAAGCCGGGCTTGAATTTGAAGATACTGAAAATTTTAAGATGAAGGACATCTATGCGGAGGTATTTGACGGACAGCTTCAGCTTGGCAAATTGCAGTATTTAAGTAACAGGATTGCAGAAACCACCATTGAGCTCGGCCATATCAACCTGGAGAAGCTACTCGCTTACGCAGATATAGACGGTCTGGCGGGCACTGGTTTTCTGGACATTTCATTACCGATAGGTAGCGACCAGACCGGAATTTATGTCAACAATGGGACATTTCAATCAACCGCGCCCGGCCGGCTGGCCTATACAAAGGAAGGTGTCGCGGGTAGCAATATTGGTCTGCAGGCACTGGAGAACTTCCAGTACAAGGACCTTTCCGGAACCTTGAATTACCAATCCGACGGCAACTACGTGATCGCCATTCGCCTCGAAGGTAAAAATCCGGATTTATATGGCGGCCACCCGGTGGTATTTAATTTGAATGTGAACGGTTTACTACCGGAACTTTTCGAAGCCATGTTCATGACCGGCAGTTTTGAGGAGTCGATTTTGAAGCAGATTAAAAGCCGGTAGCCAATCCGCACGCGTTCAGGCAAAATTCAGGACAAGCTGTTAGTGTATGTCCTAGATGAATCAGACCAGTGGTGACAAAATGAATCGAATAATACTTCTGCTAGCAATGATATTTCTGGCTGTGGCATGCACACCAACCGTCAAGGTTGAGGCGCCCGACAAGCCGATTGAAATCAACATGAACATCAATATCAAGCACGAAATCCTGATTAAGGTTGAAAAGCAGGTTGAAGAATTGCTTGAAGACGATTTGTTCTGATACCCGAATCTGACGAAGTAACAGAATGTATATTAATCACGTGAATCTAAGAAATGGAAACAGGATGATGAAATCAAATAATTGGATCAGACAGATTTTTGCAGCGTTGCTTATCAGCCTGTTAGCGGTATCTGTTGCTGTCGCCAACAGCCCGTTAACACAACCCAAGGCGGATGGCCTGATCGGTGAGCAGGCCAATGGTTATCTCGGCCTGGTCACACAGAACGTACCCCCGAATATCAAGAAACTGGTCAATGACACCAATGCCAAGCGAAAGGCCGGTTATCAGGAAATCGCTGCCAAACAGGGTACAAGCCTTTCCGAAGTTGAAAAAGTAGGTGGCATGACCGCTATCGAAAAAACCCTCAGGGGCAACTACATCCGGGATACAAACGGGAACTGGCTCAAGAAGTAGTCATACTACTTTCACCACACTGAATTAGCGGAAATACTTACCGGAACAAACGGAGAAACAACAATGGAATCAACCGGGTTAATCGCATTTTTATTTATTGGCGCCATCGCAGGCTGGTTAGCAGGCACCCTGATGAAAGGCGGCGGCTTTGGCCTTTTTGGCAATATCGTTGTCGGTATTATCGGCGCCGTCATTGGTGGTTACGTGTTTGGCTTGCTGGGAATTTCAACAGGTGGAATGATCGGAGCAATCGTTACTGCCACCATAGGTGCAGCCATACTTTTGTTTTTTGTCGGCTTGATAAAGAAAGGCTGAAAGAACAAGCTGACGATACTCAGCGAAATACCAATGTCAGGGGAACCTCCCCTGACATCATCAAAACCCATTCGAGTTGTATGGGCTTGTTTAGTCTGACACCTGACGGATGGCTACAAAAGCGCCACGTATATCACCTTCAGAGTACCCTGTTGCCCTGTCATCGGGGTAGAGACCTGCCAGTACCTGGCTGACTTCAGGCGAAATATCCGCACCATGGCAATTCAGGCAAACTGCCGCTGTTGGTATGGCCTTCATAAAACGAAACTCTTTTCCGCCATCAACAGTCACGGTTTCTGACCAGGCAAGACTGGCCAGGTCCCCTCCAGCCTCTTTCTTTTGCTCAAAATCATTCAGGACAGCAGCTTGCCAGTCATTGGCGAGGTTGGCAGGGTTGCGGTTTTTGAGACTCACGCGACTCAAACGCAAGCCGTGTTCAGTTGCTGCTTTTTGAGTGATTGGCATGGCCTGCGTATTGCAAACACCAATGGCCGCAACGGGCCCGCCGGCTTGCATGGCGCCCTTGAGCTCTTTCTGCAACGCGCCGGCCAATTCCTTGATGGCAGCTTTGGCATTCGCCGACTCCGCCTGTGTGTCAACACCGACCGGCTGATCACCATGACAACTCATGCTTGTGATCACGAGACTTAAAACAAACAAAATCCGCTTCATAATATTCATCCCCTGAAGAAACCCAAACTGTATTTTACCCGTCACGCAGCCATTAAAAAACCGCTGCGTAATCACTTACGCAGCGGTTTTGGTCAAGCTTGAGCGACCGGCGGGAGTTTGACCCGCGGTGTGCTAATTAAGGCTGTCTGATGACACGTCCTTGCCCAGCAATGAAAACTGCTTGGCCAGTGTTGGCTCATCGTTGCCAAGCTCAATCATATCGCCGACGATACGCGCTGACTCACGCAATAACAGGTCAGGGCGATCGTCCTCTTCCTCGTCTTCATCCGTTGCCGCGTCATCATCTACACCGGCTTCGGGTGGTTCGCCCGCGTCCGCCAGGGTATCTGTTTCTTCCAGCAATGGACCATTGTCGTCACGTGCTGCTTTCCTGGCTTTGCGCTTGGCCTCGTCCTTTTCCATCTCTTCACGACGGGTGGATTCGAGCAAGGATATTTCCTTCTTGTCCTTGTTGAGGTTGAACTCCTCAACATCACTGAGCAACCAGGAGAACTCCTGATCACTGGCTATCCTGTCCTGATACCGAAAATCGGTGACTGCCACCATGCGATCAAGCTCCCCTTCACGCTCATAGTTGGCGGTCGGTATGCTGGTCCAGGGTAAGGCATTGTCAAGTGACCGCTCGCCGTAGTCCTCGGGATCACCGGCGGAAGGAAACCGGATGTCCGGCTCAACGCCACGGTTTTGTGTCGAACCGCCATTCACACGGAAAAACTGTGCCATGGTGATCTTCAACTGTCCCATTTTTCCCGAATCGTTGGGGGGGGCATAATCATCAAGATCCACCAGGTTCTGCACGGTACCCTTACCGAATGTGGTTTCACCAATAATCAAACCACGACCGTAATCCTGAATGGCTGCCGCAAAAATCTCCGAAGCGGAGGCGCTGTACCGGTTGACCAAGACCGCCAGCGGGCCATCCCATGCCATGCCGGGGTCTGTATCTTCCTCGGTGCTGATACGACCACTGGAATTGCGCACCTGTACCACAGGCCCCTCATCGATAAACAAGCCGGTCAAGGTCGTTGCTTCGAGTAATGAGCCACCACCGTTGTTGCGCAGATCAACGATCAGACCCTTGATACCCTCGGCTTGCATTTCTTTGATCAGCCTTCTTACATCACGGGTACTTGAACGGTAGTCGGGAAGGTTTTTTGCACGGCCATTAAAGTCGAGGTAAAACACCGGCAGGTCAATGACACCGACCTTGACCATTTCTTCATTTTCACCCGGCACTTCGATGATACGGCTTTTGGCGGCCTGCTCTTCCAGCTTGACCTCATCACGAACGATTTCGATAATTTCGGTCGGACCTTCAGGCCCGGAGTCTTCATGCAGGACTTCCAGCCGCACAATGGTATGTTTGGCGCCGCGGATCTTTTCAACGACGTCATCAACCCGCCAGCCGACAACATCCTGCATTTTTCCGTCCTTACCCTGTCCCACCGCGAGCACCTTGTCACCGGCCTTGAGTTGACCCTGTTTGTCTGCCGGGCCACCGGGGACAACACTGGCAATACTGGTATATTCATTTTCCCGGCCCAGCAAGGCTCCGATACCTTCGAGTGACAAACGCATCGAAATTTCAAAATTTTCCGAGCTACGCGGTGACATGTATGCGGTATGCGGTTCGATGGATTGTGCAAAAGCATTCATGAAAAACTGGAAAATATCATCGGAGTTTAATTCTGTAATGCGTCGGTCCAGGTTTTCATAACGATCGTCGAGGGTTTCGACAATGGCTTCGTCATCCTTGTCGGTCAGACGCAGACGCAGATAATCATTTTTAACACGTTGACGCCAAAATTCATCGAGTTCGGCTTCCGACTTGGCCCACTTGATATCCTCCCGATCCCAGGTGTAATTTTCGTCAACGGTGAAATCCATGGGTTGCTTAAGTTGCGCCCGGGCAAAAATCACACGTTCCTTGACCCGCTCAACATACACGTTGAACATTTCATAGGCAGGTGTTGGGTCGGAATGCTGCAGGGCGTCATCCATACGCAACCGGTAAGGAGAGAAGGTTTCAATATCGGTGGCGAGGAAGAAACTGTAATTCGGGTCCAGTAAATCCAGGTACGCTTCGAAGATTTTCTCCGATAGCTCATCATCAAGACGGGTGTCTTTATAATGCCAGTTGGCCAGGAACTTGGTCGCCAGGTTACTACGAAGACGCTGCTCCAGGCTGGGTTTGAACGTGACCTGTTCCGCTGGCTGGCTAACCGCCCAGGCGGAGGTACTGATCAATACTACCAATAAAAACTTTATTGCTCTCAAACTCTATTTCTCCAGGATGATTTAACCTGATAAACCAATTATCACTTAGCTACTGACCACAAACCCGGCGATGAGTTGCCGGGTTTGTGTAATTATGCAAACTATTTAATCACTTGCCAAAGTACTGATGCAAGGGTCAAAAGTTTAGTCGAGTCAATCCAGCGGCTAAATAAGCGCTCTCCGCTCTCGCTGGCTTAATCTACCAGGCCCGACTCTTCGGCCATTAAATCTGCATGATACGAGGACCGGACAAGTGGCCCCGATGCAACGTGCGTGAACCCCATCCCATAGCCCAGTTTAGCAAATTCTTCGAACTCTTCAGGCTTCCAATAACGTAATACGGGATGGTGGTGGGGCGTTGGCTGCAGATACTGGCCTATTGTGACCATATCGACATCGTGCGCTCTCAGATCCTTCAGAACCTGTTCGACCTGCTCAAATGTCTCACCAAGACCCAGCATGATCCCTGACTTTGTGGGAACATCAGGGTGTTGCGCTTTGAATTTCTTGAGCAAATTCAGTGACCAATCGTAGTCAGCTCCGGGCCTGACGTTCGGGTATAAAGGTTTGACCGTCTCAAGGTTATGGTTGAATACATCCGGCGGTGAAGTTTCAAGTATCTCCAAGGCCCTTTCCATACGACCCTTGCCACGAAAATCCGGAACCAGTACTTCCAGCTTGATACCCGGGCTTAATTCCCGGATGCGATCAAGGCAACGTACATAGTGCCCTGCACCGCCGTCACGCAGGTCATCACGGTCAACCGATGTGATCACCACGTAACGTAATTTCATATCACGGATCGTATTGGCCAGGCTTTCCGGTTCGTTTTCATCCGGGGGGTTGGGTCGGCCATGAGCGACATCACAAAACGAACATCGACGGGTGCAAATTTCGCCGAGGATCATAAATGTGGCAGTACCCTTATTGAAACACTCATGAATATTTGGGCAGGTAGCCTCTTCACAAACGGTCACCAGGCGGTTATCACGCAAACGTGACTTGAGCTTGGCCACTTCATTGCCTGCAGGCAAACGGACACGGATCCACGATGGTTTACGTAAAACCGGGGCGTCCTGGTCAAAGCGGGCCGTATTGCGAGCCAGCTTTTTGGCACCCAGTTCTTTTTGGGCAGCCGAAGTTTTTTGAGAAACCAAATGAATTGGTATTTTATTCTGATCTGTCACTTATGTATCCATCCGCTTTGCTGCCACGCTCAGGGCAGACCGCCTTCCACCAGGCGGAACCTGTCATTGTAGCCCAAAACCTGGCTGAGACCTGCAATCAGGCGATTTTCCACCTCACCCATGGATACCTCGGCAAATGCCGACAGCTTGGTCACCTGTAAACCTTTAAAGCCACAGGGGTTGATACGCTGAAAGGGTTCCAGGTCCATATTGATATTAAATGCAAGACCATGAAATGATTTGCCTCGACGAATCCGCAAGCCCAGCGAGGCAATTTTGACGCCATCGATGTAAACCCCCGGCGCGCCCTCTAACAGTTGCGCATCGACACCGTAACTTTTCAATACATCGATGACGACCTGCTCGATCCCCTTCACAAGCGCTCGTACACCGATGTTTGAGCGACTGATATCAATCAGTGGATACGCCACGATCTGGCCCGGACCATGATAGGTTACCTGTCCGCCACGATCGACCTGAATGACAGGGATATCGCCCGGTGCCAACAGGTGTTCAGCCTTGCCAGCCTGGCCCTGGGTAAACACCGGGGGATGCTCAACGAGCCATAGCTCATCGGGTGTGTCTGCATCACGCTGGTCGGTAAACGCCTGCATCGCGCGCCACACGGGTTCGTAGTCCATCAGACCCAAACGCCGGACTAACAGGGGTGAAGCTGGCATCAAAGTGCGACCAGAACTTGCTCGCAGTCGGTCAGATCCTGGTAAATGCGATCCAGTTGAGCTTTTGAAACAGCTTCGATGGTCACGGTAACTGAAAGGAATTTTCCGGTACTGCTGGAAACGGAAGTAATCGATTCACCGACAAATATTTCAGCGTGGGCAAGAACGATCCCTGTCACCAGGGCTTCAAACCCGGCTTCACCGCGACCCATTGCCTTGACGGGAAACTTGCACGGAAACTCCAGCAGGGTTTCCTGCTGCTCCGAACCGTTACCAGGGGGAAAAACAGAAGCCATCAGTCTTCGCCAAACAACCCGCCGAACCACATGCTCATACCATCCCAGGTACGACCGAAAAACCCGGCCTCGGGAACGGTTTCCAGGGCAACCAGGCCACGGGAAGTGATTTCAGCATCCTCGAGGCGGATGGAAATCTGACCGACTTCCTCGCCCTCGGTAATCGGTGCTATTAACTCAGGACGCATCTCGACCTGTGCGTCGAGGTCGTCGTAACGGCCCCGGGGTATGGTGACAAAAAGCTCTTCACCAATACCCAGTCTTATCTCGTCCTCTTCGCCTTTCCATACTTTACCCTGCGCGAGCTCCTGACCGGCCTTATAGAGCTGGATGGTTTCAAAAAAGCGAAATCCGTAATTAAGCAGGCTCTGGCTTTCATTGACACGTGATGTCTCGGAACCGGAACCCAGTACCACGCTGATAAGACGCATTCCATCACGCTTGGCTGAAGCGGCCAGGCAATACCCTGCAGCTTCTGTGTGACCAGTTTTCAAACCGTCTACCGCCGGATCACGCCACAGCAGATTATTGCGATTATGCTGACGTATATTATTGAAGCTATATTCTTTCTCAGAGTACCAGCGATAGTATTCCGGGAAGTCAGCTATCAGGGCGGCGCTCAATATCGCCACATCCCGTGCCGTGGTGTAGTGATCCTCATGTGGCAGACCGGTCGCATTCATAAAATGACTGTTAGTCATACCCATTTGTGCCGCGTGATGGTTCATCAAGCCGGCAAAAGCTTCCTCTGTTCCGGCCAGGTGCTCCGCCAGCGCCACGCTGGCATCATTACCCGACTGGATCACCATGCCTTTTATCAGTTGTTCAATGCTCGGCTGCATGGAAGGTTCAATAAACATACGTGAACCACCTGTCCGCCAGGCTGTTTCACTGACAGCAACCTTATCGGTGAGGCTGATATTGCCACTGGCCAGTTCGGTAAATACAACATAGCTGGTCATCACCTTGGTTATGCTGGCTGGCTCGACCGGCATATCAGGATTGCTTTCAACGAGCACATGACCGCTATTGAAATCCATCAGGATATAGCTGTTGGCGCCCAGCGTCGGTGCCGCTGGCGTCGGCAACCCCCTCGGAGGAGTCGGTGTAGGCTTTGGTGGTGTCGCTTGCGCCATTGCAACCAACGGCAAAGCAATGGTAAAGACTATTAATAAAACGATTTTCTTCATAATTTACAATTATTCCGTCAGTTGCCAGTGGTTTCTACTTAGCGACTTACTTTATGCGGGCGTTCGTAGCCCAGTTCAACCACGCGTCGCATACTGGCTTCAATTTCCATGTCTGAAGCATAGGGTCCTATCCATACCTTGTACAATCCCCGGCTTTTCTTCACCGATACAGGCTTGAGCTGTGCGGCCATCATTTTTCCGGCCAGGTCTTCAGCGGTTTTTCGCTTACTGAATGCACCCACCTGCAAAAATGTACCATCAGCTACTTTTACGGGCTTGCGTTTGGACGTATCCACATCAATCGCCCGGACATCTATGCGCGCCGTGCCGGTCTGGTCAACACCCAACTTGATCGCAGCAGCATAAGACAGATCAATGATCCGGTCGTCATGGAATGGACCACGGTCATTGATTTTAACAATCATCTTGCGACCATTATCCAGATTGGTAACTTCAGCATAAGTTGGCAAGGGCAGGCTTTTATGCGCTGCGGTGGCCAGGTGCATATCATAGGGTTCACCACTCGAGGTGCGCCGGCCGTGGAACTTGCTTCCATACCACGATGCAATACCACGCTCGTGATAGCCCTTGCTGGTGGGTAATACGGTATAGGTCTTGCCCAAAACCGTGTAGGGGCTGTGGTTGCCATAGCGGGCTCGAGGCTCCGCCACCGGCACGGCGTCATGGACATCAGCCGGCGTCATTTTACGGCTGGACGGGCCATCACCGGGCTCAACATCTTTTTCTTTTTTGCCAGCACAGCCGACAAAAAACAATGCGGCAAGAGTCGCTGCGAAAATCAGTCGCATCATGAATCTTCACCCATGCCCTTCTTTATTTCCTGGCTCAAATCGTAAACCGCCATCGCATAACGCGGGCTGCGGTTATAGCGCGTGATGACGTAGAAATTTTTGAACGTCAGCCAATAGGTTTTACGATCCTCTTCCTTCAGCTTAAGAACGGCTGCAGGCAGGTCGGGGGGTAGCTCATTCGAGGACTGGAAACCCTTCTCCTGCCATTCGGCCACTGTCAGCGATGGTTTTAAACCCCTGCTTGAGATCTCATCAAATGCGGCGTCTTGTGATGCAATGACCCGTCGCGTCACAGGTTGACCATACTCCCAGCCATGCCTGTGCAGGTAATTGGCAACGCTGCCGACGACATCGGGCGTTGAGCGCCACAGGTCGCGTTTGCCGTCACCATCGAAATCAACCGCGTACTCACGATAACTGCTGGGCATGAACTGACCCATACCCATCGCGCCTGCATAGGAACCGGTGACTTCACTGGCGGGCAGCCCCTCTTCCGAAGCAAGCTTGATATATTGCATTAACTCCTTGGAGAAAAATGGTGAGCGATCAGAAGAAAGCCCTTGCGGGTAGTAAAAGCCCAGTGTAACCAGCGAATCAATAATCCGGTAGTTGCCGGTAATACGGCCGTAAAACGTCTCCACGCCGATAATCGAAACGATAAACTCTTCATCAACGCCAAACTTTTCCGAAGCCGCCTCGATGAGCTCCTTGTTTTCCTTCCAGAACTTGACCCCGCCTTTAATTCGCTTGTCGGTCAGAAATATCTTTCGATACTGATACCAGGGCTTGCCCTCTGCCGGGCGGGAGATCGCATCCACAATGGACTGCTTGTATTCAGCCTCCATCAACAAAGCCCTGACATCGCTCTCGGACAAGCCATATTCCGAAGCCGCGCGACTCACAAAATCGTCAGTACCAGGATGGTCCGCTGCCAATACAGGTACGCAAAAAAGCATCAAAAAAAGAAATTTTCGCATTAAAAAGGATTTCCGATCTAATTAGTTAAACAGCATTCACACTACCCGAGCATAGAGTTTACCCGAACAGAGCACAAAATCCGCAGTTAACAAGTACATTTAACAAACATCTGGTATTTCCAACAAACATTACCTATACCCAGACCCGCAGGTTGCGCCAGGTTTGTGAAACTGGTGCAACCTGCGGGTCCCTCTATCGTATGAATTTTCTGTGGCCATAAATGGACATCATCATGCCGAAACCTGCCAAAAGTGTGACGGCTGAGGTACCTCCGTAGCTGATCAATGGAAGTGGCACACCCACGACAGGCAGCACGCCGGACACCATGCCGCCGTTCACCAGCACATAAACGAACAATGTCAGGCTCAAAGCACCTGCCAGCAGCCTCGACCCGGTATCGCGAGCGAGATTGGCGATGTAAAGACCACGCGAAATGATCAGCATGTAGCACAGCATCAACACGGTGACACCGATCAAACCGAATTCCTCGGACAACACGGCGAGGATAAAATCGGTGTGTCGCTCAGGAATAAACTCAAGATTCGACTGGGTGCCGTTCAACCAGCCCTTGCCGGTGAGACCACCCGAGCCAACCGCAATTTTTGACTGGATGATATTCCAGCCATGCCCCAACGGGTCGGCCTCCGGGTTAAGAAAAGTACGCACACGGTCGCGCTGGTATTCCTTCATGACCAGCCATAACACCGGGGCCGCTGCGGCTGCCAGGCCGGCGAAGCTAAACAGCACCCGCCACCGCAAACCCGCCAGGTAAAGGGTAAATACACCGCTGGCAGCGACCAGTAACGCGGTTCCAAGGTCGGGCTGCCGATAGATCAGCAAGGTCGGCACCAGTAGGATCCCGAACGACACGGCGGTTGATTTCCAATCGGGTGGTAATACCCTGGCATGCAAATACCAGGCAACCATCATGGGAACTGCTAACTTCATCAGCTCGGAAGGTTGAAAGCGAAACAGACCGAAATCAAGCCAGCGTTGTGTACCACGGCCAACACCCAGCACCAGGGTTGCAAGCAACATGGCCACACCCAGCCCATACAGCCACGGCGTCCAGGCCCTCAATATCCGCGGTGGGACCTGGCTGATGATCAGCATGACCACCAGGCCGAAACCAAGTCGTATTGCCTGCCGGTTGACCATGCCCAAATCCTGTCCTGAGGCGCTATAGAGCACCGCAAGGCCAGCAGCCATAATCATCATCAACAGGAACATAAGAACCGGATCCAGACGCGGCGCTCCCACCCATGTCGGTAACAGGCGCTTCACGGCTGAAGCTCCCGTCCCAGCTCCTGGTCAAGCCAGACATCAAGTGTCGCCCGCGCAACAGGTGCAGCGACTGACGAACCACCGCCGCCATGCTCAACAACCACCGCGATGGCAATCCTGGGGGCATCTACCGGTGCAAATGCGATAAACCAGGCATGATCGCGCAGATGCTCAGCCACGTCTTCAGGGTTGTCCTTTTTATTGGCAGCAAGCTGATACACTTGCGCAGTACCACTCTTGCCACCCATCCGGTAAGGGGCATCAACGGCTATGCTTCTTGCCGTGCCGCGAGTGCCGTTAACCACGCGGTCCATACCATCAAGAATCGCCTGCCAATCCTGCGGATCACGCACCGGCACCTCGAACGCCACCGGGGCATTGATGCGCTTTGCCCTTTCAACACCTGCCGACTTTGCTGCATACAAAAGTCTCGGTGAGTAACGGATGCCGCCATTAACCAGTGCTGCGACAGCGTTGGCCAACTGCAGGGGCGTTACCACGTTAAAGCCCTGGCCAATTCCCGCAATGACTGTCTCACCCGGATACCAGGGTAATTGGTGAACCGCACGTTTCCATTCACGCGAGGGCAACAGCCCCTTGCCCTCGCCGGGCACATCAATACCTGTGGCCGAGCCAAAACCAAACTGTGCAAGATAGTCGTGCATGCGGTCGATACCCATGTCCATGGCCAGTTGGTAAAAATAGGTATTGACCGACTGTTCCAGCGCCGAACCGACATCCACCCAGCCGTGACCCCCGTCCTTCCAGTCACGATAGGGACGGTCATAGCCCTCGATATAGAACTTGCCATTCGAAAACACCCGGGTCTCTGGCGTCACCAGTTCCAACTCGAGCCCGGCCAGGCCAACAAAAGGCTTCAGTGTTGAGCCTGGCTCGTATCCACCATTAAGCGCCCGGTTGAACAAGGGCCGACCGGGGGCGTTGAGAATTTCGTTATAAGCCTGCTGGCTAATGCCATCGACAAAAGCATTCGGGTCGTAGGCTGGTTTGCTCACCAGTGCAATAACACTGCCATCCACCGGATCAATCGCCACCACCGAACCTGTGCGGTCACCGAGCGCGTCCCAGGCTGCCTGTTGCACAGCGACATCAAGTGATAGCACGAGGTCCGTTCCCGGTATGGCATCCTGACGCTCCAGCACTCTCAGCACACGCCCGCGAACATTGGTTTCGACCCGTTCAAAACCACTGACGCCATGTAGCTCCTTTTCCTGAAATTTTTCTATGCCAATTTTGCCAATGGTACGCGTACCACGATAATTGCCCTCGTCAACGCTCGATATATCATCTGCGTCCAATCGGCCGGTATAGCCCACAACGTGTGTCAGAAGCTCACCATAGGGATAATGGCGGGACAAATAGGGAACCACGTTAACACCATCAAAACGATGCTGGTTGACGACGAGACGGGCGACTTCAGTTTCGCTCAGGTTGAATTTCAACGGTACGCTGTCAAACACATGGTAATTGTTACGTGACTTGTGAAAAGCCTTGCGGTCATCTTCACTCAGATCGACCAGGCTGGACAATTCATCCAGCACGGCCTCCAGACCCGGTAATTTTCCCGGTATCTTCTCCGGTACGACCTCCAGACGGTAGGCCGGACGGTTTTCAGCGATCACCCGGCCCCGCCGGTCATAAATGACACCCCGGTTGGGTACGACCGGGCGTACCGCTACACGGTTATTTTCCGAGCGTGTGGAAAAGCTATCGAAAGCGAATATCTGCAGCCAGACATAGCGCCCGAGCAGGGCCAGCATGAGCGCGGCAATGACAGCAAAACCCACCCATGCCCTGTTTTCGAACAATCGCCGTTCATCCCGCTCATCCTTGATAGCACGGTGACCTTTATAACTAATCACGATTTCTGTCGGCGCGACATGGCGCGCATACGGTCAAGCAGCAGGAACAACCAGGGCCAAAGGGCCATTCCGATGAGAGGTGGCAACCAGTATTGCCAGGTGGGCAGTGGCTCACCCAGCAAAGCGGCAATCCAGATCAGGATAATACGGTCATTTACCAGCAGACCAAGCACACTGAGCGCTTGTTGCCACGGCGGGAAGAACCGTAAGCGGGATCGAAAATGCTGCACCAGAAACACCATGATAACCAGGCTCAAGGCATGCAGGCCCATCAGGCTGCCGCTGAGAATATCCAGGACCAGCCCAACCAGAAAAGCCAGGCCCATATTGATCATGTCCTGGGTTTCAAGGGACCAGTAAATCACCACCAACGCCACCCAGTAAGGCTTGAATGGTGACAATACCTCCGGCAGGGGTATCAGAGACAAAAGGACTGCCATCAGGATGGTGAGAAGGATCAGGCTGCGGCTTTCGCGGTTGTGCTTCATTGTTGATCCACCGGTAATGATTCAGCTACATCCTGGGGTTCAAGTTGCGGTGGTTCGCTGGCATCTTCAGTTTCGGTTGGCAATGCTTCAGGCGGTTTCTGAACTTCAATCAGCAATACCTCACGCCCCCGGTCGAGCGCGGCGTATGGCCGCACATAAACCTTGGCGAAAGTCTCACCGCTGTCACGCTCCACCCGTTCGACTTCACCAACCGGAAAACCAGGTGGGAAGCGATCACCAAGACCAGATGTGACGATCACATCACCCGGACTGACATCGGCCTGCAAAGGTACGTTTGGCATGAGTAAGTGGCTTGTTTCACCCCTTCCATAGGCCACGGTTCGCAGGCCGGTCCTGTTGATCTGCACCGGCAAGGCATGGTCCGGGTCGGATATCAGCCGCACACTTGAGAGGTGCCTGAGTACGTCTTCGACCTGGCCGACGATACCGAGGCCATCAATAACAGCCTGGCCAACGAGCACACCCTCATCAGCACCACGGTTAATCCAGACCTTGTGAGAGAACGGGTCGAGATCCACCCGCGTCATCTCGGCAAATTCAAAAAAATACTCCCTGCCACGGGTTGCCCCGAGCAAATCTCTCAGTCGTTGGTTTTCCTGCACCAATGCTGTCTGGGTTTGAACTGAGCCGGAAACTTTCAGCAACTGCTCCAAAAGCTGTTGGTTTTCCGTGATCAGCTTATTGCGTTCCCGTGTGCGAAGTTCAATCGACTCAAAGGCCTCCGCAGGCCATCCCGCAACGTGAAATACGGGCTCAAAGGCCAGTTCCATCGCAGTTCGTATGCGTGGCACATAGTGACCGATCTGATCCATGAACATCAGCACGATGGCCAACAGGATGTATATCATCAGGCGCGCGGTACGTGAACCTTCCTCGCCGAACCAGCGACCGGGGCTTGATGATTCTCTGCTTACCAAATTCTTATCGTTTACCGGCAACACCAGGCGTGATCGCCTGGCACGGTATGTCCTTCAAGTTAAGAGGTGATGTCGGGCTTAATCGTCGGCGTGCGGAAAAAACGGCAGACTCCTAATTGGTGGTGAAAAAATCACCGTGGTTTTCGTCCATCAATTCGAGCGCACGTCCTCCGCCCCTTGCCACGCAGGTCAACGGGTCATCCGCCACGAATACGGGCAGACCGGTTTCTTCGGAGATAAGACGATCCAGACCTTTTAGTAATGCGCCGCCGCCGGTCAACACGATGCCGGTTTCGACCACGTCTGCACATAACTCTGGCGGGGTCTGCTCCAATGCCGCCTTAACGGCCTCGAGAATAGTCGCCAGGCTTTCAGTCAGGGCTTCCAGCACCTCGTTGCTGTTGATGGTGATACGCCGCGGCACACCCTCAGCGAGGTTGCGACCGGACACCGATAACTCTTCAGCCTCTTCATCCGGCCATGCGCGACCGATGTTAATCTTGATCTGTTCCGCTGTGGACTCACCAATCAGCGTGCCATAATTGCGACGAACATAGTTGACGATCGCCTCATCAAACTTGTCACCGCCCACACGAACCGAGTTCGAGTACACCAGGCCATTAAGTGAAATAACGGCCACTTCGGAAGTACCGCCACCCACATCCAGCACCATCGCACCACGTGCTTCATGAACCGGGATACCCGCGCCAATGGCAGCGGCCATCGGCTCTTCTACCAGAAATACCTCACGTGCGCCGGCGCCTTCGGCCGATTCCTTGATCGCCTTGCGCTCCACCTGCGTAGAACTGCATGGCACACAGACCAGCACCCGTGGGCTGGGGCGCAAAAAGCGGGACTCGTGAACTTTCTTGATAAAGTGCTGGAGCATGGCCTCGGTCATGTTGAAGTCAGCGATGACACCATCTTTCAATGGTCTGACGGTTCGGATATTGCCAGGTGTGCGGCCCAGCATGCGCTTGGCTTCACTACCAACGGCTGCCACCGACTGCGGTCCGCCCGGGCCACGGTCCATGCGCACCGCCACTACCGAGGGCTCATTGAGCACGATCCCCTTTCCGCGTACGTATACCAGTGTGTTTGCTGTACCTAAATCAATAGATAAGTCATTAGAAAATAGACCGCGAAGACTCTTGAAAACCATGTTGTTATGTTCCGGGGAAGAATGTCTGATTATGGCCAGCTAATGTATCAGCCAGCCCGCATTTCAGCAAGCGGTGTGACGTTGAACTGTCTTGTGTTAATCCTGTTTTAATAAACTTTCAGTGGTCACCACAAAATCCGGTAAAATATCGCCTCCATTTAAACTGAATTCCTAAAACAGGTACGGATTGAGATATGTCGGCATTAATTTGTGGTTCTTTGGCTTATGACACCATCATGGTTTTTCCTGAACGCTTCAAGGACCATATTCTTCCGGACAAGGTCCACATGCTAAACGTGTCTTTCCTGGTTCCTGAAATGCGCCGCCAGTTTGGTGGTGTTGCGGGCAATATTTCCTACAATCTGAAGTTGCTGGGTGGCGACCCGTATCCAATGGCCACCGTGGGTGATGATTTCGGCCCCTACCAGAGACGTCTTGAGTCACTGGGCATCTCCACGCGGTATATCCGTCACCTCGAAGGTGAGTTTACGCCGCAGGCTTTCATTACCACCGATTTTGATGACAACCAGATTACGGCCTTCCACCCTGGCGCCATGATGGAAAGCCAGCTTAACAAGGTGGAAGGTGCAGAGGGCATCAAGCTGGGCATCGTTGCACCTGACGGTCGCGAGGCCATGTTGCAGCACAGCCGCGATTTCGAACGCCTCGGCATCCCACATATTTTCGATCCGGGCCAGGCCATGACGCTGTTTGACGGCGACGACCTGAAAACCTTTATCAAGCAGGCGAACTGGCTGGTTGCCAACGATTATGAGTTCCAGTTGATCCGTGAACGTACAGGAATGGACAAAGAAGAGATTGCAGCTCAACTCGAAGCGTTGATCATTACCCAGGGTGGTGATGGTTCCTTACTCATTTCGAGCGCTGGCGAGGAACACATTAAGTCGGTAAAACCAACTGCCATCCTCGACCCCACCGGTTGTGGCGATGCATATCGGGCAGGCCTTATTTACGGTCTGCTAAATAATTTGGACCTGGTAACCGCATGCCGCATCGGGTCGGTCATGGGTGCGATAAAAGTCGCCGTACAGGGCCCACAAAATCACGCGCCCACACTGGGTGAGATTGTTGATTGCTTTCAAAAAGCTTACGGATACTCTTTTATCGGCTAAATTCAGTAAAACTTGCCCCAAAGCGGGGGTTTACAGTTGACATTCGTGTCGTGTAAATGGAAAATTGCCGCCCCTGATCGCAATGGTCAGGGACACGTTAGAAAAGAAAGATGGTGATGTAGCTCAGCTGGTTAGAGCGCGGCATTCATAATGCTGAGGTCGGTGGTTCAAGTCCACCCATCACCACCATTAAAATCAAGTTAAGCTATTCAACTTATCACCCATGAAACTAACGTTCGATAGTGGTTCTTAAAATTCGGAAATAGTTGCATTACCCACGCCTCTTTGCGCCCATAAGTGCAGCACTGGTGAAATTGACAGAAAAATCATAACCTTAATATTCTTTATCCTGACTCAAGGCCAGTAGCTTTTCGTAAGTTGGCAGCAACTGAGTAGGGCATTGTTTCAGACTATATTGTTTTTGGTTAACCAGATTTGAATCAAAAAAGTCATTTTCGTTTTTTGATAAAAGTGATAATTTTTTTGCCAGTCTATTTATATTTTCAGAGTATTCTTCAGGTGGCACATCAAAATTAATGACAGGGAAGCGCTGTGTCTGAAAGCGTTCCATAAGTTTCAAGTTGTATGTCTTCCACAATTTGTAGGCTTGTTTCAAAGGTATTCTCAAACTTTTTCTGGCAGCCAAAGAACGTGCCACAGCCTTTGGGTGTCTGAATGTGCCTATCAATGAATGTGCAGGCAGTTGATTTTCCCAAAACGGATAGGTCAGTAACATTCTTGGATCTTTGATTCCCCAGGGTTTGGGTAAGGACTTATAGCTGTCCAATAATTCAGCTTTGCGAGCTTCAAGCTCGTCATTAAACTTTAGTGCTTTGAGAGGTGGTTCATACCAGGAACCACCATTGAACTTCAGAACGGCTTCATTGAGTCTAAAGACTTCTTTGTTTTCTTGATTACCCTTTTTATTGTACATGTTGTAATCCGATACAAGCCCAAGCTCAAGACCAAAATTACGTAAACAGCCAGTCAAACAACTGGTCCCACTGCGATGCATTCCTAAAATGATGATGGCATCGGCCATGATCAACCTCCCGACTTCCTATTATAAATTTGGGTCCGGTCTTTCTGAATAATGCCGCCCCATGGTGATAGAGTAAATATCATAAACGCAGCGGCACTGTTACATTCGAGCATCCCAAAAGCTCTTGTACTCGTAGCAGTGACTCTAAAACCAACGATGGATTCAAGAAGCCGGAAAGTATCTGCTCCGTGCCATTTTCCCTTTTCGATCACTTTCAGTGCCGAGCGCGGTACGTCTACCCGAATCTGCTCGAACCCCTTACGACGCCGAATGGTCTCAAAGTTCTCGTTTTTCGGAATGCGAGTGAAGACCGGCATCAGGATGGCCGGCACGTGGCGCAACAGCATCACCGAATGAAATGCGGAGCCAGCGATCCCCGAGACTATCTGGGCCGAGGAGATTTCTTCAAGCTGCCGTGCGATTGTTTGCCCCTCTGGAACGAAAATACACCAGCCATGAGCCTCGAGCTGTGTTTCGAGTTCGCCTTCGTTAACCAATTCGCCCTCGCGACCCGACCGGCCACTTCGTGACAGCCATAACCCGCATACCCATGAAGGTAGGAGCAGGAATAACCTGAGCTAATCCTCTCTTCCTGACGACTGTGAAAGATCCGCTGGATCTCGTAACCAGGTGTGCCACGAATATGCTCTCGTAGTGTGTTCGCCGCTTTTGAAGATGTGATTTTGTCTTCGCACATACCAGCAGTACAGATTTCAAGTTGCCACCCGGAAGCATTGGCTTTCACCACCCAAGGTATTCAGGCTATTGGTAAGACGGGATGTTCAGGCAATGGACACACTGCGTTGAGTATATCCAGCAGAAAGTGACCGAAATGCGATCGCAGGTAGCCGCCAAAAATGACAGGGCCTGAAGGACCGCGATTCACAGTGCCTTGTGGAGGGTCAGTGCGTGCGTCGATATAAGCGCCATAGTGGCGCCTGAGCAGTGAATCCTCGATTACCAACCGTCGCCGTTGAAGATACCGGAGCGCAACCGACCTGAACGCTCAACAAGGACGTCCCTGGCCAAAACATCGCTGAAGGCTGTACACCGCATCAGCTAGTCAGCCCGACCCGTTTGAAGGGTCCGGGGTAGTGCGCTCTGGAGCTGTGTGCAGTGTGTGCGGATCAGATGTCGTACCTTCATTAGTGCACCCATTTGAAATGGTAGATTATAGGTGTGGTGAAAGCCCTTTGTCCCGCCTGATGGCAAAACAATAATCGCACATTGATTCATGAGCATTTCTGTATGCATTTTCAATCAAGGAAGTAAAATCGTAATAAAACCGAACCTTTGCCTGGTAAAAAATGACTTATAATTTGTTCGGCGTAAATTGACAGGGCTTTTCGACTTTGAATAATTCCAGATTGAACCCGCAAGTTTTTCAAAATACGTCCTATACCAAAACCTTGATTCTCTTGGTGACATCCGTTGTCATCATGTTTCTATTGCGTAGCATCTGGACCATACCCATAGAAGTCGCTGGGGATGCCGTCAGGAAATTTTACGCTGCAGCGGAGATTGCCCGCACCGGGGACTGGGCGATACTTCTGCAAAATCATCACACTATGCGGTGGAGTATTGCAATACCTCAGGTCGTGATCACCTGGATCGTCGGCACAAGATACGAAGCTTATTACATATTGCCATTACTGGGGTTTGCACTTTCTTTCGTCATCATATTATATGCGTTGAAGGATCACCTAAATACAAGCCAGAAAATATTGTTAGGTGTATTGATTTTCGTAGACCCAATGTCTTTTAGAAACTCCAGTCAACTCATGACTGCGGGACCTAGTATCTTTTTTGCTATTTCAGCGTGTTATGTTCTTGCAACTTATTCAAAAAGAAACCGCTTTGCTTTAGTTATTGCTGCAGCGTTGTTCTTCTTTGCATATGGCGCACAAGCAACTTACATAAGTTTGCTGCCGGAGGGTTTCTTTGGCTGGCGCTTATTCAACGCTCATGGAAATCTTCGTTCTTATTTGCAGGTACGCTGTTATGCCTTCTATTAATCGAATGCCTGTTTTTTAATTACCTTTCCGGATGGAATCTGACTTTTGGACGGGTAGAGGCACTAATCTTTGGTTCTCATCTTGAGGACTGCTGTTGGTGCATTTAGTACACCTGATGAACCTTATAACGGCAGGCTATACTGTCGTCCTTTCTGACACCTATTTACAAGGTGGTTCCAGCTTCCTCTCCTTGATATTGCCTTATCAGCGACTTTTTTCATTAGTGGCGTGGTATTTATCAGTTTGAAAAAAAGCCGCACCCTGCCTGCTTTCATTTCCTGTGCTTACCTGGTTGGATTGTGTTTTGCACTTTTTGTCAGTTTTGCAGTTGTAAGTATCGACCCGATCACTCCTATACAAGGATTATTGCCAAGATACCTGTCGCCTTTTCTGCCATTTGCGACTATTAATTCCGTCTATTTTCTAACGTTTCTAACCGAACCGAACAGGAAAACGTGGGATGTTCGCATGGTAATACTTGCAGCCTTACTCGCTTTTTCCATTATTTTAATACCACAGGCCTATGACCATTCAGAACACCCATATATCAAAATAAGAACAGAATCTTTCTTTGTGGCAAGCGGATTTGCGAATACACAAATTTCGCAAAGCAATTTCATGATGGTGACCTGATATTTAAAGGGCAAGAAAAAAGTGGTACTCTTAATGCTTACCCAATTTAAGTATCCTATTGAAAAGCTGAACTGGAATTCAAAGAGGGGGGGTAATGGGGTATCGGTTGCTAAACGTTCAAGCAATGCACTATGCGTGAGCAAGCTTGAAAAAATCCCACTTAGAAGGAGCTATCAGAAGTGCAATGCATCGGTTGAAGAATGAAATTAAAGGTCTATAACGGTTTCTGAGGCGATGCAAGAGTCAACATATATGCCAACGATTCGATCGCGTCACCTGATTGAATGCCCTCACAATATCTGACCACCATAATTATGAAACTGATCATTCAAACCCCTTATTTTAACGAATCAAAAACCCTCAACATTATACTAGGTACATTACCACGAGAAGTGATAAGTTTTATACGGTCGAGTGGCCAATGATTAATTATCGCAGGACTCTTTTTACTCTATGAGCGGTAAGACGAATCAGAGACTACCATCGTGTACACCGTTACATCACTTCCTGATGATCTTGAAATCGATTAAAAAGATCTAACATATCCTAAGGCGTTTAATACATTTGGAATTGCGGTGATCTGGTCTGTATATGCCCTATACTCAAGCGTGTTTCATCTTCTTATGAATGACCTCCACCGGTAAAACCCGTAGACACAAAACAAAATGACTTGCTGATGAAGAATTTACTGACAAAAGTACTAAGGGTCGTGGGTCTTGAAGTTCGACGTGTACCCCGTTCAAAGTTATTCTCCACAAGCGTATCAAGCAGTGAGCGATCAACCGTAAACCAAACCCTCCGCAAATTCGCTGAAACTCAGCCACATGGAAGCTCCTTGTCAAATTTCAAGGAACTCAGGGCTTACCTTTCTGATTACCGGATCTCGTTTTTTCATGAGTTACTGGATATAACCAACAACCTGGACATCGCCTTAACCAACCGCAGAATTGCAGATGTGGGGTGCGGGACAGGTTACTTACTACATTTGATCGAGAAAACATCAAGCCCGTCTGGATTGACAGGTTTTGATACGTCTACCGAAACGAATAAACTGGCCCGTATGTTTTGCCCCGGCGGCACGATTCATGATTCACCATTAGAGGCAGTTGAGGAAAAGTTTGACATTATTTTTTGCACGGAAGTGCTTGAGCATATGACTAACCCGACTGCAGCCCTGACATCAATGCTTCAGTGCCTGTCTGAAACCGGTGTTCTTATTCTCACCGTTCCTGACGGGCGGCAGGACCAACATACGCCTGGCAATGCGGGAAGATGGTTCTGCATTCTGGGGCCATGTCAATTTTTGGAGCCCTGAAAGTTGGCCGCAGTTCCTGCAGCAGTCTGTCGATGGGCACAGCAACATCCATACATGCACGCTGACATCAGGCGAGAACTTTGCTGCGATTTGGCGATAGCGGCTTGTAAATATACCCGCGCCCGCAGGAACGATGAGTCAGGTCAGTTGCATATTGGGTTTCAAGCAGACTAGCATTTCTTTTAACTGGTGGATTAATGACACACTGTTTATACATAGAAATCAGCCAGGGCTCAGGTGCGCGAAGTACACTCACTATCTGGATATCCCAATGAGTACAGATATCTTCAAGCACCCTTGAAACATTGGTGCGAATTGAACCGATGTGAGCTGTAATACCTTCTATTGATATAACGATTGTGTGTATGTCATTTTGTTCTACTATTTTTACAATCGCCCTGAATTGAGGCATTGCACCATTGTCTCTCAGTTCTCTTATAAAGAATCGATGATAGGGGGCATTGCGAGAATCAAAAAGATCCGGATAGAGAATTCCGTTTTTCCTCAACAACTCCATGCTCGAAAACAAAAGCCCTTGTAACGCTGAGGTGCCAGTTTTAGGAAGACCAGCATGAATTACAATCCTTTTTCGGATCATTATGACGGATCTTATCTCAGACGAAACCGGTGCAGTAAAGCACTCGTGGCGCGTTTCCATATCGAAGGCGGTTGCCGATTCCAATCCCAGTAATGATGACGTTTCGGGCTTTGACGATCAAGATTTCGGTCTGATGGATCAACAAGACATTGTAATAAGGAAGGCTGGGGGAAAGTGTAGTTGAGCTCTGAGAACCCTACGCGATTACCATGCCATCCTCGAGCAAGTTCTTTTTTGCTATACGTGCGCGTATTGTATTTTGTGTATGCATGCTGCTGATTCTTAAACATATAGTGTCGAAGCGCCATTGACTCTTCAGAGACCACAATATCATGACCAGATAATTTATGCCCTCCAGTATCAACATTGCTAACGGGTAGAGAGGCGTGCCAGGCTCGCATAAGCCGTAAAGGCCTAGATTCAAAAAAATAATAGTATTTTAGTCGTTGTTGCCCACCGCACTCCGGTTGATAACTATGGTCGATCGGTACGAACACGAATTCGTCAAAATTAACAACATTGGCACCTGAGGTTGAGATTCTGGATATTGCCTCAGATATTGTTTCTCGAGGTTGGTAAGAATGCATGATTTCATCAGCATCATGGTGAATCAGCCAATCAGCATCCACTTGTCGATATAACCTTTCTTTTGCTTTGAGAATTGCTTCCCAATCATAGAAACCCTCGTACGGGAGTCTTTCATATGCAACCAAATTTCCCTTAAACCTAAGACTATTCGCAAGTTCAGCACTACCGTCACTAGAATCATTATCAATGATCGCATAGTCAACACCATTGTCGATTAAATGCTGAAGAAGGTTTGCAAGGTATGCAATTTCATTTCTAATCCCGATTACCGCGATAACTCGCATGAAACTTCCTTATATTGACTAGATGAATTTTGCCACTTAAACAATGCAAAACTATCGTCCATGCAATTTAGTAGGTGAAACAATGGGGTTAGAGTAAAGGGTCAAAGTAAATCAATGGGGCCTTTAGGTTTACTCTGTCCCTTTACTCTGACCCCATAATTCCTAATTTGCCAATTTGCATATGGCCATTTGGCAAGTTTTGTGATCGTAACCTCTTCTGAAGTCGTAAAATGTCTCCCTAAGGGACCTGATTTTTGCGGGTAGGATTTGTTGTTCTATCACTTTTAGCCCTTGATCTTCTAAGAAGGCTTTCAACTCAGTTTCATTCCATTCACGAACATGCATTTTGTTAGGAGGAGGTCCCATGGTGTCAGGTCCACGGAGTTTATCTCGTTCAGGTGTGGATATGATAATCGTAGTTTCTGAGGATGCGTGGTATTTGATTTTATCAATCAGTTTTTCTGGGGAGACCAAGTGCTCGATGACATCTACCGATAGAATTAAGTCATATTTGTCAGCATGATCTGAAGAATAATTGTCAAAATCTTCCGAAATCCAGTTTCCATTAGGGTAATTTTTTTTGCAATACTCAACGCTATGAGGATAATCAATCCCTGAGACATTTTTACTTATAGGATAAATAAACTTCATGAGTTTGTATCCTGATCCAGAACCTAACTCGAGCGTCTTTCTACTCCGAAAACCGGAAAGTAATTTCCCAACCTGTTTATACACGGAAATTTGCCAGGTTTTATCTAACGGGGGCCCTGTGTACTTCTGTGTTACTTCGCCTTCCTTCGTTATGTTTGTTTTATATCCTGCTTTTATGAAATAGTTGGTCATAGTGGTTTTTAACACAAAGTTGAAACTTTTTTAAATTCTATAAATACCTTGAAAAACACTCAACATCAAGGGCTTAGGCATTCAAAAATTCGTATTTTAGCCATATGAGCCATTTGGTGAGTGTGACAATTTCTGCAGACCGGAAGTATACACGAAGCACCTGTCAATGACCCGAAACGGCAGGGCAGATAAGTCAGCCAGATAAGTCAGGACACCCATTGCTCTCACAATGAGATACATTGGTGTCCAGGTCTCCCCTTGCAGAATCGCAGATGCGGAAAGATGGTTCTGCATACTGGGGCCATGTCAATTTTTGGAGTCCTGAAAGTTGGCCGCAGTTCCTGCAGCAGTCTGTCGATGGGCACAGCAACATTCATACCTGCACACTGTCATCAGGCGAGAACTTTGCTGCGATCTGGCGATAGCGTCATTTAAATAAACCCTCACTCGCAGCCCTCTCATTCAGATTGGTACATAATGACCTTATCACTCGGTATAGAACGAACCCGACATTGGCAAAAAATATAAAAACTAAACAAAAAGCACTCGTTACTGGTGGAGCAGGCTACATAGGTTCGCACACGTGCCTGGAATTGCTGGAAGGCGGTTACGACGTGGTGGCAGTAGATAACCTGAGCAACAGCAGTAAAGAATCCCTCAATCGAGTGCAAACAATTACTGGTAAGACGCTGACCTTCATTCAGTGCGATCTGTTGGACAAAGTCCAGCTGGGTCAGATTTTTGCCGACCATCAACCCGACACAGTCATTCATTTTGCCGGGCTTAAGGCCGTTGGTGAATCTGTGGTAAACCCTCTTGATTACTATAAGAACAATGTTCTTGGAACAGCCACACTTCTGGAAGTCATGGTCGATAACGGTATTAAAAATATCGTTTTTAGCTCAAGTTGTACTGTATACGGTGCACCGAAGAGTTTACCGATCAGTGAAGGTAGTCCACTTGGCGCTGTTAATCCGTATGGGAAAACAAAGCTTATCATTGAGCGAATGCTCAAAGACTTACAGATATCTGACCCGTCATGGAACATATCCATTCTTCGCTACTTTAATCCAGTCGGTGCACACCAAAGTGGTGAAATTGGTGAAGATCCAAGAGGCACTCCAACCAACCTGATGCCATACATGACCCAGGTTGCAGTGGGTGAACGTAAGGAGCTATCCGTGTTTGGCGGTGATTACCCTACCAGGGATGGAACTTGTGTTCGGGATTACATCCACGTGGTTGACGTGGCTAAAGGTCATCTTAAGGCGCTTGAAAAACTTTCAGAAAACCCCGGCGTCATTGTTCACAATCTTGGCACCGGGCAGGGGCATACGGTATTAGAAATCATTCACAGCTTCGAAGCCTCAACCGGACAAAATGTACCGTACAGAATTGTAGATCGCAGACCGGGAGATGCTGCGTCTGTCTATGCAAACCCCCAACTGGCGGAGCTGGATTTAAAATGGAAACCCGGTTTGGGTCTCAATCGCATGTGTGAAGATGCCTGGAGATGGCAACGTAAAAACCCGAAAGGCTATTCATGACGCCTCGATAGACGATTAATTTTTTGGCCCGACCCACATTATGAATCGTCCCCCACTTTTCACATTGTCAGGGTGACGAATAATGGTCTGCAATTGACAGGATGACTCTCAAACATCAGACTCAATCTTCGCGCTTTGAAGCGAAAGTAATTAAACTTTGGTATTCCCGAAAACTGTGGTCAGATCTTACATGTTGAGCGTCGATTTCTATCAATCAAGCCTTGTCAAACACCACGCTTCGTTTCGCTTTTTATTTTGAGTGCGATCACCCAACAGCAAGGAGATGTAAGCGTCTCGGTAATCGTACCTTGTTTCAACAGCGCTGCGACGATCGAAAAATGCCTTGAATCTCTTCAGATCCAGAAAACCTCGTTTAAAACCGAAGTCATCGTGGTAGACAGCTCTGTTGATGAGACCCCGAACCTGGTGAGGTCCCGTTTTCCAAACGTGAGACTCATTCACTTGACTGAACGCCATTCCTGCGGAGCAGCAAGGAACGTTGGGTTGAAATCCACGTCCTCTGATATCGTGCTATTCACTGATTCCGATTGCATCGTTCCATCAAACTGGGTTCAAACGATGACTGAGCAGTTAACAAGCGGTGGTGCTGATGCAGTTTGTAGTGCAATCGCCAATGGGACACCGGATAGTGTTTCAGGAACGATTGGTTACTACATGGAATTTTTTCGTTTTCTGCCACATGACGGTGTCCCGGTGACAACCGACTGGCTACTTGGTGGAACGTCAGGCTTTCGACGTAAAGTGCTTCAGGGTTTCCAGTATTCGGATGTCAGTCTGGGTGATGACTTCCTTATGAGCCACCGATTAAAAAGTCAGGGCGCGAATTTGATGATGGTGCCATCAGTAGCCGTTTCTCACTTGAACCGGACTGGATTCAAGCGTGTTTTTGACTATCAAAGAAAAATTGGTGTGGCCGCCTCTCAATACAGGGCAGTTTCAAATCCATTGCTGATATCGCGGCTGAGCCGGGTTCCGTTTGTCGCACTGCCGGCACCTCTGGTGATCCTGCCCTGGGTGGGCTCAAGTGTCCTGTTCAAGCTTGGGTTCAGGAAGTTTGTCCAATACCTCTTATATTCACCCGTCACCCTCGTCATGAGTTGTGCATGGACGGCCGGATTTATAAAAGGTCTGCGCCAGCACCGGGCTAAAGAGGCAGCGGAGGGATGAGACAAAAGTTTCTCATCAAGCACTAATATGCGAATAATGATTGATGCATCATGCTGGGAAAACAGGCGGGGTTTTGGAAGGTTCTCGCGTGAATTGATCACGGCGTTGGTTAAGGATTTTGGTGATCAGCATGAGTTTATCCTGCTCACCGATGCGCTCTCTGCAGGCCGCTGCAAGTTTCCTGCGAAGGCCACGGTCGTAGCTGTTAAAACGAAGGAGCAACCGATCCAGGCAGCGTCAAGCACCGGCGCCAGGGGGTTGACAGATATGTTGCGGTTCGGGCGGGCAGTAAGTGCTCAAGATGCCGATGTATTTTTCTTTCCAGCACCTTATACCTTCTTTCCAATCCTGGATAAAACCCCCATGGTCATCTGTATTCATGATGCAATGACCGAAGCAAAACCCGAATGGTTTTTTAGTAACCTGGCGGCTCAGTGGCGCTGGAAAATAAAACTCTGGTTGGCACGAAGGCAGGCTGACAAGATTATTTGTCCATCTGAACAGGCGCGAAACGACGTATCGCAGGCCTTTGGTTTGCCTGTCTCGAGCATCGAGCGAATCGACGAGGCTGCAGCACCGGGCTTCGCCCCGTTGAATGACAATCAAGCCATTGAACAAGTGACTGACCGTTACAGCATCACCTCGGGGCTGCCGATTGTTCTCTATGTGGGGGGCATTTCCCCGCACAAAAATCTTGATGGTCTGGTGCATGCCATGACCCGGCTTGAGTCGAATGCCCAATTGGTTATTGTCGGTGATGAGAAGCGTGACAGCTACCTGATTTGTGGTCAGGAGTTGCGTGAAACCGTTGCTCGTCTTGGTCTTTCTGATCGTGTGGTTTTTACCGGTTTTGTCCCCGATGATGATTTGGTGGCACTTTATAATGCTGCTAAACTGCTGGTGCTGCCCTCCTTTGATGAAGGGTTTGGCCTTCCCGTGATCGAGGCAATGGCCTGTGGTACGCCGGTTGCTGTTAGTCATATTGGTGCCCTGAAGGAGTTGGTTGGAAATGCCGGGTTGGTTTTTGATCCCGAAAACCTTGATGACCTGGCTTCAACACTCGACCGATTATTGCAGTCTGAGGAATTACGGAAGAGATTGCGACAGCGTGGTCTGGACAGGGTTCGTCGTTATTCCTGGCGCCGGGCAGCGGAGCAGACCATGTCGGTAATGCTTGAGGCTGCCACGCAAGGCAGCGGGCGGCAGAGGACAGGTTCCTGACCGCAATTGACACCCATTAAGTTAAGCAGGTTGAACAGTTTGAGAATTCTTTATGCCGGCCAGAGCCTGGCGGAACCGGGAGGAGGCGGAGAGCTTTCGGCATCGGCTATGCTGCGAAAACTGGCAGTCCATCATGACGTTCGAGTCGTCGGTGCTGCCTCTGTGGACTCCCGGGAATCAAGTTGCAAGGAAATCGATGTTTTCAATTACGCGCTACCCGCTGCTGAAGGGGTATTTCTGCAGTCTGGGCACACTGAGAGGGAGGCCAGGTTTCGAGAGATCATCTGTAACCACCTGACCCGGTTTCAACCCCGGCTTGTTCTGCTGCAACAACCTGGCTTTCTGCATGCCGGTGACCTGGATAAAGATACCCGCCTGGTCATGTTTATTCGAAGTCCATTGTGCTTTGGCTGCTGGGACCCAAACCCTGTTCGTTGGCGAAGAGCGGTGCTATCGGCTTTGACTTACAAACGGTTTCGAAAATTTCAGCCACTGTTGCAGCGAGCGGACCTGATCATCAGCAATTCGAATTATATGCGGGATGAATTACTTCGAAAACGTCATCTTGAAAGCGTCAATATCCCGCCCCTGATTGAAGCAGATGAACCAAGCGGGCAATCAGTGCCATCATCACGGGCGTTTATCACCCTGGTAGGGCTGGACCCCTGGAAAGGGGGCGAACTGGCGCTCAAGCTGGCGGGCGCAATGCCTCATCGTCAGTTCTTATTCGTGACCGGAAATCGCGCCAGCAGTGAACTCCTGGCCCAGGCGGCCCGACTTGATAATATTGAGCTTGCCGGGTGGACAAATGACATGAGCGAGCACTACCGCAGAACGCGCTTGATTATCATGCCCAGTCACTGGGCTGAACCGTTTGGCCGGGTTGCAGTTGAAGCAGGCAGATATCAAATCCCGACGATTGCAACCGCGACAGGCGGACTGCCTGAAGCCGTTGGTGCCGGCGGAATCCTGTTGCCCCGTGCGGCCAGTAAAAGCGACTGGATAGGTGCAATTGAATCATTGGACGATGAAGCACAGTACAACCACCTGGCATCACTGGCCTCAGAGCATTCGCGACGGTTCAGTCCCGAGCGGGTGTTCGAGAAAGTTGACTTGGCGGTGCGTCAACATACGGGTCTTGATCTTTTTGAAGGTAACGTTGGTTCTAATACCCCGGCAGAGTAGGCAGAACCTGGTGATGGGGACTGGAGAACATCGGCTGGAAAACCTCTCTCCATGTGCTAACGCTGTTTATTCGGGGAAAACACTTATGTGCGGCCACGTGTATCAAGTATCCTATCCGCATTCGGACAGCAAAAGATATCGTCAATGATCGGTTTTCTCATCCAGTCTCCACTGGAGTACTACGCAAACAAAACACCTGAGCACCCGGCCATGTCATATCAGGGGCATGAACTGAGCTATGGTGCATTGAATCAACGCAGCAACCAACTGGCTCAGGCCCTGATAGACAACGGAGCACAACGACAGGACCGGGTTGGCATATACATGTACAAGGGCCTGGATTTGGGTGTTGCGATTTACGGTATTTTGAAGGCCGGGTGCATTTTTGTTCCACTTGACCCTTTCATGCCGGCAGACCGGCTTTCATTTATTCTTGAAGATTGTGAAATTACTCACATCATCAGTTCTGATGCTTTTAGCGACACTCTGAATTCTCTGGCTGAAAAGCATGATTTGAATGTCTACGGTATTGATGTCGATTCAGTTCATAAAAGACTCTCCTGGGCTGACATTGCCCAGCAACCGGCACGTTGTCCTGAACTGCCGATGATTGACCTTGAACTTGGATACATCATGTATACCTCTGGCTCTACCGGTGTACCCAAAGGCATGATGCATACGCATTCCGGCAGCATTACCTATGCGCGTTGGGGCGCTGATCATGTCGGCTTGAAACAGAGCGACCGCGTGGCAAGTCATGCACCGCTGCATTTTGATTTGAGCATATTCGATTTCTTTTCCACGGCGCAGGCAGGTGCAACCGTTGTGCTGGTACCCGAGGCGGTAACGCGGTTTCCAGCAAGTTGGACCAAAACCATTGAGTCTGAACGCATCACAGTGGTTTTCACAGTGCCTCACACCCTGATGAGCATGATCGAAAAAGGTGCAGTAGCGCAGCGTGATCTGAGTTCGCTCCGGTGGATTCTCTACGGTGGTGAACCATACCCCCCCGGGAAGCTTCGACAACTTATGCTGACGCTTGAAGGTGTGAAAGTCACAAATGTTTACGGGCCTGCCGAGGCACCATCGTGTACCTGCTATGACGTGCCATTGCCTCCTGACGGCAGCAATGAGCCGATCCCAATCGGTGTGGTTTCCAGAAACTCCGCTGACATCATCGTGGATGACAATGACGAAGACTGTGGGATGGGACAAGAGGGTGAATTGTGTATCCGCAGTTCAACCTTAATGGTGGGTTACTGGAACCGGCCTGACTTGAATGAAAATGCCTATTTGTTCAGGGAATCATTCGGACCATTCCCAGCAGTTTACTACCGTACTGGTGATCGGGTGGTTCGACAAGCGGACGGTAATTTACAATTTATTGGCAGAATCGATCGAATGGTAAAGGTTCGGGGGTATCGTGTTGAACTGGATGAGGTTGAATCCGTGCTGACGGGGCATTCCGACGTCTCTGAAGCAGCTGCTTTTACGGTCCCTGATGGATCCGATAGCCTTAAAATCATAGCGGCGGTGACGCTTGCCAAGGGAGCCGTCGCCGATAAAGCTGATGTATTACGTTTAGCCCGAAAAAAGCTTCCGCCGTATGCCGTGCCGGAAAATATTGAGCTGTTACCAACATTGCCTCACAATAGTAGTGGCAAGATCAACCGCAAGTTGCTCGCCGAGCAATGGATGGCCGGTCATCAAGCCTGAAAACACAATTAATCAAACGCCGAATTACATCAGGACCCAACCCAATGAAGTCGAGCATTGCAAACATTCGCCAACATATTTTGACCGACATTCTCAATGACCCCTCACTTGAGCTGGTCCCGGAGCAGGATTTGTTGCTTTCAGGCATGTTGGATTCGGTCAGTGTCATGCGTTTGATCTCCTGGCTGGAAAACGAATACCAGATTTCTGTTCCGGCCGAGGATGTACTGATTGAACATTTTGGTTCTCTCAACCAGATCAAACAGTACCTTGACACCCGCCTCGATGGGTAAATTGAGGCTAAAAGAGCAATAAGTGACCTGGAATCACTGGTCGTCAAGTATCCTCCGTAAAAGCGTCACGGCTGACTGGTTTTTGTCATAGCGTTTCAGGCAAGCTTGAATTTCAGCCACCCGGGTACGGGTCTCAACCCCCTGCTCCCCTGTCAGGTCGTCAATCAGGCGTTCCAACTCGGCAGCATTTATCGGGTCAGAACTTGCGGCCAGCCCCACACGGTGGTGCACCAGCCTTGCCATGCAACCATTTTGGTCAACATGACCGGCACTACAGACAATCAACGGCACACCCTTGTGCAGGGCTTCATTGATGGTTGAAATCCCACCATGTGTAATGGCAACTGCGGCCTTATCCAGCACTTCAAGCTGAGGCGCAAAGTCCATCACCAGTATATTGTCCGGCAGGTCATCTACCGGCATTGTCTGTGTCTTCCCGCCCAACCCTATGACGATATCCAGATCCTGTCTTCTGACGAACAGGTCCAACAGTGGCTGGATATTTCCAGAGCCGGTGTTCCAGAAAGTACTATAGGAACAATAAACCAATGGATTCCCACTGCTTTTCCGTCGCTTGACCCATGCTTGAAATACATCAGAAGCCGTAGATTTTTCATAGTGCCTGTCAGCGCATACCATCGATCCCACATAGTGCATTCTGGTGTCATCGGCCTGCTCAAACTCCAATTCCCGCGCTGTCAGCGACATCACCGGAATATCACGATACACATGGGGGATAAGCCAATGAGTCGTATCTGCAATTTCACCGAGTGAGAGCCCTTTGGAATCGGCAATAGCCTTTAGCTCGCCACGGGCATTGGACTCGTAACGTATGGGTCTGAAACGTCCCCTTGAACATCTTTGCTGCAGGTCCAAGCGCCATTTGCGAAGCATCAAACGGGTCCATGCCCAGCGCACCCGCAACGACTGAAGGAAGTTTTCAGGCGGCGCAAGCACCGTATGCAAGGGTGGTACCAGACCCGTTCTGAAAACCGAAAACCAGCGACTACACAGGACTGTGGGGATGCCAAGTTTTCTGGTCTGGATCATCGCAACATGGCACTCCATATCAATCAGCAGCAAGTCCGGTTTCCACCCGGTCACCAGGTCCGTCACTTCCGTTAAGGTGATCGAGTTTTGACGGTATACCCGGCTGATTTTGACCAGTTGCGCCAAACGTTTGAGCGGTCCAATGCCCTGCAAGGCATCCATTTCCTGCAAACGCCGATCGGCGATGATGCGGTCTTCCTGCAGGTATTCAAAGCGGACATCTAATCCATCCAGTACTGCAGATAAGTCTTTATGGGATGCCACGCAAAGCTCAAATTCCGTGGCGCTGATGCGCCGGGCAAGTTCTCTCAGGCTGTTGTTGTAACTACCCAGGCCGTGAGCAATGTGAAGTATACGTGGGCGTTTGGGCACCGTATCAATCCAGGCTGTCCAGAAAATCAGACAACTCACTGGCATCAAGGCCCGAGTCAGGAAACGCCGTGTTGCTGTCTGTCTTCATGGAGTGCTGATGTGCATCAAGCTGGTCGCGTAATATGGAATCACAGCGCTCGATCCAGTCATGCAGTCCGATCTGTTCGGCGAGGGTTTCATCCACACGCCAATTCAACGCCAGTCCTTCATTGTGGTCTGTCACCACTAGTTCGACCGGGTGCCCCCGGAGGCTGGAAGTGTCGCGAAAACAAGTGTCTGTCAACGGTGTAAACATAAACCCTTCAACTTCCATCTGATCTGAACCCGCAATATCCATTGCCAGGTAATTGTAAAGCAGGGGTACTGACGGGCTTGCAGAGCGATTGAAGAAATTCACCGGGTCGCGCACAAATTGCGTGGCCGACTCACGCCTTGCCCGGTGCAAATCATCCCTGAATCGAAGCAGGTCAGTATCGTTGAAAGGCGAAAAACTGACAGGAAAAAAAGATGTAAACCAACCAACAGCCGCACTGGCATCAATCACCGATTCGAGTAAATCCCGACCGTGTGTTTCAACATCCACCCGGGTTTCAGACTTGAAGTGACCACTCCGCATTAACAGGAACAGAATATACTCATGCAAGGCCACGGATTGTTGCTCGCAGTATTGCCGGATCACGGACAATTGCGTCCTGGAAATCTCCAGTGATTGACTGATTGCCCGGTCTTCGATCCACGAACCCGCAGTTGCCGGGGAAGTTGGCGTCTGCTGATTGTCGCCAGCTGGAAATTCCTGCTGCAACAGCATCGACCACTCGCGGAAAGATACAGTGGAAACGCCTCTGTTTGTCACGTCCCGATTGGTATCCAGCAACTGTACAATTCGCTTGGCTATATACCAATTGGATAGGGCATCGGTTACCAGGTGATGGATCACGGCACCAAATGCCAAACACTCCTGCTCCTCATTGGCTGCCACAAGAAACCGGGTGACGATGCCCGACCCCAGGTCAAAATCAGTCTGCACAGCGCTCAATGAGTCTACCCAGCCGGAACGATTGGCAGGCGGGGCAATGCTCTGCACCAATGACTGATCATTTGAGGTTTTCGGAATGAACTGCATATAGCCTTCCCGGCCCTTGTCAAAACTGGAGCCGAGAACCGGAAATTCTTCAATTAGTGAGAATATCGCCCGCCTTATGTCCTTAACCGAAACAGCACTCTTCATGTCAACCACGAACGCCATGTTCCAGTGGGATGGTTGTGAATGCCGGTTGCTGAAGAACCACTGCTGAATAGGTGAAAGCGGGGATTCACCATATGCTGATATGGCGTCTCTTTTCAGTGCGGGAGTGACATTTAGCTCGGGTGCATGTGCCAGTTCACGCATGCTGGCGTATTCAGTGATCATCGGTACTGTCAGTGCCAAGCCCTGTTCCCGGGCGGCGGCGACAAAGCGGATGGCTGTTAAGGAATCCCCTCCCAGTGTAAAAAAGTTTTCGCCTGACGGAATTGACGGTACACCAAGTAACGAGGCCAGAAGGTGACACAATTTGGCTTCAACACTGTCCGGGTTCGCGGTGTCTTCAAAAGAAGTCGATTTATCATGAGAACCCACACCCAGGTCTGATATTGACGGAAACCCTTTCAGGTCGATTTTACCGTTTGGCAATCGCGGAAAGCGGTTGACTGCAACAAACCTGAATACTTTGAATTGAGCAGGCAACTCCTGTTTGATCAGTTGACTTGTTGATACCCGGATATCCTCGATCAGGTCTTCAAAACCCGGATCCTCAATCAACTGGCAACCATCGAGCGCTAACCCGGGTTGTGCCTGCAGGGTGTAAAAACACACCAACCGCTTATCGGATGCCATGCTCACATCGGAACCGGTGAAATCCTGCAATAGACAGGCCGCCTCGAGAACACCCGCATGCCGTTCGATACGGGATGTGATCTCACCGGCCTCAATTCTGTGGCCCCTGATCTTTAACTGGTGATCTGTCCTTCCCAGGAAGTACAGTGCTCCATCATACCCAAGCGTCGCAAGGTCGCCGGTTTTGTAGGTACGAAGCCCGGTTGCCTCCAGGGATCCATGTTGTGGCGAAGAGAACCTGGCACGCGTTAACTGCTCGTCTTCATAATAGCCTTGCGAGACCCCGGGGCCTGTCACCAGTAGTTCCCCGCTTAGCCCCGGGGGACAGACTTCGCCATGCTCATTGATGATGTTAATTCGAGTGCCGGGAATGGGTTGACCGATCGGTACTTGTGCAGCTGTCTCGTTTGCCGCAGGTTGAAGCTCCGCAACCGTTGCCCAGACCGTGGCTTCTGTGGGCCCATATTCATTGTAAAGCCGGGTGCCGGGCAGTACTTTATGGCTTAACGCCGGTAGATTCGGCGGACATGCCTCTCCCGCTACAATAACCGTCCTCAGGCTCTTGAGCGAGTCTGGGTCCGCGTAACGCAATAGCAGTGAGTAAATCGATGGCAGACACAGGGTATGAGACACCTGGTGCCGTGAAATCTGAGACTCTAATTCATGTATATCTTGAGATTTCCCCGCGCCTGGCAAAACCAGTGAACCACCTGTGCAAAGCGTCCAGAATATGCCGGCCACCGAACTGTCAAACGCAAACGATGACAGCAGCAGGAAATTTTGCGGGTTCTCAGGATAGTAATCGGTTCGGGCTGCAGTTGAGTACAACAAGTTCTGATGTGAAATCACCACGCCTTTTGGACGACCGGTCGATCCGGATGTGAATATCATGTAGACAGGGTCATCACCATGGACTCCCGATTGCCCGGTAAACCGGCTATCACCCTCGTTGACCAGTTGATCCGTAAGGATTACCGATAGATTTGGCGTCGAAATGGGGGTTGCCGTGTTGCTATCGGATATCAACAAGTTGATATCTGCGATATTGAGCATTTCATCACATCGTGCCGCAGGCCATTTGGGGTCGATAGGGACATAGGCTTTACCGCTTAATAAAACACCCAGGATTGCGGCAACCTGGTTAAAACCGCGCTTGAGGCACACACCTACAAATGTATTTTTCGTACCTTGTTCATGAATACCCGTTGCAAGCTGTTCCGCTACTGACAACAATTTTGCATAGGTGTATTTCTCATCATCATCAATAATTGCAATTGCGTCAGGCCTCTCAAGCGCCATACTTCTGATCCAGTCAGCAACATTTGCACAAGCTGGCTGGTTAATTGACAGCGCGGCGGGATAGAGAGAATCAAGACGCTGCGATTGAAGTTCCAGTAACCGGGCTACATCATTGACCCCGGGTCGGCAAAGGTCGCTCAGCACAGCAACAAACTCATCACTCAGTGCTGCAAATGCTCCCTGACCAAAGTATGACTCCAGTCCAGCCAACTGAACCTCTGTTGTTGTCCCCGGGAACACCAGTACCGTCAACGGAATATTACTGTCATTGGTACTCCGGATATTGCCAAAAGAAACCGTCGAGTCCTTGACATCGACTTGAAAATCGGAGCCGCGGGTTTCAACGACAAGCAGGGACTCGAACGCCAGTCTGTTTTCTCCTACTGGTAACAATCTCTGTAAGTCTGTTAAAGGCACGTGTTCGTGAGCCAGTTGCTCAAATAGCTGGCTCTGAACGCTTTTTATGAAGTCATCAAGCCGCTGGTTAGCATCAATATGAATATGGGTTGGAAGTGTGTTTAGAAAAAGACCAACCGCGGTATCAATACCGGAGAGTGGACAGGTTCGCCCGGACACCGATGTACCAAAAAGGGCCGCCCCATGACCCGAAAAGCGTGCGATAACCAGCGCCCACGCTGCGTGTAGAACTGAGCTCTGCGTGACCCCCAAGGTACGTGACATCTCAACCATTGACAGAGACAGATTCTCACCGAGTTGAGCCACATGCCGTTGATGCCTTGTTTCTGACCCTGCGTCTGAATCCGGGCTGGTGTAGTCGGGCCTGATCGATGTTGGTTTAACATCTTCCAGTTTGCGCTCCCACCACTCTCTGTGGTGCGCCTGGTCTTCACTGCTCAACCAGTTCACATATGATACGAACTGAAACTGATGGCCGGTACTTAATTCGGCCGACTCTGGCGACGTCAAACTGCGATGGTAGTGATCTGCTACGGATTGAAGTACCAACGGAATTGACCAGTCATCCGCCAGCAGGTGATGAACTGTCCAGATAAGTGTGCTTTGCTCATCGGAAAAATGAAGCAATCGAAATCTTATGGGAGGGGTGTCTGTCAGTGGTAAGGGATTTGAACGCTCATGGTTTAACCAGTATTCCAGCGGAGACTCTGATGGTGATGATGTTACCTGGCTTGAATCGCACTCTACCCAATCCAATTCCACGGACGAGTTAACCAACTGCAGTGGTTCCTCAAGCCCTTCCCATAAAAACCGGGTGCGGAGCGTCTCGTGTTGTTGAACTGCATGCTGCCATGCGTTCTTCAGCAATGCGCTGTCGAGTTCACCAGTGATGTCAATGACAATATATGCAATATAAACACTGGAGTCGGGGCTTTTCAGAGCTTCATAAAGCATGCCCTGCTGTAGAGGCGTGAGCGGGTACGCATTGTCAAGCCCATCGAACATTACCCCCACCAGCCAACTCGGGACCCCAGCCAGTAACTTGAAAGGACAACGGCAAACCACGATAACGCTGGCATGATGACCTCTCGATAACCCCGGTATTTACGGAGGTAAAACAATACAGGTAACACCAGGAAAATTATAAATATCTGACCCGCTTCCACGCCAACATTAAACATGATCAGGATCTTTTTAAGGTCAACATTTCTGAACTGCAGGTCACCGAGAGCACTGGCGAATCCTAAGCCATGCGCCAGGCCAAAGACGAAAATAACGAGCCAGGCATGTGATTTAAAAAAGTGAAACACATTGTTAAGCGCGACCACCATGATTGATAAAGCGATGATCGCTTCTATTGGCGCTATTGGAACATTGACCAGGCCAAGTACAGCCAAAGCGAGCGTGATGGAGTGTGAAACCGTGAATATGGTGACTATTTTCACGGTATTGAAGAATGCGTCAGCAAAGCGCGGCGCAGGTTCCCATACCTTCCCGCGCTGCACTAGCACCGCTGTCAGTAATAAAACAAACAGGAACAGCATGTGATCGAAGCCAATCCAGATATGCAAAAGGCCCTGCTTGAAAAAGTTTTTCCAGACCAGAATCCCCGGAGGGTCAGCAACATTGAGTTCTGCTTCCTGCAGGTGAGGGCCAAATACCAAAGCGGTATTTTCATTACCGAAATCCAGCCCCCGGTATGCGTTGTGGTCCACGAGGACGAGACTACGGTGTAAAGGGTCCTTTTTCAGAAACTCCTTGCTCAGGAAAATCGTATTACGGATAAACACCAGGTCATCTTCAGGTACGCCGTCGACCCGGTAGTGGTACTGGATAAATCTACCCTGTTCGTTGAACAAATTGGTTTCCAGGAAATGTAATTTCTTTTCCTCACCATTAAACGAAAGTGAGAAATTATCACGCAGATAGGCCTGCACAGCAGGAGCCGTTGCAATCACGCTATCGAGCGAATTTTCACCGGTCCCATCGAGGTTAAGTGCCAGCTTTTCTTCGATGTCCTTTTTATTGATCTCAAAGCGGCCGCTGACATGGTCTTTTTCAACGTTAACCCAGACATAGTTTTCACGTACTGCATGGGCCTCGGCAAGGGGCGTATAGAAGCTCCCGATCAGCATGAGAAACAACATTCCCCAGGCGGGGTAGCATGAAAGCTTCAGCCTGTTCATAAAAATTTTCCTGTAAAATTAGATGTTTGAAGTTTACTGGTTATTCTGGGTTCCAGTAAGGTCAGCGTAATTTACGCTACTGTGCTAACTCGTTTCAACCGTGCATTGCAACACGTACGTCATACAGACGGACCTCAATCTGAAATTTAACGTGACAATACCAGGGCAGAAAACCATTATACTCAAGTCCTGATGAGCTGGAGAATTAGTATGGAATTTGGGTACAACGAAGCGCAACAGAAAGTTAGGGAATCGACCGTTGAATTCGTCCAAAAAAAGATTAACCCACTGCTCCTGTCACCTCCTGATCCAGAAAAATTTGACCGCGGACTATGGAAGGCCTGCGCCGATCAAGGCCTGTTTTCCTACGGGATGCCGGAACACTGGAACAGCAAGGCGCATGGCAGTCTCCTGACAATGGTTATGGCGCTGGAAAGCTTTGGTTACGCCTGTGATGATAACGGTTTACCTTTTGCGTTAGCGAGCCAGGGTTGCACCATTCAGCACTCGCTACTTGCACATGGTTCGCAAGCGCAACAGGACGAATTTTTACCGGGCTGTGTCAGCGGAGATCTGATTGGTGCAACGGCTATGACCGAACCCGAAGCGGGGTCCGACTCAAACAGCATCGATATGATTGCTGAGAAAACGGATCAGGGTTACCTGCTCAGTGGTGAGAAACTCATGATTACACTCGCCCCGGTCGCTGACTTTTGTATCGTGTTTGCCACCGTCAATAAGAAAGCCGGTCGCTGGGGAATCACCGCGTTCCTGGTTGAACTTGATTCACCCGGGGCAGAAGTGATTGGTCCCGTCCCAAAATTGGGGTTGGATAGTGCCCCGATGGGGCGCATTAAGCTGGATGGCTGTGTGGTTGCAGAAAATCGTCGTATGGGCCCGGAAGGCGCTGGCGCAGCGATCGCGCACCAGTTGCTGGAGGTTGAGCGAACCTGCATTCTGGCCAGCCAGGTCGGTCGTATGCATCGTCAATTGGAAGACACTGTCGATTATGCGAAAAACCGTAAACAGTTTGGTCAGCCCATCGGTGGTTTTCAGGCCGTCTCTCATCGCATGGCTGATATGCGTGTACGGCTCGAAAACGCTCGCCTGTTATTGTATAAAACAGCCTGGAAAATGGATCAGGGGGAATCTGCCAGGTTGGAGTCTTCAATGCTGAAACTCGCGATCAGTGAGGATTTCCTGGCATCGAGTATAGACAGCATGAGAATTCACGGTGGATATTCTTACATTGAAGACCATTTCAGCGGCAGAGATACACGTGATGCACTGGGTGGTGTCCTGTATGCCGGAACCTCTGATATCCAGCGCAACATTATAGCGAGCCTGCTTGGATTGTAAGCATGACGACATACCCGTTGACACCCAGTCAAAGCCATTTGCTCAAAAGCCACCTGATTACGCCTGGCAAACCGCTGTTCAACCAGGTTATCACCGCGACCTTATCCGGCGGTACATTCTCCGATGAGGATGTCAAAGCCATGTGTGAAGCATGGCAGTCTGTTCAGCAGCGGCACCCGGTACTTGGCGCCACCATCATTGAGTCAGGTTCAGCAGGGTTTGTTCAAAAAGCAGGCAATGCAAGATCTTGCATGGAGGTGATTGACCTGGACAGTCAGTCCGGGGCATTTGCTGAAACATTCAAAACGTGGATTTCGACATCGAATGCAGCGAGTGTTCGAACTGGACAAATTGTTGACCGATGCAGCCGTGGTTCGCCATGGGCAGGATGAGATGATCGTTTATTTGAACATGCATCACCTGGTGGCTGATGCCTGGTCGACAAACCTCATTTTGGAAGAACTGATTCAGACCTTTAACGTGGCAAGTAACAGGGTGGACCCAGCTCTTGATGAGCCCTCATCGCTTTCAGCGTCATGATCAACAAAACTTTTTTGACTACGCTATCACCCTACCCGGTTCTCAAACATCAAATCTTAAACAGGAATCGCCGCAAAAGACGCAGGGTCAAGTCCTTGGTACCGCGTTGCCGTCCTTCTATGGTCATATCAATGAGCGTCTCGCAACAGCTTCAACCCGTAAATTGGTAAACCTGTCTGCCGATGACCATACCCGGCTGCGAGACCTTTCAAAGGACAGCGAACTGCAGCAGCTTAGTGAGAACTTATTCCAGCTTTGTTTCCATCTCACGGTGCTGAGTATTTTTCTGCATAAGACAAGCGGCGACACCGAGCTTGTCATCGAGGTGCCTTTACTCGGACGTTTTTCTCAACAGTGGATGAATGTTGCCGGTAACTTTATCGAAATGATCCGCGTAAAAGTCACGGTAAACACTGACGATACGGTTTTGGCCGTCTATCAACGCAACAGAGACAAACTGTTTGAGGCCTTGAGGAGTGCGAAGCCGGGTTGCACATCACTGCTTGAGCCGGTAGCGGTGCATGGTGTTCTTAACCTGATTACAGCAAGACAGTCCTCTCCGGCGGATGCTGGCGCAACATTTGCCTGGCATCACCCCGGACATTCGGATTTATCCCACCCCGTGCGTCTGCATGTGGCCGACTGGAATGCGACCGGCACACCTGACATTGAGCTTGACTTGAACCACGCATTTTTTGTGCCGCCGTTCATCGATCGTGCAAGCTCACATCTTGCGGCCACTTATCACGCCATCCTTGAAAGCCGGGAAACAGTCGTCTCTGATTTGTCCATTATGACCCGCGATGAAAAATGGTTTTTCGAGGGGCCCGGGGTATCTGCCGATTCTGCCAATAAAATGCTGTTGCCTGCCCGCCTGGCGGGCGTCGCTGCAAGCATGCCTGATGCTGTTGCCCTTAGTGATGGGAAGACTTCAATCAGCTACCGGGAACTCAATGATTATGCCGGAACAATAGAACGCCACTTGAGAGATCATGATATTGGTTGCGGCCAGCGTGTAGCGGTTTACCTGTCGCGTACGCTGCATCTGCCGATCGTGATATTGGGAATCCTCAGAACAGGTGCGACCTATGTGCCAATTGACCGCGACCAACCAAAGTTGCGTGCTGAAGAAATCATCAATGACGCCCGGGTCGCTTGCCTGATCACCGATGCAGATGCATCTCTTGCGTCCGACGTGTTGACCCTTACCGCTGATGCACTGCTTGATTCAAGCCGGCAGCATCTGCTAAAGACACCAGCCGGCGGCTTGTCGGGCGATGTTGACATCGAGCCTGCCAGTCCCGCATATCTGCTATATACCTCCGGGTCCACGGGGAAACCAAAGGGTGTTGTTGTCAGCCATGGCTCACTGATGTCTTACCTTAACTGGGCGAGCAAATACTACGCGACCTCAAGCCCAATGGTTATGCCGCTATTCACATCCATTGGATTTGACCTGACTGTGACCTCACTTTTTCTGCCATGGCTCAGTGGTGGTACGCTGCGGGTTTTTCCCCAGACGGCTGAAAACCAGGCGTTGCTGCTGCTCGATGTCATTCGCGAAAAATCAATAAACACCATCAAGCTGACGCCTGCGCACTTGAAGATACTGATCAACAGTGAATCTGAAAACCCGGAAATCAGGCAACTCATTGTGGGTGGCGAAGATCTCAAATCGGAAACTGCCAGGCAAACAGCTGATCTGTTCAATCAGGATGTGCGCATTATCAACGAATATGGTCCGACGGAAGCCACTGTGGGCTGTATTGTCAGGGAATGGAATGGAGACAGGGAACAAGGCTCGGTACCGATAGGCCTGCCCATCGATGGCATGTCAGCCTATGTTCTCAATGAGTCGCTACAACCACAGTTCGAAGGCATGGCAGGCGATCTGTTTCTTAGTGGACCTTCATTGGCCAGCGGCTACTGGAACGACCCTGAAACCACCGCGAATGCGTTCATTGCCAACCCATGGAGCGCGGGCACGCTGATGTACCGAACCGGCGACCGGGTGCGGGTAGAGCGTAATGAGCTGGTTTATCTCGGGCGTAACGATGGGCAACTCAAAATCAATGGGCACCGTATAGAACTGGGTGAAATTGAGGCTGCATTGCTCAGTCATCCGGATATCGATGAGTGCGTCGTCATGGCTTCGGCGGGTAAGGATCTTACTGAGCATCAGCAACAAGAGACATTTTGCGTGGAATGTGGCTTGTCATCAAAATATCCTGAAGCCCGGTTCGATGAAAAGGGCATTTGCAATTTATGCAACAGTTACAAACCCAATAAGCCCCGGGTGGATGAATACTTTAGAGATATGGATGACCTGTCCGCGCTGATCAAAACCATCAAGCAGCAAAGACGCGGTGATTACGATGCCCTGGTGCTTATCAGTGGAGGAAAAGACAGTACCTTTACACTCAGCAAACTGGTTGATCTCGGTCTGAAAGTCTATGCTTTTTCACTGGATAATGGTTACATATCGGATCAGGCAAAACAGAATATCGATTATGTTTGTGGAGCCCTGGGGGTGGCGCATCATTATGCGACCACGCCGCATATGAATTCAATTTTTGCCGATAGCCTTGATCGTTATTCAAATGTTTGTGATGGCTGCTTCAAAACTATCTACAACCTTTCGCTGAAATTCGCCGCAGACCACGACATTGATTATATTTTCACCGGTTTGTCACGCGGTCAGCTGTTTGAAACACGTTTCAATAACGAACTTTTCTCTGAGTTTTCTTTGCCGCCGGATAAGATCGACGACATGGTAGAGGCTGCCCGCATTCAGTACCATGCAGTCAAGGATGCTCCAAATACTTTGCTCTGTATTGAAGAGGCAAACAATGGAACGCTGGCCTCAAAAATTGCGATTGTAGACTTTTTCAGGTATTGCCATGTTGAACTCTCCGACATGATGGAGTACCTGAGGTCGCGGGTTGGTTGGGTCAGGCCTTCTGACACGGGCAGGTCAACGAATTGCCTGATTAATGATACCGGTATTCATGTCCACAAACTTGAGAAGGGGTTTCACAATTATTCCCTGCCTTATAGCTGGGATGTCAGGTTAGGTCACAAGAAAAGACAGGATGTACTTGATGAGTTAAATGATGACATCGATCTGGAAAATGTTAATTCGCTACTTAAGGAAGTTGGTTATCTACCAAAAACCTATCAGGCGGGCAGTGCTGTTTTACACGTCTACTTTACCGGTTCCGATCGATTGAACCAGCAAGCATTGACTAACTGGCTTGGCGAGCGTTTGCCCGAATACATGCTGCCGCGACAATTTAACCATCTTGATAGCATGCCACTGAATGCTCATGGCAAGGTCGATCGTCATACATTGCTCAATATGCGGGGCCGACCGTCTGACACGGCGTCATCTGAGCCACCAAAAACGGCTACAGAAAAGCTTGTGGCGGGGCTTTGGAAGCAATACACCGAGGTTGAACAGGTTTACCAGCAGGACAATTTTTTCCAACTCGGTGGCGACTCACTGTCGGCCATTCGTTGTGTGATGGACTTGCGTCGAATGGGTTTTAAAGCGGAACCGGCAGACCTGTTTCGGGAGCCTGAGCTCATCAGGTTTGCCAACTTGCTTGACCAGGCACCGCAACCGGAAAACCCTGTACCCACAGCTAAACCTGAGCGTTTTTCCAGCCTTGATAAGTCGCAACAGGACCGTCTCAAATCACTGCTAGCCAGGCAAACGACGAGTGAAAATTAACAGCAACACGAAAGCTTAACCTGCACTAAGAAAAGTCGTTTAGCTGAGTATACGAATATAATGAAGAAGGAAAATATCGAGGACATCGTTGCGCTTCTTCCGATGCAGGAAAGCTTTTTGTGGCACAGCCTGCAAGTTGATGCAGCCTCTTCCGTTTTACAGCTTCGCTGTACCTTTCGTGGCAACATTTCATTAGAACACCTCAAACTCGCATGGGGCAAGGTAGTACAGAAGCATCAGTCTTTGCGTAGTTCTATCCATTGGGAGACGGTGAAAAAGCCGATACAGGTCATACACAAACAGGTCCCCAACGATATTAGGCTGATCAATGCCATTTCCGACTCAGACAATGACAATGCGCTCACAGAATTTCTGAAACAGGATCGAAACCAGAAACTTGACCTGACCACTGCACCTGCCTACCGAATTGCGCTATTTCAGACACGAGCGGACACCTGCGAAGTGATCTGGACCTTAAGTCACGTCCTGTTGGATGGCTGGTCATGTGTGGTGGTCGTCAATGATTGGGTCAAAATATATTCAGACCTGATGCTTGAAGGTGAGTCAGTAACGACACCCGGGCCTTTATTGAGTGAATACACGCGATGGATCGGAAGTCAGGATAAACAAGCGACGCTGGATTTCTGGGACGGGTATCTCCCGCCTGAGATTCAGCTCTGCGCCGGGGCTTTTCAAGCGTCAAAAGCAGAAGACAAACCCGACTTACAACCCGGTTTCTGTCGGGTAGTTGTATCGCAGGAGGAATTTGCAGCGCTACAGGCTACCCTTCGGCAAGCCGGCCTATCTCTTGGTACCGCGCTACAAGCCGCGTTTGCGACTGTTTTGCGTGGCAGGGAGAGCGAAGTGCCGGTTGTTTTTGGTACCACTGTTTCAGGCCGGCAAGTTGATCTCCCGCAGATGGAAAACCGTGTTGGCATGCTGACCAATCTGATACCGGTGAGTGTGGAGTTCAAACCCGGCGAGTCGATTCATGAGTGGCTGTCATCAGTCCAGGCTCGCTTTTTTTCAGCTTTGCCGCATGCGCATGCCAGCATGGCGGATGTTCAATCACTTCGACCTGAACTATCCACGCTCTACGACTGTTTATTGGTGCTGGAGAATCAGCCTTCTGTCATATCGACACCGGTAATGGAGGTAAGTGATTTTTACTCGGGAATTATCAGCGAGTTTGCCCTGACGTTGATTGCAGTACCCGGAGAAGATTTACAGTTGGACCTCAGGTATGGCAAAGATGATTTCAGGCATGACGATATGGAGCTGCTGCTTCACCAATGCAAAAATCTGCTGCTTGCTTTGCCTTCATCACTATCAGAACCCATTTCCTGGCTGAACCAATACATGCGGATTGAGGGCATTGCAGATGCCGGAGTACCCACGCACGACACCGACCCGAATAGCGAGACTAAACCTGACGGTGAGCCAGATGAATTGGTGGCAGCCGTACTTGAGCGAAAACTATGGGAAATATGGAGTGGGATTTTAAAAACCAGACACATCACCTTGAATGATGATTTTTTTGAGTTGGGTGGCACGTCGCTGCAGGCAATGATGCTGTTTGACCAGATTGAGACAAAATTGGGGATACGACTACCACCCATCACATTGTTTCGCGCGCCAACCATTGCTGACATCACTGCCTTGATTGAAAGCGACCAACCTGATTCCGTTTGGTCCAATATTGTTGGTGTAAACACAGCAGGAACCAAAGTGCCCATCTTTATTCCCTTTGAGCAGGTAGATATGCTGGGTTTTGGACCCTTATGCGCTGAACTTGGTCCTGACCAACCCGTCTATGGGCTCAGGTTCCCGGAAAATGTAGCGCCAACGGATGAGCTGATAGAAACCCTGGTGACTCATATCAAGACCCTGCAGCCGCATGGACCTTACCAGTTGGCAGGTCTTTCCGGAGCGGGTATGTTGGCATGGCGTGTTGCCCAGAACTTACAGGGTCGTGGCAATAAGGTGGCCATGCTCGCGCTGCTTGACTCTTATGGCCCGGCCTACCCCCGTCTGCTGCCACCTTTTGCGAGATTGAGCCAGGTCGTAACCTATGTTGCGTGTGTATTTGCATCAAAAGCAAAAAATGCCATCATCAGGTTGACCTCGATGTTGTCCAAGCCTGCTTCTTCAGCTGCTAGTCTGCGCCGGAGCGCACAAGGCCAACCCACGTTTAATGAAGAACAGCATGAAGAATTTATGAGGCGTGTAGAGAAGGAACATGCCATGGCCCCCCGGTTTCTGAAGGAGGTAGCACCGTATCACTCGTTGATTGACCGTCTCGTCAACCGGGCCGTTTTAGCATTTACCAGGTGGCGATATCATTCCAACAGACTGCGTATCGCCTACATTATGTTTATGCAGGGCTTGTTGCTTGAGTCTGGCATCAGCATGCAAAAGAGTTCAGATGAATTGGAGGAGACCGAGGGTGAACCGCTGCAAATCTTGAAGTCATGCTTTGCTCGTCTGCCTGCAGACATGCCAGCAACCAGGATTAACCTTGAACGTTACCTCACCACTTATGAAGGTCTGCAACCCTATGAAGGTCACCTGGTTTTTTTCAAGGCAACCCAGCGGCCACCCGGCATTGTCAAAGACCCACTGACCGGCTGGAAGAACCTATTCCCTGAAAATGCGCAGGTGTATGCCATACCGGGAAATCACACATCCATGCTGAAGCAGCCGAATGTGCAGGTTCTGGCAAAACATCTGAAGCAGGAAATTAAAGGGTAGAATGAATGCCAATCAATTTTAAGAACACTGATTATGTATAAATCATTAACTGATCTTGCCAATGAACATGCGAGTGACAAGGGGACGACTGGGCCAAGCAAACGTTGGCCAGTACACAACTACACCGATGTGTACGATGCCTATCTCCACCCGCTACGCGGGAACAAACTGACCCTATTGGAAATTGGCCTGGGCGTGACTGGAAATAATTGGCACTCGGCCATCGTACACGGCCGGAACTCGGGCGGTGCCTCGCTCAAGATGTGGTATGACTACTTTCCCCATGCAACGATTTTCGGTTTGGACATCAATGCCTGTTCATACCTGGATAATGACCGTATCACAACGTTTGTTGGTCACCAGGGGCGAAGATCTGACCTTGAGGCATTTTCAAACACCAATGACAGCCCACGCTTTGATTTGATATTCGATGACGGCAGCCATCGCCCCGATGACCAACAGGTTTCCCTTGATTACTTTTTCAAATGGCTGAAACCCGGAGGTATCTATTTCATCGAAGACATGATGGCCAACGGAAAAGGCGATGAAGGATCGGGTCGCTGCTATTGTGACAAGGTCATCAATACCAGGGCAATTTTAAAGTCATTCCGGGACGATGGTTCGTTTCCACAGCCCCATGCGTTTAGTGACCCTGACTACCTGGCCAAGGCAATAGAATCAATCTGTTTTCATGCTCCCAAAGTGTCCCTATCTTCCAGGAGCGGCAAGCGTTTCTGGCGCAGGGGTGTTCCCTCGGTGACCTATTTGCCTGAATCTGAAAGAGTTTGCATGATTCGCAAACGTGCAGATGTTGAATGACACCGGAACCCTGGCAATAACAAGGTCAATCATTTCTTAAAGATCAGGTCGGTGTTAATCAGGGGTGCCCTTCTAGCTCCGTAAATATGACCCAGTCCAAACCTGGCAAGTATTTCATGGCCGCGCTTTTTTTCTTCGGCAGAGAACTGCGGCCAGAGTTGGTCTTCTGATGGATCCAGTGCAGGGCCGCTTTTTGCAGATGAAACAGCATATTTGATCATCTCTTCAACGTTGCAGCCTGGGCGCCCGATAAATTCACCCAGTCGGGATACTTCGATTTCTGGTTTTCGGCAGAGGTTCTCATAAAACACAACCTGGCACTCGTCTTTTTTGAATTGGCGAAACCAAACGTAGTGAATGATTGCCCAGATAGTGATTTGTTTTTCAAAATAAGACTGCGGGGTTCTAATCAAATCCTCAAATGGCTTCAGATGATCCTCAACAAGGTCGGTTTGCTGCAGGAAAAGACCCGGCTCAGTCATCCAAGACCAGTTTTGCCTTTGGCTTTTTGACGCTGCAACATCAAACGGGTGTCTCATGATCAGGATGGGCTTGACCGATGGAAAAGAACTGGTCGTCCATCGAGCTAACAGATGGGCAAAAATGTCCTTGACGAGTAATCGTGGGTAAAGCTTTAGTTTATTGGCGTGATTGGCACGCGAATCGTTCAGCGTACCTGTCATCACCAATTTGACCAGCGCGTAAAGTGCCGCGTTTTCCTGCTCAGGCCGCTGGTATTCAAACAAGTGAAGCCGCTGCATCGCAGCAACCTTGTCAGGGTGTATGGGCTCATAAAGGAGTCTCGATTGTCCATCATGATTAATAATTGAAGAGAGCCAGTTTGTGCCGCTGCGCCCATCGCCAACTATCCAGACTTTTTCCTTATACGGACTGATCGAGTTATTGAGGCGGGAAACCAATGGCGAAACATGCTCTTTGATCTGTTTCAACATTTGCTGAATTGCCCATTGGCGCTGGAAAAGCAGGGGTTGATGGATGAAAACATCGACAGATCCCTGACTGAATACCTCATTTGACCTGTCGCCTGTCAGCACTTGAGGTGCATTTTCGGATATGACGTAGAAAGTTTTCATGCACCCTTTCCGGCGACATTTGATTGACGCCAAATTTGTAGAGGTTGGATGCGATCAAGTCTACTTTCTCTGGATTACCCTGCGCCCAGTCGTAGTGTTTTTCCAAATCGCTAAAATCACGTTTCACAGGAATATAATGAACCCACGGCTTTAGTTGTTTTTCCCATGCGAATTTTTGATTGGGTTCGATATAAAACATGGGTCGCTTCAGAAACAACATCCAATATGACTTGGTGCTGTAGGTGTGCCCGGGCAGATCTATGACGTATTTGAATTTTCTTTTGTAGTCCAACAAGGACAGAAAGTTTTTCATGTTGGGGGAGTACTTTTCCGTCTCTATGAACCCGAATTTGTCAGGAGACTTGTTCGTCATCTCTATGTATTTGAGTCGTTCCGGTTTCGTTGTTCCCAATAGAAACCCGAATGCGCCAATTCTCTCAGACTCATATTCACCCGCATTGTCCCTGATTAACCGGTCAATGCGACCATTGTGGATGTCTCTCCAGCTTTCGAGGCAAACCGAGTCTAGCGCGAAGTCAAAACTGAACCCACGGTTTAGGTTTATGTCAGGTCCGATGTGTTTTTGAAGAAGTTTGCCGAAGATGTCTTTGATAAGTTCGGAGGGGATTTTATCCGGCTCATCGTTGCTTGTTTCAACCAGCCAGGTTTCGCCCGGTTTGGTGATCCTGATGCGGCACCCTGGATAGTATGTTCGTACCTGGATTACCGGCTCAGGGGAATATCTGAGCCATGGCCAAAGCCACTTCCGCAGTATTCGCTTCAGCGCTTGGGGAGTGAACCTTTCACCGATTTCTCTGAGCATATTGCCTACCACTTATCGGTATTGCTGGTTTGCCGATTTCGTATCCATTTCCAAAGCCGGTGCGCTTTGCCTCTGGCTTGATTAACGTGTTTCTTTGAATGGAACAACATTCTGTCAATGGATCCCGGGCTGGGGTTGGAATGTGGAAACGGTATCTCGGGAATATCGAATTCAAGGAAGTTGCATATCTCATTCCAGCCATCGCCTTTTTCCCAGCATACTTCAAGAAAATCCCCGGGGCGGTCTTTGAAATAGGTTCGAACCTCTCTCATATAGTTTTCATACACAGCGATATATTCCGCCTGCAGGCCATAGGGAAGTTCATTTCCATATACGTGAAGGTTGACTTCATGGGGTCCGGTCCATTTCGAATGTTTGCAAACGCTACGGAACCAGGTTTCTCCATCTTTCCTGCGCGTCAGAATGAACCTGGTTCCCGGGAACTTCCTGTCAAATTCCGCATACATCAACGCCCATGGAAAATCTTCAAAACTGTCGTATTGTTCTGCGATCTCTAACAATTCTTCCTGGCGATTATCAATCCACTTTCCGAACCCCTCGCGCGACCAGGCCTGGTGTTTCAGGCCGAAGTGTTTCAGGCAGGTTCCGAGGGTTGTTGTCCCCGTTTTGTGAAGACCAACGCCCAGCACTTTCATGGGCGACCCCATGCTTCAATCATAGAACCCGGGAGAATCCCGCCAACCTGATTGTTAGTGTAACGATGGAGGCTAAATTTCATTTTAGAGACAGTCCGGCAAACCCAGGGAGTCAAGGCCAGCTTGTTTTCCATATCTTCCGATGTTTGATAAGTTGAGTTTGACACATAAACCCGGTGCGCAATAGTAGACGCGGATGGCATAGTCCCTGATAGAATGGCCATTGTTAAGCTCCCGGTTAAAAGATGCCAAATGAAAAGGGTGGTTTTGACGTTACTATCTTAAGGAGGAAATCATAAAACAGCCAACTTCCGCCATTTCTGCGCTGGCGCATCCACGTAGACTCCTCCAGCGCAAAAGGTATGTATTTATGGTATCTGCACAACGATCAGGCTCAACACTGATAAAAGCCTTGTTGGCCGTTGCACCTGACGTATCACACCTTTCGGAGGTGCCCTTTCACCGCTATGGGCGTTTTAATAGCTGGCAACTGAAAAGCCTGGCTGATGAACCAATCATGGTGTTTAAAAAACCCTCCTGGCCAGGTGAAAAGGACTACCCTTCGATTCCTCCAGTTGGCGATTACCGGATCATTCTTTTGATTCGTCATCCATACGAAACACTGGTGTCTACAGGAAAAATGTTAGAAAGACTGGAACCCGACTTCTGGAGTCGATGGTCTTATAAATCGATGTTGTATGACTACTGGCTGCCTACTTACGAAGGCATGATTGCCAAAGGTTTACCAGACTTACCTAATGCAACTACCATTCGGTATGAAGACCTGACAGCACAGCCGAAGCAAGAAACCAAAAGGCTTTTCAAGTTTATCCAGAGTTCACGCACTGATGGAACTGACACATATGAGAGGCTATCGAAAGGCTGGGCTTATATGCAAGATGACGCAAGTCCATTCATTAAATCGCTAAAAGTTCAGACCAGGATCAAGCAAAGAATGGATCATGATTTGTTGCACATGATCAATGCTGAACCAAGAGTAAAGGCTGTTCTGGACAGCCTGGGTTATTCGTAAGTCAATCAGGTTTTTTCAGAAAATACTGCTGTTTATCACGCCATGAAGACGCAGGGGGTTGTTTGATCAGCCAACGAGTTGCTGTGCTCGTAGCAGAGGATCCAGAAGCAGTTCTGGCTTAAGGAGTCGAACAGTATCTGCTCCATGCCACTTACCTTTTTCGACAATCTCCAGTGCCGGGCGTGGGATGTCTACACGAACCTGCTTGAAACCCTTTCGACGCCGAATGGTCTCGAAATTTTCGTTTTCAGGAATGCGAGTGAAAACCGGCATCAAGATGGCCGATACGTGGTGCAACAACAACACCGAATGAAACGCTGAGCCTGCGATCCCGGAGACGATCTGTGCTGAAGAAATCTCTTCGAGCTGGCGGGCGACTGTATGTCCGCCTGGAATGAAGATGCTCCAGCCATGGGACTCAAGCTGCGCTTCCAGTGCGCCCTCGTTCACGAGACCGCCGGTAGAATCCGATGAGCCACCCCGTGACAGCCACAGCCGTTTTCCTGCGAGAGTCGGAGCCGGTGCAACCTGACCCAGTGCCGCCTCTTGGGCAGCGTGGAATGTCCGCTGGACCTCGTAGCCTGGTTGTGCCACGAGCATGCGCTCGTAGTGAGTATCACCGCAGTTCAAGATATGTCGATGGCGTGAAATGCCCAGGAGGTCCAGGATCTCCAATTGCCAGTCAAGCCATTGGGACACACCATCCAGGGGAATCCAGACAATAGGTAGACGGAGGTGCTTACGCAAAGCCCAGACCGTACTGAGTGTTTCAAGCAGAAAATGTCCATAGTGCGACCGCAGATAGCCGCCAAAAATGACAGTGCCTGACGGGCCGGGTTTCACAGCAGCGGGCGGTGGGTTGGTGCACGCGTCTACAACCATGCCATAGTGGCGCCTCAGCAGTGAATCCTCAATGACGCCGTTGCTGTTGAAGATACCCGAGCGCAACTTTCCTGAGCGCTCTATCTGGACACCCCGGGCCAAAACATTATCAAAGGCCTCGCACCGCATGAGCTAGTCAGTCTGACCCATACGCCTCAAAATAAAAAACTGGCCGAGATGCGGGCCTGGCGAGGTTCAAAAATGTGGTAATGAATGTCGTCAACCCCACTTGCCGGCTCGCCGGACAGGCGTGAGGCATAGAAATAATCCACATCATGATCTTTCGAGTCGAACAAATTGAGCACTTCGAGTCTCAGGCGCCATCGATCGTTGGACCAACCCACGAGCAAGTTGGCCATATTCGAGCCATCCGATTCCACGCTGCCGTCCTCAATTAACGGGGCGGGGCCGAAGTAACGCAAACGTAACGAGCCGAACCACCCGCTTGGCCATGTGGCCGTCACTGCTCCGGTGATGACGGTGTCCAGCGCCCCGGGAATCTCGTTTCCATCGGGGCTTGAGTCACTGAACTGTGCATGGGTCCAGGCAAAATCGGCCTCAATACTCCAGATATCTGTCAGGCGCCAGATGTTGTTGAACTCAATCCCCCAACGTTCGCTGGGCCGGCTGGCTTCGGTGTTGCCGGCATCGCCCACAAACAACAATTCTGAATCGAGTTCCAAATACCAGGTCGCGAAGGAAGCGTTCCAGGTGTCCAGCCAAACAGTCCGGAAACCGATTTCGCCTCCTTTTGATCGTACCAGTGGATCGACTGGCTCCACGGGTTCGCCGGTCACTGGATCTACCGAAATGGTCGTTCCCCGCGCGTCGTTAGAGTGAAATCCGAACCCACCGCTGATATAAACCTCGGAATCCTCGTCAACGGTATAAATAAGGCTGGCTTTTGGACTAACAATACCATCCGATTCAGACCCGGAATTCTCATCGAGATTCGCGTCAACATCGAACCAATAGTAGTCTCCACGTATACCAACAACAGACCGCCACTGATCGTTGATGCGCCATTCAATTTCGTAATACAGGCCAACGCTGGTTTCATCGACGCTATCCTGCCGTACCACGCCGAGTCGCTCACGCTCGCGTGTGTTGTAAAGCCCTACGGTTCCGATATCGTCGTAGCGAAATTGAGCGCCCAGCATGTGGTGCAGGTGTCCTCCACCCATTTCTCCCAGCCATTTAAGGCTCCAGTCACCGCCATAAATCGTTCGGTCATCAACCTGTTCGAATTGATCACCCTGCACCGGGTCTTCCAGCAGATAGGTGAAGTTGGACCATAGCTTAAAGTCGTAGTCGATAATCCAGGCATTGATTTCGTTCCGGTGCCTGCCTGCTTCCCAATTGAACGAACCCGATAAACTGCCGCGCCGGGTTTTTCCGCCCAGGGTTTTGTCCAGCGAACCGAACGGATCGATCAGACCCTGCTCCACGGCGCGCTCGGGAATCTGGTCCGCGGAATTCCAGTCAGCGTCGTAGTACATGGCGGTGATCGCATAACTGCTGGTTTCACGCTCGCGACTCCAGCGCAACAGGGCATTTACTTTCTCGAGATCCTCATCGATATCGGTCCAGGGCCCATCGTAAACTTGTCCTTCCAATGCACCCAGTAAATAACCACCACCCATCTCGGTGCCGGCGGCGGCGAGGGCCCGGCCATACCCGTTTTCACCAACACCAAGGCTTAACTGACCCTGCGCCAGGCGATTAAACGTCCGGATACTGGCACCGCCTGTTGACGAGAAATCTCCTAATTCTGCATGGTAGGGGCCTTTGACATAATCAATTGTACGGATCAGTTCCGGAATCAAGAAGTTGATGTCGGTATAACCCTGGCCATGGCCATGGGTGCGCAGGTTAACAGGCATGCCGTCTACCTGGGTTGAAAAATCCGTGCCATGATCCAGGTTGAATCCGCGAAGAAACATCTGGTTCGACTTACCGGAGCCGCTGTGCTGCGTCATGATCAGCCCCGGGATAGATTCCAGTACATCGCCCGGACGAAGCAGGGGACGCAACTCCAGGTCCTCCTGTCCAATGACACCTTCGGAGGCACTTCGTGCTTCGCCCGTCAGATTCAGACGGCGACCTTCAACCACGACCTCTTCCAGCGTGACTTCCTCAGATCCATGGGCGTGAACCGAATCCGAGTGGAAAACGATAACTGGAAGGGTGGAAGCCAAAACACAATATAAGTACTTCCTGATTTTTGATTTGTCCTGAGTCAAGGGATTCAGCTCCTGGTAATGAAGGACGTTTGGTTCTTCTGTCATTCATGTCGACAGATACATGCGCCAATGGGGAGAATAATACCAGTGCACACACTCGACTTAAATGGCACATTTTTCTGATGTCACCTTAGTTGACATCTCACATTTTAAGACCGGAAGTTGGTTCTGCCTTGAAAATTATATATAGTCACGAACCCTGAAGAGCGAACTGCTAATTCATGCCATTAAAATTGAAAAATTTTGACTGATCCTATCAATACAAAGCCCCGTGTCTCGGTTGTTGTTCCGGTCTTTAACGGCGGTAGCGGGCTCGAAAAATGTCTCGCAGCTATTTTCGCGTCATCCTATCCGGTATTTGAGTGCATCCTGGTCGATGATGGATCAACTGATGGCATGGCAAAATCTGCAAAAGAGCAATTTGGGGTGCACCTGATCCAAATGGAGGATCAAGGCGGTCCAGCCCGGGCCAGAAATCAGGGTGCTGCCCAGGCAAAGGGAGATATCCTCTTCTTTACCGATGCAGATGTGATGCTTCACCCCGATGCCCTCCAACAAGCCGTTACAGCACTGCAATCCGAGCCGGATATCAGCGCCGTATTTGGCAGCTATGATGACCAGCCTGATCACCCTTCATTTCTTTCCCAATACCGAAACCTGCTGCACCACTGGGTGCACCAGACCAGCAGCGAAGAGGCCACGACCTTCTGGACAGGATGCGGTGCAATCTATCGGGATGTTTTTATCAGCATGAATGGCTTTAGTGAAAAGTTTGAACGGCCCAGCATTGAAGACATTGAATTCGGTATGCGCATGCGCGAGTCAGGATACAGAATACGCCTGGAGAAAACATTACTTGCTACACACATGAAGCACTGGACCATAGGTGGTGTGATCAAGACAGACCTTTTTCAGCGGGGTGTTCCGTGGATGTTACTGTTGCTGTCGAGCCAGCAACTGAACAGCGATCTGAACCTGGGTTACAAAGCGAGAATCGCAACTGCCCTGGCGGGTTTACTCGGACTGTTGTTGGTTGTTTTACCACTCACCGGACACGCGCTCGCACTGGTACCGGCGGCAGCCTTTCTTTTGGGTGCCTCAGCAGGTAGCTGGTTCTTGACTGCCAGTGGCCGCAGCCATATGGCAATACCTTTAATTTTGGCTGTAGTGCCACCGGTGCTCTGCTACACACTGGCACCGGATGCCGTGGCCCTGTTGCCGCTGGCCCTGATTCTGACCATCGTATTGACTCACCTGGGTTTCTACCGGTTCGTTGCGGGCAAACGTAACATCGCTTTTGCAATTGCAGCCGTTCCCGCGCACCTTGTTTTTTTTCTTTGCTGTGCTGTTTCAATTCCAATTGCACTGGCGAAACACTATTCCGGTTCCCGCTAAGACAGAGGTTTATCAACCGGGCGCGGTACCAGCCTCTCGCCCAACGCCAACGTCCGGTCCTCTCCTGATTCGTGATACTGAGCATCTTCGTTCACTTGCCAGACATCCCAGAGCTGCTCCCCGGCAATAATATTTTCTGAGGCCAGCAGGGCAGTCATCATTGCGTGGTCCTGATTGTTATATTTATGCATGCCATTACGACCAACCAGATGCAGGCCCTGCATATCACTCTCCAGCCAACTCCGAAACAGCGCAACGCGCTCTTCATAATTTTCGTCATATACCGGGTAGGCCCTGGGCTGCCTGATGACGGTTCCGTCGATGACATGACCCGGGGTAACGAGGCCCAGTTGGATCAGCTCCTCATCTGCCAGCCTGACCAGGTCCTCATCTTTCATATCCCACAAGCCATCCTGTCTGAAGCAGAAATATTCCAGGCCCAAGGCAATTCAGATCAGGGTCAGGCACCATGTGGGGTGACCAGGACTTGAAGTTTTGAATTCGGCCAACCTTGACGCTGGAGTCGTGAATGTAAATCCAGTTATCGTCAAAGCAATCCACATCCTTAACGATAAGTGCAACGGTAAGAAAGTCCCTGTATCTAAGCGCGCGTGCTGCCGTTTGTACCGCTTCCGGTGGTCTGGGTTCCAGGTAGTCAATCAGCTCGGCAATGGCGGCTGAAGAAATAACATGATCGCCTTGAAAAACGTGTCTTTTGCCATCGGCATCGATTCCGGAAACCGTCCACTCTCCGGAATCCGGGTCTTTTGCAAGCTGGTCTACACTAATCCCCATGTGGACCTCTCCACCCGCATCGGTCACCTTGTCCGCTGCCTTTTCCCACATCTGACCCGGTCCCAGGCGCGGGTATCTAAAGCTCTCGATCAGGGATTTTGCTACCTTTCCCCCCTTTCTCAGCCGGGTGGGCATGAACGCCTGCCAGACAGCCGTACCAAGCGAGAGGCCTTTGATTCTTTGTGCTGCCCAATCAGCCGATATTTCACGGCACTTCATACCCCACACTTTCTCCGTATAGGTTTCAAAGAAAATACTATACAGACGATGCCCGAATTGATTGGTCACCCATTCTTCAAACGTAACAGGGTTGCGTATTGGAAGTAGTTTGGCTTTGAAATACGAGAGCATGCTTCTGACTGACTCAAAAATACCCAGGTTGGTCAGGGCATTGAGTGGCCGTAATGGATAATCAAACAACTTGCCAGCATACAAAATACGTGATTTACGTTGCCGGGTTAGCAGCTGGTCACCAAGAATCTCCTCCCACAAGTTCTCGATTTCTTTTGACCGGGAGAAAAAACGGTGTCCACCTACATCAAAACGAAAGCCCTTGTAACGTTCAGTTCTGGAAATTCCACCGACCAGCTCCGGGTCCCGTTCCAGCACGGTGACAGGCAAGCCCTCTGCCGTGAGCCGATAGGCCGCTGTAAGGCCTGCAGGGCCTGCACCAATACAAATTACTCGTGGTTTTTCCCGTTGAGTTTGCATTATTCTGTTTGCCCTTGTGATAGTGAAAAATACTCCCCTCCCAAGCTCAACAGTTCGGGCTCGGTACCTGTTTCGATGACCTGACCACCTTTTAAGACAATGATTTTGTCTGCTCCCTTAATGGTTGAAAGACGATGCGAGATAACGATGACTGTGCGATTTGTCTTTAGTAATTCCAGGTTATTATATATCTCTATTTCCGAAAAGCTGTCCAGTGAACTGGTAGCCTCATCCAGGATGAGTATATCGGGATTTTTCAAGAAAGCCCTGGCTATGGATATTCGTTGTCTTTGGCCTCCCGACAAATAAGCTCCACGTTCCCCCAACAGAGTGTCGAAACCATTTTCCAGTTCGCAGATAAATTCGTAGGCTCCGGCTTTTCGGGCCGCCTCTTCAAGTGCAGTTTGTGAAGCAACCTCACCACCAAATGCAATGTTGTTCCTGACCGTATCATTGAAGATAACAGTCTCCTGACTCACTACACTGATTTTTTGCCGGTAAGATTTTAAACGCAACCGCCGCAACGGCACTTCATCTATTAGCAATTCTCCTTGCTGGCAATCGAAATGCCTGAGTAACAGGTTAACCAGGGTTGACTTGCCCGCTCCTGAACGGCCGACAATTGCGGTGGTTTTTCTTTTCGGTATCGTAAAGTTCAGGTTTCTAACAGCGGGTATTTCCCTGTTGTCATATGCAAAAGCAACGTCCTTGAAAGCTATTTCGTGCTTCAAACCATGAAAAGTGACATCACCATCCTTGATGAAGTCCTTGTCATCGGGATTGAGCACTTCAGACACCAGACCGAGCATTGGCCAGAAGGTAACTATTCTTGCCTTGGCTTGGTTAAGGGCTGCCAGCAGTGGGACCAGGCGGATAACTATGTAAAGAAACGGTATCAGAATGACGAGTAAAGCGGGCGCGTCAAGATCATATATCAACATTCCGGCGAAAAACAGCAAGGCGATGACGACTCCTCCTGCCACATCTGTCGCCCAGCCGGGGACCTGGCTTCGAAATTTAGTTCGAAGTTCCAGTTCACGAATTTTTTCAATCTGTTGCTCCATCTTGTCCAGTACCCAGGTCTCTCTGCCATATGCTTTGACAAGCTCGATTCCGCTCAATGATTCCTGCAGGGTGTTATGGGCCAACTTGCTTACATGGGTCAGTTCCCGGCTGGGCGCTTTAAGTGTTCTGATGTATCGCGAGGTAAGCACAAAATATATTGCGCCAAACAGGATGGAGATCAGGAACAGTTGCCAGGAGAGGATCAGCATTAGCATCACCAGGGCCCAGACGGTCAGGAGATTCGAAAGCCCCTTGGCGATGCTATCAACCAGCATTCCAACCTGGTTCGTAGCCGTCAGCGCTGACATCATCAATTCACCGACCGGTGATTTGTGATGATAGTCAATTCTAACCATCATCATCATGTTCAATGCTTCGTTTTTCAATGTGGCGGAAATACGCGTTGACAACCAAAGGGATATTCTGGAATTGATGGCCAACATGATATTTTTGAACAGCAGGGCGACTACGACTGCGATGATTCCTATCAGTACCTGGTAGGTACCTTGAAAACCACTCAAAATCTTAAACAACCAGGCCATTATTGCAGGAAGGTCTTCCGGTGACTCCATCATTTGCAGGCTGGCCAGGAGCGGAACGGTCAGTCCCACCGAAACTCCGTCAAATATCGTGGCCAGCAGTATGCAAAACACCAGCAGGATCATTATCCATTTATAAGGTCTTAGGATTTTTAGTAAAAATCTGGATTCGGAGGAATTAATAAACACGATCAAAGACCTGCTTTGTTTTTGTATTAACTGTCAATTGGTATGCTGGCGGCACGCCACGATAATAAAATTCATAGCCATTTGTCAGTCTTCGGTTAAGATCAACATCATAATGGTGTTGATCTGTTGTGTCTGCAAATTCCATTGGTAGTTTTTTGGTTTCAGGGAAAAGGGTATCTATCCTTTTGCACACAGATAAGACTCATTAGGTCAAAGGGAGGACTAGTGACACCACACAAAACAGGATTCCGGCCAGGCTTGAATGTCGCACTTTTTCTATTTTGCGTAGTGCTTGTTTTTCTGTTGCGAAGTTTATGGACGTATCCCACAGAACACGGCGATGCAATTCTAAAATATTATTTCGCTGCCGAGATACTGAGGACAGATGACTGGAGCCTCCTGCTGCGTGATCACCATACGCTCAGGTGGGCCACAATACTCCCGCAGATCGCATTGACATGGATGCTGGGTGTTCGCTACGAGTTGTTTTTCATTTTACCCCTGTTGCTTTTCTCTCTTTATGTAGTATTCAGTATTTTCACTTTAAAAAGTGTTCTCAATTTCAGTCAGCTAATGCTGCTTGGAGCAATTCTGTTTGTTGATCCCTGGGGTGTGGACACATCCAACCAGTTAATCAACCCGGGAGTTGGATTCCTGTTCTCGTTGGCCGGCATCGTTGTACTTGTGACTCAGACGAAATGGAGAAATCTGGCGCTCGTGTTTGCCGCCATTCTGTTTTTTGTCGCCTACGGTGCCCATGTGACCTATCTGAGCTTTGCGGCAGGTGGATTCTTGTGGCTGGCCTTTTTCCGTCGTCAATGGTCTGAAGCCTTTATCTTGTGTGGAACCCTGATAGTGTTGATGATACTCGAGGTAATTATCTTCAACTACCTGTCAGACTGGCAGTTGACACTGGGGCGTTTGGAACTGCTGGCTGGCGGCTCACATGTTGAGATGGTGACTAACAAAATTGCTCCGGTTGCCCCCACTCGACTTTTATCCCGCTGGTCCCGACTTCACGCTCCGGAACTTGCGCTCTGCCTGGTCTTCATTGCATTCGGACCCTGGCTGGTCTTGCAAAAGATCAAGGGCCAAAAAATCCCCGAGATTATTGAATGTATTTACATGGTCGGCCTGTGTTTTGCCCTGTCAATCACTTTCGCGATCGCCAGCCTCAATCCGATTAGAACATTGATGCCGCTAAACCCAAGATACCTGGTACCGTTTCTGCCTTTCGCATCAATAATAGCCGTATACGCATGGTCAGTCCTGCTTGCAAAAGTGCCGGTCAAAAACCGTTCCGGTAAGGAGTTGCTCGCCAACCTGGTGATTGTATCGGCTCTGTTACTAGCTTTTTGCATTGTTTTTCAGAACAGGTATCAAGCTATGATCTGGAAAGCTGACAGAGAATATACGGCGTATGCAGAAAAGTTTCAGAGAGGAGATTTGATTTTGACCGGCAAAAGAAGGGCGGTTCATTCATATATCGCCCGTTATAAGAATCCGGTAAAAATAATAAGGGGAAAATCAGGTATTTCGGTGGTTGACCCTTCACCCCGCGCGCTTTGCGTCTTTCGTCTGGATAAGGTCCCATTGCAATTGAACTATCACGCATGTAACCCGTAAACTGACTCTAACTATAGTCATCATGACAAGCGAATGAAGGCCCTACAACTGTTCGAAAGAGCGTTCAACGGTAAGCAGAGGCTGTGTTATAACTCGACCAGGGTCAATTGCCACCCAATGTGTCAATCAGGAAGCTTGATTCGCTTTCGATAAATACGAGACGAAAGCCATCAATTCTTGTAAACTGCGCGCGTCGTTTTGATTGATGCGCCAGGGTCGCTTTCTCATTCCTGGGTCGTTTTTTGTTGAATGAGAACTCGCGCACAGTCAAAACGGCGTCGTAAGAAACAAGTGACATTGCATCCCGGATTTTTTCGGGCCATTTCTTTGCACGCATTAATCGATTAGCGGTGGCTTTCGTGCCTGGCTTGCCTGCTCAAACGCATATGCCAGCTGGATCAGCCTCGCATCGCTGAACTCACCTCCAATAAACGATATCCCGATCGGCAGACCAACGACATGTCCTGCCGGTACGGTAATGCTGGCATAACCGGATATTGCGGCCAGCGATGAGCTTGATATACCTGAAGAGTGATCGCCATTGATGTGGTCGGTTAGCCACGCGGGTCCCCTGGTCGGTGCAATCAGCGCATCAAGCTTGTTGTTTTTCAATGCATTGTTGATTCCGCTCTGTGAGATTCGCTTGGCATTCGCCAGGGCATTGAGATATTTCTCATCGGTCAACGGCCCCTTGGTTTGTGCTTCGAGAAAGTCCTCCTGTCCGAATATAGGCATCACCGTATCGCTGTGGGTTTCATTGAATTCGATCAGTCCGGCCAGGCTGTTGATGGCCGCGCCCGATTTTTCCAGGTAGGCATTCAGGTCCGTTTTAAATTCATAAAACAGTACCTCGTGTTGGGCCTTGCCCATGCCTTCTGTGTCAATTTCGACGGGGTCGACTATTTCGGCACCCAGTGATGTGAGGGTCGCGATGGTGTCCTCAACGATCCTGTCGACACGTGCATCCACTCCTGCGCCGGAATGACCCCGGTAAACGCCTATCCTGGCACCCTTGAGGGCATCCTTTGACAAACTTCCGACAAAATCAGGCAGTGAATCAGGAAATATATCGGCAAGTGGGTCGGCGGGATCTTCGCCGATCATCGCAGCAAACAAAATGGCCGCATCTTTCACGGTCCGGCCCATAGGCCCTGCGGTATCCTGACTGTGTGCGATCGGGATAATGCCGCTTCGACTAACCAGGCCCAGCGTTGGTTTGATGCCCACGATGCCGTTGACACTGGAAGGGCATACCACCGAACCATTGGTTTCGGTGCCGACGGCAACGCTGGTCAGGCTGGCAGCAACTGCAACCGCCGAACCACTGGAAGACCCGCAAGGGTTACGCGCCAGGTCGTAAGGGTTTTTGGTCTGCCCGCCGATACTGCTCCAGCCACTGGATGAGTGGGTGGACCGAAAATTGGCCCACTCGCTCAGATTGGCCTTGCCAAGAATCACCGCACCGGCCTCGCGTAGTTTTGTTACAACAAAAGCATCGGCAGGCGGGTGGTGTCCTTTCAATGCAAGCGAACCGGCCGTGGTTTCCATCTCATCAGCGGTATCAATATTTGCCTTGAGCACAACGGGAATACCATGCATGGGACCACGTGAACCGGATTTCTTCCGTTCCGCGTCGAGTGCCGCAGCAATTTCGATAGCCTGCGGATTGATCTCGATGATTGAATTGAGCCGGGGACCATTGCGATCAACAGTCTCGATTCTTGCCAGGTAAAATTCAACCAGCTGTCTGGAGCTGAGCTCGCCGGCCTGCATCAGTGCCTGCAGCGATTCAATGTCGTATTCACGGTAGTCAACGGATTCCGCCTGGCTAACCGGTATGAAAGACAATAAACACCAGGACACCTAACAGGGTTATTGTGAGCTTGTTTAAATATTTTTGTAGTGCCATATTGCAGTTCCTGGGTTACCTGGATGGCCCGATTCAGCCTGGATAGCAATGAATACTAGGTCTGTTGATGCAAATCAACAAGACCAATCCCGGCACAGTATATAAAGGCAGCCATAATTAAGGACCGACTATGAGCCCACTGACACCACACCGGGCACTGGCCAGCACCGGCGCATTGATCTGCCTGTTGCTAAGCGCCTGTGCATCGACCACCCCGCAACAGAACGCTGTTCAGCCCCAGGCTGAAAGATCTCCAACGGCGAAAAACGTGATCCTGTTCATCGGTGACGGTATGGGTGTCAGTACGGTAACCGCCATTCGAATCCTTGATGGCCAGCAAAAGGGTATGCCGGGTGAAGAAAACGTTTTATCGTTTGAGCATTTCCCGCATGTTGCCCTGTCAAAAACCTATGAAGTGAACCAGCAGGTTGGCGAGTCCGGGGGCACGGCCACCGCGATCATGAGCGGCCAAAAAACCAATGCGGGGTTTATTGGTATGAGCAAAGACGCCATTCGTAAAAATTGCGCATCCACAAAGGGCCACCATCTGCCAACACTATTGGAACAGGCAGAACTGACTGGCCTGTCAACCGGCGTTGTGACAACCACGCGGTTAACCCATGCAACACCCGCAGCGACCTATGCACATGTTCCTGAACGTGACTGGGAAAACGACAGGGATCTGACGGAAGAGGCCAGGTTAAACGGGTGTTCTGACATCGCGACACAACTGATCGAATTCCCCTACGGTGATGGAATCGAGGTTGCCATGGGCGGTGGCCGGGTTAAATTCCTTCCGAATAACGTGGCCGACCCTGAAGGCTATAACAACGAAGAAGGCCGCCAGGATAACCGTAACCTGCCGCAGGAGTGGTTGCAGCGGTTTCCGAACTCGGCTTACGTATGGAACCAGCAACAGTTTGATTCTATTGACCCCGGCTCTACCGACCATTTGCTGGGGCTGTTTGAAAGCGATCATATGCAATTCGAAACAGACCGTCCCGAAGACACCAGTGGCGAACCCTCGTTGGCTCAAATGACAAAGATGGCCATTGAAATACTCAGTCGAAATTCAAATGGGTACTTCCTGATGGTCGAAGGCGGTCGGATTGATCACGGGCATCACGATAACAATGCCTACCGTGCCCTGACCGATGGCATTGCTTTTGCTGACGCGGTCGCTGTCGCCGATGAGATGACAGGTCATGATGACACCCTGATCATCGTTACTGCCGATCACTCTCACACATTTAACTTCAGCGGTTACCCCGCTCGTGGGAACCCGATATTGGGCAAAGTGGACTCCAGTGGTAAAAAGGGTGAACTCCAGTTGATGGATGATGAAAAGCCCTTCACAACCCTGGGCTACTATGTCGGACCCGGTGCGTCATGGGTAGGCGGGCCACGGCCGGATATATCGGAAACCGACACGGTCAATGACAAAAACTATATCCAGCAAGCCGTTATTCCGGCCGAAGATGACGCACATGGCGGTGAGGATGTAGCGGTCTATGCACGTGGCCCCGGGGCTGGTTACATTCACGGTGTCATGGAGCAAAACGAGATATTTGATGCCATGGATAAGGCACTCAAGCTTAACGAAAGAGTGACTGACTAAAATCAGAAATTTCACATAGGCATCAGGTGCCGCAATACGACTTTTGCGTTTTACTGATTTTCAGTTTTTGGAGCCATAAATTTCGTCGCAACATCACCAAAATAGAGCGTTTGCCGGGACAAGGCCACCAGGTGAAGACGGTCACGTTCCGGGTCAGGAACAGGGATGTCCAGCGACCAGTTCAAACCATCACCACCGGTTGCTCGCATATCTTTGGGTATCTCTTCATCGATGCCATTTTGAACAAGTGCCAGCTTGACACCATTGAGTGGGTTTTCAGAAACAAGCTTCAACAACAGACGGCCGGCACCACCTCGCTCATAGCTGAGCGTCAGCTCGAAATCGACATTTTTCAGATCCGCATTCACCACTGTTATAGCGGCAATTGGATTTTTCGACCAGTTGATAGCTCGCTCCGGCCTCGGCCGGTTTTGGCTTTTCACCGAATATCGCGCCAATACCGTAATAGCTGACGATCCCCAGTACCGGGGCCGCCAACGTGGCCACCATGAGGTGTTTATTTTTCCAGAAACTCATATCCTTACCCCGTTTGATGAGATGACGGCAATAGGCAAAAGCCCGGTAAGGATACTTGCTTCCTTCTGCGAAGACACTGTCGCTCTTTCAATTCAGCTTTGTCACCACCAGTTTGATACCCGGATCACTTGGATCATTGCTAACCTGGAAGTTAAGCGACATCATCAACTCGAGCATCCTGAAGTTATTCGCCAGCACCTGTCCTTCCATCACTTCAAGGCCACGGTTGCGGGCAATATCAATCAGTTTGTTCATCAGCAGACGGGCAATACCTTTGCCCTGCCACTTGTCTGAAACAACAATCGCAAACTCACAGGTTTTCTTATCCGGGTTGGTCAAATAACGTGCCACACCAATCTCTTCTTCACCATTGACATCGGGGTTGATGGCAACCAGCGCCATCTCATTGTGATAGTCAATCTGGGTAAAGCGAACCAGCATTTCGAGACTCAGCTCATGAATCGAGTTCATAAAGCGGAAATACTTCGACTCGGCCGACAAACCACGAATAAATGCCTGTTCGATCTCAGCATCCTCAGGCCGTATGGGCCGGATGATGATATCGGTGCCATCATTCAACTGTTCTTCAGTAATGAGGTGGATAGGATAAGGGTGGATCGCCAGGTGGTTATAGGGGTCGGTTGACGGTTTCGGATAACCGACACGGATACGTGCATCCACTGCGATGGCCCCGTTTTCATCGACCAACAGGGGGTTGATGTCCATTTCCCGAATCCATGGCAGTTCGCAGGCCATGTTGGACACGTTGACCAGGACATCAATCAACGCTTCCATATCGATGGCGGCCATATTGCGGAATTGACCGAGCATTTTGGCTGCCTTGGTGCGGTCAATGAGGTCGCCTGCCAGTTGCCGGTTAAGTGGCGGCAAAGAGATCGCCGAATCGCCCATGACCTCTACCATGGTGCCACCACTGCCAAAGCTGATAACCGGCCCGAAAACCGGATCCCGGACGATACCGATCATCAATTCCCGCGCGTTAGGATTACGATACATTTTTGCTATCGTTATACCGGTAATCTTTGCATTTGGCCGGTTCTGTGTGACCTGGTCGATCATGTCACGGTAGGCGCCCCTGACCTCCTGCGCAGAGTTGACATTCAAACGAACGCCACCGGCATCGGATTTATGTGAAATGTCGTTCGACATGACCTTCATGGCAACCGGGTAACCAATGGATTCGGCGATGACCAGGGCCTGGTTGCCCGTGGTGGCAACCCCGTTTTCTGCGGCCGGAATTTTAAATGCATTGAGTATGGCCATCGACTCCGGCTCGGTCAGGACTTTGCGCCGTTCTGTTAAAACACCTTCGATAATAAGGCGTGCACCCTCTTTATCAGCCCGCTCCTGGCCGGAACTCAACCTTGCGGGTGTTTGTAACAACAGGCGTTGGTTTCTGTTGTAGGTGCCGATAAATGAAAAGGCATCAACGGCATCTTCGAGCATATCAAAATCGGGTATGCGGGCCTCGTTAAGCAAACGCCGTGCATCCTTAACCTGCGTGCCACCCATCCAACAGGTCAATATTGGCTTCTTACCGTTTTCTGCTGATTTAATGACCTCTTCCGCGACCAGGGCGGGTGCTGTCATGGCCTGTGGGGTGAGGATAACAATGGCGCCATCGACCTCGGGATCGGCCAGGCAGATATCAAGCGCTTGACTGTAGCGTTCCGGAGGTGCATCACCGATAACATCTACCGGGTTACCATGTGACCAAACACCAGGTAATACTTTATTCAGTGCCTCAATGGTATCCGGGCCCAATTTACTCAGTTCAATACCCTGGTCGGTCGCCCGGTCGGCAGCCATCACACCGGGGCCACCACCGTTGGTGATGATCACCAGGCGATCAGACGCCACACGATAATGTGAGCGTGACAGCACCTTGGCGGCGGCGAAAAGTTGCGAAACACTCTGTACACGCAACACACCTGAACGTGACAGGGCTGCCGAAAAAGTCTCGTCACTGCCAACCAGCGCGCCGGTATGTGACATGGACGCTTCTGCACCTGCGGCGTGACGCCCCACTTTCAAGGCAATAACCGGTTTGATACGTGCCGCCGCACGCAAGCTGCTCATAAAGCGCCTTGAATCAGATATACCTTCGATATACAGCAGAATACTCTTGGTCTCGGGATCCGCTACCAGGTAATCAAGATAATCACCAAAATCAAGATCCGCGCCAATGCCCGTGGAAACCACGGCGGAAAAACCGATGTCATTCAGTTCCGCCCAGTCAAGAATCGCCGTGCAGATCGCACCGGACTGGGACACCAGGGCCAGGTTACCCGGCTTGGCAACGTTATGACCAAAGGTGATATTGAGTTTTTTGCTCGGCCGCATCAGGCCAAGACAGTTAGGACCCATCAAACGTATACCATGACGCTCAACCAGGTCAGTAACCCGTTTCTCAAGTTTCTTGCCTTCTTCGCCAATTTCGCGGAAACCCGCTGACAAAATCAACATCATCTTGATACCATGCTCGCCGCAGGCTTCCACGATCGCGGGGATGGTGCTGGCAGGCGTGGCGACTACCGCCAGGTCAATCGGCTCACCGATATCGGCCAGGGATGCATAGGCTTTTTCACCCTGCACCTCATCGTGCTTTGGGTTGACTGCAAAAATCTGACCTTCAAAGCCTGCGGAAAGCAGGTTTTTGAATACCACACCACCAACAGAATTTTCCCTGTCACTGGCGCCAAAAAGCGCGATTTTGTTCGGTGTAAATAACGATGTTAAATAATGTGTGTTCATGACGGTTTACGATCCAGTTTTAAACATTTTTAGCGTTGCAATTATACGCGTGTACTGCATCGCCATTCGTGGTATTTTCACTGTAACTGACATGAGTCAAAATGAAGTAAATCAACCGGACACCGCCGAACCAGGGAGTTTTTAGCTTTGAGTACAGCTTTTATCAGTCATCCGGATTGCCACGATCATGACACCGGCGAAGACCACCCCGAAAACGCGCAGAGACTGTCTGCCATCGAGGATCGGATGCTCGCGTCAAGAATCTCAGATTTCATTCGCTACATGGATGCACCCGAGGTCACGCAGGAGCAACTTTTACGAGCACATACTGCTGAATACCTGTCGATGATCGAAGCGTCCATACCTCGCCAGGGCTATGCACGTCTCGACCCGGACACGGTGATCAGTCCGGGCACACTTCAAGCTGCGAAACGTGCCGCCGGTTCAGTGATTCTGGCGGTTGATCAGATAATGAGCGGCAACATCAACAATGCATTTTGTTGCGTCCGCCCACCCGGACACCATGCCGAGCGCGATCGCGCCCTGGGTTTTTGTATTTACAGCAATATTGCCGTGGGTGTTAAGCATGCCCTGGAAGAATATGGCCTGAAGCGGGTAGCCGTTCTGGATTTCGATGTTCACCAGGCTAACGGCACCGAAAACATTCTTATTGGTGATGAGAGGGTGCTTTATTGCTCCATATTTCAACACCCGTTTTTCCCCTATACACCAATACCTGACAACGACGAGCGTGTTATCTCGGTTCCGCTTGATGCGTCAGCCACGAGCACCGAATTCCGCGCAGCCGTTACCGACCAGTGGCTGCCTGCACTGGAGGCTTTTCAACCCGAAATGATCTTCGTTTCAGCAGGCTTCGATGCACACCAGGACGATGAGATGTCCTATGTCAGGCTGACCGATGCCGATTTTCGCTGGGTCAGTGAGGAAATTGTCCGCATGGCTGAAAAGTCCGCCAAGGGGCGCATCGTTTCGGCGCTGGAAGGCGGCTACGAAATACACAGCCTGGCAAGATGCGCAGAATCGCACATGCGGGTGCTGATGGGCTTGTGACAACCGCATTATGTAAGGAATAAACACGGCTGGCTGAATAATTATTCTGACACCTAATACTTGCAGGGTTCGGAGCGCTGGAGTCTGTATTGTCCTGCCCCTGTTTAATAGCCAGTAAACCAGCCGATCATCATAACTTTCCCCTCTCCCGACTGCCCGTGTTCTCCGGAGTCGAATGACAGCGTAACCAATTTACTCATTCAGGCGTCTGTTATATGTAAAGGTCAGGGGTGAGTACAGTGAAAATTGCAGATACTTCAGCACAGGACATCGTCATAGCAGCCAAATCAAAAGGCCGGCAACGCATGTTAATTGGCCTGGGCATTTTATCGGTTGTGCTGGCAGCCTGGTTGATATTGCCTTCCATACAACGCTGGGCAGGCTCCAGTATTTCAGTTCCCAGGGATCGTCTGCGACTCGCGACGGTATCACGCGGCGATCTGGTCCGGGACGTTTCAGTCCAGGGACGTATTGTTGCAGCCATCAGCCCTTCCCTGTTTGCACCTGCCGCCGGCACGATAACCCTATTGGTGGAAGCAGGTGCCGTGGTAGAAGAGGGTCAGGCACTGGCGACCATAGACAGCCCTGACCTTCGAAACCGGCTTGCGCAGGAACAGGCCACGCTCGATCGTCTCAGCGTGGAATTTGACCGGCAACGCATCGAAACAAAGCAAAAAGCCCTCGATAACCGCAAGAATATTGACCTGACAAAAGTCACCCTCATTGCGGCAGAACGTGAAAGAAGGCGCGCCGAATCCGGCTACAAAATTGAAGCCATTTCTGAAATAGATTTTGAAAAGACCAAGGATGACCTCGAAACGGCAAAACTTGCACATGAGCACGCCGTGGCGGACGCCAAGCTGGATGACGAGCGTCTCATCTTTGAGTTGAAAACCCGTGAGTTGCAGGTCAACCGGCAATTAATGCTTGTTCAGGACCTGCTTCGTCAGGTCGATGAATTAGACATGAAATCGCCTGTAAACGGTATCGTCGGCAACCTGATGGTCGACCAGAAATCCGCTGTCAGTCGCAACCAGGTCGTCATGGCGGTTGTTGATCTGACTGCATTCGAAATTGAGGCACAGGTGCCCGAAAGTTATGCCGATGACCTGGGTCTTGGCATGTTGGCCGAGGTACTGGTCGGTAACCAGCGTTACCCCGCGGTGCTGGTCTCCGTCTCACCCGAAATCATCCAGAACCAGGTGACGACACGGGTTCGATTCGCCGAAGACATGCCCTCCGGCTTAAGACAAAACCAGCGTCTTACCACCCGCATCCTGATGGAAGAAAAGAAGAATGTACTGACCCTGCCCCGTGGTCAGTTTCTCGACAGCGGTGGCAGCCGTATTGCCTACGTGCTGGATGATGACAATGTTGCGCACCGCCGGTCCATCGAGATCGGAGCACGCAGCCTCGCAGCCGTAGAGATTGCCAATGGACTCGCAGAAGATGAACTGGTTGTTATTTCAAGCATCGACCAGTTTCGCAGCGCCGATTCGGTGCTGGTAACCAATTAATAACCAGGAGTAATCAGATGCTCAAAATGCAGAACATATCCAAGGTTTACCGGGCCGGGTTGGTTGAAACCCACGCCTTACGAGAGTTTTCGCTTGAAGTTGATGAAGGTGAATTCATTTCGGTGACCGGGCCTTCCGGCTCAGGTAAAACCACGTTTTTGAACATCGCCGGATTGCTGGAGAGTTTCACGTCAGGGCAATATGTTCTCGATGGCAGGGATGTCTCGGGTCTGTCGGATGCGGAATCATCGAAGGTGCGCAACGAGAAAATCGGCTTCGTGTTCCAGAGTTTTAACCTGATTCCCGACCTGAACCTGTTTGACAATGTCGATGTACCCCTGCGTTACCGGGGGTTTAACTCGGCAGAGCGTAAGCGCCGCATTGAAAAGGTTCTGGAAACCGTGGGCCTGGCCTCGCGGATGAAACACCTGCCTTCCCAGCTTTCAGGTGGCCAACAGCAGCGTGTTGCCATTGCCCGTGCACTCGCCGGCGAGCCCCGTTTTTTACTGGCGGATGAACCCACCGGTAATCTCGACTCGCACATGGCCTTGAGCGTGATGGAGCTGATATCAGAAATCAATCAAAGTGGCACCACCATCATCATGGTGACCCACGACCCGGCACTGGCAGAAATGGCCAGCCGTAACGTGCACATACTTGACGGACGCGTCAGTAACGGCCACGAACAACCACAACTCGCAAAAGTAGCCACCGCTTAAGGAGAAGACCATGTTTTCCTATTACCTAAAGCTCGGCTGGCTCAGTATCCGGCGTAACCCCTTGCTAAGCGCGTTAATGGTTGCCGCTATCGCTGTCGGTATCGGTGCCAGCATGACCATCATCACGGTCAACTACGTCATGTCGGGCAACCCGATTCCGCAAAAATCCGACCAGCTATATTATGTGCAACTTGATAGCTGGGATCCCATTGACCATGACAATGAGGGTTTTGAACCACCGGACCAGATGACCTACCTCGATGCCATGGCTTTGATGAAAGCCGGCAAAGCTTATCGACAGATTGCCAGCAACCGTTCCTCACTGGTGCTGGAGCCCCAGGGTGAGGGTGAGAGGCCATTTTCTGTCACTTCCCGCAACACATGGGCGGATTTCTTCCCCATGTTCGACCTTCCCTTCCTCCATGGCAGCGGCTGGGATGATTCAGCAGACAACAACCTGGACAAAGTTGTTGTGCTGAGCAAGGAAATCAATGAACGGGTATTTGGTGGCGAAAACTCGGTAGGCCGCAGCTTGCGCTTGAACGGCATGGACTTTCAGGTGGTGGGTGTCGTGGATAAGTACCTGCCTGTACCCAGGTTTTATGACGTGACCACCGGTGCTTTTGACGAACCGGCGGAAGTTTATATCCCATTCAATATAGGCGTGGAGTATGAATTATCCCGAAATGGTAATACCAGCTGCTGGAAAGCCCCTGATGGTGATGGTTTCGAGGCATTCCTGAACTCGGAATGCGTATGGATCCAGTTCTGGGCTGAGCTTAGAAACGATGAGGAGAAACAGGACTACATGGCTTTCCTCAATGCTTATACACAACAACAGAAAGAAATGGGCAGATTCCCAAGACCACTCAATAACCGGCTTAGCAACGTGATGGAGTGGATGGAAATCGAGGAGGTCGTCGAAGATGATGCCCAGGTCATGCTCGGTCTCTCATTGTTATTCCTGGTGGTTTGCCTGCTCAATACCATTGGCCTGTTACTGGCGAAGTTCCTGGGCAAGTCCGGTGATATCTCCTTACGTCGGGCACTCGGTGCATCACGTGGCAGCCTGTTTGTTCAACACATGATCGAGTCAGGCATGATTGGCCTGGCTGGTGGTGTTCTCGGCATCGGTCTGACCTGGTTAGGCTTACGCGGCATCAAGATGTTGTTTGGTGAGTTTGTTGAAAACCTGGTCGGTCTGGATTGGGTCATGATTTTGACCGCCATTGGTCTGGCTATCGTATCTGCGTTACTGGCCGGCCTGTACCCCACATGGCGTGCGTGCCGTATTGCACCCGCCAGTCAACTGAAAATTCAATAGGGCACCTTGAAGGAGCACTAACATGGAAATTGGACCTATCTGGCGCGCAATGATGCGCAATAAGACCGGCGCAATCCTGATTGCGCTGCAAATCGCCGTAACCATGGCCATCATGGTCAACGCCATCTCCATCATGCAGGAACGTGGACGAATGATGGCGCGACCCACCGGCATTGATGAGCACAACATATTCAGCATCAGCAGTGTCGGTTTTGCGGAAGACTTCAATGAGCGCATGACTATCGAGGAAGATCTTGCTGCGCTGCGTGCAATGCCCGGCGTTGTGAATGCCATACAGTCGAATTCAGTACCACTGTCTGGCGGTGGCTGGTCGATGGGTGTACAAACCGAACCCGGTGAGGGGATCGATGGGCCAAGCGTGGCAGTTTATATGGTCGATGAGCACGCACTTGACACACTTGGGCTGAACCTTGTAACGGGTGAGAATTTCAGTGCTACAGATATTGGCTGGCGCGGCCTATCTGATACCGACTGGCCCGACAAGGCTATTATCACCCGCGCCACAGCGCAGGCGCTGTATCCGGATGATCCGGACAGTGCCCTGGGTAGCGCGCTGTACGTTAGTAATGACAAACCATTCACCGTCATCGGTATCATTGAGCAGATGCAGGCACCCTGGAATGGCTGGGAAGGTGTCGAGCGCGTCATGCTGACACCTTCTCACACCCTTTTCAAAGGCACTCGTTATATCATCCGCACTGAACCCGGTATGCGTGATGCATTAATGCCGCAGGTTGAAAAACTATTGGCTGAAAGCAATAAGAGTCGCATCGTACGCTCTATGCGCACCATGGATGAGACCCGGGAAAGAAGTTACCGCGGCGATGCTGCCATGATCAAAATACTGACCTTTACCATTGTGCTTCTGATTGCAATCACTTCTTTAGGCATCGTCGGACTGGCCAGTTTCAGTGTTAACCGCCGAACCAAGCAGATTGGCACCCGGCGAGCACTGGGCGCAAGCAAGGTGGCCATACTGCGCTATTTCATGACCGAGAACTTCCTGATCAGCCTGGTCGGTGTTTTGATAGGCGCTGCCCTGACCGTTGGCCTGAACATCGTCATGATTGAAGCCTTCAGCCTGACAAGAATTGCCTGGTACCTGGTACCCGTGGCCATGCTGATGTTACTGGCGGTTGGTCAGGCCGCTGTGTTCGGACCTGCCAAAAGAGCATCATCGGTGCCACCGGCTGTGGCAACGAGAACCGTTTAAAAACCGAAAGCTGGCGAAAGCTGGGGTCAGAGTCAAGTGCCAGAGTCATGACTCTGGCACTTGACTCTGACCCCGTTTCTCCTGTCCATGGATTCGCACAGAGCCGGGGGTATGCGGTACCTTACTTCAGGACCTTACGAGACAGGAGTCGAGGAAGAGTGCACATGGATGTGTTCACAGCGTGTCCTGAAGTAAGGTACCGCATACCCCCGGCTCCCCTGCCATTAGTGTTTATGGGGTATACCAGATCGGCGCCGTGTAAGCACGCTCCTGGCCGACAGTTTCGGCGCCCTCGGGTATTTCAATACCATAACGGAACGCATCGTAAACCACCCAGCGTGGCGTCGGGATTTCAAGCACGCGAGCATAGTAGAAAGCACTCTGTTTCGGATCGAAGTCAGGATCGCTCCAGACCGTTCCAAGTTCGGAAGCACCAATCGAATTGATCCAGTTGGCCGCCTTGATATCTACCGTATTACCAACTGGCGGTAGATCACCATTGCTATCAGCTTCACGTCCGTGGGACCAGGCGACGTTATAGACTTTCTCATGCGTCTTTCCCTTGGAGTCCAGCCAACCCTTAACGATCTGAATCCTGTCGAGATTGGCACCGACGGCATCACGCAGGGCATAAACCATGAAAGTGGGAGCGCCACTGCCTTTTTGGCCTCGTAGGTCGCCACCCATCGGCACACCTTTTTCATAACCCCGGAAAGCCGGCATACGACTGTTCAGGTCTTCCCTGGTGAACTCCCAACCACCGAAGAAACGCACGGTAATACGTGGGCCGGTTGTGCCATAGACTTCCTTACGAGCCATCGCATCCCAGAGGGCTGCGCGGGTATTTTCCTTGGCCCACACGCCTGTATAGCCGGAAGCAACAAGCTGATAACCCTCGAACGCACCTTTGTCGGTCTTGGTAAAGGGGTGCATCATGCGATTGGGTGACGGCTCGGCATTGGTTGCCTTGCCGAAAAAGTTTTCTTCTTCCGCAGTAGCAAGAGCGGTATGGCTATCAGTGGAACCAATCAGTCCAAATTTATACGGGTTGGTGCCCAGGCGCTCTTCCAGCAGCAACCCGTTCTTCAATGCCTCGCGCGCATACTCATATTGCAACATGTCCTCAGTCTTAGCTTCTGATAAATCAAGGTTACCGGCATCCCAGGTTTCGTAATCGGCAAATGCGTCATCGGGAGAGAGCAACGGGTGTGCTTCACCATCACCTTTGATTTGTGTGACCTCGTACATCGGCTCCCAACGGGCGCGCGACTCTACGTATTTCTTATCCAGCTTTCGGCCTGTGTACTGCTTATCGACCGGAAACATAATGCCATTTGAAAGGTTGCCATTGTGGGCGAGTGCCAAAGCAGAGCCACCGCTTTTCGCTTCATAATTTTCAAGATATTCATAGAGCTTGAGCGGATCAGTCGAGCCAACCGGTGCCTGGGTAGTGTACGGAACAACCGTGCCGGCCTTTTCGGCGCCTTCACGGAAAATTACATTACGATGCAGGTTGTTACCGGTCACCAGCGAAGTCCACTCGAAACCAATGAACGCCGTGAACTTGCCCGGGTCGTTGAAGCGTTCAGCCGCATCGACCACCCTTTCCCAGATGTTCGCGTAGGTTTTCCCCCCCGGCGAGTAGTTTGTCATCATCGCAGGGTTAATCTTGCCCTGCGAGAACGTCGTTATTAAATCCAGGGCAGCTGCTACCGAGGCATCACCACCAGCCTGCAGACCTTCGTACCAGCGCTTGCCCTGCTCATACTTGATGATCTCGGGGTTACCTGCTGCCATATCACTGAAGAACCCCATGCCATCGGAATGGTCTGCAATCACCAGCCAGTCGAGTGGACGACCCAGTTTGGCTGGTTGACCACTCGAGGCCATCACCTGTTCGCCGCGGGCGAAACGATAAGCGTCATCAAGACCGAGACGCGCACCAAAAAGACCGGCATCCATTGAAAGACCCGTATGCAGATGGGTATCACCCCAAAACACCTGGTCAGGAAAACTGCGCTCCGCATAGGGCGAATAAGCTTTTCCAGGATAGAGATCTGATAGCGATTCCTTTGACGGAGAAAACTGGGCGAATACTGATGTCGCCGCACCAGTGAGCGCAACGGCACAGAGTAAATTTACAATTAGAGTGGTGCAGGCTCGGGGAGAACCGGCACTGAAATTTGTCTTCCAAAACATTGGTTTTCTCCATTTAAAGACGAGACCCTCAAACGCCAGGGTCAGGCATTAAAAAATACTACGCTTAACAGGGCTGGAATAATAGGTAAAAGAAAACCTGCTTCGAGCCCTGAAACGGGACCGGAAGACGTTTACTCCGGCACTTGACCCTGACCAGAGCCCTTCAGGTCAAACTAAAGACCCCGCATCCACTCCTGGCGCAACCGAACCGAACCCGGTTGCTCAAGCGCAGCCCTTACGGTTTGAAGCAAGCGCGGTTTGTCCCGGCCCAGGTTGCCCTTCAGAACCAGGTAATTGGAGGCGTGGTCGCTTCTGAAAATTGTATTTTCAAGATCAAGATTATCCAAAAGCCAGTACATTTCCTGGAACAGGCCTGCCTGGTCCAGCGCTTCGAATTCGCCTCCAAAGCCCTGCTGATAACGCTCAACACCCTTGGGAAAACTGACCACCAGTGTCGACAGGTATTCAGGCTGCGCTGCCGTCATCAGGCGAGCTGAATTGACGGCGTGTTGCTCGCTGTATGTCTTGCCACCCATACCATTGAGTATCATTACTGAACTTTTCGCACCGGCCGCCTTTATTTTCTGTAGCGCGGCCAGTGAGGAGTCGAAGTCTTCACCCTTGTTGACACGCTCCAGCACCAGGTTATCGCCGGATTCGCAGCCAACATAAAAAAGGCTGAGGCCCATATCATTCAACTCAGCCATTTCCGCCACGCTCTTGTTCTTGATATTTCGTGGCAGACAGTAGGAAGAAACACGCTGAACACCGGGCAAGTATCTGTTGATAGCCGCCATGATCAGCTTCAACCGCCTGAACGAGAGTGTCATGGCATCGCCATCAGCCAGAAAAATTCGACGCACAGGTGCACCTGATCCTGCTATTGCAGCCAACTCCTGTTCGATCTTTTCCTGTGGCTTGAAGCGGAAACGTTTCTGCGGTTGGGTGTACATTTCGCAAAATGTACAGTTATTCCAGCTACACCCGATGGTGACCTGCAAAATCAGGCTATAGGCCTCTGATGGCGGACGAAATACGGGCTCGACATAAGGTATCTGCATCATGTGTTGAGTATGCGGTTAACTGGCTGGAATTTAAACTCTATCTATGCGGTGTATTCAGCATAAAAAGATGGGTTACACCCCTGGATCGGGCCGCTTATACCAACGGCGGACTGTAGATCAAGGGCACCAAAAAGCGTATAGTTAAATTACCTATACCACTTTCGAGGCGTTTGGCTTGGCATCGGATGCGGATTTCCGGGTCGCAAATGACTATTTCGACAAGACATTTTCCCTGTTTGAAGACTATACAAGAGCCTGTAATTTACAGATCACAGCGCATTTACCTGACACCACTCAAGACGACTTTCGATACGAAGACCAACACTTAAAGGAAACCAGATGATGAAATTCAGAACACTCGCCATTAGCGCAATTTTATTGATGTTTGCCGGTACATCAGCCTACGCGGCCGCGACCGAAGAAGAATGCAGGGCGTCTTACGACAAGTTCAAAGACCTCGGAGACGTTCCCCAGATGTTGGCTGAAACCTACGGTTTTGCCGTTTTGCCGACCATTGGTAAAGGCGGCATTGGCATCGGTGGCGCCGGTGGTACCGGTTGCGTTTTCAAGGGTCAAGAGCATACTGGCAACATCTCCATGGGCCAGGTCACCATCGGCTTTCAGCTGGGCGGACAAACCTACAGCCAACTGATCTTGTTCAAGAACTCAGATGTCTACGATGAATTTATCACAGGCCAGTTCGAATTTGGTGCTGATGCCACTGCGGTTGCATTGACCTATGGCGCCCAGGCAGGCGCGACAACCAAGGGTGCATCTGCCAGTGCCGGAGACACCAAGGGTGCCGGATCATGGAAACGCGGTATGGCGGTATACACCATCGCCGGCGGCGGCCTGATGTACGAAGCATCCATCGGTGGTCAGAAGTTCAAGTTCAAACCATTGAAAGATTAGTCCTGATTTACGGTCTGCTGCAGTAGACCGGTAGTCTGAGAAACAAGCTGGTACGGCGTCCATTGCGGCGCCGCACCAGTCATTTCAGAGCTGGTGTCGAATCGATTGGCCCGCTTGTTGAAGTGGCAGCACCAGCGTTAAATTTCAGAAAAACAATCCTCACACAGCACTCTGGCCGTACATAGTTATCCTTCCTTAATCGTTACAGCCTGACCGGCCTGGATGCGTTCTCCGCCGCGCGTAATGATGCGGTCGCCCTGCTCCACATTGCCAATAACCTCAACAAACCCACCGAGGCCGATGCCGGTTTGAACCGCGATTTTCTCCACCGTGTTGTCATTGTTAACCCGCATCACGTAGATATCGTTACCCCGAAGTACCAATCCATCACGCGGAATGGCCACCAGTTCGCGTGGTTCACTGTTGGGCAATGCAATTCTTACCGGACTGCCGATAATCCATGCCGGGTTGTTGGCTTCGATACGTACTTCAAACATACGTGAGCGATCATCACCAACCGGAATGACATAACTCACCGGGCTTAGTGATTCACGCTTCTGATGCTCAACTGAAACCTGCATTCCTTCGCGTATCCAACCTGCCACAGAAAGTGGCGCCTGTGCCCTGATTTCCCGGTGCTCGGTATCCACCAGGCGTGCGACCTGTGCACCACGGTTTACAAATTCTCCCGTCTGCACCACCCTTTCCACCACGATGCCGGGGAAGGGCGCCAGAACTTCGGTCTGCTTGATTCGGCGTTTGATCTGGGCGATGGCAACCTCTGCCCGGGGCAGTTGCTCCGCTGTCTATACACAAGTTTCAATCTATGCGAACTGCCGTTGCATTAGAGGGTGAACCAACACCAGGCATCGCACTTGTAAAGGTCATCTGCATTCGCGCTATCGACAGTAGTTCGATGCGGTACGTTGTAACACCACAACCGCTACCGTAAATTTTTCTGTTTTTCCGCATGGCGTTTAATAAGTGAGTCGAATCTGGATATTCTCCCACCGGATACCAATTAATTGTCACCTGAACTCCAGTAAATGTCGCTCCAGAACATTACCACCTTGGTCGGAAATCTCGAGACGCACATTCCCGGCGGGTACCTGGTCATTTCGCAACAACACGGTCGCACGGCCATTGGCCAGGGGTGATGCCTGCCACGTTAGCACCGGACGCTCTTTGTCATTGACCAGGGCGAACTGCAAAAACGGCTGCGCTTGTGCCAGCGCCTGCCCGCTTAATTCGATATCCAGTTGAATGAGCGCGCGCCCAGGCGGCTTCTGGACAATCACATGGGAAGACCCCGGTTCGGATGAACGCATGATGTGGACAGGCACCAAAAGAACAGCCGTGGCAGGTTGATTCAGCTCTGCGATCTGTTGTTCCAGCCGATCTGTCTGATACCGGGAAACCACCAGACCTGCGCTGCTGCCCAGCGCAATCATGACACTGGCTGCGATGGCCATATCTCTCCAGCGGTTCTTCATTCTGGATTGACCGGTAAGCGGGGGCCGGGCTGAGGATTTCCCGATCTCCTCATCCAGTTTCAAAGATTCCTTCAAGGCCATCGCGGTCTGGAGGTGTTGCTGCAATTCCTTGCTTTGCAACATGCGCACTTCAAATTCCGCCTCCTCTTCAGCCGATAGTTGATTGCGGATATAACGATCGACCCATTCGATATCATGCAGATTTTCAGTCATCGAACAGGCTCCCGAACAGCAATGCTCTTAACTCTTCCCGATCTCTCAACAGCTCCCGCACCCTTTGTCTTGCGCGAAATAAAACCCGGTCAAAGTGAGCCGGTGTAAGGTCAAGATCCTCACAAATCCCTGCCTTGTCTTCTTCGTAAAGATAAAAACGCCGCAGCATTTCGCGATCTCGTTCAACTGACAATTGATCCAACAATTCTTCCACAAGATATGCCACCTTCTGCCTGTCAACGTATTTTCCCTTTTTATCGTAATGTGGGAGTTGCAGGGAAATTATCCCATCTGTCCCGGTGACATATTTTTTTTCCTTACGATAATGGTCGATACAAATGAATGCCGCAGTCTGCTGGATGTAAGCCGGTAATTTGTTTGAATCCTTGAGGCCGCCTGCCCGGAGCTTGCGCAAGATCACGATCATCGTTTCGTGACAAAGATCATTACTCAATTGGGGGCAACCGGTCTTTTTGAGCAACATCAATTTGACACCGGTCGCGTATTGCTCGACCAGTTCAGTTTCCGCCGCGGCATCACCAGTCCCTATGCGACTGACAAGCTCACTGGAATATTCATTTTGAAAATTCACAAGCAGCACTGACCCTCAAATGATTGTAAAGCGACACACTGCGCCCTCCACAAAACAATTATCCCATATCCAAATCGGTTACCGAAAATTGATTTCATCCACGCTCCATCAGCAAAATTATTCTTTTTCAAAATTAACAAATATCCCTAGCGTCACTTTCTGAATTGTCACTCTCAGGTGGGAGTTATTTACACCTCGTCACACAAATTAATCAACCGCGATAAAAAATGACCGAAATTGATGAGGTGCTTTATGAGAAAACATGTAAGAAAGATCATGGTTCCCGTTCTGGTGCTTGGCTGCTCAGCGGGTCTTTCAGCAGGTGCCAACAATGCCACGGAAGGGCTTTTTCACTTACTTGATAAAGGTGGTTGTGACCCGGCCAGTCTGGTCGCAAGAGACTGGACGATATCCACAAACCCGGAAAACTCCCATGGCGAACTGGTCATGGGTGATGTTCTGAGATTTGAGTTTATTGGACCTTTAAACGGTGTGATTAAACCAAGTGCCATTCAGGTCACGCGGGATGGTTTGATCTGGCACAGCGCAAGTGGCTGGAGCGGGCAGTGCCTGAGCAATGGCAACATTACACAGTATGTCATCGGTGGTGATGTTGATATTGATGGTTGCCTCCACGACCTGGCGTTTGGCCGGTTGGATCACCATGACAGTCTCTCCAACCGCATCGAAGTGGTCTTCGCAGATAGCAGTGTCGCGAGCGAGGGCAGTTGTGACGGAGATGCCTTGCTGCATCCCGGGCACGTACACGGTGGTGATGGCTGATCGGGCAATCAAAATGGCCTATTCAAAAAATAGCTGAAATGCTGCCCAGTTTTGCATATCAGAGGATTGCAGATGCTCGGCAGATAGGGATCGAACTCGTTCTAAACCCAACTCGCGTCCCACTTTAAATGGCGAACAGCCATACCCTTGGGACCGGCTACAGTCCCATGGCAAACGACCATTTGGATCAATCAGGTGGGAGAAAAAAAGCGTTCTCATCACTCAAGTAGATAGCTGCAGACAACCTGTGGGGGTTCTATATCTGAACCACAATATTTGGAGAAAGGAGTAAGAAAATGAGAAACCGTAGTTCGTTTGTATTAATAGTACTGTTTTTAATGATATTTTCCGGGCAGGGGATCTCTCAGGTATCGGAGAGACAATTTTTAAAACTGGAATCTCCCAGTGCAGGGATTATGACACTATCTATCTCGGAACTGAGCAAAGGGATAGTGAGCAGGAATAAAGTGATCGTTGATGTGCAAGCATTAAAGGACGGCAGCATGATTCAGCCGGTTTCAAAGGCAAATTCCCAGATTGAAGATTTAAATGGTGAAGATGGGTTTCTGATGCAACTACCTGACGGGTCAGTCGTGACACTGCTCACCAACAGAGTTCAATCCTGGGTGATAGGTGTTGAAACCTACTCCGGGCGGGTTAAGGAAATTGAGTCCGGTTACTTCACACTTTCTGTTGAAAGCAACAAGGTATATGGCCAAGTCAATATTGACTACATGGCATACGACATACAATACGAAAAGTCATCTCGATCCCACATGCTTACAGAGATTGACAAGGCCAGAATGCCAAAACATGCGCCAGAGCCATTGGGGGATGGAACAGCTTACATAGAGACGCTGAAAAACTTTCCGACTCCGTTGTTGAGTGGTTCTGCCATTGGTACTGTCCGGGTGCTTGTCCTGCATGGTTCCGATGTGTCAAATCCCAGTACCTTGGCATCGAACATTATTTCATCTTTAAATGATACGATTTTTGATGATGGAATGGATCCAGACTTGCATTTTACATTGGCAGATTTGCGAAACCTCGGTGATGATCTTGATAGTGTCTGTAAACAAATCATTCTTTATAAAATGGAGAATGGATATTCACCTTTTACGAATATTTCAACTTGGATTGAAGACGAAGATGCTGATGTTGTACTGACGATAGCGACTACTGACGTGAGTTTAACCGGTTGTAGCTATAACGGTTCCTACGGTCGAGTTGGAGGGCAAGCCTCAGCCTTGCTCAGCTCAGCAAAGCCCTTTGCTGTGACAATGGATACTTATGCGATAGGAGACTTAACGGCTGCCCACGAACTGGGACATGTTTTAGGGGGAGGCCATCCTACATGGTCAGTTGCGGTTTTGGAAAGTAGATCAGCCGATGCTGAGCCATATTCCCGTGGATACATTGCCGGCGACGGTGGCTGGCAAACTGTTATGGGTGCTTATGATGATAATGATTGCGACTTTACTGTAACATTGCCAAACACTGATTGTGTAAGGCTTCCATTATGGTCAGATCCAACAAAAAGTTACGAAAGCGAGACAAGAGGTGTCACTTATACATCAGACATACAAGTACCCTATTCAGCGGATATGGCATCTGCTCTTGAAATACACATGCCAATAGTTGCTGAGTGGGAGTCTTACCCATACTCTGCCCCAGGAACTCCCAGTAACATTGATGTTGAAGAGTGTTTTAGCCAGAATATAGTAACTTGGGATGCAACAACAAATGCTGAAAATTATCAGGTTTTATATTCGGCATTCAGCAACTTCACCAACCCTGAGGTGATTTACTTTGGTTCACACGAGTATGTCCGTGTTGTTGTCTCTCAACAATCGACCAAATACATTAAAATAAGAGCTTGTAATGGGAGCGGTTGTGGACCTTATAGTTCAATGTTAACTCTTACTTATAACGGTTATTGCAACTGAGGAGGAAGTGATGAAACAACTACTTATGACACTGATGCTGCTGGCTTTGCCAGCAGCATCACTTCTTGCCCAAGAAGGTCCCTATGTCCCTTGTGTGGGTTGTGATGAGAGCATTTTTGCGCCCTATCCAGAACCTGGACACTGGTACAACCCTGACCAATCCGGTACCGGGTTCAACCTGGAATTTCAAAACGGAATCATGGCGGGCTATTACTATGGCTACGATACGGAAGGTGACCCTGAATGGTACCTCGTAACTGGTCCATTGGTACGCAGTGAAACAACTGGTGTGATGTGGGAATTAGAGGTTGAGCCTCAGCGTTTTACCGGTGGTAACTGTATGGGTTGCCCATATCAGGCTCCCGCTGACCCAGTGAAGCTGCCTGTAATCAAGATTGAATTCTTGCAGAGAGCCTATGCTCGGTTGACATTAAGTGATGATTCTATCCAATACATGGTGCCGATTATCTATGGAGATGCAGGCATAGCGTTTTTTGCTGAACAAACTCCTTACCCGTTCCCACGAATAGATTTTAACCCTTACGCAAGCCTGTGGACATTGGTGTTCAAAGAATTTAGCGAGGAAAAACATGCACCGTGGACGTGGTTTTCAGGCGTTTTCATGATTGGGTCAGGGTACCAGTCCTCGCCGGAAGGATCATACAAAGGAGCCATCGTATACAACGTATATCAACCGGTTAATCCCCCAGAGGTATCAGCTCCATTTGGTGACATACTCTGCGATCTGGATACAGCAGTTAATGAGCCAGTTTGTGTTTTGATTGCAGGCGGTCTCAACCCGGTAAGCAAGCCTGAATTTCGAATTTCAATTGGTAACTTCACTGACTCCCGCATTTTTGGTGAAACAGAAAACGGGGATACAGTTCAAGGCTATCGGCTACAGTACGATTAGTTTTGGCAACAAAACGCCCTTTTGTACACGTCGCAAAAGGGCGCTTATTTTAAGTAGACAAAAATGGAGCCCCCCAGTTTTGCTGGGGAGGCATCAACAGTTTGACAGTAACAGGAGTCTCATAGTAACTCCAAAGCGTGAGCCGACAAGCAACGCAAAGGAGAAGCCATGAGACAAGTAAAAAGTTTAAGCCACACACACTGGGCGAAAGCGAAACTTTGTTGGTCAGCACTTTTGGGCGATAGAGGATTTTGCTTCGACGGTGGGTCGAGATGAGCACGTAATTCGGGACTATATCCGTCACTAGGAGGCGGAAGACCGCAGGGTCGACCAATTGGAGTTAATGCCATGGCGTCTTTGAGGGGCTCAAGGAGCCGGAAGGCTCCGTTTAACAGACCGTTTTGAGCGGTTCACAAATAGAGCCCCCCTGTTTTGCCAGGGCGCGAAAAGCGCCGACAGCCACATCTAATCCAAAGCCTACAAAACCTGTCGCCATTTTTGTAAGCGCCACGTGAACGACGTTCTTGCTTAACCCACCTTGATCTGATCTTTTTTCAGATCCCCCGGCAGCAGTGCTTCGATGGCTTCAACAGAGACTTGACGATATCCACAAACCCGGAAAACTCCCACGGGAACTTATCCTGGGTGATGTTCTGAGATTTGAGTTTATTCGACCTTTAAGCGGTGTGATTAAACCAAGCGCCATTCAGATCACCCGGAATGGGTTGATCTGGCAAAGCGCAAGTGGCTGGAGCGGGCAGTGCCTGAGCAATGGCAATAGTACGCAGTATGTCATCGGTAGTGATGGTTGATCAGGCAATCAAAATGGCCTATTCAACAAATAGCTGAAATGCTGCCCAGTTTTGAATGTCAGAGGATTGCAAAAGCTCGGCTTGAGACGCTTGTAACTGTTTGCGTTTGGCCATAATCAATGCAACAGGAATGTCTTCACCGCGGAGCAATGCTGAATAGAAATCACGCATAAAGTCGCGGGTATGCAAATCGGATACCGGCCACAGGCTGGCGACAACCGTCTCTGCTCCGGATTGTAGAAATTCCGTCACAAAGCCGAGGTTGCTGTCGAAAGAGAAGGTGTTTACGCCTGTGGTTTCACAGGCGCTGAGCACAACCAGGCTGGCCTGGGTGGCGCGTTGACCTATATCCAATGGGGTCAGGTAATCGGCGCCGTCACCGTTTGATCGACCCGAAAGCATCATCCGGGAAAGTTCAGGGTAATCGAAGTTGATGCTGGCATGACTGGCGATGTGGATCAGGTCGGCATTTCTGAATTCCGGCCCGGCAAAACTCGAGAGGTGCAAATCCGTCCCGGAAAACGTGTGCACTTTTCTTGTCCTGAAAAGGCTTGCGATATTTTCTATCTCAGAAGCTGCGCCTTTTAACTCGATCATGTCAGCATTTGCCCATTCAGGTGAGCCTGCAAGAAAAATTGCGCCCCCCTGTTCCAGTTTCCAACCGGATTGAACGACGCGGTCAAGCCCCTCTAACGACAACGTGTTTATCACCATGTGGTCCTGGGCCAGGTGTCTATTTTTAAGCCGTAGAATCTCAAATGGAAATCCGGCCAGTTCACCTGTTGAACCCAGGTAAATGGTTACAGGCAAATACGCCTCGACGGGTTGCAGCAGCAATGATCCAAGTGTATCCAGGTCCTGAACCAGCGTTTGATTTCCGACAATTTGCAGTCCTTCGCCCACCTTCTTCAGCAAGTCCAGTATTGGCTTTGATTCACCCAAGTGGATCAGTTGCACACCCTGATGTCCCCCGATCCAGGCCCATGCATCTGTTCTGGAAAAGTAGTAAGTAAGATAGGTCGCATCCACTGGCAAAGACGCAAGTGCATTCATCAAATCCTTTTCGTCAGCAAGCGCATAGTCCGCGCCACTGCCTGCGGCCATTAATTTCTGATCTATGGCCCTGCCAATTTCCTGTCTTGTGACGGCATCGCGGGCGTTGGTCAACCGCGCCAGCAGGTTGCGAATCTCGTCTGTATTTAAATCGGCCCTGTCGGGGTTTGAAGTATTCTCAGCATCACGCCCGGCGTTCTCAAGATTACGTAAATGATCAAGCGCAATCAGTGTTTTTTCGTGATGACGCTGCAACGAGGTCTGTTGGAGCAACAGGTCCATATAAGTCGAAAAAATGTTTTCACGGCTTTCCCAGTACCAGGCGCCCAGCACACCGGGCAAACGTGAGCGGTAAATCTGGATCTCCGCCACCAGGTCTTCCAACACTCTCAGCGCCTGTTCGTCCCGTCCCGTTTTCGACAGAAATTGAGCCCATAAGAAACGAGCGTCAAGCGCAAACCTGGGAGACGATTGCGGTAACCAGTCATTCAACCTATCTTCCAGGTGTTCGCTGTCGCAGGAAACATCTGCCTGGGTTGATTGGGGCAACAGAGCGCAGTACTGCAGAAGAGAGCGGATCTCTATTTCTGAATCTCCGGATTCAACCGCAGCAACATGGCTCTGCGCAAAAGTCTCGGCAGCGAGGGTTTGTTGACCTTTTGCAAGTGCGTCCTGGCCCTGGCTGAATAACAAGCCCGCACGCTCATAATCCGATGTCAAATACTGCTGTTGTTTCTGCCGGTAACTCTCTGCCTGTTCAAGTAATTTATTGGAGCGGTAAATATCCGCCAACAAACGGTAAGCCCCTTGCAGGCCACGGCTGTATTGGGCTTCATTCATGTCGTCAATGGCCATCAGCAACATGTCCAGCGCACGCTGTTGCTGGCCCATGTCGTTGTAGGCCATGGCCAGTGACAAGCCAATACGGCCGCTGCTCTCTTTACTATCAAAGTCGCGCGCGAGTTTCAACGCGTCATTCAACGCGGTTACCGCCTCCGGGAAAAGGAACAATTTGCCATACAAACGACCGATTCCAGCAAGATTGAGTATCTGTTCAATGGGCAGATCCGAGCGGATTACTTGTTGCCTGATCGCCAGTAACGCTTCCAGGGCGTCTTTATAATTACCCTGACGCTCGTAAACCATCGCGATATTTCCGCGGACCAGGTTCGCTAAAAAAACATCCTGCAGATCAAGTGCGATCGGCAAAACCCGTTCGTATTGTCCCAGTGATTCTGGCAGTAAATCCTGGTAATGGTAGGTATTAGCCCTGTTATTGATGGTCCAGGCCTGTTCAAATAACTCACCCTGTTGTTCAGCCAGCCCGGCTGTCTGGTCAAACAGTATTTGCGCCCCCTCCAGTTTTGCTGCTGCCTCCTCCGTTGTATCCGCAGCATCCCGCTCCATCATGGCCTGGCCTTGTAGTTGCATGGCCATCAACACGAGCTGTGGCAAGCCTGCTTCTTCTGCCTGGGTCCGAACCTTTTTTGCCAACTCTATGGCTTGTTGTAGCTCTCCAACGGGAAAGTAAGTGAAGTATGCCAGCAGCCATTCTGACCACAACGCCTGTTCAGTCATGCCTACACGGCGGAATTTCTTTGCCGCATTTTGCAGCTCCCCGACCCGTTCACGCCACAAATCCACGGCCTCGCTATGGGTTGACTGAATGGCATTTGAATAGTGGCGATAGGCCTGTTCCATCAACAAGTCTGCGCGCCCATTGTTCTGAAATTGAAAAATGTGGACTGAAACGTTGGCATTTTTCGTCTGGTGTATTGCCGAAATCTTTACCGTCACTTCACCGTTGATCTTATCGGCACCAAGCAACTGATAGACCGGCCCCAGCCGGATATAAGGCAATCGCGCCCTGTTCAACTCGTGTCCCTGGGTGTCGGAAATAAGTGAGTCGAGTTCCACCTCGTGGCCTATGACCTGAACAAGTACCGGCCCAGCCCCGTTGGCCCGGAATGAAAGGGTTACCGGAACTTCTTTACTGATGGGCGCCTGCTGAATTGAATGCAGCAGACCAGGCTCTTGTGGCGAAGAATTACAGGCGGATAAAAGAGCGCACAGAGCGACAAGGAAAAACAAACCAGCAATCCACCGGAAATGGTGGAATTCCAAACAAGCCATGACTTTTCCGCTTTTCTTAATCCTATCGGCCTAGGGTCTTTCTATTTCCCACGTGCGGAGTTTAACCATAATCACTCCATTTTACGAAAAGCGCTCATTGGTTCCGGGTGAGAGAATATCCAGGTTCAGCTCACTTATAAATTTGCGAGGCTGGTAAACAAACAAAATTTGGTACCAACCCCCCTGTCAACCGTTATTGCTAAAAGAGATTGTGGTGATTTATCAGGAGCACTTTCATGCGTAAACTTCCATACTTAAGATTTTTAATGGTTCTATCAATGCTGGCCATGTCAACGGCAGTATCTTCATATTATTTTTTCGATCAGGGTCTTCAGACGGCTGTTGTGCGTACCGACTATAACGCAACCAATGAAGGGACGTCCGCCAATCCGATCTCAATGGCTGATGGTGATGTCTTATATCCATGTAGTGACTACCCTTTGTTGCTCATTTTCCCCTGCATTGAGCCGGATTATCTGCCTTCGAATCCGAATTGGGCGCCCACTGAATACGCAAATTCACATTTTTGGTCATTCAATGGTGGTAATTCTTCAAGCACATTCTGGGTTTTAGGGCTGAACAATGAGCTTTGGTGGAGTCACTATACAACTGGAACCTCCCCTCCGGTTGGAACTCCGTTTAATCCTGGACCACCCAACCTGTCTCTTCCGAGGGTGGAACCTGGGCTCGGAATCATGGGCTTCAAGCCAATAATATGGACGGAAGGGGGGGAGAATTTTTACCGCTTTCACCTTGTATTGAATCAGGTTTTTACCAATCCTCAGGGCGCTGGAGCACTTCCATTTATGTCGATTGGTGCAGCTCATAATCGAGGAAATGGAGGTGTGATCGGCTATATGAATCAACCGCACCGCCCAAGCAAGGTGGAGTGGACTTCTAAGGTTTGGGATGTTTTAGAAAATAATCAGACAAATTATTGGGCCAGTGTTCACTTTCTTCTTACAACTGCGGAGTGGGGTGGAAAAACTCGGATGTTATTTGTTGCTCTTTACCACGAGTCGAATCTCAACGGAGCAGAACTTCATTATTCAGATTCAACAAATGGCACACACAATCATTGGAATTGGCAAATGCAAGAGTCATTTTTCTATCCCGGCGCTGATATTGCACTTATGGACGCAGAAGATATTTATGCTTTGTGCGGGTTCAGCATGACCAGGCTGAGAAATAAAGACGATAGTGCCAACTATTCCGTGGTTCTTGATGACTTGTACCGATGTGCAAGCGATATAGGTTTATTTGATACTCCAATGCCTGGAACAGCAGTACCAATTACCGGCGTCCACTGGGCCAACGAGGGTACTGGGGATAATGTCGCATTATGGACATCTGTTCACAATATGAGAATGAGTCTTCCACCGGATCCATGCCCTCTTTGCATATCTGCACCGCCCACACAGCCAGCTGAGAGTATTTATCCGCCAGTTGCTGCTTTCCCCAACGAGGTACCAAATGAAGTAACCCTGATTGCCGAGCGCTTGCGTTCCTCATGCAAAGCATCCGTAGTATGTTGGCAAGAAAACGAACAGTATCTCAAAGGAAAATTGCGAGAACGGACTGAAAACCCGAACAAATACGTTGGTAATCTCCGAACTTTCATGGCTACCGTTAAGGACGGCAAATAACCGCAGAAAGAATGAGCTTATCTGTGTTGTAACTTGCACTTGAAGGTACGCAATACAACTTAATCATTCCATATTCTTTCAGCATTCAGGAATAATCGGATTAGACTTTAATGTCTGAACTTCAAAAGGGAGTTAGCACCATGTTCAAGTTTAAAATTTATGTTTTTGCTTTTTTGCTAATCACTTGCAATGTTCTCGCGCAAGACGTTTATATCACTGGTAATGATAGTGATGCCTTGCAGACCGCCATTAATGCAGCAAATAAACCAGGCTCGCAGTTGACCATACATCTGGAGGCGGGCCAAATATTTGAAGGTATTCCATTGCTCCAAAATTTTAGTGGGACCTTGGCGATTGAGGGCAATGGTGCTATATGGGGCTATCCGAATGGTCCATTACTCGATTCACTGGGTTCCATCGCCGCCGGTGGCACTGTGACCATCAGTGGAGTTACATTGGTGAATGCCGAGAATCCAGCTGGCGTTTGTTCCTTTATCCATAACTTGGGAAGTTTGTCATTGGAGCGCGTTACTTTTGCCAATATAGGAACTTTAACCGTTGGCAATTTTCTCCGGTGCGATACCCAAGATTTATTGCTGAATGAGGGATCGGCAAAACTGGTCAATGTGACCATTGTTGGGACCAGGATCGGAGCAATCCAGGGCTCGGTGATCTGGGCACGTCAAGGGGCTTTCACTAGCCTGGCGCATACTACGATTGTTGATACCGCCTTAATTGGTGGGTCGCAAGGTGCAGTTTTACGGTCTGCCTCCCAGGGCTCGATATCAGTAAGCAACTCCATCATTGTGGCCGATGAGAGTTTAGGAGAAAACCTGCATCCATGTGTTGGTCCCATTAATGATAACGGCGGCAATTTCGCCTCACCCGGTGATTGCGGATTTTCAGGCGGTGTGATCGACCGTTCCAGCCTCGCCCAGATAATCGAGAAAGGTCACGACGCCTGGGTCATGCCGCTGCTTGCCGACTCCATCGCAGTCAATGCGGGCAATCCCGCGCTTTGTGAAAAACTCGACGGCCGGGGTTTTGAGAGGGATGCCCTGTGTGACAGCGGGGCCTACGAGGTTGCGGCATCCAACCACGGCGGCGAGCTTGGGCGGGGTGGTATCAGTGGTTTCTACTACACACCCGAGTCGGATGGAAACTATATCCAGGTGCAGCGTGCCTATGATGGCAACGTGGTGGTGATCTGGAATACTTTCGATAAATTCGGCGTACAAGCCTGGATCAATGCCATCGGCAGTTACCAGGACGGTGTGATCACAGCGCAAGCGTATCGAAACACTGGCGGAGTTTTTCAACCCGGCAGCGGTGCCAGCGGCGGTACTGAAACCGACTGGGGCACGCTCAGGGTGACTGCGCATAACTGCTGGCAGATTACCGTTGAGTATGAATCTTCCGATCCGGAATTTGGGTCAGGTTCATTTGAAGCTGAGCGGATTGCATATGTTCATGACCTGGGCTGTAGCGAAAACTGAGTATTTACAGCCGGTCCGAATAATCCCTGGGGTTTTCAGTCGTGTCGCCATTCAGCGCCAACGGAATACATCTCAGGTTTAAAACACAAAGAGGATTTGTGCCATGTTTAAGTTAAGAATGTTTTTTGCATTTTCTTTAATTTTATTCACTTGTAATGCTGTTGCCGAGGACGTGTATATCTCAGGTGGGGATAGTGCCGCTTTGCAAGCAGCCATTGATGCCGCAATTCCACCTGGCGCTGAAGTGACGATCCATTTGGAAGCAGGTCAAGTTTTTCAAGGTACACCACGATTACATAGCATTGCGGGACACCTAACTATTCAGGGAAATGGAGCGGTTTTCCGAAATGGTGCCGGATTAGGATCAGTATCTTCCGGTGGCGTTGGAGTATAGGAAAAACAAACGCTATATTCACTTAAAACGCAAAGTACCAAGTTGTCATTCACACCCGTCGTTCAATTGAAATGACTCGCAACCTGGGCAATTTTGAGCGCTTAGGTCCAACGACCAACCGGTTGCAACCGGGTTTTCTAGCAATCCTTGAATCCGGGACGAGATCGGCCATACCGTTACCAGAATGGGAACCGCAAATCTGTGTCATGATTGAATCTATTTCTTCAGTCCAATAACCCTGCCGGCAGGCTCGGCGAAGCTCGGCAATCCGGCAGCAGTGCTGTCGCTGCAAAACTTGCCGTGTTATCCAGGTGAGTAAGTATCTTCCCGATAACAATGGGGTCTTCGATGCTGGCTATGATGCGTACATCACCCCCACATTCGTTACAGATTTCCACGTCAATATTGAAGACACGTTTCAATCTCTTCGCCCAGGTCATCGAAGCCCGTTTTTCAGCCGGTGTTTGGTCGGTATCATCAACTGAGTGGCACTTTTTACTTTTACCACTCTTGGCCAGTGTCACCCTTGCTCGATACTTACTATTGGGCGCGAATACTCCGTGAAACCGGGTTAGATTGACCCTTGGTTTAGGCACCAGTGCGACCAACCTTGAGATAAAATCCAATGGCTCAAATATGACATGGGTTGTGCCATTGCGCCAGGGGGTCTTCAGCTCATAGCGCACCCTGCCGTTGCGGGTCATCGATAGCCGTTTTGTCGATACTGCTGGTCTTGTGATGTAACGGCACAATCGTTCCAGTTTCGCTCGTTCATTGGCTTTTGTAGCAATTCCGGCATGCAGTGAAAAACCGGCAACATTGCCCACCCTGGTTGAGAACTGGTCATCTCCACAATTGGCCAAGGTCTGTAAAGTCATTACCTTGCGACCCTGCTGGGGTCCCACGGCAATGCGATAAGTAACAGAGCTTCCCAGCAACTGATTCGTCGGGTCTTCATCTGAAGCATTTACAGCTTCCTGAGTGAGAAAGATATTCCCGGCATCGCGCTCCATCAAGCCCTGGCGTTCTAGATAACGACCAACTCGATGTGCAATGGTGTGCGTGAGTCGTGTTAGTTCAGCTCTGTTTGGTGCCGTTACCGGCCGAAACCAAATTGGGAGGGAACTTGAACCACCGGTATACACTCCGTCCAGAAATATCATGTGAAAATGTATGTTCAAGTTGAGCGCGCTGCCAAAGTGCTGAATCAGGGTCACGGCACCGGTTTGTGCCATAGGCTTTGTGAGGCCCGCTTTGTGGGTTAAGTGCGTGGAGATAGCGCGGTAGACTATACCCAGTACCCCAGTCATCGCTTTGGGATTACTGGCAAACAGAAAGCGCAGTGGAAAAGGAAAACTAAGGACCCACTGGCGCATGGGTTGGTGTGGCAGGATACCATCTACCAATAGAGCAGCACTATCTGCCATACTACGTGCACCACAACTGGGGCAGAAGCCGCGCTTCTTGCAGCTGAATGCGACCAATTTCTCATCGTGGCAGGATTCACAGCGGACTCTCAGGAATCCATGTTCAAGTCTCCCGCATTTCAGGTACTCATCGAATTCTTTTGTAACATACGCCGGCAAGTACTTGCTATGACTGGCCAAGCCTGCCTGAAACTCAGGCCAGTACTCATCGATGATCTGGTAAAGTAATGTCTTCTCAGGTCGGTGGCGTACGTAAACTCGTGCGGGGTTCTGTTTTGCAAAGTGAACACTGTGTGAAGGCAATCCCATTGCAGAAAGTATTCGTTCGAAGTCCTGCAATGAACAATGGCCGAGATCTTAAATCTCTGTGGGTCAGTTGATTTGCCATCTGTCAGCATTTTCTTCGGCTCAAAAAAAAGCCTAGGTCGGAAAAGGGTTTCGTTCACCCAAAGGAGTCTGGGTTCTTTAGCATGGTTTGAATCTTAACTATCAGCAATGGTGACCGCCTGTCCGGCCTGAATTCGTTCACCGCCGCGCGTAATGATGCGGTCGCCCTGCTCCACATTGCCAATGACTTCAACAAACCCGCCGAGGCCGATGCCGGTTTGAACCGCGATTTTCTCCACCGTGTTGTCATTTTTAACCCGCATCACGTAGATATCGTTACCCCGAAGTACCAATCCATCACGCGGAATGGCCACCAGTTCGCGTGGCTCGCTGTTGGGCAATGCAATTCTTACCGGGCTGCCGATAATCCACGCCGGGTGCCCTGTGGATGATGCAGGTACACAAGTAGAGGAAGTGATCGAACCGGTTCCTGATCAGGATGAAGGCCTGGAAACGGACGGGACAAACGAACCGGACGTGGGGCAGGGTGAAGATCTGTCAGCCGCAGATACAACTGATCCGGTTCCGCCGCAAATTGAGGCTGAAAACGTGCCGGAAGATAGCGAACCGGACTCGACTCAGGCTGAAGATTTGAATAACGGGGACAGACTTGAGAACAGTACACAAGAAGGGGTTGAAGACGCGCCGGAATCAGCTATCGAGACCCAAGCCGATAGTGAAACTGAGACCGGACCCCCTGAACGATGAAATTCGTATTTAAAAACATTGCACTGAAGGCCATCAGCACCTAAAATGCGATCCCCCTGATATACCCCGTGCCGGTATAGCTCAGTTGGTAGAGCAACTGATTTGTAATCAGTAGGTCCCGAGTTCGAATCTTGGTGCCGGCACCATCTTTTCAATAACTTACAAACTTTCATCGAAATATCTAGTCACTTTTTAGTCATAAATAAACCTGAAGTGTTTTTACTCGACATTGCTGCGTCATTGGCACGAAATACCGGTTGGGTAATGACCCCGATAAAAACCAACTGCTACCATATTGGTTTATTATGTGCATGGGACAAGGCAACCCCGTCGTCAACACTTTCGCCGATAAACGGGCATCCCGGTTTCTGCTGTAGCTGGCTTATTCTATCACCATCAATTAGCAGGTTTTGTCTGGCTATTTCAATAAAGATTTCAGATAATCCGGTTTGTGGTGGGAGTTGTGTTTCAATAATGCGAAGGGATTTGAACCTCATATTTGGTCCTTACCGGCTGAAAGTCGGCACGGGCCTGTGGCGACACGATAATGAGATTCGACTGCCGCCCAAAGAGATGGCCCTGCTGGAATTGCTTGCAGAAAACCGGGGTGATGTGGTCGAACACGAGGTTATCTACAAATACCTTTGGCCACGCCAGGTAGTAAGTTATGCTTCGTTGGCCCGGTGTGTTTACTCGCTCAGAAGTGCCCTCGACCCGGAGGGCAAAGAGTTAATAGTGACGGTACCCAGGCGCGGCTATAAATTAGCGGTCCCGGTGAAAGGCAGCGCGAAACAAGATCAACTATCTGCTATAGAAAAAATCACTCAGACTAAACCACTTGCCTACGCGCACTTTCAAGCTGGGATGGCATGTGCCAACAACCCTCAGGCCGGTTCACTCGAACGTGCACTGCATTGGTTTGAGATGTCGGCGCGTGTTGATCCTGACTTTGCGGCTTCGCATTCGGCTCAGGCTGAAGTGTGGATGTATCAGGTGATTCGTGGATTCATACACCCGAAAGATGCGCTACGTAAGGGCCTGGATTCCTGTAACGCAGCCTTGAGAATAGACCCTGACATTGTACAGGCACTTAGCTTGCGTGGCTGGTTCGAGGCTCTGCAGGGAGGCAATCTGAAGCAGGGAATGGAGTCGGTAGAACAAGCGCGTCAACTGGATCCGGAATATTCCCGGACACACATCTACAAGGCATGGATTCATCGCGCCCAGGGCCATCCTGAAGAGGCCCTGAAGTGCACAGCAAAAGCAATTGAGTTGGATCCCCACGCTTTACTCAACCGTCATTCCCATGCCTTCGGACTATTTCTCGCCGGAAAATATGCTGAAGCATTGAAGCAGGAAGAGTGGGTGCTGGAAAACCACCCAAGAGACGACATCGCACACGGATTCCGAAGCATCTTCCTTGCCAGCCTTGGACGGCATAAGGAAGCGCTGAGTTCGGCTTACCTCTGCCTGGATCTGGCGCAACATGCTCCTGAGAATTGGGGTGCAATGGCCTGGTGCCTGGCAGTTTGCGGCGAGACCGAAGAAGCACAACAACTGGCGAAGGAGGCCTATGCGGCCCGCCTGCCACGATGCCCCCGACCGTGGATAGCACCTGCACTGATGGCATTGGGCGAACCTGGTCAGGCCTTCACGTTGCTGCGTGAAGCCCGCGAGGAGAAATGCCCCTGGTTTCCTGGTTCAAGGCTCGACCCGCGACTGGCAGTGCTGCAAGAAGACGAGCGCTGGCAATATCTCTACATTTAAGCGGCTTCATCAACTTTTCATCAAGTTCTTGTTTTTCTACTGCATTATCTTAATTTAATAAACCCTCTTGCAGGAATTCACGACTGTGCATTGGTCCTCGACGCGGATGGCGGTGTCCCGATCCGTCGTCCTGTCGAATGAGTTCAGTTTCTTGACTGTTATTATGGAGAGTAAGATGACCAAAGAAGACAAAACATCAGCAACACCAGATCGGGCGTCCTCCCTGAGCCGACGGACGTTTTTGCAAGGCAGCGTTGGTGCCGCGGCCGCGCTTGGGACAATCGCGGCGGTTGCAACACCCAAGAGCGCGGTTGCGCAAACCAAACCCGCTCCCGTTATTACCCCGATTACCGAGATAACGACGCCGATTTCAAAGGCGAAAGAGCCGTTTCCGATCGACTTCATCCGGGGGGCGCATGAACGGTGGAGCACGCCGAACTGGCAAAGTGGTGGCGACGATTCAGTCTATTACAACCTGAATATTCCGGCCTTTTTCAAAACCGATACCGTGCCGGCGACATTGCCCAGAAAGGTTCTGGAGCGTGATATCAAGCCAGAACTGGACAACCTGACCTTCACATTGAAAGACGGGAGCGAGGCGGATGTGCTGAGCGATTATATCGTCGGACCCAAGCGGGTTCAGGCAATGATGATGGCGCATAAGGGCAAGGTCGTGTTCGAGGAATTCCCGGGCATGAACCCGAACGATTATCATATCTGGATGTCTGCTTCAAAGACTTCGGCTGGCCTGATGATTGCGCTGCTGGAAGCCGAAGGGTTATTGGACCTTTCGCAACCCTGCTCAACCTATGCACCACAGCTCAAGGGCTCAGAGTGGGACAAGGTGACCCTGAAGAACGCGGCCAATATGGCTGTCGGGCTTGACATGGAAGAATCCTTTGAAAACCTTAGCCGAAACGACACCTGGATCGCGAAATTTTTCGCAGCCGTGTTCGAAGGCGAAGGCGACAAATGGATCGTCATGTTGAACGAAGCACAACCACTGCCAGGAGAGCCGCAGGGGACGCATTTCCGCTATTCCTCGGCAATTACGCAGGTCTTGACGCTTGCGGTCGAGCATGTGACCGGGCTGAAGTTTCTCGACGCATTCAATCAGCGGGTCTGGTCAAAGATCGGCGTCGATGGGCCATTCATGATCGCACTGGCGCCCGATGGAACGGCAATCGGCGGGGGCGGAAATTTCACAACTGCCGAGGACCTGTTGCGCTATGCGATGATCTACACGCCAAGCTGGAACATGGTGTCAGATGAACGTGTCGTGACGCCTGAATTGTATCAGCACATCCACGACATGGGGGATCCCGCAGCTTACAAAGGCAGCACCGAGGAAGGCTATCACGCCGATTGGTTTGGCGCTCCGGGCGAGCGTAACAGCTGCCAGTGGGACTGTGTCTTTGCCGATGGTGCGATGTTCAAGCACGGCAACATGGGCCAAGGTATCTATGTCGACCCAGAGCGCGACTTCTGCGGGATGACCTTTGCGCTAGGGCCGAACCTCGGTGGACCTGACCATTCGCCTGGTTATCTGCGCGCCGCAGCAAAAGTGTTGGCTGGAGGCTAAACTGCAACTGGTCCGGGCGCAGCGGTGCCCGGGCCACCGGTTGGATTGACTGTTCCTCACCGATTTTAACGGACGTATCGGCACAGAACGCGTGCTGAGGCCACCACGAATAAGAAAGGAAGGAACCTGAAAATGAGCAGAATTAGACTTTTGACGACGACCCTTTTTGTGGGCGGTCTGGCCGCATCAGCGGCAGACGCCCAAGACTCGAACAAAAGCTTTAAAGCACATTCTGCCGCGGCCATATCAGCTCTTCCATCTCTATGTGGCTCACAACCTGCCCTTGCTTCTGTGCCAATAGCCCAAGCAGATTGAATTCTTTGGGTGGTATCGAAACGCGTTTGCCTTCTCGAAACAGGCCCACGTTCGAGTCCAGCAGGTAGTCACCAAATATCAGTGCAGTTTTATCGGACGTCGATGGGTCGCACTGCCAATGGCTTACAGCCAGACACAGGGTATATGAGGCGTTCTTACCTTTTACGTTCCCGGTTGTAGATACGAATCACTCCCATTCCAATGAGAAATACCAAGTCATTGGTTTGCCATAATTAATCATTTCATCAAGTTTTCATCATCTTTGCACATGATCCATCTGGCATACTTGAAAAGGCTCTTTGCCTCATTTAGAGGGCGTTAGACGCATCTTTTAGTAGCAAATTTCTTAAGTGTCAGGAGGCAACAATGTTAAACAAAGGTCTCGCGCTCGGCGCGGTAGCTGTTCTGGTATTGGCATCAGGTCCGGTCGTGTCGCAAGCTCAGGACCAAAGCAACGATGAACTGGCCAAGGAACTTGCTAATCCGAACACGACGTTGGGAACTCTCAATTTCAACGTCGACTACGTCAGTTACAAGGGAAGCCTCCCTGGCGCCAGCAGTCAGGATGCGTGGCGGGTGAGCTTCCAGCCTGTACTGCCTTACGCCTTGAACGAGACCACAAACCTGTTCGTGCGGCCCAACATCCCGGTGTTTATCGGCCAGCCAGTTCCGGTGGTGAATGGGGCCGATGTCAGCCCTACCGACGGCTTGTTCTTTCCTCAGGACGGGGATTTCAGCAACACCGGCACGGAACTGGGTGATATCAGTTTCGACATCGCGATTGGCAAAACGCTGCCCAGCAAGACCATTCTTGTCGGCGGGATGGTCGGCACGCTGGACACCGCCACAGATGCGTCGGTCGGTTTGGGACAGACCCTGCTTGGACCTGAAATTGCCATTGCACAGATCACCAGTTGGGGTGTTATTGGCTTACTTGTAACACACCAGTGGGATGTTGCAGGTGATGATGATTTCGACACTAGCATCACGGGTGGTCAATACTTTTATACCTACAATCTAAGCAATGGCTGGCAGATTCAGGGGTCACCGGCCTACTCCTACAATCACGAAGCCCGCCGTGGTGAGGAGAAGTGGACACTCCCAATCGGCGGCGGTATTACCAAGACCACGCGCATCGGCAAGACCCCCTGGAAGTTCAGTTTGCAGTATTGGCATTTTGTTAAACAAGCCGATGCATTTGGGCCTGACTTCCAATTTCGATTCAGCTTTGGCCCGGTAGTGCCGTTGCCTTGGTAACCATCGTTAAAGGATTAGTATGCCCATGCTAAAGGTGGGGAGATTAAGAGGATTGCATGCGGATAGGAAGAATAAACCACGACTCTGTTCAATCAGGCAATTATGTTTCGCCGAATAGGGTTGAGAGATCCACGCCGTAGGCAGGCGAACCGGTGTCTGAAAGCATTCCGCCCGGCCAACAGGCCAGTGACTCCGTGCAATAAGCCTGAAAACCCGGCGAGCAGCCGAAAGATTCCCTGGGCTTGCGCCCAACCGTCTCAGGTGCAAGTAAGTTGCGGTGGTAAAACCGGCGGTGATCGTGGTGTGTTGCCGATCAAAGCCTCACGTTGGCGAACATGCCCCAGGATCTTCGCGATCAGTGGTGGGTCCTCGATGCAGGCAATCACTCTGAGCTTGCCACCGCTTTCCGGGCAGCCAGTCCCGTTGGCCGGTAGCCTACGTTAGTGTCAAATTCCGATGTCAATACAGAAAAGCCTCAAAAAGGAAGAAATAAAATGAGATCAAAGCCTTTCATAATCGCTTTACTGGTAGTCATAGCCAGCATTTCTGGTTTCGCGCAGGCTGCGGAGCAGCCTGCACCTGAACTGACGCTCATCAGCAACGTCAATATCTTCGACGGCAAAACCGAAAAACTCCATAAAAACATGCATGTCCTGGTAAAGGACAACCTGATCGAGACGGTGTCCAACGAGCCGTTGGCAGTCGTTCAGACCGACAATGTGACCATGATCGACGGCGGTGGACGGACGCTCATTCCCGGACTGACGGACGCACATGTCCACATCATGTGGAACGACGATATTGAAGATCTTATCTATAACGCGCCGGAGGGATACTCCGGCGCGCTTGCTGCAGTGAATGCGCGAAACATGCTGCTGCGTGGCTTCACTACGGCACACGGTTTTTTGACGAACATCTTGATAAAAAAACATTCACCAATGAAAAGGATATTTCTATGAAGCATCTACTGACTAAAAAAAATGCTGTATTTACTCTCGCGGTTTTGACCGCTTTCGGTGCGTTCGCGGCGGACAATCCGCTGGCAAAATATCTCGAAGTGCCGGGGGGAGCAACCACCTTGCCGGTCAGTGTGGCTAAAGCGCCGTTCTCGCTGGAGTTTGCTCAGGATGCTCAGCAGCGCTTTGAAAATTTCCATTATCAATTAGGGGGCGACCACGCCCTCTATTATAACCTCCATCTGAGTGAAGTGCTGCATACCGCAACGTCGAAACCGAATATGGAGTATCGTCCGCTCAAAAAAAATATGAATAAAAAAATAGGGTCGGCCGTAAAGTTTACCGCAAAAGAAGGCGAGCTCTCTCTCGATGAATATGCCGAGCATCCGAACCATCGGGTGCAGGGCATTCTTATGATTCACAAGGGAAAGATTGTGTATGAAACCTATCCGGGAATGAACCCGATGGATGTTCATGCCTGGATGTCGCCCGGCAAGTCAACAGTTGGTCTGGTTATTGCCCAGTTGGAAGCCGAAGGCAAAATTGATATGAACAAAGAGGTGGTTCATTATCTTCCCGAATTCAAAGGCTCTAACTGGGATGGCATCAAAATGATTGATGCTGCGAATATGGCGACAGCGCTGCAACTGGAAGAAACGATGGAAGCGATCATTGATCCAGAATCTGTGATTGTGAAGTTTTTCAGCGCAGAATTCGGTGCGCCTAATCCAGCCACCGGTCAGGTCGACAATTGGTTGGAAATCCTGAAAGGAGCCGAAGAGATTAAGGGCGAAAATCCTGGCGAACGGTTCCGCTATTCATCGGCCGTAACGCAGGTTTTTATTGTCATTGCAGAACGGATTGAAAACAAAACTTGGGCGAAGCTCTTTCAGGATCGTGTTTGGGGGAAAATGACTGCGCGGTTGCCGATGCAGCATCATTTAACACCCGACGGAACCTCTGTGGCACACGGCCTTCTTTCCACCACCTTGGAAGATTTTGGTCGCTTTGGCATGTTGTTCACGCCGAGTTGGGATAAGGCGGCAGTCGAACCGGTCGTCAGTGCGAAAGTCCTAAAGCGTTTGCAAACCGCTGGAAGTCGAGACGCTTTTGTGGCCGGGGCGAAATACCAAGGGCTCATTGATGATTTTGGTGAAGAGCCGTGGATGAATTCCTATCAGTTCGATGCCGTCTTTGAGGATGGGGCCTTGTGGAAGCATGGCAATATTGGACAGGGTATTTACATTGATCCCAAGCGTGATTTCGTCGGGGTTTATTTTTCAACCAACGGATACATTCCGCCGTATGGTGAAGATAAGATGCCTGGATTCCTACGCAGTTCCGCGAAATATGTAGCTGGCGAATAGTTCCCCAGCAACGGAGTGAAAATCGTTGTGATAAACAAATAACCCAATAAACGAGGTGATATATGAGTATAGAAAAAAAAGTGATTCCTGACTTTGAAATCAAAGACTACACCCAAATTCCGCAGCGTTTGCAAAAGTACCCGGCCTCGGAACGGGCCCAAAAAATCGTACACGATTCAATAACCATCGACACTCTATTCTCCGGCCTCTGGCCGAGTCAGTGGTCTTCCCCTGAGGCTCCTGAATTCCATGATGAAATGGATCGTTGCAAGGCGGCGGGTTTCAAAGTGCTGGCTGCCTGTCCGTCTGCAGATTCATTGGATGCTTCGATCGAGGGCATCATTAAAGGGATGGAGTTCTATCTTCAAAAGATGAATGAGCGCCCTGATAATTATATGATCGTGCGTACGACAAAAGACATCGATGAGGCCGTAAAACAGAACAAGCTGGGTATCTATTTTACGCATCAAGGTACGCAAATATTTGGCGGCGATTTGGACCGTGTCGCTTTTTGGCGTGAGCTGGGATATGGCTATTGCCTTTTAGCATATAACCAACGCAATGATGTTGGTGACGGTTGTTTTGAAGTTGAAAATAAAGGCTTAACCGATTACGGAAAAAGACTTATTGACGCCTATAATCGCTATGGAATGCTCGTTGATGTAAGCCATACGGGTGACCGCACCTCGCTAGATGCTATCGAACGTAGCAGCCAACCGGTAATTTCTTCGCATTCGGGGGCGATGGCAATGGCTGAGTATCAGCGAAGTCTGAGCGATGAGGTTATCAAAGGGATTGCACAGAGTGGTGGGGTTTGCTCCATCAATATGGTGGGTGCTTTTATGGACACATCCAATCCGGATATCGTAACGACAGACATGCTTTTCCGTCATATTGATTATATGGTTAATTTGGTTGGAATCGACCATATAGGCTTTGGGTCCGATTATATCCCGAACATCAACTTTACCGCATCTATCATTCAGACCCCCATGGGGCAAGAGGTATTTCCTGATGGTGGTTACACGACCAAAGTGGGTGCAAAAGGTTTTCCAACTCCCGCCCCTTACCAGATTGTAGCAGCGCTGATTGATACGATGCTCGAGAAAGGATATTCCGAAGAGGATTGCGGGAAATTCCTGGGCGGAAATATGTACCGGGTGATGAGTCAGGTCTGGAAGTAAACTCATGATACCGTCGGCCGGTACCGTTCGTTACGCCATGAAGCTGCTAGGCAGTATATCATTCAATTGAAGATTGAAATATCCACTCTGTATCGGAACTACAGAGTGGTTAAGGACTGAGCGTTCTCTAATACGATGGTTCAAATGAAAGAATCAGAATTAACCAAAGGTTTGAAGGTTCCTTTTGAAGAGGCCTGGAGATTTATCCTCCAGGTTGGGTTAGCGGCGCACCGATATGGTTGCACCGCAACTCGGCTGGAATCGTTTCTCGCCGGGCTTTCAAAACAGTTTGGTTTTTCGGGGGTATTCAGATCGACGCCATCGGAGATAATATGTGCCCTGCGAGAAGCTCCGGAGGTGCCGCAGCGTGTTGAGGTTCTTGCAACGCCGGCTCCTGGTATGGATCTGGATAAGCTGGCCCGGTTAGGCGAGTTGTTGAACGAGTTAAAAGCGGACGTTTTTACGATGGAAGAGGCCTCTGCTCGCGTTGATGATATCGATCGGCTACCTCCTCCATGGGGAAAATTTGCGAGCATGATGGGATATGCTTTGGTTGGGTTGGGCTTGGCTCCGCTTCTCGGCGGAGGTTGGCCTGATACCTTGTTTGCAACGCTGTTCAGCATGCTTGTCTACGGTTTGGTCTTACTGTCCGGACGTCTTGGAGCGTCCGCAACGGCGTGGTTGCCTCTTTCATCTGCCTTCGTGGTGGGGGTGCTGGCAACCATTGTGAAGCACTGGGTTCCTGAGATTAATCTTGTTCTGGTGATTCTGTCTGCTGTTGCAATTATCCTTCCGGGATACACCATCAGCCTTGGTGCTGGGGAAGTGGTGTCGCAACATGTCGTATCGGGGACAGCAAACCTGATGAGTGGCATGATATGCCTTGTTAAGCAAATTGCCGGCGGCTGGTTGGGTGTTGTTGCTGCCAGCTCTATAATCTCCGGGGTGACCACTGAACCGGCAACACCCGTCGATGCGGTTTGGGTGCAGCTTCTTTTTCCTCTGCTCCTTGTTGGCTTGTGCCTGGCATTTCAGACATCTCGCAGGGATTTACCTTGGGCGGTTTTGGTATCCGGTATCGCCTACTTAGGCGTTCTGGCGGGGAGTTCGATGTTGAATGCTAATTTGGGTAATCTTTTGGGCACCATTCTTGCCGTGGTTGTTTCTAATCTTTGGGCCAGAAAAACAGGACGGCCAACCTCGATTGTTCTCATTCCCGCCATCGTTATGCTGGTTAGTGGCAGTATT
>CAVWXX010000007.1:0-4951 GCA_963759155.1 uncultured Gammaproteobacteria bacterium | reverse complement strand
GGGCTTCGATAACACGATATTTTACTAGATTTCCAGCAATGACTCGTCGAGAATTGCCCGTTTTGAGTATCACGTGTGCAAAAAAGGATATATATCCTATACTCAATTCAAGCAGGGGATCGTAATGAGTCGCATTCATAGTGTCTTATCACCATTAAGCTCCCATTTCGTCATTCACCAACACCAAGAACTGACCATGCTGGTCAATCTTTTTGCAATTTAGTTTAAAAACAACAATGTTTTTTCGTCATTTTGCATTTTGAGTGGTATTGGTTTCCAGCAAATCCGCTGTGGTTTGCGGTCACAATAAAAGAGGGTAATCGGTTGAAAATAATTAACGCATCATGTCGTATCTCGCTGGTCGTCGTGTTAAGTCTGGCTCTCACAGGAATGGCTCAGGCACAGGGGCAGGGCAAGGGTAGACTGAAAGCTGAGTTCGATGAGGAGCTTACCCCGTTGCAAAGTGCTATTAACGATATCGTGACCGATCGTGAGAAGAAAGGTAAGGATCGTCCGAAACTTACCCTTAAATGCAACAACCCTAACAGTAATAACCCGAGGTGTAGCGCTCTGGATGAGGACGAGCCCTGTCTGGACTGCGGCGAACTCACAAATGGTAACGGTAAGCTTATCGGGCGCAAGAACAGAACCGAGACCATTATTGATTACACAAACCCAGGTCAGCGCAAAAACGGCATGGTCAAATTTGATCGCATAAAAGTAGGCGGTCGCAACTCAGACGGGTTCGGAGCAGGGCCACAAAAATCATGGAAAGGCATACAGAGGCCAATAGGACGTCCTGATCTGGACGCTATCTCCGACCGCGATGCCGCAGCAGCACTGGGCGGCTATGCTGGCGAAATGGATCTGACGCAAGCCAGAATGCGACAAGGACGTTCTGGACTTGCCGACCCAATCAATAATGATCTCGATTGTATTGACACGGTAACCCGTCAATGGGCCAAAGAGGATGGATGTTTCTCAGATAGTGGGGATTTATTAACCACAATGATTGAGTTGTTCGAAGACGACGACAACGGTAATAGTGTGGGTGTTGGTTGTGAGCACATTGCCACTGGCCAAACTTTCACTGAAAGCTCCGAGGATGGTGATGAGGACATTTGTTACGATGAGTTCGGTTTTTTCAAGGGAACCTCGCTGGAAGAACTGTTTGACGAAGATGGCCCGGACTTCGCCCAAAAGATTGATCAGGATGGTGACGGTTCTTTCGATGAAGACCCGTCAGAAAGTGGTGACGTAATTACCTCTTGCCGGATGCTTTATGAAACCGAGGGTCTGGTATTCGATGAAACCATCGACATAGTTGATGACCAATGCGACATGACCCGGGTATTCATGGTCAAGTTCAATCGCGATATTCAAGCAAATCCGAAAAACACAGATAAGAAACTGGCCTATCTTGTCGATGACCAAGGCATGCCGGTGGATGAGGAAACTGCCAAGAAACCTCAATATCGAAACGCCAAGGCCTATGGTGAGCATCCTCGCAGGGTCAAAATTCGTGAAGACTTTGCCATTAAGTGTAAAGGCAACGAAGAACTGATCGACGGAGAGTGTGTCAAGGCGCTGAACAACAACGATATTGCCCAACTGGCCTACTACAAAGCGATGGCCGCCGAAGCGCCAGGGTTTGACCGTAACCAGAAAAGCCCGATGCTGATGGGGTTCACATTCGCCCCGCCGGTGATCGAATGGGGTTACAAAATCGATGAGGAAGCATGTCTCGACCTGGGTTTCGGAGAGGTTTGCGCAGAGGTGTTTTTTGCCCGGATTGGTTACGAGTTTGATATTGCCGCAGGTCTGCGATTGCCCATCCAGGTGGAACTGACCGAATTGCCGTCGAGGAGCGCACCCGGAGCACTGGCCGAGTCTATGCCGGTGATTCGCACCAGTCTTGAGCCAAAAGACTTCACGGTCGGCGAGTTTAAAAGTATCTGTGAAGACAATAATCTTTCCGACAACTGCACACGCTTTGCATTTCCGGAGTTTCTCGATTCATTTAATCCGTTCAAGACCCCGGACGCAGTTGATGGCGCTGAGATGGTTGCCAAGGAAACCATCTTTGCAGGTATCCAGGTTCGCGTTTTAAGTGTGCCACTCATCAACTGGGCCGTTGATTCAGACGTCGATATTATGTCCATGTGCACGATGCTGCAAATCAAGGGCGCGGTGGAAGGTGCCAGCCTGCTGGACATCGCCAAGATAGGCGTGGACCTGGCGCAAGGCCAAACTACCGAATTGCTCAATGCGTTGAAGGAAAACAACTGCGCAAGCTTTACCACACCATTTGGCTTTGACGAAAAAGGCGATCTGCGCACCTTCCCGTTTACCCAGGGCTTCGACGTTCGTGCAGACTGCGCCGAGGCGTTTGCGCGGGGTGAAGTGATTAATGTCAAAGGTAAACCACGACCCATTTGTACCGGCCTGGTGCTGGGTGCCCATGGCGCGAGCCTGGGCGTTGGCCTGGGGGTTGAAGCATCACTTGGCTCGACACGGATTGACGCCAACTGGAAATCAAATGGCGACGCCGTGCCACTGCCTGGTGATAGAAAGCTGATCTATCGCCACGAACCAGGTAACGATGCCGAGGTACTGGACATCAGGCTCGAAGCCGACAACTTCCAGGCGGGTGATTTTAGAGACACTGCCACGATCGAACTGGACGACTTCGTGTATTACCTGAACACTATTAATCTGTCTCTCAGTGCCAAACTGCAGTTTGGCGGTATCCTGTCGCCAATCCCTGACATAGCCAGTTTCAAACTGTTCGATCTGGTTTTGACCGGTGATGATATCGGGATCCCCATTGGTCAACATAGTGGTATGGATCCGATCACGGCCGAGTTTTTCGTGCGTAATTACGCCCTGAGCGTGGATGGAAAACCGTCCAACACCGACCCCGCATTCGTCGACATCGATACCTTGTTAATTAAGCCGGGCGAAGCCGGGAACTACCAGATGCGCGTCAACAACCGGGGCAGTGTGGAAGGGAATTTCGATAATTTCCGTGTCGCCCTGTCAAACCAGCCGGATCAGGATTCGCAAGTGCCATACACATTCATAATCAATCCTAATACCGACCTGGATTGCGTTGATAAAGATACCGGGGAACAACACTTCTTCGGTAATCCATACGATGGTATTGCCGACGATTGCTACGCGTCCGGAGGCGCTGTACGAAGCGATCGGGTTGAATTGATCGATGAAGACGGCCCTGGCCCTGAAGGTGCTTTGGCAGCTGAACGCGACAGCGATGGCGACGGCCTGGCTGATGAAGATCCGGTAGAAAACTGGCAAGCCGCTTTTCTGGGCAGTACGGTGATTGAAGGTGTCAGTGCCTATACCGAGTCAAATGAATTTCGCACCCTGGAGATCACGCCTTTTCGTCATCCGTTGACCAGCCCAGGCAGATACCCGGTACAGATTCTTGCTGATTCAGTTGAAGCTAAAGCCAACGCTTTGAGCGCAGTCGACCCGGTTAACCAGTCCCGAACCGATGCTGAAGACGTGGTGTTTATCCTCGTTGATGCATTCTTCGACCCGTTGATCGCAGCCCAACTCAAAGCCGAGTCTGGCAAACCTGGCATCGGCAAAGCCTATACCGTTGAAGTGAGTAATGGCTCCAACGTGGAAGACACAATTGATGTCGATACCAACCGGGTCGACTCTAACCAGGTTGGCTGCACCCTGACGACACTTGGAGACTCTGACGAGTGCCCGTTCCGTGCCACACCCACTGCAATTTCTACAGCCTGGACCAATGGCGCCTTGCCGACACCGGCCGGACCATTGCAGCCCTTGGGAGTGGCCAGCAATCAGTTCACAGTCAATGTACCCACAGACTGGGCCGGGATGGAAGATACGACGTACCAGGTTGTATTTACCGTGACCAGTACCGAGGATCCGGAGAGCCCTAAGGCGAGCAACAACGTGCTGATTGAGCAAACCGTCATTGCGACCATGGAAAGCATGACGCGCTATATTGGCCTGGAATTACTCGAGTTGATCGAAACTCTCGAACAGGCTGAGGCCAATGGTATTGCGACCGCAGGTCTGAAGCCCATCTCAATTCATGCTGTGAAAGGCACCAACGATCGTGCCTTGGACTCCATCCTGGCCGGTGGTCTGCGCAAGGCGGCGAGCAGCCACGCAGCCAATATCAGGATCATGGGAGGCTTCACCCGGGCGCTGGCGGGCAGCGGCAAGAAATTGCCTGTGGAGTTGTTTGATGACCTGAACGCCCGGGCAGCGGCCATTATTGCGGATATGAGAACAGCAGAGGCCAATCAGATTCCTTCAAACTGAGTATACAGAACCCACTCTTCTGACAACTGAAGTTAGCGAAAACCCATCCCCGTCGTCAGGGGGTGGGTTTTTTATCGGCTTTTGACACGCGCAGAACAAACGCATAATATCTTGTAAGTAATTAATATATATCAATAGGTTAATTCACTTATTGTAACTATTTTATAGCCTGAACTTGTCCTGTATATATCGAAGACTGTCAATTCTTACAGGTGATGATGATCTTCGGGTGATGTTTAATACCTCTATCGAGGTAAGTTTTTCATCCTTGAACAAGGAAGTTTGTCGTCACCTGTGACGTAGCAGTGCCAACGACTGTTTACTAAAGAGCTGTTCCAACGACAGCTACAGAAGGCGTAAGACCAGGGATATGGGTCGTACAGGAAAGTTATGAGCTTAAGAGACAAACAAGATCAGAAGGCTAATGGGGATTGGCAGACTGATCAAAAATAGGGGCGTGGGTAACTGGGCTTAAAACCACCAACCGCCCACTATAAAAAAACCCGTTAACGCGGGTTTTTTTATGCCTGTAAGAAAGCAAAATAGAATATTCCGACAGGATCAAACCTCAACACCCATGTCGAAACCAGCATAATTATCAGATTTTCAAATGAAGAGAAAAGAT
>CAVWXX010000006.1:0-171482 GCA_963759155.1 uncultured Gammaproteobacteria bacterium | reverse complement strand
AAACCTGCAACCCCCAGCAATACCCAATATGCAAACCAAATCTGGAGTAATCGGATGTTACTTTAAAAATTGCTGCCATGGTGACCAGCGCCATGACCACGAGCGCCCATCCGGCGACCAAACGACGGGTTTTACGAAGAAATGCCCAGCGAAACTCAGGACGGAAGGCACCGGTGGCCGGAAGAATACCGCTGCGACCAACATTCCGATTAACAGGACAATGATGTAATTTGTTGGAATTGGAACGTATCAAAACGTATCTGGTAGGCGATCAGGCATGCTAAAAGAATTACGAATTGTGATTGCAGGTTTTTCATTCTATGGTTTTAACTGATTGAATGAGACCCGTTGCTGATATTCGCTTCCTTGCATGAATCTATTTGCCCCTGATTAGGAAACTACCCACTTTAATCAGAAATTTTGTATTGTATATCAGGTATCTACTCCACATTCTACGTGGGTTATTCAATAAGCGAAACACCCACGCAAGACCGAATCGCTCCATCCAGTCCGGTGGTTTTTTTACTGAACCTGAAAGCCAGTCAAATGCGGCACCGACACCCAGGATTGACAATTCAATTCATTTCGATATGTTGCTATCCATTTTTCCTGTTTGGGGCAACCGAGACCAACGAATAACCATTTGATACCGGATTCTTTAATGCTTTGTAACTCTGCTTGGGTTGACAGTAATTCACCCTTCATAAAGGGTGGGCAATATTGATAAGCTACAGTCAGCCCTTCAAACTGTCTTGAAGATTACTTACAAGCTGACTTCATTACTTCGGTGTGGAACCTAAAAAACCTACTTTTTCACCCTTTCTTGCTGCGCGATCACAAATTGCGAGCATTATTTTATAGCCAGGGATGACTTTTGCATTTTTTCCGGATATGCGCGTTGTAACCATGCCACCGGACGCCATCTGCAAATACCCAGTCAGCGCTGTCCATGGCATTGGCGACTTGATCTTCCTGGGAAAGCATTAGCATGTGGACATTGCAGAAAAAAATACTGATTGTCATAGGGGCTATTTGTTCGATGTCATTAAATCAACGACCACAGTGGTATTTTCAAAAGTATGTATTCACTTACATTTCATAGATAGACCTGCCTGATCGGTCTCTCTTTTGAATGTGGTGATGGATTCAGCCATGAAATCGTTCCCTGTTCCCCTGTTAGTTTTCAGTTCCATGTCAGTCTAGAGAAAAAATGGATGGTAACTGTGGTCAGCAATTTCATGAAGTTTTTCGCGCTCGGCCCAAGGGCTGACTTCTTGTAGCTTGCTCATAGATTTTCATTAACCTCTCGGTGTTGAATGTCTTCTGTATATAGGGTTTCATAAATCATCTTATGGCACCTTGTGCTAATTGCTCAAGTTTTCCTTGGGAGTCCCATGCAGCTTTTTTTACGGTATCAAGCAGAGATTGAGGGTTGTTTGGCAAAAAGACTACTCCATTCTCACCATCGTTCACAATTGAAGCCAATGGCCCTACGTTTGATACGGCCACGGGCGTTCCCGAAGCAAATGCTTCCAAAATAACCAGGCCAAAGGTCTCTAAACCCACCGATGGCAAGACAAGTAGTCGGGACCGGGCGATCTCCAGTTGAGTGGCAAAGGCAGAAGATAGTTGCCCCAAAAAACTGGATTTTAACCTGAGGGATTAGTTGCTGCTATCTGCTTCAATTGAGGGCGTAATTCACACTATCCTAGAATCTGTAACTCGTGGCGGGGAATAGTTACCCTATAACAGTCCATGCACGCACCAGCGGTTCGATACCCTTCCCAACAGTCAGTCTCCCCGCGAATACAACGCTCTTGTTCGCGTTTATTACCCAACGATACCGAACCCCTTTCCCCCCCAAATGGAAGTTTGGCTTAACATGTACGAGTTCTGAAGGCAGTCCGGCCTTAATTACCAAATCACGTTGAAAGTCTGTTAGCACTACGAATGCATCCACCTGGCGCTGCCAGTTTCTCAAACCCCGGTGCACAGCCACACCCAGAGAATGGCAACCGGTAAAGTCATAACAGCCAGGCGGCTTTTCCGATAACAGGCAAACTTGAGGCGCAGTTCATCGCGTTTGACGAATGATGCATTTGGTACAGACATTTTCCATCCCCGAAAAGGTAGTCGCCCGCTGGGCAAAATAACCGATAATTATGCAAGGTCAAGACTTTTGCGGCCGGCGAACTAATGAATGGAATACACTCGGTGAAATCAGTGGAAATGTATTATGAACATGAACTACATCGGGATTAAGTTTTTTCTACGCATGTTTTATTGACTCGCAGAATAGGGATTATGGGGTCGACAATGTTCCCCTGATTTTACCCTGGATACCAATATTCAATATCTCATTATTTAATCTGTAAAATAATTCATGTACCTCATGTCCATTCTGTTTCAAAAGTGCCTTTTCCGCCCGACTACCTGCTTCACCCGACGGGACGGAAGACCTGTAATGGTTATGGGCGAGTAACACTCTGGTTATCATTGAATATCCGGGATTCTGGTAGACCCATTTACGCCAAAGCCCACAACCCGCATTGCGTGACAGGCTGCCGTTGAATCTTTTGAAATACATTATTGCCGTGCCGATTATCGGATCAATTTTGAAATATTTTAGTCTTATCTCATTTTCTTCCATCCGGGATTCATAGCCATGGGTGTCAGCTTATCCCCCCTCGATGAAAAATTGAAATTAACTGATTCCGTTTTTTTCTCTCACCTGCGCTTCTTTCAGCTCAATCAATCGACACACAAGGTCATAATCAGCGGCGATTTTATAACTTGATATATGTCATAAGGGCTTTCGCCCAAAAAAGCAGTTCACGCCTGAAAAATATTATGCAGGATGATTTGCGGGCGTTCCATACCAGGACCATGATGGAGAGCGGGTTTTAACTTCTATCAACTCTAGTCCATTTTGGTAGCGTTCCTCTGGCAACGGCCCCAAATCATCCCTGCTTGTGCTTCCGCCGCAACATCATTTTAATTGTCTACCAAATCAAAACTTTGGATCGTATTTCATCTCCGGCATTGAGAAATAAAACATAATCTCCGCTTGCGACCGTTGACACCCTTGTTCATCGGCGTCATAAATACCATCATCTGGTTCGGATATGAAAACGTCAGCTCCAAGCCTCACCCGATTAAAGCACTCTCTTTGACTTTCACTTTCGAACCGGGAACTACCGTCAATGACTATCCAGCCGATTTGCGGACCGGCTAATAATTTCCGTAAGGAACGATAAGTGCGTATTAAGCCATCGAAGTCATCCAAGTGTACTGTATATGGAAATATTCATCAGCTGATCTTAATGTGTTACTGGGAATTTATTAAGCACAACATACGAACTGGATACTTGTAGAAATACCCTAACAAACATTCTTTAACTCCCAAAAAGGCATCTTACGTACTATTTCAAAGCTATTCATCGGGCATCTTGCCGCGTTCCGGAAGTCCATTTATTTTCCAGTTCGCGACGATTAAACTTTGCAAGCCCGGTGACTTCCCTTCTTTGGCGGAGACCGTCATGAATTGCATAACATACATTGGGTATTGCTACAAGGCCATCGTGTTTCAGTCCCACAAGGAAGTCCCTGATGATATCTGTAAGCTTCTTAGCATTAGACGGAAAGAACCGTTTTTCAGTAGTCCACGCAAACGATTTTTGCGGCATTGAAATTCCGCATACCTCTTGCCTTTACTTTTGGAACTGCCTTGATAACGGTGATACACAATTGCAGTGGGTATATAAAGTGATTTCCAGCCTGCAAGACGGCACCGCCAACCTAAATCCAGATCTTCCCAATACATGAAAAATGTACGATCAAAATAACCCGTTTGCAGACAAACTTGATCAAGCATTTTACGGCGATACAAGGCGGCTCCAGCAGTGGGGCAAAATATTTCTTCTACCAGGTCGCCCTCACGCACTGGCTTTCTGAAATCTCGATCCATTCCGCCTGAGTTTCTAGTCAACAAAATCCCAGTGGAATTAATCAGGTGGTCTGTCCATAAACAGAAGTTGGGATTGCAACATTCCCAAATCCGGTTCGGCTGATTGAAGGATGTGAATTCAACTCTGCTATCCAGTCAGGTTCAACGGTTGTATCCTGGTTTAATGTAGCAATCCATTCTCCAGTTGATATTGATATCCCTCTTATTGCAGCCTTCTGCAAACCCCAAGTTTTCTGTTTGTTCCGCCAAAATAACGGTTGGGAACTCCCGCTTGATCATATCAACTGTGCCATCTTCGGAATTATTATCTACAACAATAATCTCAAATCCACTTTGTGTTTGTTGACTTAAAGAGTTGAGACAATTCTTAAGGTCAATCTTATTGTTCCATGAAACAATAAGTACGGAAATATTCATGGTTCTTTTATTACTTGCTGAGCACAAATTCTTAATCCCAACCCAATACAGACAAACATTCTACTGATATTCATGGTTTTGACACTCGCGACGAGCTCCTTGTAAAGCAGTCTTAACGATTTTTTCCAATGTAACGCAGTGTGCCCGTACTTCACATAATTAATACGTTTGTCTCTTTGAAAACGAACGTCTCCAGATAAGGAGCTCATGCCACCATTGGCGAAGTTAGCAACTATTATGTCAACGTACCTCGGCTTCTATATCGGTTCTGAAAAGCCATCTCAAATTATGGTCCCAATCACTTTGCGTGGTGTACTTGAGGTTAAACCCACCAACTTTTGAAAACACCCTCTTGTTGAAGAAAATAGCCTGATGGCAAATGTTATCATCACCCAGCAATCTTTCGTGATTAAACTCGCCGCCATATCGTCCGTTAAATCTATCACTCAAGACATCGCCGTAGACAATGTCAAAAGGTTCTATCATCTCGTTACTGATTTTTTCAAGCACATCAGTGGCATGTAACGAATCGTCAGCACCAAGGAAATATATCCATTGGCCTTTTGCCTCAGCAATCCCCTTATTCATTGCATCATAAATGCCAAGGTCCGGTTTACTGATACATCTAAGGTGATCGTATTTTTAAACTATCTCTAGGTTTTCTGCGATTTGAACATGCATCCATTATGATGTGTTCATAGTCTTCGTACTGTTGATTCTTTGCGGATAATATAGCGTGCTCAACAACGCTTTCTGCATTATAGGTAGGTGTGATTATTGATATTTTCATTGAACCACCTGAGTAAATGCGCGTAAATGAGTTTACCAATATTAAACCATAATCCAATATCAACTGGAAACCTGCTTGTTTCGGTGAATTTGTACACCGATTCAAGTTTGGCGTGAATGCTTTATTTCTTCACGCAGCATGAATTTAGTTTTTAACTCAGATGTTGTCGGTCAGTAAAAAGCTCCATTGCTTTTCGCATCAACAGGTGTCAATAATCAGCATTTGGTTCAAATCAAGTTGTTTGATTTAGATAGTAATATCAAAATTCATCTTTTTCCTGAGTTGGTGCCAGTTATTGTAGTGAAAGCTGGTTGTTTCTAGCGTCAAACACGCAACTGGACATTGTGTCCGAGGAAAAGGTGTGTGGGTCAGTGTTCACCTAGCAAATATCGAGGTTTTCGCTACATCGTTCTCTTCATGCTACAGTTTGTTTTTGGTGGCTTTCCAATTGGACTAGGTTGCGCATGAATAACAGATAAGTTGTTATTATATTACTCACTGAATCTCATGGTCAGTGTCGGTAACAAGGTTTTTTGACGCTATTTGTTGGAGAAACTCCACTGTTCGAGCCTTAATTAGCAATTTTGGTAGATTTTCCAACTGGTTTTGCTTTGGAAAAGTGTACGATTTTTCAGATGCAAAGAACGCATCATTGCCGATGTCTTCCGAGGTTAATGTGAACTCTGTCATCAAGATTGAAAATGTTTCAAAAAAATACCTGATTGGCCACAAGAGTCAAAACGTACTCTACCTTACGTGACACATTAATTCAAAAATCATCAGATTTTGTTCAGCCACTTTCTCAACCTTTTAGGTCATCATACGGCCAAGTTTTGGGTAGTTCCACATCGAAGAATCTGGGCACTCAAGACGTCTCGTTTGAAGTTAGGCAAGGTGACCGAGTTGGAATCATCGGTCGAAACGGTGCGGGAAAGTCTACCCTGCTAAAAATTCTCAGTAGAATTACCGAACCAACAACTGGCAACGTCACTCTTGATGGTCGTGTAGCCAGCCTGCTGGAGGTTGGGACTGGGTTTCACCCTAGTTAACAGGTCGTGAAAACATTTTCTTAACGGCGCGGTGCTCGGAATGAGTAAAATCGAGATTAAAAGAAAATTTGACGAAATTGTTACTTTTGCAGAAATTGATAAATTCCTAGATACTCCATTTAAACGGTTTTCATCCGGGATGTATGTGCGTTTGGCGTTTGCTGTTGCAGCTCACTTGGAGCCGGAAATCCTTATAGTTGATGAAGTGCTTGCAGTAGGTGATGCTCAATTTCAAAAGAAGTGTTTGGGAAAAATGAAAGAAGTCGGAGAAGAAGGCCGAACAGTGCTTTTCGTAAGTCACAACATGGCCGCGGTACAAAACCTCTGTAAAACTGGAATTGTTTTAGAGAAAGGTATAAGTGTTTTTCAGGGCGAAATATCTCAGGCCGTGACGTCTTATTTCAATTCCTTTTCCATTGAGATTAGCCTGAGTCTTAATCAGAGGACTGACAGGCAGGGTAAGGGCCTCGTTAGAATTCATCAACTGGAAATTAGAAATGTGAAAGGGAAAAGGAACACCCCTTTTGCCATCGGTTCAGAGTTGTCATTCCAAGTTGACTATGACAGTAAGCATGAAGTACGAAACCCCAGGGTCATTATTGGCGTGTACGACAACTTGGGAATAGGTGTAACAAGGTTTGACACCGAAATTACTGGGGATATACCAGCCTTCTGCAACAGTACGGAACTATTACTGCATGACCAATGAAATGAACTTGGCGCCTGGACAATATTTTATTAATGTTGCATTCTTTAGCAGCGATGAGATGGAAGACTACTTGATTAGTGCCGCAGTTCTCGAGATTGTGGGTTCTGATTTTTTCAACACCGGTCGGGTTTTCAATGAATCTGATTCCAAGCTTACCAAGGTGCTGATCAAGCATGATCGGATGTTTCTCCTTGAACGTTATCCAACCAAATGAAGTGAATTTTTCGCCATCATCAATCATCGATGAAGCTGGCAAGGTGTTTTTCTACCGAGGAAGGCGTATAGAGCCATATACTCAAAAGAATATGCTGAGCTGTATATGAACATTTTGCAGAGCGACTGGATTAATGAAACTTTCGACTCTGGTTTAGTGAAAACCAGTATTTCTGAAGACATCTTGTTGCAGGGTTCATTTCTGACACTTCAACACGAAACCATTCCGTTTGAAACACACCCGGCAGAAAACACAAACTTTATGCATTGGCTCGCTGCCAAAGCAATAGTGCGCGTTAATCTTTCGCTTTCGAAACATGGTCTTATTCTTAAAGACGCACATCCCTGGAATGTAATGTTCAAGAAAGGGGTTGCGACAGTAATCGATTTCGGATCTATAACTAAATCATCAAACGTCTCAACGCATTGGTTTGCAGAGTTTAAAAAGTATTTTTGCGTACCTATATGGTTAGCATCAACTAGATGGCGGGATTATGCTCGGGAGTACCGGAGGCAACATACGAATGGTTTTGGTATAAAACTTTTTGGCAATAAGTATTCAAATCACATTGTTTTCAACAGATTAAATAACAGTTGCAAATATCTTCCCAAACCGCGTATTTTTTTTGAGCAAATCGACGAGTGGTTAGAAGAACACAAACCATTAGCAGACAATAAAGAAAATTGGGCTGGTTATGAACAATGTGGAGAAATACTGGACCCTCTTAAACCAGAATTGCCAAAGCCAAAATTTGTCTATGAAGTTCTAAGCAGTGTAAAGCCAAGAAAGGTTCTCGATCTTGCCGCAAACAAGGGCTATTATTCTGAAATGGCAGCAAAATTGGGTGCTGAAGTTCTGGCTTGTGATTACGAAGAATACTGCGTGAATAAATGCCTGAACTTAGCACAGAAAGAAGAACTCGCAGTGACGCCGGCGGTGATGGACTTCAATATGCCAACGCCATGTTATGGTCTGGGCCTGTCAGGAAGAAACTCTTATGAAAGGTTTAGTTCTGACATCGTCCTTGCGCTAGGGTTGGTGCACCATATTTGTATAACGCAGAAAACTCCAGTGGAGGTTTTTTGTGACATATGTATGGGATATGCAAAAAAAGGTATTATCCTTGAGTTTGTTGATCCTACTGATAAACATGTCGCTGCCTGGGGGCTCCAATTCCTGATAACTATTCCATAAAGGGCCTTACTAAATTTTTAGTCGAAAATTCTCTCGAGTAAGTCGAAGCGAACCTATAATGAATGACAGTTTGTCCAGATCTTTGGTGTACTTTTACAACTGATAGGCTGGTGAGAAAATGTCTAAATTAAGAAATCTATTATCTAGACTTACTAATTCGAATAAGATTGATGGGCTTTGCCAAGACATTGTTCATTTGAGAAAAAAATTGGAAGACAATCATCTTCTTTTAGGAAAGTTACTTGCCAGTAAAAACAAAGAAGTTGTTAATTTGGTAATCTGCACGATGCGGAATTCAAGGTTTTTTCTCAGTGGGGCGACGATGGCGTAATCCAGTACTTGGTGAATAACCTTGATATTCCAGTCAAATGTTTTGTCGAGTTCGGAGTGGGGAATTACACTGAAGCTAACACCCGGTTTCTTTTACAAAACAACAACTGGTCTGGCCTAGTGATTGATAGTTCAGAAGCTAATGTTGCTTCCATCAAAAGCAATAGGTTCTATTGGCAGCATGATCTGAAGGCGATATCTGCATTCGTGACCGCTGAAAATATCAACGCAATCTTGTCGCAAGCTGGTTTCAAAGAGGAAATCGGCTTGCTCCATATAGATATTGACGGTAATGACTACTGGGTTTGGAAAGCAATCGAGGTAGTCGCCCCAATGATTGCCATCATCGAATACAATAGTCTATTCGGTCCTGACCGGGCAATTACTATCCCTTACGATCCGGCTTTTTGCAGATTTGAAACCCATCACAGTGGGCTTTTTGCGGGCGCGTCATTATTGGCTCTGTGCGATCTTGCTGAATCAAAAGGTTATGTGTTTGTTGGGGCCAACAGTGCAGGTAATAATGCATATTTTGTCAGACAAGAATGCTTGGGCAATATAAACTCGGTGACTATAAAGAATGGCTACGTGGCGTCCCGTTTTCGCGAACACCGCAGTAAGGAAGGACAACTGACGTTTCTATCAGGAAGGGAAGCGATTGAAAGTCTTCGTGGCATGAAAGTTTTCAACACAAGGACTAAAAGAGTCGAGGACTTTTGACATGGAATACAAGATTCCTATTTACCAACCTTCATTGGGTGGGAATGAAAAGAAATATGTCAACGAGTGTCTTGATTCAACCTGGATTTCATCTAAAGGTCGATTCATTCCCGAGTTTGAACAGCAGTTTGCTTGTTATACCGGGGTGGAACACGCCACATCGGTATGCAATGGTACCGTTGCATTACATATTGCACTTTTAGCACTTGGGATCGGTCCTGGAGACGAGGTGATTGTTCCAACTCTCACCTATATTTCTTCGGTCAATGCCATAACCTACACGGGGGCTACGCCAGTATTTGTAGACTCGCTAGAAGAAACTTGGCAGATGAATCCTACGGACGTGCAACGAAAGTTGTCGAGCAGGACCAAAGCTATCATGGTGGTACACCTCTATGGTCATCCATGCGACATGGACGCTTTGACAAACATAGCTAATGAAAACACGCTATATCTGATAGAAGACTGTGCCGAGAGCTTCGGCTCCCTTTATAAAGGGAGGCACGTTGGTGGTTTTGGAGATATTGCAACTTATAGCTTCTTTGGGAACAAAACGATCACTACCGGTGAAGGGGGGATGGTCGTTACCAATGACAAAACCTTGAATGATCGCAGCGTTCATTTTAAAGGACAAGGATTGGCTAAGAACCGTGAATACTGGCATGACGTGATTGGTTACAACTATCGCATGACCAATATTTGTGCCGCACTTGGCCTGGCACAACTTGAACGGGCGAGTACCTTGCTAGCAAAAAAGCGAGAAATCGCAAGTCAATATCGGCAAGGATTGGCCGGATTGCCCGTGATATTTCACGAGGAAACGGCGGATATTCATCATTCATTCTGGATGTGTTCTATCCTAGTTAGGGACCCTGCACTACGCGATCCACTGAGGGAGACTCTGAAAAACTCTGGAATCGAAACCCGGCCCCTTTTTAATCCTATTCATGCTATGCCGATGTATGCCACGAAACCCTGTCGACACTCTGTGGCAGAGAGCCTTGGGTGGCGAGGGATTAATTTGCCGAGCTGGCCAGATTTAGAAGTCAAACATATCCAACATATCATTGGCTCGATAAAAATGTTTTTTCAATGAACGTAATATTATGCGGATACAACTGGAGTGGATGTAAAGCACTGGATACACTTGTGGCACAAGGGCATGAGGTTTTTGTTTTTACTCATAAGAACCCTAGCCACATTCCAAGTGTCATTGATCACTGCCAGAAACTAGAGGTCCCCTATTTACTAGAAAACATTTCAAAGGCAAGGCTTCCGTTCAACCCTGACGTTATTTGTAGTGTTTATTATCGCTATCTCATCAAAAAATCTGTGATTGACAGTTGTTGCGGAAAAATATTCAATCTTCATCCTTCTCTGCTACCCAGATACCGAGGATGCAGCAGTCTCACATGGGCCATAATCAATGGTGAATCTGAGACAGGCTTTTCTTATCATTATATTGACGAGGACTTTGATACTGGTTCGATAATATTTCAACGCCCCATTAAAATTGAAAAATGGGACACTCAGCAAACGTTATATTTGCGGACAATGTTCGAAAGTATGAAATATTTTCAAAAAGCATTCAATATTGTTGCTGCTGGAATCGCCGGAGAGCCACAAACAGGAGAATCGTCATACTATAGTCGCGGTTGTCCACACAACGGTGAAATAAATTCTTCTTGGGAAATTGAGTATATTGCACGATTCATTCGGGCACTAAACTTCCCGCCATATCCTCCAGCGAGATTTGCTGGGAAGCTTATTTATACGATTGAAGAATATCTGGATTTATTAACTGATAACGATTTCAAGACGTGAAGAACAAGCTGAATATCGCCTTACTCGGGCAAAATATTGGATGGGGTGGTGGAATTGATCTTCTACGCAATATTGCAAATGCCCTTCTTTCTATGCAAGACACCTGCAATATAAGGGTGTTCTTGTTGCTGCCAGTAAAAAATAAGGTTGATTCGTTCACCGATTTGAGTTGGGTTGCCCGGGATACTGTTGTAAAGATTATCAGGCAGAGAAAGTTTTTTTTACCAAGATCAGAGCCAGCTTACGATGCATCTTTCCCTGATTATTTTGGCAGTGTAGATGGCAGAATTGAGTTTGTCGAGTTTAATGCGACGACCGGCTTGATTCCCGCTCTGCAGAAAATAGAGGCCAGTGTCGTAATACCCACATTCCATTCACTTGGCAAGACATTTCCGTTTCCTTGGGTTGGGTATATATTTGATTTCCAGCACAAATATTTAGCTGATTATTTCAGTGCCGATGATAGTCTGAGCAGAGATATCCGATTTGCAACCATGCTTCGCGACGCTGAGGCAGTAATAGTAAATTCCGCATCAGTGAAGATGGATATCAACAAGTTTTTCCAGAAACGTGAATGCAAGATCTTCAATCTGCCCTTCTCCGCCGCGCCAGTGAAGAGTTGGCTGGAAGTCGGTGATACGGATGTTGCTGAGTGCTATGGGCTGCCGTCACGCTACTTACTAATTTCCAATCAGTTCTGGATTCACAAGTCACACAGCACAGCTTTTCGGGCGCTGGCCCTCTTGGTGAATGGTTTGATCAAAGATGATCTTCACATTGTGTGCACTGGCAAGATGGCTGATCATCGTTACCCCGACTACATTCGTGATCTGCAAAATGAAGTGCGTGAACTGGGGGTCGAGGATCGTGTGCATTTCCTTGGACATATCCCCAAAAGAGATCAAATTGAAATCATGAAAAATTCCCTTGCGTTGCTTTAACCAACTTTTTTTGAAGGGGGGCCTGGTGGTGGGTCTGTATATGACGCTGTTTCCCTTGGTGTGCCGACAATAATCTCAGATATTCCCATAAACCGGGAAATTGATGGGGAAAAGAACATTTTCTATTTCAAGACTGGTTCAGCTACAGATCTCGCAATCAAGATTAAGGCGTACCTAGAGCAAAACGTCAGTCGGCCTGCGAAAAACGAATTGATTGATATTGGCGACTATCGCAAGCGATTGATGGGGGAAAGGTTACTGGAAGCAATCCGGTACGTCAGAGAGTCAATGCCTTAAAAATCTAGAAATAAATGCTTGGTAGAGTCAAATGACAATTGCCGCAAGAAACTAAAGTAGATTTTAAATCCAGTTTTATACGGAACAGTTTTTTCCTCGGAAATGGAATTTGCTACATTTGTTTCAAATTTCAATGATACTAATCATGTTCCCCTTTGTCATGTTTGAGCCCTTAGATCACATCTGCAAATATTTTTTCTGTTTTTCGAAAGTAAACATACCCGGTCACCAGAACAATAATAATCGTCACAATGGACAGCAGAAACCCAGGCAGATACAACTGACTTTCCCCTCCGAGTATGGCCCAACGAAATCCATCAATCACGCCAACCATTGGATTGAGAGAATAAATAAAACGCCAATTCTCAGGAACGATGTTACTACTGAATCCTACCGGTGATACATAAAGACCAAATTGAACAACAAACGGAATGATGTAACGGAAATCCCTGTACTTAACGTTAAGAGCTGACATCCATAACCCTCCGCCAAGACTGATTGCAACCCCGATTAGGCAAAACAAAGGTAGCAAAAGAATCCGGCTACTAGGTACAAAACCGTGCCAAGCCATCAACAAAACCAGTAAACCTAGAGAAATAAGAAAGTCGACAAAGCTGACAACTATACTAGTGGCGGGAATAATGATGCGCGGAAAATACACTTTAGATACCATGCTGGAATTATTAATCAGACTGTCACCTGCTCCTGAAAAAGAGTTGGAGAAAAACTGCCAGGGTAACAGTGCTGTAAACACCAAAATCGAGTATGGCACACCACCCGAAGGCAGTTTAGCTATCTTCCCAAACACTAGCGTTAATGCCAACATAGCAAGTAATGGTCTTAGAACAGCCCAGAGAATTCCAATCACTGTCTGTTTGTAGCGTACCAAAAGATCACGCCAGGCGAGAAAATAGAACAATTCCCTGTATCGCCATAGGTCTTTCCAGTAATGGCTTTCGGTATGCCCTGCTTTGATTGTTATTTTCATTTATGACCTTTCTCTACGAAGTGCCCTACTTTAACAAAATATTCAAGAGCAGGCGTTTGTTTGGTTCAGCACTACAAACAAATTTAACACTTTGCTTTGTTGCTTCGGCATCAAAAAAAACATGATTCGAACGCTTAAAATCCTGTGAGCCACTGACGATATTACCTAAATCCACACAAAATACTGCAAGGTAGACGAATATGCTGATAAAGTTTGAGGAGTGCCTGAAAACGGCACGCACTTAGTCCTATCTGGATTTGAATAGCGGTAGAATTACATAATATAAAATTGAAGTGCAGTAGGAGTATTATTTCTTTGGCTTTCTAACATTTCCAAAAGCCGATTAAAGGGTAGATAAGAAAAAGAATTCAGTAACCCGAGAGTCATTATTGAGCCTGCTTATGATCACAATTTTGCTATTATTCTAGGGTAATGAACCCATTAAACCATCTAATCAATAAATCATTTATATTTGTGACATGAAAGTAGTTTTTGACTACCAAATATTTTCGTCGCAATCGTACGGCGGCATATCACGTTATTTTGTTGAATTGGCCAATCATTTGATATCAACTGACAATGTGGAACCCACTCTTTTAGCGGCAGTAAATTGCAACATGCATTTTACTGACCTTGAACCCACTATCGCAATTGGAAAGCATATCCCTAGTTTGCCTAACAGCGGGAAGCTCATTCGATTGATAAATGTGATATTTAACCGGTTGTGGTTGATAAAAAACAAGCCAGAGCTCGTGCATGCGACTTATTACAATCATACAAGGAAGTTTTATAACAAGAATGCAAAAGTTGTGATTACTGTGCATGACATGATCCACGAACTATTTCCCGAGGATTTCCCGTCATCTGATAAAACTCCCAATTGAAACAGAAGGCAGTAGAAATGGCTGACCATCTAATCCTGTATCTGCAAAAACCATGGATGATTTAATCAGGCTGACCAGTGTGGATCCAAAAAAAGTATCCTTATACACCATGGAATAAGCAAGATAACAAGCAGTTTGCTGAAAATCATCTTTTACAGGAATTACCTTATCTTGTTTTACGGATAACATTATCGCTATGAAAGCTACGCTGGATTCTTAAACGCTTTTTCAGTAGCGCTGAACTACAAAATAATTTCAATCTCGTTTGTTTCGGTGGTGGCCGTTTTTCCACTTCGAAAAACACACACACCCAACTGGGTTTAACCGAAAAGCAAGTCCTTTGGTATGACGGGGATGATTCAGTCCTCGGCAGCCTGTATAAAAATGCGACTGCTTTTGTCTACCCCTATCTTTGAAGGCTTTGGAATGCCTCCATTGGAAGCGATGATTTTGGATTCCGGTAGTCTGTAGCGATAGGGCTCGATTCCTGAAATAGTGGGCGATGCGGGCAAGTACTTTGACCCCGAGAGAACAAAATCAATTGTCGAGGCCATTGACCGGGTGGCCAACAACCTCTCGTATGCGGATGAGCTTCGAAGTAAAGGTAGCCGTCAAGTCAAGAAATACTCTTGGCAGAGATGTGCTGAAGAAACGTTAAATATTTTATCAAACGCTCCTCTGATATGGGACTAGTAAGGCGCTAGTAACGGTGAGGAGATTTGATGGCTAAACCGGGTTATGAGTCCTATTTCACGTTGCTACTTAAAAAGAGCAAAAAACCGATTGTAATCATTTCAGAGTCATGTTCTCCATCTTTCTAATAAACACCGTGTATGGTCCTATGTGAGATTGAACGAGATTTATATGGGGAGGAGGAGAGCAGGGTTTAGGGGCTAACCAGCATCTATCACCTGCCTTAGGCATATTGATATCGACTCCCGTAAATTGTCCCAAATTTGTTTGAATTTCCGGAATAATCGTTTGGTAAATTCTATTTGGTTGGGTAATGACCTGCCATGACGGACCTCTGACCAATGCGTAATTGCCTGCTGTAAATACTGCAAGCAAAATCACGGCAAAGATCGAACGAGCGCCTATTGAAATGTCGTATTTAAAAAATAGGTAAGGTGCAATCGCTGCTGGGAGAATCAGTATTGTAATTAATGAACCCCACCAAAACCGTGGATCAGGGGCTGTTATAAACCCAAAAGCCAATCCGAGAAGTGCTGCCAACATTGTAAAACCGGCACCGACTAGGGGTCTGCGATTAGAAAAATCATGCCTTGTGGTTTTTTTTTGAAATATATATAGCAATGTTAGAAATAACAACACTATGAATGATGAATATGCCACTTTCCTTGCTACGTAGGTTAGCTGCAATCCTCTATCCGGGGTTATTAGCCACAGGTCAAACCATTGGCGACTGGTACCATTGAGGATAAAATCTGCGCCGGGTGCCTTTGCCCATCGCTCTACGATCAACTTCATCATTTCGGCATTGTCTGGCCCTATGCTCCAGCCGATTAGGTTTGAGTCCGCACAGGTGAACCCAACCGGGAAAATCAGACAGCCACTTAAGAAAAAATTTCGTAATAACCAGAAAAAAGTAACAATGAAAAGGAAAAAAGCGATCCGCCTAATGACAAATATGCTTAACACATCTTTGTGATACCAGGTGAAAATAAGAGCCAATATGCTTGGTGTGATTGAGTTCAATTTCACCAGCACTGAAAATATTGCGATAACCCATAGCAACATAAAGTCCTTGGTTAACTCAGCGGTGGAATACTTAGAGCTATCGAAGCCACGTAGAAATATCAACGCTGATAATAATGTATAAACATTTGGAGCGAGATCGGTCGATGTTGTAGTCGTCAGGAATATAGACGGGGCCGCAGAAAAACTTACAAGACAAAAAAGTGCAAATGTTGTTGATGTGGAAAAGGTTTTAGCACCGGATTTCGATGTGTATAACAAGTGATGTACTAGCATAAAAAGGACAAGTATTGCAGGAAGGTAATTGGCCAGCAGTACCCCTTTTGCTTCAAAAAACGGCAGCCAGAAAACTGCCATAACTGAGAACCAAAACGAATTGAAACCGAATCGGTCGTGTATGTTAGCCAGTCCGATTACGATCGGTTCATCTTTTATCCAGCTAATTGCCTGAAGATGATACAAGCCAGCATCATACGCAAGCATGAATTTAGAACCCCAGATTGCAAATAGCACGACTATGGAGGTTAGCGCCAGGAACTCATGGAGCCTAGGTTTTGAAGCGCCGACCAAATTCACTATACCCGTAATAAGACAGGCAGTGAGGACTAGCACGGATAGCCATTGAGATATCGGCACAAAAAAATTCAGAAACACGACTAAAATACCAATTGCCAACAGCCCGACAATCGCTAGTTCAATCGGCGATGGCTGAGTACACACTGTTGTTCCAGAAAAAAACTTCTGCAAGACGGTTTTCCACAACATAGTCCCAGCGCCAAGACTTGCGATCAGCACTAGTAAATAAAATATTATGGAAAAGGCGAGCATATAGCTGATTGTGAACGATATTTAATCGCTCATTAGAAAGCCAGTGCACACTGGCATACGCAATAACAAACACAAAGTAGAAGGAACTTCATCTCGCAGTTTCATGGTTTCCCACTATTATTCATTGAATTTATCCATTCACACCGATAATCTTGTTTACCATTTTCAATTCCTTCAGTTTTGAGGTCACTCTATTGTGAACTTATCAGTCATCATTCCATGTTACAACGAAGTTAGTTCAATTGAACAGGTTGTTCAATCTGTCATTGATATAATTGGCGATGAAGGGGAAATCATAATTGTTGATGATTTTTCAACTGATGGCACACGTGAATTGCTGAAGGATAATGTCGATGGCAAACTGGCCCGTGTAATCTATCAGGATAAAAATCAAGGCAAGGGTGCAGCGCTAAGAACCGGGTTTGCCAACGCAACAAAAGACATTGTCATCGTTCAGGATGCGGATTTTGAGTATGACCCACGCGATTACCCGGTTATGATTGAGCCATTCTTAACGATCAGGCAGACATCGTCTATGGCTCCCGTTTCAAAGGAAACCGACCACACCGCGTGCTTTATTTCTGGCATCGCATGGGTAACGGGCTGCTGACTTTTATGTCCAATATGTTCACCAACCTAAATCTCACCGACATGGAGACGGGATACAAAGCCTTCCGACGAGAAGTGATTCAGTCTATTGAGATCGAAGAAAATCGATTTGGTTTCGAACCTGAAATCACCGCAAAGATTGCACGCGGTCAATACCGGATTTACGAGGTGGGCATTGGTTATTTTGGACGCACTTATGTTGAAGGCAAAAAAATAGGTTGGAAAGATGGGATGTGGGCAATCTGGTGTATTCTGAAATATAACCTAAGACGATGAAATTAATGACCTAAGCGGTTGTTGGCGCTGTGGCAGCGACAACTGATTTTCTGATTTTGCCACTTTTGCAAAACTACTCAGCTTCAACTACTCAATAATTAGAACCATAGCTTGGAATTTAACGGCAGCGGAATTTGGCATTAACAGTTGCAGTTCCACAAAGTCACCGGAAGCAATGTTTTTCCTATAATTCGCCAATTCAGTATCAGGTTTCTTTTCGTGAACTCCCTCCCATTCCAAGTTGTAAGCATACGCACAACCAGGCGAGGGGTATTGATTTGGGTCATTGGTAGATATAGGTATGGATGATCCAGTCCTTTTGAACAATCCACAAAATCGAATTAAGTCTTTCGTAAAAGCACTACGTCTTGATTGCTACCAATACCTTGTTGAATATAATTAGAGATGTTGAAATAGGCAGACCATTCCCGATTAATATACTTTTGTGTGTGATAAGAACTTTGGTAAAAATCAGGCAACCCATCGAGTTTTAACAGTCCTTTTGTACCAGTGATGTAGATAAATCCGTGTGATCGAGCCTCTTCTTGGGAAGCCAAATCTAGTAACTTGATAAAAGATTCACCATGCACGGATAGCATTACAATTGCACCAGGTTTGGCAATGCGCTGAAGTTCACTAAGCCAATCGTGTTGAAGTTTTTCATCTAAGTGAGTAAAAACAGAGATTGCATAAATCAAATCAAAAGTGCAGTTCTTAAAAGGCAATGGCGGTTGATACCCGTTCACGCTCCATTGAATCTTACCAAGATTGTGTTTACACGAATTCACGAGGTCCGAGTCGATATCAGTGCCGTACAATTGGCAAGATTCAGGGGCATTTTGGAAGTTTCGTAAAACCCTTCCACTTCCACATCCAAAATCCAGAATATTTTCGAACGAGTAGAAGTCCCGCCCTTCAATAGCACACAGATCACAGATGTCTTGCGCAACTCTTCTCCCTACACTTAAGAATGAATCCCGGTTCAGACTTCCATGTACGCGGTAGCGTAGTCTGGCAGGAGGGACAACTTCATTTGCTGGGTCTTGATGATATTTCCGGTCACGATGTACCTGTTTTTAACAATTCAAAATTGAATTTAATATAAGCCAGAAAATTGATGTAAAAAATGCGTGCCTTGTAGATAGGTTTAATTGCTTTTAGAGATTTACGAATTGTCATCTGTGTCCTCTATGGGGGTGACGATTTACGATATTTTTTTGACTGAATCGTGACTAATGCCAAGTAGCATCAACAGGGTGGTAATCCAAAAATATCAACAGGTGACTTCACAACCTATCCACCTTTCTCGACATCACGCCAGATCAGCCTGTTGCCTTTAAGGTGCTCGCGTTGCAGGGCCATTCTGGCATCGATATAGGAAATCGCGAGATGTATTTTTAAGGAACTTTGGCACCCGTTCTCAGTTCATCTTCAGGCCTTTGGCAGACACACAGAAAAATAATAACTAATTAAATCTCGCAAGCTCTAATGCGCTGGCATAATGAGAATTTATTTGCTTTACTCTTTTTCGGGCCACAATAAGTATGTTTTTCCCTATCGGTGGTTTGAGAATGTTTTCTATAAATCGCATGGGAGGAACAACTATTTTATCGTAGAGCGCAACACTTGACCATTGAATGAGTTCTTCAGTAGCACAAAATTGACATACCAAGGCAGAACACCAGCAAGGTCAAAATAATGCGCTTTTTCTATGGAAAAACCGGTTTTTTCTACCGTCTTCACGAGATTTTTTTTGTAGTAACGTCTGAAATGTCCAAAACTCGAATCCGCATTGCTAAAAAGCCACGGAGAGCTGGAACGAACAACAATAGATAGCCACCGGACCGTAACGTGCGGTAAACCATCGAAAGTTCTCCACTATCATCCTCAATGTGCTCAGCACATTGATATAAAGTACAGAGTCTATAACATGCAGTAGATGTTCTGGCCGAAAGTATTCATTGACCATCGAAACACGAGATTGTCCCTCCATTTTTTTACTAAGTAATGGAAACAAGTTCGATGCGGGTTCAAATGCATAGAGATGTTTTAGCTCAGTTTGAAGGAGCATGGCTGTTAGGTCACCGGCTCCCGCACCAACTTCAACTACATTTTCTCCAAAATATGGTGCCAGTTCATAAACAATCCACTTGTGATAATTGATGGCAAAAGACATGGATTCCAGTTCCTTGCCAGGATAATTCGGATTGGTTGCTGTCATCATAAATGCGTCCAGTGTATTCGTTCATTTACCAGTATATAGTCGAACTCGAATCGAGGTTACTTGCAATAGTCTCTTGCATTGATAGGCCAAGAGTAAATATCAGTATCCGCGATATTTGCGGATCAATTTGAATTGAGTTGAGTTGTGGATATGAAATGTTTGCCCGTTATTTCAGGGATTGATATTTCTCTTCATTGTGTGGAAATTTATGATGCATAAACCACCAAACAATTCCACCTGGTAAGCCTGTCACCATCATTACAAGACCAAAACTCACAGAAAGAGAAAATGCTGATTCTGCGGGCATTCCAATCATTCCAAAAACAAAGACCATTGCACTTTCACGCAAACCCCAGCCTGCAATTGAAATTGGAATGGCGGTGATAAACAAAATAACTGGCATCAATAGTAATGCATGAACAAGTTCCAGTTGAATTTTCATAGATTGGGCCAACAGCCACATTGCACACGCGATGCAAAACTGAATCCCTAAAGAAAGGAATACAACGCGTATTCCAGTCCTGCTTAGAAACACTTTTCGCGCGGTGCCTGAAAATTCCACAATGTGATTTCGCAGCGAGGTTGGCAAAATGAATGAAACCATTTTGTCGGCGGTCAGCAGAAAAATGCATCCCAATACAAGCATAAATACGAAAATCAGAATACTGATTACTGGTTCATCTGATGAGAAAAAACTTCTAAGCCAGGGAATACTCATCAATAAAAGAACCGTGACTGCAACCAGGGCAGATATGCGATCATAAACGACGCTTTGTGCAGCGGTACTCAAATTTACGCCATAGCGTTTAGCATACCAAATACGAAAGGCATCACCTCCAACTGATGATGGCAAGACCTGGTTGAAAAACCAAGCTACAAGCGTTGCGCCGATCGCAAACCGAAACCTGAATGGTGCTCCCGAAGCACGAATGATGCTTTGCCAACGGAAAGATTGCGGAATCACTAGAATGAAAAGCAGGCCGGTTGCAAGTATTACAATAAAAGGACTTGCTGTTTTAAGGTGTTCACTTATCACGCTTAAGTCTTTGCTTGTTAATAAAAAAGCAATAATTGAAACAGAAATCAATAGCTTGATAAGAAAAAATGTTAGTCGGTTTAAATTAAAGCTCATGCTAAATGTTTGTGTCTAAATGTTGATGAATTTACCGGTTCATTGGCGATAGTATTAGAAATTCATTGAATTGTCAGAAGGGATTCGTAGACTTGATGTTTCTGTTTGCAACAAAATCAGTAAACTAGAAAAATTAACGAACCAATAAAGCGCTCGCTTAATGAAAGGAAGGGTACGAATGGAGCGATTTACCTGCCCGTTGTGTGGCGGCACGGAAAGCAGGGATTGTTTTCCAGCGTACGATTTTGACCAATCTTCCGAGAGGTTTACGCTTCTGCAGTGCACGAGTTGTAACTTAGCTTTGACAAGACCGGTCCCAGACCCGGCCGTAATGGATAGATATTACCCGGAAGCTTATTACGGTAGCGGGAATAGGAAGTTCTCAGGTGTAATTGAGTTCCTTACAGTGCTGGCGTGTAAACTTCGCGCAAAAAATATCCTCAAAGAAAGCGTAAAAGCAAAATCAGTAGATCGAACGAAAAAAGTGCTTGATGTCGGTTGTGGCAGGGCCAATTTGTTACGCTCTTTAAAAGACCTCGGTTGTGAATGTTATGGCACTGAACGTTCAGGTTTTCCTGCTGAAAGTCAAACGCCCGGAATAGAAATCTTCAAAGGCTCAGTCGCTGAAGGGCAATACGAAGACGGGTTTTTCGATGCAGTAGTTATCTGGCATGTTTTGGAACATCTCCATGAGCCATTTAGTACCCTCGATGAGATTGCCCGTATTACTCGGAATAAAGGGATTATTGCGATTGCCGTACCCAATTTTTCAAGTTTGCAGTCAAGCTGGTTTAAATCAGACTGGTTTCATCTTGGATCTACCCAGGCATTTATACCATTTCGATGTAGATAATTTGTGTCAGGTGCTTAAACAGAAAGGTTATTCCATTCAATCTGTAAGCACGAATTCGTTAGAACAAAATATCTTTGGTTTTGTTCAAAGCTTTCAAAATAAATTCAAGTTTCTAGGTAAACCAAATGAGTTTTACAAATTGATCCAGAGGCGCTCTGGTTTAAAGCAACACTTGAAATTGATGCTCTGGCTCCTAATCACTGTATTGATTCTGCCTTTAGCAATTGTTGAGTATGTAATATCCTGCATAGTGAAAAGGGGTGCATGCGCAATAATTTTCGCTCACAAAATATAGTTGAAACATCAGCGACCATAGGGAATGGAATGCTCAATCAAAAAAAAATAATTGTAGTTATGCCAGCGTACAATGCTGCAACTACGCTTGAACAGACCTATTTAGAAATTCCGCATGACGTTGTTGATGACGTAATTCTTGTTGATGACAAGAGTCACGATAATACGGCCGACGTGGCGCGAGAATTAGGTATTAAAAATATCATCGTGCATGAGAAAAACACTGGTTACGGAGGCAATCAGAAAAGTTGTTATCGGGCCGCCCTGGAGCTTGGTGCTGATGTGGTCATCATGTTACATCCCGATTATCAATACACGCCAAAATTGGCAAAATCAATGGCCTCTCTCCTGGCGGAAGGTGTGTTTGATTGTGTGTTGGGCTCTCGAATTCTAGGCAAAGGTGCTCTAAATGGCGGGATGCCAGTTTATAAGTATTTTTCCAATCGGGTTTTAACTGCTTTCCAAAACCTGATCTTGAACCATAAGCTTTCTGAGTACCATACGGGGTATCGGGCATTTACGCGCGAAGTGCTGGAGAGTTTGCCGCTTGATAATAACTCAGACAATTTCCTGTTTGATAATCAAATGCTGGCGCAAATTATTTATGCAGGATTTAGTATCGGTGAAATCACGTGCCCTACAAGATATGAAGAAGGATCTTCTTCAATAAGTTTTTCGGCATCTGTTCAGTATGGTGTTGGGGTTGTTGCAACAGCTTTACAATTTCGACTTCATCGGTGGGGTGTATATAAGTCGAATCTGTTTTCCACGTTGGATGAGCAAGCCCATGAGTCAATCGCAAGTTCGATTTGAAGTCAAACTGGTCTTGTTGCTAACCATTTTAATGATTGTTTCTATGTGGGTGTATTACCAGACCACGGAAAATTTGTTTGTTTGGGACTCCTATCATTACTTAGTGAGATACAGCGATCATATATCAAGTTTGACACTCGAAAATCTATGGTGGATGGCAACCTCATTAGAGTTTTATAACTGGCATCCATTGACTTGGTTTTCATGGGCGCTCGACTATCAATTTTATGGTTGGCTAAGCGCGTGGGGATTTCACTTTAGCAATAATTTGTTGCACGCCTTTAATAGTGCATTAATGTTCGTTTTGATAATGACAGTCTTGGGACTTGTTTATCCGGTGACGGACAAGTTTGCTATGAGGAAGGATAACAATACTTTGATTGCCGCATTTTTGGCGTCTTTGTTGTTTGCGGTCCACCCACAACATGTTGAATCGGTAGCTTGGGTTGCTGAGCGAAAAGATCTTTTGTGTCAGTTTTTCCTACTGCTCTCGCTGCTCGCATATGTGAAATATGTGATGAGTGAACAACTGGTAAGAAAAAGATGGTACTTAACAACATTTGGATTGTTCTTTTTAGCAGTGCTTTCGAAACCTATGGCAGTTACCTTTCCAGTTGTTCTGTTACTTGTTGATGTTTTCCCACTTCGCCGAACGAGTCTGGCAAAGCCCATTTTCAGTTCAGTTCATCAAATATCATTTTGAGGCTATTTGTAGAAAAGATACCGTTTTTCCTGTTGTCTTTGTTTTTGGTTTTAACAACGATCATGGCACAAGATACCGCGATTGGATCAGTGATCGAGTTCCCATTGGTGGCAAGAACAGTTAACGCCGTTCATAGTACAGTTTTTTATCTTGAGTCATTATTTATTCCACTTTCGTTTTCGCCACATTATTCGTATTTTCAAATAGAGGGAAGTGAAGGTCTTTTTAGAGCTTTATTGGTTTTTTCGACTTTTCTAATTATCACTATGGCTGCCATTATTGCATGGAGCAAGCAAAAACGGGCTTGGTTGATTGCTTGGGTTTTCTATCTTGTCACGTTATCACCTGTGTTGGGATTGGTTCAGGTGGGCATTCAGGGTGCAGCTGATAGGTATGCATATTTTCCAACCGTACCAGTGTATTTACTGATAGCAGGTGGAATTTTTTTGATGCTGCGAAAGGGGGGGCATTTAGAAACATCTTACTTTTATTCACTGCGACGATAGTTTTCATTTTATTGGTGATTCAAACTCAGAAGCAGATAGGTGTCTGGCAAAGTGAGTCCACATTGTGGACTCATGTCATCAAGTTAGATCCTGATAACAAATTTGCACACGGCAATCGTGGGATTGTTTATAAGAATAACGCAGACTATGAAAATGCTGCACTAGCGTTTGAAGCTGCAGATGACGGAGATTTGACGTTACCTTCGATTTTGGCTTGGCGAGCTGTGACTTATATGCACCTCGGTCGAAATGAAGAGTCCATAGATTCTCTTATGAAATTAGGAATGAGTGCTGAAACCAAGCGTGGGTCAAAAGTTGATTCAAATTGCATTCAATACAATATGGGCTGGAATTTTGCTCAGCTCGAAATGTACCAAGAGTCAATAGATTTGTTTTTGCGGGTTGCCCCTAGCTCTGAACTAGAGCCGGATGCCAGTGCTTGGCTAGCTGCACTACATAGTGTCAAGAATCAAAATGACAAGACACTATTAACTCAGGACCTGCCAGGTATTTGCGAAAATTTGATTCCTTCAAAAGCTCGTGAGCAACGAATTAGATGACGATACAATAAGACAGTTCGATATTCACGTCTGATTCTGAGCTTCTATTTAATTAGGTAAAAAACCTCAAAACTGGTATTATTACCCGTTCCGGCGAGCCTTTATCCGGTCAAATATGGCCTGAATATCCGCATCGCCGCTATCTGAAGCAAACCTGCCGAGTGCCTGCACGGCGGCAGGGGATAGGGTTCGTTTTTTACGGACCTCGGGTTGGGGGCGGTTAACCGGAGCAATGCGTATTTCTATGCGCTCAATTCCGACATCGCTTTCTTCCCTGAATGATTCAAGCAATTGTGGCGAGATCATTCGTATGCGTGTGGCAAAAGTGGCATTGGAACAAGCCAGGATGAGGGAGTTTTCTTTAAACTCGGCCACCTGGCAATGGCACGACAAATTGGGGTCAAGTATAGACGCCAGAATTTGATCGAGGCGGTCCAACACGCGGGCATGGGCAAGGAGTCGACCTAGTCCGGGGTTGTGGTTATGCATCAGCGCTTGAACGCTTTTGTAGTGGCTGTCTGGTTTTTTTAAAGAGTTAGACATATGAATAACAAATTATCCTTAATACTTGCCATGGGCAAGGATTATATACAGACACTGCAGGGTGAGCAGGGCAGGCGTGTCGTTTCCGTCCTGTTCGTTATGCTGGCGTTGTCCATGTTTGTCGTCGGCCGTTGGAGTTCTCCAACACCGGTGCTTATGCAGCAGACCATGGCCGAGATGCGGCTTGAGATGCTGCAACAGCAGGAAATGCTCGATCAGTTATCACGTGAGCATGAAACAAATATCAATGCACTGGCTGCCAGGCTGGCCGAGTTGCAGGCGGCTTCAACCCGTCTTGATGCCCTGGGTGAACGTTTGGTTCAGTTGGGTCAACTGGATCCTGAAGAATTTAACTTCAACCAGTTGCCGCCCATGGGTGGGCCGGAAAACATTATCAATGGCGGACATTCAAATGCCGCTGGTATAAGCGGTTCCATCAATCATTTGTCACAGGTTCTCCGCAGTCAGTTTGCCCGCTTAGATGCACTGCAACTGTTATTGCTGGACAGAAACCTGGAAACCGAACGCACACCTGCCGGCTGGCCTGTCAGTTCAGGCTGGATATCTTCGGGCTTTGGCGAACGCAACGACCCCTTCACAGGCAAAAAAGCCAAACACGAGGGTCTTGATTTTGCCGGTGTTAAGGGCAGTGAAGTTGTAGCGGTAGCCAGTGGTGCCGTGACATGGGCCGGCACAAAGACAGGTTATGGCAAGCTGTTGGAGATTGACCATGGAAATGGTTATGTCACGCGCTATGCGCATAATGATCAACTGCTGGTCAAACCCGGGGACGGCATCACGGCAGGCCAGGCAATCGCCAAAATGGGTGAAACGGGCAGGGCGTCTTCCCCCCATGTCCATTTTGAAGTGCTGTACCAGGGCAAAGCCGTTAACCCCTATAAGTTCGTCAAGCAGATGCGGTAGGCGAACCAGATAGAAACACAAACATTATTCGAGACGCAAAAATCCAACTTTTTGGATTTATACGACTTGTATCACTTAGCAAATGACCCCATGTTTTTGCGGGACATTACATACATATTATAAATAATCCGGAAAAGCTAAAACCTCATGTTGAACGCACTGTTTACCAAAATATTTGGCAGCCGAAATGATCGTGTTGTTAAGAAAATGGGCCGGGTTGTTGACCAGGTCAATGCATTTGAAGACGCTATCAAAGCGCTTTCTGATGAAGAACTCAAAGCAAAAACCGCTGAATTCCAAAAACGTTTCGCCGATGGTGAAACACTGGATTCAATGTTGCCCGAAGCCTTTGCCACGGTGCGCGAAGCCAGTGTAAGAACACTGGGTCTGCGTCATTACGACGTACAGTTGATCGGTGGCATCGTGCTTCACAAGGGCATGATCTCGGAAATGAAAACCGGTGAAGGTAAAACGCTGATGTCTACACTGGCGTGTTACCTGAATGCCCTGAGCGGTAACAGTGTTCATGTGGTTACCGTCAATGACTACCTCGCCAGTCGTGATGCTGCCTGGATGGAGCCCATTTACAAGGCGCTGGGTATGGAAGTCGGCGTGGTCGTGCCGGGCATGACACATGACGCCAAGCGTGCGGCCTATGCCTGCGAGGTGGTTTACGCCACCAATAACGAGCTGGGCTTTGACTATCTGCGCGACAATATGGCATTTACGATTGACCAGAAGGTTCAACGTGACCACTCATTCGCCATCGTCGATGAAGTTGACTCCATCCTTATCGATGAAGCGCGTACACCCTTGATCATTTCCGGTCCCGCAGAAGAAACACCACAGTTATACCTTCAAATTAACCAACTGATCCCCAGCATGGAGCTCGCCGAGACACCGGAAGAGGGCTCAGAAGTGATCCCGGAAGGGGATTTTACGATCGATGAGAAGCAAAAACAGGTTTACCTGACCGAAGATGGCATGGCCAAGGTAGAAAAGCTAATGGTCAGTGCCGGTCTGCTAAAGCCCGAAGACAGCTTGTATAACGCACAGAACCTGAACCTGGTTTCACATTTGAATGCGTCACTTCGTGCGCACCACCTGTTTAACAAGGACGTGGACTACATCATCAAGGATAACGAGATTGTTATCGTTGATGAGTTTACCGGCCGTACCTTGGCCGGCAGGCGTTGGTCTGATGGATTGCACCAGGCAGTTGAGGCCAAAGAAGGTGTGCCGATCCAGCGTGAAAACCAGACCCTGGCGTCCATCACCTTCCAGAATTACTTCCGTCTTTACAAGAAGCTGTCCGGTATGACTGGTACGGCTGATACGGAAGCCTATGAGTTCCAGTCTATTTACGGTCTTGAAGTGGTGGTTATTCCTACCGCCAAGCCGATGATCCGTATCGACAATGACGATCTGGTTTTCTTAAAAGCAGAAGCCAAGTTCAATGCGATTATCGATGACGTCAAAGACTGTGTTAAGCGCGGTCAGCCGGTTTTGGTAGGTACAACCTCGATCGAAACTTCCGAACTGATTTCAAAGATTCTGAAAAAACAAAAGATCAAACACGAGGTTCTCAACGCGAAGCAGCATGAGCGCGAAGCTACCATTGTTGCCCAGGCAGGGCGGACTTCCGCCGTCACCATTGCGACCAATATGGCCGGTCGTGGTACTGATATTGTGTTGGGAGGCAGCCTGGTCGCCGAACTGGCAGAACTTGGCGAAGACGCAACCGAGGAACAGAAAGAAGAACTGCGGGAAGCGTGGAAAAAGAAGCATGCTGATGTGATCAAGGCCGGCGGCCTGCATATCATCGGTACCGAACGTCACGAATCGCGTCGTATCGACAACCAGTTACGTGGGCGCTCAGGCCGACAGGGTGACCCGGGTTCATCCCGTTTTTACCTGTCACTTGAAGACAACCTGATGCGTATTTTTGCATCGGATCGTATGTCATCAATGATGCAGCGTTTTGGTATGAAGGAAGACGAGGCCATTGAGGCCGGCATGCTCAACCGCGCAATTGAAAACGCACAGCGCAAGGTAGAGGCACATAACTTCGATATTCGTAAGCATCTGCTTGAATACGATGATGTCGCCAATGATCAGCGTCGGGTTGTATACGGACAACGTAATGACCTGATGGAAGACGAAGATGTCCATGACGCCATCCTGGAGTTCAGAGAGAACGTTTTTGGCAATCTTGTGAGCCGGTACATGCCTGAGGGTAGTATTGACGAACAATGGGACGTTCCGGGCCTTGAGAAGGCGCTGGAAGGTGAGTTTGGTATCAAGGTGCCCATTCACGACTGGCTGGAAGCTGACGAGCACCTGACGGAAGCCGATGTAAGCGAGCGTATATCCGAAGCGGTCAGGGTGCACTTTGAAACCAAGGAAAACCAGACCGGCGTTGAAGTCATGCGGCACTTTGAAAAAGCGCTGATGTTAAACGTGCTGGATCAACAGTGGAAAGACCACCTGGGCAACATGGATTACCTGCGCCAGGGTATTCACCTGCGTGGTTATGCCCAGAAGCAACCGATGCAGGAATACAAGCGTGAGTCATTTGAAATGTTTACCGCCTTGCTTGAGAACATTCAGCATGAGGTTGTGCGCGTACTCGCACGTGTAGAGGTGAAGGCGGAAGAAGATGTTGAAGCTGTTGAAACACAGCGTAGACAGGAAACACCGATGGAATACCATCATGACCAGGCCTCGGCTGTTTCAGGCAGTGCAGGCCAGGGCTGCAACCCCGGATGAACCGTTTGTTCGTGAAGGGCGCAAAGTAGGGCGGAACGAAGCTTGTCCCTGTGGCTCAGGTAAGAAGTTTAAGCAGTGTCATGGGAAGTTGAGTTAGCTGTGATGCAACCTTGACAGATCTCCAATGTCTGTCTTTATTTTCAGCTTCTAGATGCATATGATAAATCTAATATGGTTCTTCATAAAAAAGAGCTTGCATTGATTTGATTTTCTCTATCCTATATAGTTATTCTTATCGTTTTATAAGGCTATTTAGATGATTTACAAACTAGTTCAACATCCTATACTTACCTGTAGGGGAAGTAATAGTTCATCTTGAACATGGAAAGTGAGTGATAGAATGCGCTCATGGTTGTCGGTGCTATCTTTCATCACCTAAGGGGTGTAGTGATCAGAGAAGGATGAACTAGGTAAGTTCTCTCATGATTTATTCATACAAACAGCCAAGCTCGCTCAAAGGGCTTTACACGTTAATTGAACTCATGATTGTTATAACAATTAGTTTCTATTTTAGTAGCGATGGCTGTGCCTGCGTACAGTGATTACACTATCCGCTCCAAAATCGCTGAATGTATTAATGGTGCCGTTGTTGCAAAAGTAGCGATATCTGAATATAGACAAACTTTGGGTGCTTGGCCACCCGATTTGGATCAAGCTGGCCTGACAGTCGCTGGTATGAGTCATTATTGCACTGCGTTGAACAACTATCAGCAAGCGATCAGGGGAGTTTACTATTGATATCAATGAGTCAGTGATTGACTCGGCGTTACCCTGTAGATTCTATTTCCCCTATCATGACGCCAACTTCTAGCACTGTCCAACAGTGTTGATTGGAATTGCGCCAAAGGTACAACTTTATCTTCTAGCCTGAAATATTTACCTTCCACTTGTCGGGATAGTTAAGCATTTATTACGTTGCTATAGAAGTAGAGTCACCACACTGCTCGTGGTCGCATCTTTCGTTCATGCGCAGTAATTTAAGTGATTGGGCTGATTGACACGTGATCTAAAATGACTGTTGGAAGACAGTTAATACAAATTAGCTAACTAGCTTCTGATCGCTGTATCATGAACTTGATCAATAACCTCTGATAGGTGACCTTCAAACTCATATTTAAACCGTCAGTGGAGACGGCGTAGAACACATAGAGGCTAGACAAGTTACGCGTACCACAAAGGTCCTATCCAACGATAACGATCAAAGAATAGCAGAATAAACAACCGCACTGAGAAGAGAGCGATGAGTTGGTCAGCTATATAAGTTGAAATAAATAGAGCTATTTTAACCTAATACTTTGTAATTAATACTAAGAACCATTTATTTTTTCTGCAACATTTGAACTGATAAGTGTAAATATTTTTTGTGCAATTTAGCCACTTTCATTCGTGCCGCGCCGGTGAGCCTGTTTCTCAGGATGTCATCCGCAATTTTTAGTCGTTGTTCTCTGCTTGCTTGCGCTGCCAGGGCTTGCTCTGCCTGTTTGCGGGTGCTGTTATCGCGCGCCATCAACCGCCTAATCTGTGTTTCAGGTTCAACATCGACAACCAACACTCTGTCTACATTCGGGTAAGTGCCCCTTTCGGCAAGAAGAGGAATGACCAGAATGCAGTAAGTAACATGACTTCAGCAATCGCCTTGCGGACTTCCTGCCTGATTTTTGGGTGCAGGATGGACTCAAGTTTTACGTTTGCTCGGATCCGAAAAAATCAGGGCTCTCAAACCTTGCCTGTCAAGCCTGCCATCCTATCTATAAAATTTGAACCGAATTCTTTTTCAATTTCTTTTAAGGCAGGTTGGCCAGGCTCAACCAGCTCATGTGCAATGACATCAGTATCAATAACCGGCACACCCAACCTGGAGAATTCATCTGAAATAAGGTTTTGCCCGATGCGATTCCACCGGTTAGTGCAACGTGTAAGGCAATGATTGTTCATGAGTGGCAGAATTTGGCTCACGAATAATCAGAAACTCCCTAAGCCACTACTCCTGAGGTATGCGTCAATGATTTGATCCCCCCACATAAGGCAATCCAACCGGCTAAGGCGATGAATGGTCCGAATGGCATGGGCTGGCTCGATTTATGGCGTTTGAGAGCTATCATCATCACGCCAATAACTGCGCCCACCAAGGAAGATAACAGAATGACCAACGGTAACATTTGCCAACCTAACCATGCGCCGATGGCCGCCAGCAATTTAAAATCCCCATAACCCATACCCTCCTTGCCTGTTAACAAGCGAAACAGGTGATAAACAAACCAAAGAGAAAGGTAACCAGCCAACGCGCCGATGATGCTGCTGACGGGGTCAGTAAAGATGTTAAACAGGCTGGCGAACAGCCCACACCATAAAAGTACGAAGGTCAGATCATCAGGTAGTAGTTGGTGATCGATATCTATGACTGTCAATGCGATTAAAATCGCAGTCAATCCAATCGCGGCCAACGATTGTAAAGTTGGACCAAAATGCAATGCGATTACCAGGAACATAATGGCAGTTACAGCTTCAATTAAAGGATAGCGTTTGGATATAGGTGCTTTACACGAAGAGCAGCGCCCTTTAAGAAGCAGAAAGCTTATTAGTGGAATATTCTCATAGGACTTTATTCTGGTGACCACATTTAGTGCATTGTGAACGTGACCACATGATGCTGGGTGGCGGCTCGGATGCCTCACTGTCAGGGCTTTCAATGGCAAGTAGTTCTTTGCACTGGCATCGCCAGTCATGTTCAAGCCGTGCCGGCAGTCTCAATATGACGACATTGAGAAAAGAACCTATCAGTAGCCCGAAAAGAAAAACCCCTGTAAAAAACAGGGGTGTGTTAGCTGTGATCAAGTCCAGCATTGAAGTGCTATATGACTGCAGCCATCTTGAATATGGGTAGGTACATGGCGATGACCATGCCGCCGACAATGACACCAATGAAGACAATAATGAATGGCTCAAGCAGGCTGGATAATGCATCGACCGCATTATTGACTTCTTCTTCATAGGATTCGGCAACCTTTATAAGCATTTCATCAAGTGAACCAGCTTCTTCACCGATGGCAGCCATCTGGATAACCATGCTTGGAAATACATTGGTTTGTTGCATGGCAAGCTGTAATTGATGGCCGACTGCGACATCTTCTCGGATTCGGGCAGATGCATCGTTGTAAACTGCATTACCGGTTGCGCCAGCGACAATTTTCAAAGCATCGACCAATGGCACACCCGCGGCAAAAGTGATCGCCAGTGTTCTACAGAATCGAGCAATAGCAGATTTTTCAAGAATATCGCCAATAATGGGAATTTTTAACGAAATCCGGTCAATGAAATGTGCAAAAGGTTTGGATCGTTTTTTCGCCAAGATAAACGCTGTAATAACAACAACGAAACCAAACAAAACATAAAGACCATTTGATCTTAACCAGCGACTGGCGTCAATAATTGCCTGTGTGAAAGCGGGTAAAGCAGCACCGAAACTGGCAAAAATATCTTCAAACTGTGGAATTACATAAATAAGCAATATGGCAGAAACCACGATGGCAACGCCAATGACCGCAATTGGGTAATACAAGGCTTTTTTAATTTTACCCTTGATGCTTTCAATTCGTTCTTTATAAGATGCAATTTCATCCAGGATGGTATCCAGTACACCGGCACTTTCGCCAGCTTTAACCAGGTTGGTGAAAAGTTCATCAAACTGGCCTGGGTGAGCACAAAGTGCTTCATATAAACTGCCGCCACCTTCCACTTCGGCACGTATCTTTTCCACCATTACACGCATACGCGGGTTCTTCACCCCGCCTGCAATAATCTGAAATGAAGTCACCAATGGCACACCAGATTTCAGCATGGTTGCCAATTGGCGACTGAATACCGCGATTTCCTTGGCTGAAATTCGGCTTCCGGCACCACCAAATAATGGTTTGGGTTTTTTCTTGACCCGGATAGGGTTAATGCCCTGACGTCTGAGTTCCGCCCGAACCAAGTTGGGGTTGGATGCGACCTGTTGACCTTTGAGTTTGACGCCGCGTTTATCACGTCCTTCCCAAAGAAATGTGATGGGGCCTACTTCTGTGACAGCCATAAACCTAATCCTTGGTTACACGGTTGGTTTCAATCAAATCTGTTACACCTTCGGCCACCTTGTAAAGGGCTGAGCGGCGTAAATCATTAATGCCTTCCTCTCTGGCTTGTTGCGCAATACGTATTGCGTTGCCTTCTTCTAAAATTATTCTGGCTATAGTATCTGAAATTGGCATAACTTCAAATACACCGCTTCTGCCTTTATATCCGGAATTGCAGTCTGCGCATCCTACAGGCTTGTAAATTTTCAAGTCTTCGATTTCATCTTCTTTGAACCCTGCCTGCAACAAAGCTTCTTTCGGCATATCATCCGGTTGCTTGCATTTGTGCAATCGACGCATCAAACGTTGAGCTATAACCAGGTTGACTGCGGAAGTGATATTGTATGTTGGTACACCCATGTTCATTAGGCGGGTAATTGACTGCGGTGCATCATTGGTATGCAAGGTTGAGAACACCAGGTGACCAGTTTGTGCAGCTTTAATGGCAATTTCGGCAGTTTCCAGGTCACGAATTTCCCCTACCATTATGACATCCGGATCCTGACGCAAGAATGATCGTAAGGCCCGGGCAAATGTCATGCCTTGCTTAACATTTTGCTGAACCTGGTTAATGCCGGCGACACGAATTTCAACCGGGTCTTCTACAGTTGAAATATTGCGCCCTTCATCATTCAGAATATTTAGAGCGGTATAAAGTGTTACGGTTTTACCACTACCTGTTGGTCCCGTTACAAGGATCATACCGTAGGGTTTGGTGACTGAACTATGAAATGTTTCCTGTTGCTCCTTATCGAAGCCAAGGCGTTCTATCCCCAGTTGCGCACTGGAAGAGTCAAGTATACGTAATACGACTTTCTCACCGAACATGATAGGGCAGGTGGAAACACGGAAATCGATTGATTTCTTACGTGACAAGTTAAGTTTGATTCGGCCATCCTGTGGAATTCGTTTTTCAGCAATATCCAATCCTGCCATTACCTTGAGTCTTGAAGACAGGCGTCTGGACATCTGAATAGGTGGGCTTGCGGCGTGAATTAAAATTCCATCCAGACGGTAACGAATTCGATAGCTTGTTTCGTAGGGTTCAAAATGAATATCGGAAGCGCCTTTTCTGATCGCATCAAGTAAGACCTTGTTGATGAACCGAACGACCGGTGTTTCATCTACTGCGGGATCAGATGCATCATCGTCCAAGTTATCTGAATCAAGTGAATAACCGAGATCTTCCAAACCTTCATCTTCGAAATCATCAAAAACAGGATTGTGAGAATCTTGTGCTCTTTCAATTGCAGCTTCTAATAAGGTTAGGTGCAACAAGAATAGGCTCAACGCGAAAGCCTGAACTGAATGATATTGCGTCAATAACTTCCTGATCAGTTGGGTCTGAAACGGCAAGAAAAAGAGAGTTTCCTCGCAAGTAGAGAGGAAATGCGCGATGCTTTTCAATCAGTCTCTCATCGACCAGGCTGACCGGGGCGATGCTTAAATCCACGGCCCTGATATCAATGATTGGAACACCATACTCAATTGAAGCGGCGTTGATCAGGACTTCCGGGTCCAGAGCTTTGTGCTTAATCATCCAGGCAAGAACCGTAAGCCCTTTCTGCCTCGCATTTACATTGGCATCACGGGCGGCTTGCTCGTCCATCAGACCATCCGCAACCAAACGACGGGCAAACCCGTGTAATTGACTGGCTGCTTTTAGTTCTGTGTTCATTTGCAGGCCACTCCCTGTTCCTGTTCTCTTTATCTATTATACTTAACTGTCGTCAATTTGCTGTAAATTACCGTGTTTTAACACAAAATGCTACTTGGTTTGATTTGGTTGTTTGAAACAAAAAAGCCCCCATTGAAACAATGGGGGCTTTTCTTGTTGCTTGTAGCTTGATCAGCTCAACTGTTAATTGGTGTTTGCACCACGACAAGTTGAAGGTAAGTACTTAAGGGCCTCTGCACTTGTTCCACCTTGCTGACAAAACCAGTCAACACCGCCAGCACCATTCACTTCTGGCACCATTCGAGGCTGGATAGTAACTGTTGAAAGAGCGGTGTCAATCGCTGTTTCATTGGTTTCTACAGTAAATATTCCGGTTGTAGTATCTAGCAATGTGAAGCTTTCGCAATATTGGCTTTGCCCAGCAGGCGCTGATGTCCCAGCCAAATCTCCACTTGAAGGCATAGCACCAACAGTCTCACGATACTCAGAAATGTTCAATTTAGGCACAGCAGCGCCATTCACACATTCCGCCACTTTAGCGCGAATTGTATAGTCTCTGTAGGCTGGAACCGCTAATGCAACCAAGATGGCTACGATGGCGATAACAATCATCAGCTCGATCAATGTAAAACCTTTTGTCACTCTTTTAATACTTTTCATATTTTTCACAACGTTTACCCTCCAATGGTAATAAATGTGACGATTGCTTCTGCTTATCGCCAGTCAGTTCCCCATAACCCTGGGATGCCGTTACTATTAATGCATTATACATGCCAACTATAAAAATTCTTTTTAAACAGTGGTATACACTTTGTTGATGGTTATGAAACTAAAACTCATGACGGTAATTGTCAGAAACCGACAAAACATGTCAGTCTTATTTCTACATAATTAAAATGAATACTCGCAAAACCGACCGTCTTGCCAGAATCTTGGTGTAATAGGGCCATAGTCTCTTGCATAGGTTGTTCGAAAAGACATTTCTTCAATTTCAATATGGGCAAATACCACTACTGAAAAAGAAACTGCCAATCCAATAAAAACCAATAACGGGGTTCCATTTCTACCTGTTGATATTGTTATTAATGATTTGGGGCGTGCGTCGAACAGGATTGCGATAAGCCATCCTGCAACTAACATGCCGGCCACCTGGCTGGATGGTGAGATTAGTAAACCACTCACACACACATGAATCATTGCAGCGAGGCAAGATATGGAGGTGCATGTCACCAACGCTTGCTTATATGCAGGATACTGTTTGACTGATCTTGCAGATAGTAACCAGGCGTATATCAACCAACTGACTATAATGCTAAGTATTACAAGAGCCGGAATTCCCCACTCACTCATTATTTGCAGTGGGAAGTTATGCGGTGACCCAGGCAGGTACACGTTGGCACTACACGCATAGCGCATTGGTCCAGCACCTAGGTACGGGTTTTGAACGGCATCATTAATTGCATACTTCCACAAATTAGTACGACCGGTTGTGTGAAGCATTGGTCTACCGAGAGATTCACTGACAAAATCCGAATTGTCTGGTTGTACTGCACCAAGAAAAGCCACAACAGATAAATAAAATAGGATACCCAGCATCAAACCCAAAGCATGCAATTTGAGCCAGTACTTTCTATATGTAGGAAGAATTATGCCTATGGCGAACATTGCTACTAAAAGGCTGATGGTGCTACCACGGGCACCCATCGCAAAAATAATGTACCACTGTATACAAATTAGCATTATGCAGGCCAAGCCGACCCAGCGATATTTATTAAAGACAATTGGTAAGAGTGCAAGCAATGGAATAGTCCAAGTCTGTACCTGGTTGTAAAAGCGAGGGTGTAAAAAATGCATCAATGCTTCTTTGTAACTGTATTGTTGGCCAGTTGAGATAAATACCAACACTCCTACCAATTCTTGGAAAGCTACTCCGAAACCCATGAGCGCAATACAGGCTATTATCACCCGATCAAATTGAATCCCTACTAACTGCCTGGTGCACGCGATGGTAAGTGTTGTCAATATGAGCAAAAAAAGCATCGCTACGTCTAAAAGCGGGTATGCAGGATTAGGAGTGAGTAGTGCAGAACTGAGTCCTATTCCGAAAAAAATCAACAAAAGAATTCGAACCCAAGCTGGGATTGCCAGTAATAATGTTTCTAGTCTTTGTCGAACTTGCGAACTTATTAGTAGTACAAACAAAGTCACGAAGATCAAATAAAGCTCAAGCATGCGCTTGCCGTTATACGAGCCTATGCTTGGAACTGCTTCAGATATTGACGTAGCGATCAGCCATAAACCAAATAGTGCTGGGATCACTATAAAAAATCTGGTTGGTATCCGGTCGGGTTTTTGCACTTGAGAGCCCACAGCGCCTTGTTGACTCTGATCCGAGAGGTTTGAGGGTTCACCAGGTGAGTCACCTGTTTGTTGTATTGTCTGTTTTGACACCGTTTTGGATTGGTTTAGGTGCTAATCAATATCAAACTTCTTCAACTTATAACGAAACGAGCGAAAACTTATACCCAGCAACTCAGCCGCCCGGGTCTTGTTATACCGCGTCTTTTCCAAGGCATCCTCAAGCATCTTCCTCTCGATATCCTCGATATAAGTATCAAGTGTCTGATCATCATCGCGTTCAACAACGGACTGATCAGTTTCCTTAATGGCCACCTGTTCCAGCATCAGGTCTTCCACACCGATGGTATTGTTCTCACACATTGTTATAGCGCGCTGCAGGATGTTGATCAGTTCCCTGACATTGCCCGTATAGTTGTGGTTCTTAAGGGCTTCCATTGCCTCTGGCAAAATCACCGGTGTGTTGGATTCATCCCATTGCTCGGTAATCTCTTTCAAAAAACGATGTGCCAATGGCTCAATATCACTTCTTCGTTCACCAAGCCCGGCATATGCAGTTCGATCACATTCAACCGGAAAAACAGATCACTGCGGAATTTACCTTCTTCAACCAGCGGACGTAGCTGCTGATGCGAAGCGCTAAGTATACGCACATCAATGGGTACCTCCTTACGGGCGCCCACCGGTAAAACAGCCTTCTCCTGGATGGCCCTTAATAGTTTCACCTGCATACTCAAGGGTAAATCAGCCACTTCGTCCAGCATCAGGGTTCCGCCGTCAGCGGCCTGGAATAAACCTTCTTTATCTGTCCCGGCGCCCGTAAAGCTGCCCTTGATATGACCAAAAAACTCACTTTCCATCAACTCTGACGGAATTGCGCCACAGTTAACCGGTACAAATGCCTGGTCAGCCCTTGGTCCCAGGTCATGAATCAATCGTGCGGCTAGTTCCTTACCAGACCCTGAATCACCTGAGATCATCACGGGTGCCTGGCTGCGTGCCAGCTTTCTGATCATGGCCTTACATTTTTGCATGGCTTCAGAATTGCCGGTCATTTTCTCCATTTGATCATCGACAAATGGGCTTTCATCGTCTGTGCCCGAGTCACTCGGCGTGGATTCTTCGTTGCTTAACTTGAGTCCGGTATTGACCAGCTTTCTAAGAACCGAAAGATCCACAGGCTTGGATACAAAATCAAACGCACCGATCTTCAAGGCCGTAACCGCATCCTCAACTCTGCCATGAGCTGTGATGACTGCCGTTGGTAACTCCGGGTGATCCCTGGCAATTTCGCGTACCAGGTCAAGGCCATTGCCATCCGGCAAACGCATATCGGTCAGGCAAAAACTGAAGCTTTGTGATGACAGTGCGCGTCTTGCTTCGCGCAGGTCTTCGGCGGTGGTAACTTTCAGACCCATCCTGGTCAGGGTGAGGTCAAGTAGCTCCCGGATATCGGGTTCATCATCAATAACTAATACATGATGTTGCATGGCTTTTGCTTGTTTTCCTTTTCTGATTTACAGAATATCTTCCCTTAAGCAGATCTTCCGCAGAACTTACTGTCCGGCGACCTTTGCTCTCTCGCTTCGTGCCAATGCTAATCGAATATGAAAGCGAGAATAACTATTTATAACAGAGTCTACAGTAAGTTCAGCCTGATTTACGTCACAAAGTTGCCGGGCTATGTACAAACCCAGGCCGGATCCCTGTTTGTGGGTTGTAAAAAAGGGTTCAAAAATACGTTTCATATTGGTTTCAGGTATTCCCGGTCCATTATCCTCAACCGTAATAACACAGTATCCTGTGCGTTCAAGATGTTTCATTGAAAGAAGCACCTCGGGGATTGCCGCATCAAGCCGGGCATGCCGGTTGGCATTTTCCAGTAGTTTCCAAACCGCCTGGTGCAATTGGCTACGGTCAAATAAAACGAGTGTTCTTTTTAATTCCGGTTTGATGTCCAGTGTAAGCCGAATACCTGGTATTGCGCTTTTGGTTTCCTCAGCTATTTCTGTCAAAAATGGAACGAGCTCAAAAATATCAGGCCGTGATTTTTCATGTCTCGACAACTGCAGGATGTTTTCAACGATACCGTTCATTCTGCCCGACTGGCTGTGAATGATATCAACCAGGCGCAGGTCGGACTCAGCGATTTCCTCCGATTCCTCAAGCAGTTGGGCAGCATGGCTGATAGCGGCCAGCGGGTTGCGAATCTCGTGCGCGATACTGCCCGAAAGGTTCGCCAGTAAATGGGCGGACATTTCCACCGCGCGTTGTGAGATCACTTCATTGTCTTCCAGAAAGATCAAAACGCGGATGCTTGAAATACCCGGTAGTGCGACAAATTTGGGGACAACCCGGGCCTGGCTGCCACGCACAGTTATCGGGGCGATTTCAACTTTAGGGTTGTCATACCAATCTCTCAGCGCTGTATTAAGTTGGGGAGAAATTTGTGAAAGTGTTCTTTGATCAGCCTTTGGTGAGCCCAGCAAAAACCAGGCCGATTCATTCATCAGTTGAATCTGCCCTTCGGCATCCACGGCCAATACGCCGTTTCGCATACGGCGAATGACCAGTTCGTTGACCTGCTCCATGCGGGTTAGCTGGACAGCCTGCCGCTCGGTGGTCAAACGGTAGTCTTTTAACCAGCGTGCCAGCAGGTTAGCCAACAGGGCGGTAGCCAGGGCAGTGGCCCCGTAAAGGCCGGCCTTTATCAGCTCAGCTATCGATTCACCCTGAACCAGCCAGCCCATCACGGCCTGACCAATGAATGCAATTACGACCAGGGAGGCATAGAGCAGCGCAATCCGCAGCGGCAGCAGCACGGCGGCAGATGCGCTGCCGAATATGAGCAGGACCGCAATACCACTTTCCAGCCGCCCGAAATATGAACAACAAAACCGAAATGAAAAGCAGGTCGGTAAACAGGGTAACCAGTGCGAATGGATAAGGTTCGGTGGCCCGGCGGCGATTATCCAGGGCCAGGTAAACCGACATGGCGAAATAAGAGAGCAATGCAGTTCCGCCAATGGCGCTCTTATCCAGGGTGTGTGGCACTGCCACCAAATCGGTAAAAAATGCATACAGCAGAATCATGCTGATCAACAACCTGAAGACACTCAGGTAGGAAACCACCCGATGGGTCATCGCCTCAGGAAGAGGGAAGGTTGAGAAGAATCCCTTTTGCTTCATTTTTTCCTTGAAGAAATATAAGAAACCAAAATTATTTCGGTTCCCATTGAAACCCATTTTACGGCTGCTTTATGCGCCAAGTATATCACCCAGAAATTTTCCCAGCTTGCCTTTGCTTTAAACTACAATACAAGTGAAAATACCAGCCTTGGGCAAGGCTATATTTAAACAGGAAGCCCTTGATTTATTCCGGACGCAAGATTGGCGCTCCTGAATAGACTTGGACTCCTTTAAAAATTAAAAACAGCTCAGCGGTTTCGAATCAGTCATTTTCTGAAGGAGTTAGCATGAATTTCCATGAATACCAGGCGAGAGAATTATTCGCCAGTTACGGAGTACCTGTTCCCGGAGGCGCAGTGGCGCGCACGCCAGATGAGGCAGTCAAGGCTGCACAGGGTCTTGGCGGAAAGGTATGGGTTGTCAAAGCACAGGTACACGCAGGTGGTCGCGGCAAGGCTGGCGGTGTCAAGCTGGTGAACTCACTTGATGAGGTCAGGGCTGAAACCGAGCGTATGCTGAGTATGAAAATCAGCACGTACCAGACTGGTGGTTTGGCTTTGCCGGTAGATGCTGTGATGATTGCTGAAGCGACCGATATTGAAAGTGAGCTTTATCTGTCCATCCTCGTCGATCGTGTTAATCGTTGCCTCACGTTCATGGGCTCAGCTGCCGGTGGTATGGATATCGAGAAAGTAGCTGCGACCGAGCCGGAAAAAATTGTTACGGTTAATGTAGATAATACCGCTGGTTTCCAGGCCTACCAGGGCCGCCAGATGGGTTTTGGCATGGGGCTTTCCGCCAAGCATGTCGGGCAGCTAACCAAGATCATGTCGGGCCTTTACCGCCTGTTCATCGATAAAGATCTCAGCCTGTTAGAGGTTAACCCGCTGATCATCGACGGCAATGACAACCTGGTTGCACTCGATGCCAAGATCAACGCGGATGACAATGCCCTTTTCAGACATCCGGACCTGGCCTCGATGCGCGATGAGGCGCAGGAAGACCCAACTGAGGCGGCAGCAAGCCGGCACGACCTGAACTACATCACGCTGGATGGCAACATCGCCTGCATGGTGAACGGTGCCGGTCTCGCCATGGCGACCATGGATGTGGTTAAGCTCAATGGTGGTGAGCCTGCCAATTTCCTCGATGTTGGTGGTGGTACCACCGCTGAGCGCGTTAAAGAAGCCTTCAAAATCATCCTTTCCGGTGAAAGTGTCGCGGCCATTCTTGTGAACATTTTCGGTGGCATTGTCCGTTGTGACCTGATCGCCGAGGGCATTATCGCCGCAGTACAGGAGGTCGGTGTCAGCGTACCGGTAGTGGTGCGCCTGGAAGGCACACTCGTGGATGAAGGCAGAAAATTGCTGGCAGACAGTGGTCTTGCCATCATTACAGCAAGTGATTTGAATGATGCCGCCAAGAAAGCAGTTGCGGCAGCTAACAATAGTGAGGTGGCCCAATGAGCGTTCTGGTTAATAAAGACACAAAAGTAATTTGCCAGGGCTTTACAGGTAGCCAGGGTACTTTCCATTCCAAGCAGGCCATTGAGTACGGCACACAGATCGTTGGTGGCGTTACGCCGGGCAAAGGCGGGCAGACACATCTGGAGCGGCCGGTATTTAATACGGTCTCCGAGGCCGTTGCCGAGACCGGTGCTGATGCCACGGTTATTTATGTTCCGCCACCATTTGCAGCCGATGCCATTCTGGAAGCGGCTGATGCCGGTATCAAAGTTATCGTTGCCATCACCGAGGGTATTCCCGTACAGGACATGATTCGGGTTAAAGCCGTGCTGGACCAGATGCCGGATACCCGCCTGGTCGGCCCCAATTGCCCCGGTATCATTACACCCGGTGGCTGTAAAATTGGCATTATGCCCGGGCGTATCCATAGCCCCGGCAAAGTCGGTGTGGTTTCCCGTTCCGGTACATTAACCTATGAAGCCGTCTACCAGACAACCCAGGCCGGTTTGGGTCAATCCACGGTTATTGGTATCGGTGGCGATCCCATCCAGGGTATGAATTTTATCGACTGCCTGCGCCTGTTCCAGGATGATCCGCAGACTGAAGGTATCATCATGGTGGGTGAGATCGGTGGTTCAGCCGAAGAGGATGCCGCCGAGTTCATTGCTGAACATGTAACCAAGCCGGTTGCCGCCTATATCGCAGGTGTAACCGCGCCTCCGGGTAAACGCATGGGTCACGCCGGTGCGATTATTGCTGGCGGAAAGGGTACGGCTTCTGCGAAGTTCGAGGCGCTGGAAGCGGCTGGGGTGACCACTGTTCGCTCACCGGCTGATCTCGGTAATGCTATTCAGAAAATACTTTAGTTTTTGTGATTGCAACCTGCCCGTACTCACGGGCAGGTTCTTCTCCGCCTATAGCCCATGATTAAAATCGCCCTGGCACAACAGGATTTCCCGGTTGGTGATATGACCGGCAACCTGGCTCGTGCACAAAAAAGCATGGCACTGGCGCGTGAGAAGGGTGCCGACCTTATCCTGTTTCCGGAAATGGCCATCAGTGGCTATCCGCCCGAAGACCTGTTGTTGCGCCCCGGATTCATGCGTCGTTGCCACGATGTAATGGATGAGCTGGTTGCTGGTGTGCAAGGCATTGATGTTGTCATCGGGCACCCCTGGTCAGAGGGTGAAGAAAGGTTTAACGCGGTCAGCTGGGTGCGTGATGGCGTGGTGCTTGGGCGTTATTTCAAACAGGTACTACCCAACTATGCCGTATTCGATGAACGCCGTTACTTCTCGGCGGGTACGCAACCACTGGTTGTCGAGATCAAGGGCAGCCGGCTCGGTGTGATCGTTTGCGAGGATGCCTGGGTGACTGGCCCGGCTTTGAGTGCCAGGGATGCCGGTGCAGAGTTGTTACTGGTGCCCAATGCGTCCCCCTACCGCGACAACAAGCTGGCAGCACGTCTCGAAATCCTCAGCGAACGGGGCAGGGAGTGCGAGTTACCCTTGGTCTACGGCAATCTTGTGGGTGGTCAGGATGAGCTGGTGTTTGATGGTCGCTCCATGCTGATGAATGCTTACGGCGGTTTCAGTACTCGTGATGATTCCTGTGAAGAAGGCTTACCCATCGCCTGTTACGCGCCTGAATCGGGCAACCTTTGGTTTGAAGGGTATGAAGACCAGGCGAACCTGGATGGGTCTGTTGTTCTTCAGCGTGAAAACACCATCGCCTGTATATACGCGGTGCTGGTGCGTGGTTTGAAAGATTATATCGTCAAGAACGGCTTCACCGATGTGGTCCTTGGTTTGTCCGGTGGTATTGATTCGGCCTTGACGCTGGCCCTTGCCGTTGACGCATTAGGTTCTGAGCACGTCCACGCAGTCATGATGCCAAGCCGGCATACCTCGGATCTGAGCTTGAAACTGGCCCGTGACCAGGCAGACATGTTGAAGGTTGCCTACCGTGAAATCGCCATCGAGCCGGCCTTTGAGGCACTGCTGGGTTCGCTGGAAGTTTCCTTTGAAGGCCGTGAGGCGGATGTTACCGAAGAAAACCTGCAGGCCAGGGTGCGTGGCAGTCTGTTGATGGCCTTATCCAACAAGTTTGGCTGGATGGTGCTGGCAACAGGTAACAAGAGCGAACTCGCAGTGGGCTACAGCACCATTTACGGCGATATGTGCGGCGGGTTTTCACCCATTAAGGATTGTCTTAAAACCCGCGTCTATCAGCTGAGTGACTACAGAAACACAATATCACCAGCCATTCCGCAAGCGGTGATAGATCGCGCACCCTCAGCCGAACTCGCGCCGGGGCAACTGGATCAGGATAGCCTGCCGGAATATGACCTGCTGGATCAGATCCTGTACCACTACATAGAGCAGGACTGGTCTATTGCCGAGATTGTCGATGAAGGATTTGATGAGGCCGTGGTTCGCCGTGTGGCGCGCATGGTGCTGTTAAATGAGTACAAACGACGCCAGGGGGCACCGGGTGTGCGGATTACTTCAAAGGCGTTTGGTCGTGACAGGCGCTACCCGATTACCTCGGGCTGGCATGAAGAAAGTATTAACAAGCGCTGAGGCTTATAAACCCTCTCTAATCTAATCTCTTTAATCTTTGCCCCACGGCCACATCCTGCCCCAGAAACCCTCTTTCCTGTCGCCGGTGACATAAGGATGATCAGGGTAGTTCAAAGCAAGAACTTTCATGGTGTCTTCCGCCAGTTCCGGCAGGCCCATTTCGATATAACTCACATGCAGTATTTCCAGCGCATCGCCCAATTCAGGTGAGCCGGGATAGTTTTCGATGGCGTAGCGGGCGCGGGCGGCCGAGGCCACATAGGCTTTGCGGCGCATGTAGTAACGGGCAACATCCAACTCGTAGAAAGACAGGTTGTTACGTAAAAACACCATGCGCTGCCTGGCATCAGGTGCATAGCGGCTATCCGGAAAGCGCCTGATCAACTCATCAAAATCCCTGAAAGATTCCCGGGCAGCGGTCTGATCACGGTCACGTACACGCGACGGCATCAGGCGTTCCATAAAACCGACGCGCTGCTCATAATTGGTCAACCCGCGAATGTAGTACGCATAGTCCACGTTGGGATGACTGGGATAAGTCCTGATAAAACGGTCTGCTGTTGATAAGGCCGCTTCAGGGCTGCCTGCCTTGTGATAGGCATAGGCCATTTCCAATTGAGCCTGTTCGGTGTAACGGCCAAATGGGTAGCGCGTGGCCAAAGTCTGGTAACCATTAACAGCCCGTCCCCAGTTTTGGGTCTCCAGGTAGGCCTTTGCGGTTTCATACATTTCCTGGGCGCTACGGCCATCATCAATGTACTTGTCTTTTTTACACCCGGAGACTGTCACCAACAGCAGCGCCAATATCGCTGTTATGAACAGTTTTGTATGGTTGGAAGACTTAAAAGAGAACGAGGATAAAAGCATTATTTGGCCAAGCGAAATACAGAAGGCGGAATGATAGCGAAAAAGACAAACTAAAACCATAGAATACAGCCGTGCGATAATACACAAAACTACATCGGACCATAAATAATGCCCAGGCATATCAGTTTAAGTCAGCAGGTTAGCGAAGAATCAGCCGGTTCAAGGCTGGATCAGGCCGCTGTTGAATTGTTCCCGGATTTTTCCCGGGGGCGCCTGCAGCAATGGATCAAGTCGGGTGAGTTGACCGTCAATGACAAGCGCGCCAAGCCCAGCTACCGCATGCTGGGCGGTGAAATCCTGTCCGTTGAAGCGGATATGATCTCTGAAGGCGAGGTCATGCCTGAGGATATTCCATTGGATATTATTTTCGCGGATGAGCATTTGCTGGTATTAAACAAGCCGGTTGGCCTGGTTGTTCACCCCGCAGCGGGTAACTGGCAGGGGACATTGCAAAACGCCCTTTTAAATTACGACCCGGAGTTGGATACCTTGCCCCGTTCAGGCATCGTGCACCGTTTGGATAAGGATACCAGCGGTGTCATGGTGGTCGCCCGTAGCCTGAAAGCGCACGCCAGCCTGGTCAACCAACTGCAAACACGCAGCATGAGCAGGGTTTACGAGGCGGTAGTTAAAGGTGAGATACCAAGTGCCGGCACTATTAGCGCCAATATTGACCGCAACCCTCGCGATCGAAAGAAAATGGCAGTCAGGGAAAGCGGCAGGGCTGCGGTCAGTCATTACAAGTTAATCCAGCGTCTGCCCGGCACAAGTCATGTTGAGGTATCGCTGGAATCAGGCCGTACCCACCAGATCCGTGTGCATTTGACTCACATTGGTTACCCGATAGTCGGTGATCCGCTTTATGGCCGTGGACCCATCAAACAAAAAGGTCTGCATGCGTCAGCTATTGAGGCCATCAATGGGTTTTCACGTCAGGCACTGCATGCCCGGACCTTGAAGCTTGTCCATCCGGAAACTGAAGAAGAATGTGAATTCCATGCACCATTGGCCGACGATATAGTCGAGCTTATCGATAAGCTCAAGCAATCGATCGCCGATGACTGAAGTACCTGAAATAGAGGTGATCAGGCCGGATTGGCCGGCGCCTGCCAATGTTCATGCCTTTACAACAACCCGCAATGGCGGCTTCAGCCAGGGCCCGTGGAGCAGCCTGAACCTTGGTGGTAATTGCGGTGATGATCCGCAGCATGTTGAAATGAACCGCCGCGCTTTGGCTGGCTTACTTCCCTCCAAACCCCGCTGGTTGAACCAGGTTCATGGTAGCGGTGTAGTTAGCTGGGATAAGGCATTCAACGCAGAGGCCGATGCCATTGTCAGTTACCAGGAAGGGCAGGTATGTGCTGTATTGACTGCAGATTGCTTACCGGTTCTGTTTTGCAACAAGGCTGGAACCCGTATTGCTGCAGCGCATGCAGGCTGGCGTGGACTTGCCGCCGGTGTGCTCGAAGCAACAGTTTCGTCTTTGGAGTGCAAAGCAGATGAATTGATGGCCTGGCTTGGACCCGCCATTGGCCCGGATGCGTTTGAGGTTGGGAAAGATGTCTACGATGCATTTATAAATGTGAGTGCTGAAAATGCCATCGCCTTCAAGCCACATCGCGACCGCTGGCTGGCTGATCTTTACCTGCTGGCAAGACTGGCGCTCGGCAGGGTTGGTATCAAGCAGGTCTTTGGCGGAAAGCATTGCACTTATGAAGAAAAGGGTCGTTTTTTTTCCTACCGGCGGGATGGTGAAACAGGCAGAATGGCAAGCCTTGTTTGGTTGGAATGATAATAATGCCAACGATTGAGTATTTTCCGTATAACGGCCCCAATCGACGTCTGGACATACCGGTGGTCGAAATTCTGCTGAAGTTCGGGCCTGCTGATGGTTCCGCGTTTCCCCGGCAGGTATCTGACATCAGGGACCTGCTGATCAGTGCTGGAATTCTTGCCGCGGACGAGGTTTTTCCGGAACAGGAACTACCCACTGAAAGAATGGCCTGGTATACATCCTTACTTGCCCAGACTGCCATGTTGTTCCAGCAAAAGGCCGGCCATCGGGTGAGCTACTTTTCGGTTGAATGCTTTCCAGAAAAAGAACAGTGCCGGGCTCTGCTTGAGCACGAGCATTGTGATATCGGCATGACTGCGGTCAAACTCGCTTTCGAACTGCTCAGCGGCAAACGTAAATTGCTGGCAGAGCCATTTCAAATGTATAGCAAGTTTGCCGCAGATCGCCTGTTGCCCCTAGAAACCGAGGCGATCATCAAGGCAGCGCGTCGGCGTGATATTCCGGCCATTCATCTTGAGCGCAACCCGTTCAAACGCCAGGATTTTGACGAATTGACCGGAGGCAAGTGCATCAGGCCCAATGGTCTGTTGATGTTAGGCCACGGTAAACACCAGCGTGTGCTCGATGGCACTTACTGTATAGATAGTTCGGAGGACTTTTCTGAGTTCTTTGACAGGTCCGTCAACCAGTCATCCAATGTGAAGCTCAATCATGCCGACCTGGATGCAGCAGCGGATGCTGTGCTGGACCGGCTTTTCCCTTCGAATGAATCAGTGCGTATGCCCATCATCGCAATCACCGGCACCAATGGAAAGACAACGACCACGCGAATGACTGGCCATATCATGTTACATGCGGGGCGCAGGACGGGGATGGTCTGCACCGATGGCTTGTTTTTCAATGGCGAGTTTGCCGCAAAAGGTGATTTTGGTTCGAGAGTAGGTCACCTAAAAGTTCTGACCAGCAAGGACGTGAATTTTGCTGTTCTGGAAACGCATCACAAGGGTTTGTTGCAGGATGGTTTGGCTTTTCGGTTCTGTGACATCGCCGTTTGTCTGAATGTAACCGAGGATCACCTGGGTGAAGTCGGCATTGAGACGGTAGAACAGATGGCCGGGGTCAAGCGGGCCTTACCGGAACGCGCCAGGCAGGCGGTCGTGCTGAATGCCGATGATAAACATTGCCTCGCCATGTTCGACAAGATGACCGCAAAACAGAAATGCCTGGTGTCAATGGAATCCAGCCGGGATCAGCTTTACGAACAGCATGGTGATTCCCTGGCATGTTGTTGTGTTCTCGAAGAAATTGAAAATCAGCAATGGCTGGTGATTTACGACGGGGAGCTTCGTCTGCCGGTGATGACGGCGGATTCGATTCCGGCAACGTTTGATGGTCTGGCGCGCTTCATGGTGAGCAATGCCATGCATGCGATGACCGCGAGCTACCTGTCCGGTGTCTCCATTGATGTGATACGAACGGCCATGGCCAGCTTTACATCCAGTTTTGACTCGACCCCCGGCCGCATGAATGTATTTGATGACCTGCCATTTCGAATCATCATGGATTTTGCCCATAACCCGGATGGCGTAGCAAAGTTTTGCGAGTTTATAGACCAGCTGGATGTGCCGGGCCGCAAGCTGGTTGCCTTTGCCGGTTCCACCAATAGAGCAGATGATACGCTTAAGGGAATTGGTCGCTCCCTGGCTGGCCATTTTGACTTTTATTTCTGCAAAGAACATGTGCCTCGTGATGGAAAACAACACCGCAAAGTCGCCCACCTTCTGCAGCAAGGGCTGATCGAATCAGGTGTTGCTGAAAGCCAGACCCGGGTAATGGTTTCCGGTAAGGATGTCATTTTCGAAATACTCGATGCCTGTGAGCCCGGCGATCTGCTTGTCATGCTGATGGGTCATGTCGAAAAGCTGCAGTTGCCTGCCTATATAGAAGAATACGCGCGCGAAACCTTATTGCCCGGTTGAAACGGCTACATGGTGTTGCTTTCGTTTCAAAACGCCCCATCCAGCTTGGAAGCCTTCCGGCAAGTAAGAACATATCTAACTTCAAACGCCTGTCTGCCTGCATATACCCGGGCGATTTTCCGACACTGATCATGGGTCATTCATGGCAGACCCGGCGCTGACATTTAAGCAGACTTAAACCTCATAAAAGTGATGCCGGATGGTCTGGAGCCATCGGCAGGATTCTAAGGGGGATTTCGGATGTTCAAGTGGTTAAGTGCAGCGTGTGCCTGCGTATATGAGGGTCATTCAACAAATAAAATCAGGCTCGGTTCGATCAGGTGTCTATTTCTGATTTTGGCCGTAGTTCAGTATTCTGCTGTTGCGGCTGCCGGCAATGCGCCACCCGAATGGACTGTTCCGGTTCACCAAACATCAAACGATGGGTACGCTTTGCTCGGCTGGGAACCCGCGCCGGGTAATAACTCGAGGCTGTTCAAAATCACCGAAACCTTTAATGAACGGGTCAGCGTTCACTTTACCGAGGCGACAGAGTTACGGGCCTGGCGCGTCGAGCCCGGCGCGTATGAGTTCATCGTACAGAGCTGTGAGAAAAGTGATACGGGTGCGCCGGATTGTGGTGATGCTTCCGGCGCATTAAGCCTTGATGTGAGCGAGGCGCTAAGCTCCACTCTAATCACAGAACTGCCCGCTGAAACATCGCAGGCCACTATTGACGGAAACCTCAACGGTGGCGCAGATCAGTTGCAACCCGGTCACTGGTATAACCCGTCGAAGGATGGGCATGGCTGGACTTTCTACTGGTCAAACCGCCTGGCCCTTCCGCCAAATGATCCCTTGTTTGGCAATAGCTATGACCTGGTGGGTATCTGGTATACCTACGAAGCCAAGCACTTGGGAATAGATTCCGCTTGCCCTGATTGTGACCCTGTCACCAGCGAATATCGTCCCGTTGCACTCAAGCTCAAAGCAGTATCAACCGGTTCGGGGTCCTATGGTGGTGCGCTGTATGCCAGCAGAGCTGATGGCAGTGAAGTATGGGTTGGCCGCGCGGATATCGTTTTTGGCTCCGACAATACCCAGGCGACCATCACCTGGAACGCAAACTTCAAAAAAGAACGTCTTGCTGATTCAGATCCCCTGCAGTTTATACTTGGCTCAGATCCGGCGAATACCAGCAATATTTCCCACTATAGTGGTCTTTGGGAGCGTGCCGGTGACAGCCGTTACCAGGTGGTCACCAGTATTGGTGATGTCGCTGAGGTCGTCACGGTTCTTTTCCACGATGACGCCGGTGACCCGACCTGGGTTCAGGCTATCAATAACGGTTCGGCCGTTTCAGGTTCCAGCAATTTTTGCCTTGCCTATCAGACAGAGGGTTACTCGCCACAAACACAGCAACCACCAGGTTGGGCACAGCTTTGGGTTATGTCGGGCTGTGATCCCGATCAGCCTGTTGCATCAACGAATCGTAATGGCCGCCGTTATTTTTCCGGATTGGATAAAGAGTACTTTTGGGCAGATTTTACCTTACCCGGCACAGCTTTCGCGTCAGGTTCAATCAGTATAGGTACAAGATATTCACCGGTTGTATTGGAAAAAGCAGCCAGTTTTCATGGTGTGCGTTTTGATGATGCTGGCGGTTCTTCCTGCCAGTTGAGCGGTTCTGCCTCGTACTGTGAAGTACAACTTACCTGGTTCACGGATGGCAATTATCCGAATGCCACGGTTTATGCACACAACATTTCGAATAACAGCTATGTAAAAGTACTCACCTCTGATCAGGCGGCGATGGTCGATATTCCCTACCAGTTATCTGCTGCAGGGCAATATGAATTCGAGTTACGCATGGGCAATGGTTTGCAAACCACGCTAATGGCGCGGTCCGCTGTCTTCACGGTTACGGAAGATGACACGCCTCAAGCCCAACCCGAAACACCACCCGCGCCGGCATCACCACCTTCAATGACCCCCAGCAATAGCTCCTCAAGCGTCGGTGCCATTGCCGGGTCGTTCAGGGTGGCCGAGTCAGGCAGCGCAAGCTACAGCATCCCGATACTCACAGCACCCGCCAGTGGTGGCGTCGCGCCGCAGATATCACTGAACTATGACTCGCAATCAGGAAATGGCGAGCTTGGTGTGGGTTGGTCCATCGGCGGAGTGTCGGCCATTTCGCGTTGTCCGCAAACCATGGAACAGGACGAAATCTCCGGATCAAGGGGTATAAGGCTCGATGGTAACGACCGGTTCTGCCTGGATGGTCAACGCTTGATGGTCGATCCTTCAACGGGTGCATATGGCAGAAGTGGTACGCAGTACCGAACCGAAATTGATAGTTTCGCCCGCATTACCGCTTATGGTGTAGCCGGCAATGGCCCGGCCTGGTTCAGGGTGGAACGTAAAGATGGATCGGTTGCGGAGTACGGCAATAGCGCCGACTCGCGCATCGAGGCGCGCGGCAGCACTAGCCCGGCAACTGCATTTACCTGGGCGCAGAATCGTTTTGAAGACCGTTCCGGCAATTATATTCTTTACAACTACCTTGAAAACAACACGGGCCCGGTTGCTTTTGTGCTGCAGTCAATTGACTACACCGGAAATACCCGTGCCGGTACATCACCGAGCGCACGCTTATCTTTTACCTACCGTGAGCGTGATTCTGTAGAGGACCTCGTCTACAACTACTTCGCTGGTGTGCAAGTGGAACAGCGGCGTCTGCTGCAGAGTATTCGCTCCCAGGGGCGTATTGATTCGGGCAGCGCACTGGAGGATTTACGTTTTTATCAACTCGGATATGAGCAGGATGGTGTCGGCAGAAACATACTCACCAGCTCTCACAGAGTGCCGCTCCATCAGTCGCACAATCTGCTACAAACCTACACGTTTTAGCTGGCTAAAAAGCGAGTCAAAGATCGATACATCCGCCACGGTGCTAAATGGCTTATTACCGAAGTCAGGAATGGCCGGTATGTTACTGGCAGATGTTAGCGGTGACGGCAGGCCCGACCTTCTTTACACGCAAATTAAAAAGCGGAACTATTTTCTATATGTAAAGGAAGCGACAGCCAATGCCGGTTTTAGTGAATGGTCAACGAGCTATAAGTTACCCAAAAAAGCTGATGGCAGTCCGCCCCAGGTTTTTGCGATTGATCTGAACGCTGATGGTATACAGGATGTCGTTTACAGCAAGTACAGCAAAAAGCAGAAAAACTACACATGGGTTGCATTGATCTCGGATGGCAATGCGTTTTCAGCCGAGAAAACACTTAATGCCAGTCACCGCTTTTTCCTCAATGACCAGGCCCTGGAGTCACGTTTCCAGATTATGGATTTCAACGGTGATGGCTTAAGTGACATCTTGCATGCACATACCGACGTGCTCGGCCGAACCTGGCAATTAACAGTATTGCTAAACACCACGGTAGCAGGTGGAACCCCCACCTTGTCGGCACCGATTGAACTCGATGTCACCAATACGGATTTATTTCCATTAGAAATCTCGGGTGATTGGGGTATCGACATCAAACCACCTTTGTTTGAATGGGAAGCAGAAGGTGTAGATAACAGTGAAATCCCTGACGCCCGTGTGTTTGATTTCAATGGTGATGGTGCGGTCGACTTATTACTGAAGGTCTGGCGCAGTTACCGGCACTGCATTTCAAACTGCGTGCCCCAGGCAAGTGCCAGTGTTGATGAAACGAATGCGCGCGGTGGTTTGGATCCTGTTTATGAGTCGAAGTTTGTGTCTTTTTGGGTGTTGATGGAATCCAATGGTCAAAATGCTTTTACCCGCAATAGCATAGTCGCCCTGGGCGGTGGGTGTACGCTGGCGGTCATCTGTCAGGACGCCGCATATAGTGACCTGCCTCGTAGTGATTACGTTTGGCCGGTTGATATCAACGCTGACGGTCTTGCCGATCTGGCCTGGGGTGATACAAATCGAAACTGGCATTTTCGACTCAATACAGGCAATGGTTTTTCCCTGGTCAAACCGATTGGCCAGGTGCCTGAAGGCATCGCCAAACTGGTGCGGTTTGAGGACTGGAACGGCGATTCATTTCCCGACCTTATCTACCCCTCCAGAATGCTTGATGAGAATGCCACGTGGATGATCAATCAGAATCATTTCGGCCGCGAGTTTGCTGCCAGTTCCAATACGCAGGTCCTGGCAGGTAATGTCGGTGGGGACAGCGACGTAGGCTCGATAGGAAGTGATACCAGTATATTTGCTGATTTTAGTGGCGATGGAAAGATCGACCAGTTATTGATAAACAACAACAAAAACGGGGAGATCGTTTCCACGTCAATACGTAAGGGTATGAACGTTAACGGCAATCGCGACGTTGAGCCCGCCAATGTAATTACTTCCATCACCAATGGTTTTGGTGCAGTAACTGAAATTGCCTATAAACCACTGACCGACGCGGGTGTTTACTCACGTATGCATGATTCAGTCAACGCGGACTGGGGCAATGGCTCGGCTGTTTACGACATGATCGCGCCGATATATGTGGTGAGCGAGGTGCAAAAAAGTGCGCCGGTTTTCAACTACCCGTCTGCGAGCAGCCGGCTTCAGTATCACTATGTAGGGCGCCAAGTTACAGGCTGGCGGCCGGGGTTTTCTCGGTTTCGGTGAAGTGATTTCTTACGACCCGCAATTGAAAATTCGCACCAACAGCCGCTACCGGCAAGACTTTCCATATATCGGAATGTTGGTTGATACCACGCGTGTGTCAAATGCCTCGGGTTCCAGGTTCAGTTCGATCAGCAATACCACGACAAGTGAACCCAGTAGTTGGGGCACCGTCAGCAGTACCACCTCTTTTCCTTCGCAAGTTAGTGGTACGCCATTGAGTTATGTTCTAAACCAGTGGGCTTCAAAAGCCACTACCAACACCTCAATATTCCCGCACATCTCTGCCTCAATCGAGGTTCGTTTTACACTCGCAGGCAGCCTGGATAGAAAAGAACTGATCACCCACCAGTTTGATGCTTTTGGAAATGCAACAAGCAGGAACATGACCACTTATGCTTCCGATGGGAGTTTTTTCGCCCGTGAGGTGACAAGCAACACGTATTCAAACAATACTGTTAAGTGGTTTCTGGGTCAGTTACAAGCCAGTAAGGTAACTTTTTCACGGACGGGTAAGCCTTCGATTACACGTCAATCACGTTATTCATACGACTCAGTCAGTGGTGCTTTGAGGCAGGAAATCAAAGACCCGGATAGCACTGAATTCAAAATTACAACTGATTACCAACTGGACAGTTTCGGCAATCGCCGGCGAACGACAGTCACCGGTAGTGATATGTCGCCCCGAAAAACTGAAGAGGAATATGACGCGATTAGGGAGATTCGTCAACGAGACTGTTAACGCCATTAACCAGACAACCCAACGAATAACCACAAGGGATGTATTTGGCAATCCGCTGGAAGCGGTGAACATTGATGGCGTTGTAACGACAGGCGCCGCAGATCGCATGGGGCAACTATTCGTCAACTACACTGAAACCGGCGTTTGGACCAAAACCATAAAATATGATGGTTCAGGCAGTCACTGCCCGAATGACACGAGTTTCAGGACAACCACCACAAAAGGTGGTGGGCCGACCCGTATTGATTGTTATGACAAGCTTGAGCGCACCATCCGAACGGCCAGGAAAGGTTTTAATGGCGCTTACATATATACAGATCAGTACTATGATTCGTCAGGCCGGGTCGCCAGGGTCTCAGAGCCTTATTTCGCCGGAAGTAGCCCGCAATGGAATATCACTGGATACGATGTGCTGGGCCGGGTGACAGGTATTGTAAGCGCAGGTGGTGATGATCTTACCCAGGATTACGATCATCGGGCGGTCAATTCATGTACTGCAGCAGGCGCCCGGGTAACGCTCACCACAAACGGACTGAACCAACAAAATATAGAGCTAAGAAACGCAAAGGGAGAAACCAGCGCAGTTTATGACGATCAATGTGGGCTGGTCACTTATGACTATGATGCGGTCGGCAATCTCACACGTGTTACGAGTGCCGACGGGCATGTCGTTACCATGAGCTATGACCGGGCAGGTCGAAAAACCAGCATGAACGACCCTGACAAGGGTTACTGGCAGTATGCCTATAACGCCATGGGAGAAATGACACGACAACTCGACAGCAAAAACCAGGCGGTGGACTTTAGCTACGATACCCTGGGTCGCGTCACCACTCGCCGGGAGCTTAGAGACGTTTCAAGCCTGGCACAAACCTCCAATACAACGGTTAACAAGGAGTCCACCTCTTATAAAACAAGTGGCTACGGCAAAGGTCAGGTCAATTCTGTGACCTATCGCGCCGGTGAAGCCGGAGCAGCGCTGCATAAAAAGACATTTGTCTACGATGTCTTTGGCCGGGTGAGCACGGTAAGTACCACTTTTGACAATGTTGAACAATTCGTAGAAGAGACGACCTACGACCAGCACAGTCGCGTATTTCAGCAGTTCGATGCATCGGGCGATGACCATGGCCTTCGATATGTCTATTCAAACGGCTATTTGTCGAAAATAAAGGAGGCGCGTGAGGGAATCGAAGGCGTGGTCTACCAGGATATTCTCACCATGGATGCGCGCGGGAATATCACCACCATGCAGTTGGGTAATGGCGTAACAGTCCATGCCTCATATGAAGAGGCAAGCGGCAGACTGAAAAATCTATCAGCCTTCGATAGTTTTGGTGTTGAAAAACAGGATGTTGACTACCTGTTCGATGTGTTGGGAAATCTGAAAAGCCGCAATGATCAATCAGGTGTTGGCAGCAGTCTAAAAGAAACTTTCAACTATGACTCTTTGAACCGCTTGAACCGGGTTCAGCTGACGGCGCCGGCGCTTGGAATAACAGCAGCAACTACCACCTTGAGTCTGAACTACACACGTGATGGCAATATTAACTGCAAGTCGGATGTAGCGGGTGTTGGCACTCCCAACGGATGCTTTAACACTACATTTGGCAACTACAGTTACGGCTCGAATGCGGGTCCCCATGCAGTCACCAGCGCTGGTGGAGTCAGTTACAGATACGATGCCAACGGCAATCAGATATCCAGCAACGATGGGCGCAACATTAGCTACTCGGTGTTTGATAAGCCGGTAAGCATTACCAGGGGTGCCGACCGTACAGATTTTTCCTATGGTATCGGTAATAGTCGCTATCAAAGGAAAGACTATAAAAACGCAGTGTTACAAAAGCGTACGCTTTACCTGAAAGCGGTAGAGCGTATTACCGAAAACAATAGTACCTTCTTCAAACGCTATCTCGGCGGAGTGGCAATCTCAACCTACTACCCTTCAACGGGTGTAAAGCAGGTCGCGTATCTGTTGAAAGACCATATTGGATCCATACACACGGTAATGGATGAGACCGGGGGGATTTCGACAAGGATGCACTTCAGTGCGTTTGGCCAGCGCCAGGGTTCAGATTGGCAAACACCATTATCAAGCCTCCTCCAGGCCCAGCTGAATAACTTGACCACACAAGGTTTTACCGGGCACGAGCAGGTCGATTCAATGGGTATAGTCCATATGAACGGACGTATTTACGACCCGAAGCTGGGCAGGTTTTTGCAGGCTGACCCCGTAGTACAGGCACCAAAGAACAGCCAAAGCCTGAATCGATACAGCTACGTGCTGAATAACCCATTGAGTTACACAGATCCCAGCGGGTATTTTAGCCTGAAGAGCTTCATTAAGAATTGGGGAAGAGTGATTGCCGCCGTCGCCATAAGCTATGTGACTTATGGCGCTGCAAGTGGATGGGCAACTGCTTGGTTGGCTGGAACTGGGCTTGCGGGAAACGGTGTTGCGATTGGAGCAATAGCCGGAGCAATATCTGGTTTAGTGGGTGGTGCAATTATTGATTTCAGTATTAAGGGGGCTGTTATGGGTGCACTCTCTGGTGGGATCATGGGGGGTGTTGCAGGGTATTTTGGAAATACTTACTCCGCACAACGTATTGCGGTTGATAGCTTAGCCAGCGGTGTTTCCGCGGAAGTCTATGGAGGGAAATTCAAAAATGGTTTGTTATTCGGCGCTCTTGTCTCTTCGGCCACATTCATCAACGTGAAGTTACGTCAATATGAATATAATCATTCTACAGGGACACCTGGTCAAATTGGCGAAAGTCCTGGCCATCGGGGTATTGAAGGAAAAATAGGAGGAGCTAGACTCGACCAAGATATATGGAAAGAGTCTGGACAGATAATACTGGAACGTGGCGGAGCGGTTGAAGAGGCTCTTGGTGCGTACATTGAAGCTTTCGAAGCACAAGGAAGAAGAGCCAGTCCGCTCGGTTGCCATCAAGGCGGACCGGGATGTATTTTCGGTAAGCCATACAAACCGGGAAGCTTAGCTGACTATATTGTAGAAGGATTTGCAGGGACACATGATTATCTGAATCATCCTGTTTATTATAATCCGAATGGAACCAGTAAGACTCTCACTGGCATTAGTCGCCGCTATGGTCAGTTTCGGAATGTCACCAATGTCTTTCTCGCATCGCCAGTTGTGCTGCCATCTTTGATTCCAGATCAACTAAGATACCTTGTGTTGACGGAGTTTGATTAAATGATAAATGTTCAGGTTTTTTGTTTCGCATTTGTTGGGATTGTAGTAGCGGGGTGTGCAGTACCCACATTGCCTGAATTTGAAATGGCACCAGAGCCACCTGTGGAGTGGGGTATCCAATTGGATTCAAAAGTTGGTTGCCCCAATGTCTCAGGGCAATATGAGTTAACTCCAAATGTGGCTGATTTACAACAAGATGATTTATGGCATATATCAAATGGAAATTGGTATGACTATCTTTTACTAATCCCATTTAATCGGGCGGCTACTGTCGAGTCGGCTCCAGGTGAAATAAAGCCTGTGTATCCTCGTAACAGTTTGTTAATCGAGTTAAGTAAGCAAGAGGATACACTTCGGATTGTCAGTCCAGATAAAAACAATGAAAACTTCCAGGCTCATGTATTTAGTGAAGCCGCAAAGGACTATGCATGCCAGGCTGGCAACATGGTATTTCCAGAGTTCAAAATACAGGGTGGAACCGAGGGTTCAACCTTAAATGGAAAAACCTATCGACAAGCCACGAAAACTTCAAATGGTGACCTACTTTTCTATGAGCAAACTCAAAGTCATAAGACCATTCACAAATACTACCTATTCAAATCTAAATGAAGTCAGTGTAGCGAGGGCTAAATAAATATTTGATTGATGGCTTTTCTTTAGGGTTCATGGTGTGCGTGTCTGAGTAATATTAACCCATGCACTGAACTAGCAAACCAACCTCCTCATCACTGGTCGAATGCCCAAAAACAAACCGCGCCAAATCATCCCGGCCAGGCCACATTTGAAACTGTATGTCCTGCGATCTCAGATGATCAAAACCATCTTTGGTCCAATTCAAAAACACTTCATTGGCCTGAACCGGATACTCCAAGCGCGCTTCAGAATGATTCTCCACGGCTTCAGCAAACTTCGCTGCCTGCCGGTTCGCATGCGTCGCCATATCCAACCAGCGGCCATTTTCAACATAGGCCAGTAACTGGGCTGAAACATAACGCATCTTGCTCAGCAAATGACCGGAACGCTTACGCAAACGTTCGGCGGTTTCCAGCAACTGCGGCTGGTTAAAAAAGACCAGTGCTTCAGCGGCCATACAGCCATTTTTACTGGCGCCGAAAGAGAGCATATCGATACCCGCTTCAACAGTAACCTCGGCAGGATGACAACCAAGGCTGGCGATGGCATTGCCAAACCGGGCACCATCCATATGGGTTTTCATACCCATTGCGTGTGCGGAGTCGCACAAAGTCCCTGACCTCATCAATCGAATAAATGGTTCCGGCCTCGGTGGCCTGGGTCAGGCTTAGTGCCGATGGTTTATAACTGTGTACACCATGCCCCTCATTCGCACGCACGCTGCTTTTCAGGTCGGCAGGTAGTAGCTTGCCGTCTTTACCGGCAACCGGAACCAGCCTCATGCCATTACCAAAAAACTCAGGCGCCCCGCACTCATCCCCGTAAATATGTGCACCACTATGGCAAAACACACTGCCCCAAGGCGGCGTAACCGTGGCAAGGGCGATGGAATTGGCAACGGTTCCGGTGGAAACCGGCAGCACGATTGCCTCGGTTCTGAACAACTCTGAAAAAACCGCGTTGAGCCTGTTCGACCAGTCGTCATCTGCATAGGCCCAGGCGGTGCCCTGGTTGGCTTCGACGATGGCTTGCATGATGGCCGGTGCGACCGGTGTTTCGTTATCACTACGGAAGTTTGCAGTCATTTTTGTTCCGGATTGTTTGGGGTTTATTCGAGCTTCGAATTATAAGCAGGCGAGGCTTGCTTGTCTCTGTTCGTGTAAAGCTGGAAGGTAGTGTGAAGCACTGGGATAATAGCCCGCCATGGGCGCTGCAACCGAAGCAAATAAAATACTCAACCAGATTGCAGGTTTGCTTAATGGCATCATGCAGTCTGATGCGGCGTGGTGCCGGCAGCGTATTAAGTCTGCCAGGCGTCGCATTAAGTCGGGCAAGTCAGCTGATGCCATACTGCAATCATTGATCGACCGCTGCACAGCCTCCGCACAAAAATGTCAGCAACGCAAATTGAGCCTGCCGAAACCGGGCTATGACCCGGTGTTACCGATTGTTGACCGGCGGGATGAAATCATTGCTGCAATCAGGGAACACCAGGTGGTGGTGATCTCCGGTGAAACCGGCTCGGGTAAGACAACTCAAATTCCCAAGATGTGTATACAGGCCGGTCGTGGTGTGCGTGGCCTGATTGGCTGCACGCAGCCACGTCGAATCGCCGCGCAGGCGATGGCCGAACGGGTGGCTGAAGAATTAAATACGCCACTCGGTGAGGTAGTGGGTTACCAGGTCCGGTTCCGTGAAAAGCTGAACAAGGACGGCATTGTCAAATTCATGACCGATGGCATCCTGTTGTCGGAGACCACCCACGACCGCAACCTGAATGCCTACGATACGATCATTATCGATGAGGCGCATGAGCGCAGCCTGAATATCGATTTCCTGTTGGGATACCTGAAGCAGTTTCAACGCCGGCGTCCTGATCTGCGAATAGTGATCACCTCGGCCACGATCGATACCGAAAAGTTCGCCAGTCACTTCAATGATGCGCCCATTATCGAAGTTTCCGGTCGCAGTTACCCGGTGACGGTTGAATACCAGCCTCTGGATGATGACGAGGAGGGCGGCCAAATAGCGGAGCAGGCCAAAAGCCGTGATCTGTACGCCGGGGTTGCCAGGGCGGTGCGACGGCTTAACCGCATAGATGCTCATGGCGATATGCTGGTGTTCTTTTCGGGCGAGCGGGAAATTCAGGAAGCGGCTGATTTTCTGCAAAAACAAAATCTGCGCAATACCGAGGTTTTGCCTCTCTATGCGAGATTGCCGGTTGCGGCTCAACGCCGGGTGTTTCACCCGGGTACAGCACGGCGCATCATACTTTGCACCAATGTCGCTGAAACCTCGTTGACGGTACCGCGAATTCGTTTTGTGATCGATACCGGGTTTGCGCGCATCAGCCGTTACTCCCATCGCAGCAGGGTGCAACGGCTACCCATCGAGGCGGTGTCACAAGCCTCTGCCAACCAGCGCAAAGGGCGTTGTGGACGACTGGGGCCAGGTACCTGTATCCGTTTGTATAGCGAGGAAGACTTCAATCTCCGACCGGAATTTACCGAGCCTGAAATCCTGCGAACGTCACTGGATTCGGTCGTTCTGCGTATGTTAACCACCGATCTTGGCGCGGTAGAAGATTTTCCTTTCCTCGACCCGCCCGCACCACGAATGATCAACGATGCCTATCATCGATTGTTTGAGCTGGGCGCAATTGACTCAGACCGCAGACCATTGCCATTGGGCCGGCAACTTGCACGCTGGCCTCTGGATGTGCGCCTGGCACGTATGTTGATCGAGGGATCACGAAAATCATGTTTGAGAGAACTTATCGTATTAACCACCGCACAAAGTATCCAGGACCCGAGAGAACGGCCCCTTGATGCGGTTGCTGCTGCGGATGAAGCCCACAGCCGGTTCGAGGATGACAACTCGGATTTCATGGCATTTCTTAATTTATGGGATTACCTCAAAAAACAACGTAAGGAGAAATCGTCCAGCCAGTTTCGCAAGCTCTGCCGCAATGAGTTTCTGAACTGGACCCGTGTAAATGAATGGTTTGACCTCAATCGTCAGCTATATGGGCAGGCACGTGAAGAGAAGTTGCCGTTTAGCAAGGAGCCGGGTACGCATGAGCAAATCCACCAGGCCTTGCTGGCAGGATTGCTCAGCCACGTCGGTCACAAGAAGCCGGATGACAACAGCTATGTGGGGCCGCGTTCCAGGGCATTTCATATTTTTCCCGGTTCCGGTCTGTTTGGTAAAAAGCCGCAATGGCTCATGGCCGCTGAGATCGTCGAAACCAGCAAGACGTATTCACGGGTTAATGCCGTCATAAAGCCGGAGTGGATCGAGGCACAGGCGGCGCACCTTTTAAAACGTCACTATTTCGATCCTCACTGGTCGCGTAAACAGGGCCGGGTATTGGCCTGGGAGCAGGTTTCCCTGTTCGGTCTCGTGGTTGTCGAAAAGCGCCGGGTCAATTACAGCCGGATTAACTCAAAGGAAGCACGGGAGCTTTTTATTACCGGCGCGCTGGTCCGCGGCGAGTTAAACACCCGTGCCGGTTTCCTGGAGAACAATCAGCAGGTCCGTGAAGAAATAGAAGAACTCGAGCACAAGCGCAGAAAGCATGATGTGATGGCCGATGAGTCCGTTCTGTTTGAGTTTTTTGATGCCCGTATTCCGGACAATGTATGTGACAGCATCAGTTTTGAAAAATGGCTCAAACGACTCGGAGAGTCGGGGCGCCAGCAACTCTATATCAGTCACGATATTTTGATGCAGGATAGCGCGGGTGAGGTGACGGGTGAGTTATACCCGGATTCAATTGAAGTGGGCGTGCAGCGTTTCCCCCTGTCTTACCAGTTCAAGCCGGGTGACGTGGCCGATGGGGTGACACTCACCGTGCCACTTGAACGACTCAACACGCTTAAAGAAGGACAGTTGCAATGGCTCGTACCGGGTTTATTGCGTGACAAGATCATTTCCCTGATAAAAAACCTGCCCAAGCCGCAACGCAGGTCCTTAACCCCGGTACCGCGTTTTGCCGATGCAGCACTGGAGCGTTTACAAGAGGTTTACCCTTCACCACTGATTCCGGCACTGGCCGGTGCGCTAAAAGCAATGACGGGAATTGAAGTCGATGAAAACGCGTTCGATGAGGACCTGCTGCCCGACTACCTGCGTTTCAGAGTGCAGGTCATCGATGAAGAAGGTAAACCTATAGCCATCGGGCGGAGCCTGCCTGATCTGCAACAGCAATTCGGTCAGCAGGCTCAGCGTCACTTCATGGATCGCCTCGGTAGTGATCACCAGCGTGATAACGAGACAGACTGGGTTTTTGACGACCTGCCTGTCTCCATTATGACCGAGGATAGCGGCGGTCATTCAGTAAAAGCATGGCCGGCCATTGTTGATCAGCAAGATGCGGTGGGCCTGCGGGTTTTTGATACGGCTGAAGAGGCGGCACTGGAGCACCATTATGGTGTATTGCGTCTATTGACCTTACAGCTGAGTGCCAAGTTGCGTGACCTGCGCAGGCAACATGGTCTGAAACCAGCAGGTCTGATGGCCTGGAGCGCCGCAGGTTCGCCCGAAGCACTGATAGACAGCCTGGTCCATAGCAGTCTGTTACTGACTGCGGGAAATCAACCAGTCGGAATTCGCGATGAGGCCGCATTTAAAACACTGTGTGAAACTGTCCGCACCAGACTCGGCCCGTTATTTCGAAAGCAGTCAGGCTATCTCAATAATACTCTGGCAATTTGGAGCGAAATTTCAAAAAAACTGGACAATGCCTATTACAATAGGCGTCCGGAAGTCTTCAACGATATGCGTGCGCAGCTCGATGATATGGTTTACGAGGGTTTTCTGCAGGAGTTATCACCCGCCCGCCTGGAGCATTACCCCCGTTACCTCGAAGCCATGTCTGTTCGTCTGCTCAGTGTCGAAGAAGATCCGCACCGGGATGCCGTCAGAATGCGCGAAGTCGAGCCATTCTGGCGTCAATACCTGGAGCTGCTCGAGCAGGGCCGTGATTATGACGAGGCCGTGGATGAGTACCGGTGGTTGCTGGAGGAGTTTCGTGTGTCGTTATTTGCACAGCAGTTGGGTACACGTGCAAAGGTATCGATTAAGCGGCTGCGACAAGCCTGGCAAAAGATTGGCTGAGCGCGTGCCAAACGGCACTGGCATGGACCTTAAACAGCATACAATATACGCCTGATTAAATAATGTTCTAACGATGGTATTAATTACTGACAAAGCCCTGAATGACTGGTTGCAAGCCTATCGCAAGTCGGCTGGCAGTCGCGCGGATGAGTGTATGCGCGTTTATGAAGTCCTTCGTCAAAGCGATATGGCAACCAGGGAAAACCTGTCATTGCTTCAGGACCTGTTAGCCGTGATGTCAGACCTGTCACCGGATCCGCAAACCGTCAGTTGCGCCATGCTGTTTGTCGCCACCGAGTGCGGTGAGAACGCCGATTCAATTTGTGCCGATATCTCACCGGGGGTCAAAGACCAGTTGGATCAGTTACTTTACCTGATTGAATTGGAAACAGAGCATCTTCCCGCCAGTGCCAGCCATAGTGCGGAAGGCCTGCGCAGGATGCTGCTGGCATTGATCAAGGATGTACGTGTCGTTTTAATCGCCATCGCCTGGCAGTTGGTCAAGCTTCGCCGTATTAAAGATGACCATGATGAGGCCGTTTTGCTGGCCAGAGAAGCCATGTTGATACATGCGCCACTGGCGAACCGTCTCGGTATCTGGCAGTTGAAATGGGAGCTGGAAGACCTGGCTTTCCGTTTTGACCAGCCCGAGGATTACCGCCGGATCGCCCGGCTTGTCAGTGAGCGTCGTTCCGACCGTGAAAGTTTTATCCGGGCATTTATCAAGAAGCTGGAAACAGCGATCGCAGCGGCCGATATCAAGGGTGAGGTCAAGGGCAGGCCCAAACATATCTATAGTATCTGGCGGAAAATGCAGCGTAAGGGGCTGGATTTTCACGAGCTGTTCGATGTCAGGGCAGTGCGCGTACTGGTGGATGACATACCCGGCTGCTACAGCGTACTGGGTCTTGTCCATTCCTTGTGGCAACCGGTTCCTGGTGAGTTCGATGATTACATCACCATGCCCAAGGGCAATAACTATCAGTCCCTGCATACCGCGGTCATCGGGCCTGAAGGCAAGGTGGTAGAGGTCCAGATTCGCACCCATGAAATGAACGAACATGCGGAACTCGGTGTTGCCTCGCATTGGCGTTACAAAGAGGGCGGCCCGACCGATCCGGCTTTTGATAACAAGATCGCCGTCATGCGGCAGTTGCTGGATTCCGGTGACGAGAAACTGGATGACGAAAGCCTTCTGGAGAGCTTTCAGACAGCCGTCTCCGAAGATCGTGTTTACGTTTTAACACCGCGGGGGCAAGTACTCGACCTGGCGCTTGGTGCGACCGTTCTTGATTTCGCCTACCAGGTCCACACCGAGGTCGGTCACCGTTGCCAGGGTGCAAAGGTCAATGGGCGCATCGTACCGTTAACCTATCGTCTGGAAACCGGTAGCCGGGTGGAGATTCTCACCGGCAAGCACGCAAAACCCAGTCGTGACTGGCTGAATCCACGTCTCGGTTTTATCCGGGGTGCACGGGCGCGGGCCAAGGTGCGTCAGTGGTTCCGTCGCGAGAGTCATGAAGAGAATTTACAACAGGGCAAAGAGGTTGTAGAGGCAGATCTCAAACGGCTTGGGCTCACGGTCGCCGACCTTGAAACGGTGCCGGAGCGGTTTAACTTCAATTCCGTGGATGATCTTTTTGCTGCCGTGGGCAATGGTGATCTCACTGTCAGCCAGGTCGTCCATGCAGTAGAGCGCTACAAGGACAAGGAAGTTGAGCTAACCTTAGAAGACCTGGTCAGTCGCGCGCCCAAACGGCGTCGTACGCAGGAAGACAAAAAGGTCAGTGATATTACCATCGAGGGTGTGGGTAACCTGATGACGAGCATGGCTCGTTGCTGCCAACCGGTGCCGGGTGACTCCATTTGCGGATATATCACACGTGGCCGTGGCGTGACGATACATCGTGATGATTGCCCCAATGCCTTGCGCTGGGTCAGGGAGGATAACCCTCGCCTGATACAGGTCCGCTGGAGAAAAGAGCTGGATTCGGGTTACCGCGTTAACCTGTTACTCAGGGCTTATAACCGGCGCGAGCTGATCAAGGACATCTCGACCATGATGGCCACCTCGGATGTAACGGTCACGGATATCAACAGCCATGTGGACAAAGACACGGAAGAAGTCAGTATTCGCTTGCAGGTAACGGTGAAAGACTATCAGCACCTCAGTGACCTGTTGAACCGGTTGAACACCATTCCCAACGTGTTCGAGGCACGCAGGATGGCAGATGATGCCTAGCTGATCGCTGGTTTATTCCGGCTGTTTTTCAAACGAATCAAACAGTTCAGTCAGGCTGGCGCGTGCGGTGGCCAACGAGAAATGCTCTTCAACATTCTGAACAGACGCGTCAGAAAGACGGTTCCACAACGCCTCATCCTGGTAAAGCCTGACGACTTGGGCAGCGAAAGATTCTGCGTCATTGGCGACCAGTAGCTCTCGTTCATGTTCTGCGAACATGCCTTCTACCGCGGCAGGGGTCGCGACCACCGGCTGCCCGTGAGCCATGCTCATGTTGACCTTGCCCTTCACGCCGGCGCCGTATCGCAAAGGCGCCACTGCCAGGCGGCAGTCGCTGAGAAATGGGTCCAGCGTTTCTACAAAGCCGTGGAATACAACCCCATCACCACTCAATGAGCGGATGCGCTCGGGCGCCTTGCTGCCAATCAGGTGAAAACGCATCTCCGGCAATTGCTTGTGAATTAACGGCCAGATGTCATTAACAAACCAGCAGGCGGCATCGACATTCGGCGGGTGCTGGTAGCCACCGACAAAATAAATGTCTTTTCTGTCCGCAAATTCTTTATCACGCCCCGGTACCTCGTGGATATTGGACAGGATATGAACTTTTTCACCGGGAGCGTCATCCTCAAGTACGGCCTTTTCCACTGTGCTGACCACCAGAGTTGCATCCGCGTCCCTGATAACCGAAAGCTCGGCGCGCCGGGTTTGCTGGGCAACGCGTTTCAACGGCAGGCTTTGCTCAAGGTCAGCAAGGCGTTGTTCACGCAGGTAATGCAGGTCGACGGTGTCAAAAATAAATTGTGCGTCAGGGCAATAACGTTTCAATAAGGAAACATAGTTGATGGCGATGTAATGCCGACTGATAAAGACATAGTCAAACTCGTTACCCCGGTCCCGGAAGAAATCATGTAAAGATTCAAGCCATGGGTGGTATAAAACTTCGATACCTGATCTCTGCAAATCACGGCTATAAGAACCGTTGTAATCACGGTTGTCCGCAAAAAAAGTAACGCCGTAGCCGAGGTCCCTGCAGCATTGCATCAGGTTGGTCAGACGCACGCTGCCGGAATCCTTGTCAGGCTCAGGTGTGGTGGCATCTATGATCAGGATTCGACCCCGGGTGCGGTGTTGGCTTGCCCGCAGGACTTCTGCATGGTCATCGGGGTTTGAGATTTTATCCGGTTGTGATTTGAGCTCGTCCTGCCAGCGCTCAAGGAATTTTTCCTGGTTGACCAGTTGGTATTTTTTCGCACCGCTGGAGGTGTCCGTACCGGAGGTGATGCCCTCGTGGTGGATGATGGTCGACAATGGCTGGACAAACACCTTAAGACCGGATTCGCGTACACGGAAAGCCAGGTCAGTATCTTCGTAATAGGCAGGCGCATAGCGTTCATCAAATGCGCCAAGGTCAAGAAAATAACTGGTTTTCAACGCAATACAGGCGCCGGAACAATAGTCAACTTCACGTAAGAAAAGGTATTCGGGGTTTTCCGCCTGTTGTTCACGGCCATAGTTCCAGCCGGAACCATCTTTGAATATGATGCCACCTGATTCCTGCAGACTGCCATCGGGGTAGACCAGGCGCGCACCGACGAGACCGGCCTGGGGTTCGCGTGCAAAAGTATCAATCAGTTCGTCCAGCCAACCATCCAAAACCTGTGTGTCATTGTTCAGAAGTACCAGGTATTCGCCCCGCGCGTGCCGGGCACCGCGATTACAACTGCCTACAAAACCCAGGTTTTCTTCATTTCTCAGGTGCGTCAGTCCCTTGATGCCCGCCAGTTGTTCCGCTGTTTCATCACTGGACTGATCATCGACGACAATGACTTCGAAAGTATATTTCCCCTTGACCTCCAGCAAACTGCACAAACACGCGGCAGTGTAATTCCACTTGTTGTATACAGGGATAACGATGCTGACATGCGGATTCTGCGTCAGTGGGAAGTCGGACGGCGTCTGCACCTCACCGATTGCCTCCGCAACATACACCGGTTGAGGTTCAGGTGAGGCCTCGGGTCCGGTGTATTGCAAGCGTTGAATTGTTCCACTCACGCCGAGCGTCGACAGGTTTCGGACCAACTGGGCAAACAGCCATGGCCACCTCGCCGGGTTCCATGCCCGCGCTAACATGAAATTCTTCGCTGCCCGGCGCCCGACACGCAGTGGCCGGGTAATTTTCCATGAACTGCTTCCCAAAATTAAAGCATTTTGCGCCTCAACCCGTTGGAAGTCGGATTGGAGATGTTCAAAATCAGTCTGAAGGTGTTGGAAATCCGACGTGAGTATTGCCAGTCGCCCTTCTGTAACCTCCAGGGCTTTTTGTTTTTGTTCAAGGTGAGCTTGTTGATCGCCTACCGTTTGATTAAGCCTGTTGATTTCTGAGTTGAGAGATTCTACCCATGCCTTATTGCGTATCTGCTCCTGTTTTAACTGCCTGCCATTCTCAAGCGCCCACTCGGTTCTTTTGGTAACTTCCTTCTTCAGTTCAGCCTGCTTTTCTTTGGCTGTGTTTAGCCGCGTAATGGCCCTGGCATGCTGATATTCCGCTGCCGCCTGTTGCGCCTGGTCCAGGCTGGCTTCAACAGGCTTAAATGAATGCTCCCGTTTAGCCGGCGGGCACAGCTCATTGAAAGCGTTGAGCATTTCTTCGAGGGTGTTGGCCCTGATACCTGCCAGGTTTGCGCGGACAGCCTCAATCTGTTCCGGTGAATCACACAGCTCAGCCACCTGTTTGATTACGCCCTGTGGTTCGACATCAACCAGCCAACCGGTCTTGCCATGTTCGATCCGGTTTGGGAAGCTCCCGACCCGGGTTGCGACAACCGGAATGTGCATTTTCTGTAATTCTGAGAGCGTAAAGCTGAACGTTTCCGGCACGATGGATAAAAGCGCGGCAAAGTCAGGGCCGATTTCAGCCAGTATGGATGCCAGTTCATCACGCTTGTATTCCAGGATAACGTCCACACCGGCCATGCCAAAGAATGCCTCACCCGCTTTGCCGGCGCCCACCAGGTAAACCTGGACGTGCCTGGTCAGTTCGGGCAGCGCACGGGACAGTAATTGCTGACCCTTGCCGGTCTGCATGCGACCGAGAATCAGTAAGCGCCGACGGCCATCCTTGCGTGGTTTTGCACTGACGGGTTGTAAGCTTTCGATAGCCGGAAAACCATGTGGGATGACCCTGGTTTGCAGTGTTTTGAAGGCCGGTTCAAGCCGTTGCTGCAACTCGAGAACCGTTTCGCCGGGGCTTGCAATACCAACCTTGTATTTCTCGAGTGTGTGCACATAGCTCTCACGAATCTGTGACCAGGCGTGTGCATCCTTATCTGGAAACTCCAGTGTTTTTGCGTGCTCCTGCATGGCAAGTTCCAGGTCCGGAGCCCCTGCTTCCCGGATATAAGGAAGCGGGTTGACACTGAGTAAGGGCCAAACCGGGAAGTGGTCATGCAAAATTTGTACGGTAGGCCGCCCGCTACGCAGGGCATCGAGGCTGTGTCCGACCAGTGACGAGACAAAAACCCGGCCAATTCCATACCGTTCACCTATCTCAGACAGGATATCCCGGTATCCGCTATTGCTGTCAGCAATGGAGTCGATGGGTGGTGTCAGCCACCAACTGGCGATTGGGCAGCGTAATTCGTTGCCTGCATAAAGGCTGATCTTTTGACCATAACCCATACCCGACTGCGGGTCTTCCGAACGCAACTGAAAATTTCGTTGCTCGTGGTCGGTCTGAATGAATGATTTCAGCCACTGGGCAACACCGCCACCCCAACTGTGTGTGATATGTAATGTCGCAGGTGCGTCGTTTTTGCCAGTAAACGGCAGGTCCGTGATACCCGCATTGAACCATTGCTGCAACCTGGAACTCAGCTCGCTGAAAGGTGGCGGGCAGGGGGAGTTCATGCGGTTCCAGTTTTTGGGCGGTATAAAGTTTATGTTCCGGGTCAGGCAGAAACAGATGGTCGGGGACCCTGAGTGTGCCGCCGGCAGACCGCAGTTGTTGTATCAAACCATCGCTAAGGTCCCCGTCTCCGAGACGGCCTGCCAGGTCGGCAGGTAAAAGAACAAAATGATCAACCCAGGTGTTCAGGCTGTGTAATTGCCCGGGCGCCAGCAGTTCTACAAGCTCAGCAGGGTCACATGTCAGGCTCTCAACAGGGGGCTTTAAACCGGCAAATGGATTGACACTGGCATGGGCGTTTGAAAGCAGCGTCAGGGCTACATCCTGGCCGATTTGGTCCAGTAAACCGTTGAGGCTGTCGAGCAGTTGCATTGATGGCTGCAGCCCGGCCCGCATGATGATGACGGGCCTGCCAGGAAAACGCCCCGCCATTTCGGCGATCAGCAATCCGGGCTGGTCATAGCCGTTTTCGGTTCGTGTTAATCCCGGGTATTCGAGGCGACTGCATACCTGCAAGTCCGCATCCAGCAATTTCTGAACTGAATGCCCGGTGATCTGTCCATGGCCTTTGGCATGAACATAAATGACGGGTTTTACGGGTGATGATTTAGGCATTATTTTTTATTTACTTGGGTACCATGAAACGTGTTATTTGCAACATTCTGGTCATGACATTTGTTAGAGAAATCACACAAAAAATGCCAGATTAATGCCCGACCGACGGATTATACCAAGACAAGGCGCGGGCATTATGGATAATGGTTAGCTTGATGTCATCATTTCAGAACTAAATGGCCAAAAAAGCAGGAAAATCGAAGACAAAACCACGTAAAACGGGTTTAAAAAAAGCTTCACAACAAAAACCAGGCCTGGTCCGGCGTTTGTTCCGGCTGCTGATGCTGTTCGTGGGGCTCGGCATTGGCCTCAGCGCTCCCTGGGTTATCTGGCTGGACATCCAGGTGCGTGATGAGTTTGAAGGCCGTGTCTGGGATGTGCCCAGCCGTGTTTACGCACGGGCGCTAAGTCTTTACAGCGGAAAACCCATTTCCAGGGAGGCGCTGCTGCTCGAACTCAAGGCCTCCGGTTATCGCCAACAGCCACAGGCGACTGTGCCGGGCAGTTACTCTGTAAGCGGTAATGACTTTGTCATCAATCGCCGCGCCTTCATATTTGAGGATGGATCGGAGCCGGCAAAACGTTTTCGGCTCCAGTTGAGTGGCAAAACCATCAAGAACCTGGCGGGTGTATCCGGTTCTGAAGATCCGGGCCTGGTACGTCTGGACCCTGCTGAAATTGCCTCTATTTATCCTCTGCACGATGAGGACCGGACCCTGGTGGCCCTGAAGGACGTACCTGAATTACTGGTAACGGGTTTGCAGGCGGTGGAAGACCGGCAGTTCAAGCACCATCACGGTGTAGCGCCACGTAGTATCGCACGGGCCTTCCTGGCCAATCTTAAGGCAAGGCGGGCAGTGCAGGGTGGCAGCACCCTGACCCAGCAACTGGTCAAAAACTACTTTCTAAGCAGTGAGCGCACACTGGCGCGTAAGGTCAACGAAGCTATTATGGCGGTGTTGCTCGAATTGCATTATGACAAGGCGCAGATTCTTGAGGCCTATGTCAACGAGGTATTCCTTGGGCAACAGGGTAAGCATGCCATTCATGGGTTTGGCCGTGCCAGCGAGTTCTATTTCGACCGCCCATTACAGGATCTGGATTCCGGGCAAATTGCGCTTTTGATCGGTATGGTGCGTGGTGCATCACTTTATAACCCGAGACGGAACCCCCAGCGCGCACTGGAACGCCGGAACCAGGTACTGGATATTTTCGTCACGACCGGCTTGTTAACGGACAGTGAAGCCAAAGCCGCAAAAACCCGTCCACTGGGGGTCACCAAAACCCCGCGTTCCGGCGGCAGTCGCTACCCTGCATTTGTCGACCTGGTCCGGCGTCAGTTGAGACGTGACTACCAGGCTTCCGACCTGAGCTCGGAAGGGTTGAAAATATTTACCACACTGGCCCCTTCGGATCAGGAATATGCTCAAAAGGCTGTTTCCAGCGGCTTGGAAGATTTGAAGCAACGTGGTCTGCCGCCTGATTTACAGGCCGCCCTGGTATTGGCGGACGTCGCCAGCGGTGAGGTCCGCGCCCTGGTCGGTGACCGGGTGGCGGGCTCTAATGGTTTCAACAGGGCGCTGGATGCACGCCGGCAAATCGGCTCGGTTATCAAGCCATTGGTCTACCTGCTGGCTCTCGAACATGTCAATGACTACACGCTGATTACCCCGGTCCAGGACGAGCCGATATCCTTGAGGCAAGCGGACGGAAGCCTATGGTCTCCGGAGAATTATGACCACAAATCCCATGGTGAATTACCACTTATGGATGCGCTCATTCATTCGTATAATCAGGCAACGGTGAAGGTTGGTCTGAGTGTGGGTGTTGCTAACCTGATCCGAAAGATTAAGCAGTTGGGTATTGATGCGGAAGTTCCGGCGGTACCGGCGAGTTTACTGGGTGCGGTCGAGCTTACACCCATCGAGGTCACGCAGATGTACCAGTCGCTTGCGGCAGGTGGTTACAGTGTGCCCCTGCGCTCGGTGACCTCCGTATTGACGCCACAGGGCGCGCTATTGAGTCGCTACCCGTTAAGGTTTATGCCGCTGGAGAACCGCGATGCGGTGGCATTGCTGAATTTCGCGCTGACCCGGGTGGTGGAGGAAGGCACGGCGAAGGCCCTACACGGAATGCTGGGCAATGACACACTGGTCGCCGGAAAAACAGGCACCACCAATGAGAGGCGTGACAGCTGGTTTGTCGGATATACTCGTGACCGCGTGGCGGTCTCCTGGGTTGGGCTTGATGACAATCGTCCCGCCCGTGTGACCGGGGGAAATGCAGCGATGCGGGTATGGGCGGGGTTATTCCGGGAGTTGCCCATCGAGGCACTGGATTTACGTATGCCGGAAGGCGCAAATTTTGTGTGGGTTGATAAGCAGCAACAGGCTTTGACCGACCCGTCCTGTGTCGGCGCGGTGCAAATACCATTTATTGAGGGCTCTGAGCCTTCGAAAAGCACGAGTTGCCTGGAAAACAAGAACAATAAAAACAAGAAATCATTATGGAGAAAGTTGTTTGGACGCAAAGATTAAACTATCCGGAGTTTTAGTTGTGATGCTGCTGACCGCTTGTGCGGGTCAACCACCGGCGCCGATAAAGGATAAAGAAATTGACACACGGGTCAGGGAGCCAGCCAGTCAGGACAGCGCCGGTGTGCAGGTCTACTCTCTGCAAAACCCTGCGGTAAAGGAGTTGACCGCCCAGGCGGTGGTTGCAGAGCGTTCCGGCGAGTTGGACAAGGCCAGCGGTTATCTTGAGCGTGCATTGCGTATCGAACCCCGGGATCCGCAACTGTTACAACATATGGCAGAAATTGAGCTGCAAAAAGAAGATTATAAACAGGCACTGAGCTTTGCTGAAAAATCCTATGATATTGGACCAAGGGTCGGAGAAATATGCAGCAGAAACTGGCGTACGATCAGTGTGGCAAAGGAGCACCTCAATGACCACAAGGGGGCAGGTGAGGCCGAAAAACGTGCCACCCGCTGTATGAACACACGTCCAAAGGGGCTCTGAGCAAAGCACGTGGCACACTCGGAAGAAGCCAGCGCGCAACTGCTGGATGCAGGTGGACCGTTTGAATCGGTTCTGTCGGGTTTCGCGCCGCGCCAGGAACAATTGCAACTGGCTGCCGCGATTGAAAAGACCATCAGGACAGGTGGCACACTGGTCGCTGAGGCTGGAACCGGTATTGGCAAGACCCTTTCCTACCTGGTGCCGGTGCTCAATGGCCGTGAGCGCACGATCATCTCAACCGGTACCAAGACATTACAGGATCAATTGTATTTCCGGGACCTGCCAATGGTTAAAAAGGCGCTTGGCAGCACACTTAAAACCGCGCTTCTCAAAGGGCGCGCAAATTATCTTTGTCTATACCGTATGGAGCAGGCCAGGAAAGACGGCAGGCTGCCATCCAGAGAGTCGATAACCGAGCTTGAGGCCATTCGTCAGTGGGCACCTTCAAGTGTGGATGGTGACCTTTCGATCTCATCGGTTATCGCTGAAGACAGCGAATTGTGGCCCATGGTGACATCCACCACCGACAACTGCCTCGGGTCGGATTGTCCCGATTTTGAAGCCTGTTTTGTGGCCAATGCCCGCCGCGAAGCGCAGGAGGCTGACGTGGTGGTGGTTAACCATCATCTGTTATTTGCAGATATGGCCATCAAGCACAGCGGTTTTGGAGAAGTTTTGCCGGGTGCAAGTGTCTTCATTGTCGATGAGGCACACCAGGCACCGGAAACTGCCTCACAATTTTTTAGTGCTTCCTTATCCACCAGGCAAGTGTCGGACCTGTGCAGGGACCTGTTAGCCGAAGCCGCTGAAACCAGCGGTGGTATGGCGGTGGTGCGTGACGAGGTGGCCCACTGCCGGCAGATTTTGAGGGAGTTTCAGCTCGCCTGTCACGATCACCTGGAAGACCGCGGAACCTGGGATGACATGCTGAACCGGTCGGAGGTCAGGAGTGCGCTGCAGTTGCTGGATTCGGCCGTGGCGGGTTTAAAACCCGCTGCTGACTCTTTGCAGGGCGCCAGTCGTGGTATGGACGCCTGTCTGCAGCGTCTGGCCGAGGTGCTGGCACATTTTGACCATCTCGATAAAGCCGTTCCCGATACCGAGGTGCGATGGTTTGAACGTCGTGGCAAGGGTGTTTCCATCCATACGACACCCCTGGATATCTCGAACCTGTTTTCCAGTTTTTGTGAGCAACTGGACGCCGCCTGGGTATTTACATCGGCGACACTGTCGGTCAATGGCGGCTTTGATCACTTCATAAGGCAATTGGGCTTGCAGGATGCGGATACCTTGAACCTGGATTCGCCCTTTGATTATGAAAATCAGGCATTGATGTGGTTGCCGCCAGACCTGCCCGAGCCACGTGAGCCATCGTTTGTTCCTGAATTGCTCAAGCAGGTCCGTCCTGTACTGAAAGCCAGCAAGGGCCGTGCCTTTATGCTGTTCACGTCACATCGTGCGCTAAGGCAAGCCGCAGAGTTATTGTCCGGTACCATAGACCACCCATTATTTGTGCAAGGCGAAATGCCGCGCAGCATGTTGCTTGAAGCTTTCCGTGAGGCCGGAGATGGTATTTTGCTGGGCTCTGCAAGTTTTTGGGGTGGTGTGGACGTGATGGGCGAGGCCTTGTCGCTGGTTATTATTGATAAATTGCCATTTGCGCCACCCAATGACCCCGTCATGGTTGCACGCAGTAACGTGTTGCGCCAGCATGGCGGCAATCCTTTCATGGAGTTATTCCTGCCGCAGGCTGTCATTGCCCTGAAACAGGGGGCCGGTCGCCTGATTCGTGATGTCAATGATCGGGGTGTACTGGTTATTTGTGATAAAAGGCTTAACAGCAAGGGTTATGGAAGTGTTTTCCTGGAAAGTCTTCCACCCATGCGACAAACACCGGATCGTGAACAAGTCGTGGAGTTTTTTAAAAATGAATCTACTGGCGATTGAAACATCTACAGAGACCTGCTCTGTAGCCCTGGGTATAGAAGGCGAGGTTCTGGAGAACTATGAGCATGCGCCGAGACAACATGCCGAATTGCTGTTGCCATGGGTAGAGCAACTGCTGGCTGATGCGGGGATCGGTTTTTCTTCCATTGATGCCATTGCTTTTAGCCGGGGGCCGGGAAGTTTTACCAGTTTGCGGATAGGTATTGGCGTTGTACAGGGGTTGGCATGGGCCGCAAACCTGCCGGTCATCCCTGTTTCAAGCCTGGCGGCAACTGCCCAGGCCGCGGTTGAACAAGGCGTCGGTTCGGCCCTGGTTGCGCTTGATGCGCGTATGAACGAAGTTTTCACCGGTACATTTGAAGTTAATAGCAAAGGGCTGATGGTGCCTGTCTGCGCAGAGAGAGTGTGTAGTCCCCAAAGCGTTGCACCGCCAGTGCATTCTCAAACCTTTGGTATTGGTAACGGGTTTGAACGCTACCCGGCCCTGGCCGGGTTATCCGGGCAATTATCCGGCATTCATTCTGATGTATGGCCAAAGGCCTCATCCATGCTTCTATTGGCACGGGAATGGCTCAATAGCAACGAACCGCTTTGCGCAGAACAGGCGCAACCCGTATACCTGCGTGACAATGTGGCCAAAAAAGAGAAAGACCGCTAGTCAAACCAGGCCGCCGGCCAACAGGCGGGCAGCCAGTGCAATCAGGATCACACCAAATATCCGTTCAAGCCATACGCTGTGTTGCTGTAAACGCCCCAACCAGCGTGGGTTTGAAAAGGACCATGCAACAATCATGTACCAGCCCATATCGATGATCATGGCCGTCGCGGCATAAGCAAGCTTTTCCAGTAAAGTCGTGTCGCTTCCAATCACCTGGCTGAACAGTGCGATAAAGAATACCGCGACTTTCGGGTTTAAAAACACGACCAGGAAACCATCACGGGCAGCGCTACCGCTTGTGGGGGCGTCTGACAATGTTGCAGTGGTATGGCCCTTAGCCCGCAGGCCCTTGATCCCGAGCCATATGAGGTAGCCGGCGCCGAGCCATTGAAGTGCGGTAAACAACAAAGGTGAGGCGGTAATCATGACTGCGATACCGGATATGCAGAGCATTGCGTACAGACCGATCCCCAGGCCGTGGGTTGTCGCCGCAATAAGACCGGTCCTGCGACCACCCCTGAGGGTCTGTTGCAGCACCACTGCCAGGGACGGACCAGGCGACATAGCGCCTAACAGGCAGATTGAAACAACGGTTAACCATATTGCTATTGTCATGGCTTGCAAGTTTGACCCATCGCTGTTTTGGATGCACCCAAAGAAAATGAATAACTTGATTTCAATCAATTCATAGGTGTCTCAAATTTGACACACTATCGCCCGGTAAGGGTTAAGTCATAGCGGTATTTTGCAGCGATTTTGCCAAGCTTGAAATTGACCAGCAGGAAATATTAGAATTTTTTAATTGCAAAATAGCGCATATGTTGTTTATGTTGGGTATAATCCGCCATTGGATGTGTCAGTTGGTTTGGCCAAACTGTCATTAATGTTCACTTTCGAAAAAAACTGTGGCTCAGGCCGGTACAAAAACTAAGCAGAGTGGATTACATTTAATTAACGAATTTATAAGTTAAATCTGCGAAAATGATCTTGATGAACGGGGTGGGGAGATCTTGGTTTATCAAAGTTTATTTGACCAGAAGCCAATAACTTAAAATATAGAGGCCTACGTGGTGGTATTTAAATACTCTTTCTTTAGTGCAAACTCTCAGTTGGTGTGTTGGTCATGAATAACATGAAACCAACACCTGCCAATACTGATTTGCCGGTTAAGATTGCACCGTACTCCAACCTGGTTGATGCACTGGAGTATGCGGCGCAGGGTGATACGGGCTTTAATTTTTACGATGGCCGTGGCCAACTTTCATCTGTCCTGTCTTATGCGGATTTGCGTGACGAGGCAAAAGTAATTGCCCGGCGTTTGTTGAGCCTGGGTTGTGAACGTGGCGCCCGGGTCGGGATCATTGCCGAAACCGAACCCATGTTTCATCGCTTCTTCTTCGCTTGCCAGTATGCCGGTTTGATCCCGGTAGCTTTACCTGCCGGCATTCAGTTGGGCGCACATGGCGCCTACGTAAGCCAGGTCAGGCGGATGTTGAAGAGCTGTGGTGCATCTATCGTAGTCGCACCCGATACACACGCCAACTTCATGGCTGAAGCCGTGGAAGGCCTTGATTTACTCATGGCGGGCAAGCAGGCGGACTTCGATGCCCTGCCTGAGGCAGACGTTGAGTTCGAGCCTTTGGGTGCGGACGATCCTGCCTACCTTCAATACACCTCTGGCAGCACAAGTTTTCCACGTGGCGTTGAAGTTACCCAAAAAACAGTTTTAAACAACCTGATGGAGATTGCCCGCTACGGCTTAAAACTCAATCAGGATGACCGTTTCGTATCGTGGTTGCCCTTTTATCACGACATGGGTCTGGTTGGATTTATCCTGGTTCCATTGATTGGTCAGCTATCGGTCGATTACCTGGGTTCCCGGACATTCGCTATGCGGCCAAGGCTCTGGTTGAAACTACTGTCAGATAATGGCGGTACAATTTCTTCTGCGCCTACCTTTGGTTATGCCCTGTGTGCCAAACGCTTACGGCCTTCCGATATCGAAGGCTACAATCTCAGCAATTGGCGGGCGGCTTGTGTGGGTGCCGAGCGCATCAATCCTGAGCCATTACTGGAATTTGCCGATATCCTTGAGCCCTGCGGCTTTGATCAAAAAGCGTTTGTTGCGTGCTATGGCATGGCCGAGTGTGTTCTGGCTACCAGTTTTGCACCTTTGAACGAAGGTTTGAATGTTGATGTAGTCGACCGGAAAATCATGGCTGACACCGGTGAGGCAAAACCTTCCACGGGTGACGCCTTATCCACATCCAGCTATGTTGATTGCGGTAAGTTACTACCAGGCTTTGAGTTTTCTGTTTTGGATGATGACGGCAATGAAATGCCAAACCGTCATTGTGGACATATCCATTTGAAAGGCCCCAGTGTGATGCGGGGCTATTTCCATGATCCAAAGTCCACTTCTGAAGTATTGTCGAAAGATGGCTGGTTGAACACCGGCGATATTGGTTACCGCATCGACAACCACCTCGTTATTACCAGTCGCAGTAAGGATGTGATCATTATCAAGGGTCGCAATATCTGGCCCTATGATCTGGAGGTGCTGGCGCAGCAAACATGTGGTGTGAAACTGGGTGGTGTTGCAGCATTTTCAGTCAGCCTGGACAACAATGAAGAACAGGCCGTACTGGTGGTAGAAACCAGGGAAAAGGATGCCGATAAGCGTCTCCACATTGTTGAAGACATCAGTCAATCTATTCATGCCCATTTCGGAATTAACGTCCGCATTGACCTGACACCGCGTGGAACACTGCCTAGAACATCTTCCGGCAAACTGTCTCGATCCCAGTCCAAACAGGACTATCTTGCACGTAAGACTTTGCAGGATGTAGAACAGTCAGCGATTAAGGTTGGCGATAAACTGTCCGCCTGATTTGCAGGCACCTTCCGCAACCGTATTTATCACCGGCGCTACAGGCTTTATAGGCCAGCGCCTGGTGTCTATGTTGTTGGAGCAGGGCGTTCGCGTTCGCGCGATGGTCCGTCCCGGCAAAAAAGCTGATCACAGAATACCAACCGCTTGTGAACAGGTTCCGGTTAGCCTGACCGATGTCGATGGTCTGACCCAGGTTGTTTCGGGTTGCAGTGCCGTGATTTATTGCGCAGGCAGTGTCAGGGGGCGTCATGCTGCAGATTTTGCTACTGCAAATATCAAGGGTGTTCAGGCCATGCTTGAAGCGATGACGAATGCAAACAGTGAGTCTCCCTTTTTGCTCATGTCATCATTAGCAGCAGGCAAACCCCATCTTTCAGACTACGCCAACAGCAAATATGCCGGCGAACAGGTTTTACAGGATTTCCCGGCCTTGAGCTGGACGATATTTCGCCCACCGGCCGTCTATGGTCCGGGTGACAAGGAAATGTTACCGGTCATGAAAATGATGCGCAGGGGCTTACTGGCGCACGCCGGCCCGGCAAACCAGCGCCTGTCGCTATTGCATGTCGATGATCTGGCCAATGCGGTTGTCAGTTGGTTGTCGGCACCCGATAAGTGCAGGCATCAAACCTATGCCATTGATGATGGCACGCCCGGTGGCTATAGCTGGAAGAGCATGGCTGAAGCTGTCTGTGTCAGAAAATTCAGGATACTGTCAGTACCACGATTCCTTTTAGAGGGTGTGGCCGGTCTGAACCTGCTGTTTTCAGGTCTGTTTGGCTATTTACCGATGCTTTCGCCGGGCAAGGTACGTGAGTTGGTCGAAGCGGAGTGGTTAGGTGATAACCGGGCATTTACACAAGCAACCGGTTGGCAGCCGCAGGTGAATTTAAAGCAGGGCGCAGAGCAATTATTTAAAACTTAAAGCCGTGATATGTCCACTTGAGTGGCGCAAAATTTACGCATAATTACCCATCCTGATGATACAATTCCTACTTCCAGTAACCGTAACCTCGTGGAGCTTAAATGACCAATACGACTGAAACGGTGGGCCGTACGCTTGCTGAAATTCTGACCACCTACCTGAAGACCAACTGGGCAGATTCACCTTCCAGTAACAAGACGATTACCCCGGAAACCAACATGGTGACTGAACTACAGCTGGATTCCTTCCAGGTCATGGAGTTCATGCTGGAAGTGGAAGACCATTATGATATCGCGGTTGACCTTGATAGCCTGTCCAATATTCACACCATTAGCGATCTCGCGGGCGTTGTCATTGCCGCACACAAGGATTAGGCAACCATGCCTTTACTGGAAAAATTCAGCGTTGCAGGAGAATTAAAATCGGGCCTGGGTCACGTTGGTAAAGACCCGACAAGTGTCGTTTTTGACAGACTTAATTCAGCGACCGAAGGCGTCGTTGATGGCCGGATAACCATTCTTGCCGGAACCAATAACTATCTTGGCCTGACATTCGACCCCGATTGTATTGCGGCCGGTGTTGCCGCCATGCAATCACAGGGTACCGGCACCACCGGTTCACGCATGGCCAATGGTAGTTATGCAGCGCATGGTGCGCTCGAGGCAGAACTGGCCGACCTGTATCAGTGTTCAAATGCACTGGTATTTTCAACCGGTTACGCGGCTAACCTGGGTGTCCTGATGGCCTTGTTGGGCAAAGGCGATGCGGTATTACTCGACTCTGATGCCCATGCAAGCCTGTACGACGGTTGTCGCATGACCGAAGCCGATATATACCGTTTTAAACACAATGATGTGACAAGCCTTGAGCGTCGCATAACCCGCCTCGGTGAACGCGCCCGCCGGTGTCTTATTATTGTGGAAGGTGTGTACAGTGTGCTCGGTGACCGTGCGCCCTTAAAAGAAATTGCTGAAATCAAGGAGCGCTTTGGTGTCAGGCTATTGGTCGATGAGGCCCATTCCCTGGGTGTTTATGGCGAGCGTGGTTGTGGTGTAGCCGAGGAGCAGGGTGTACTGGACAAGGTTGATTTTACCGTCGGCACCTTTAGCAAAAGTCTTGGGGCAATGGGTGGTTTCTGTGTCAGCAACCACGATGTACTGGGCTTGTTCCGTTACGTTTCCCGTCCATTTATGTTCACTGCCTCGCCCAGTCCTGCTGTGATGGCCACCACCCGTGAAGCCCTCAAGCAGATGCGTAAACGGCCGGAGTTGAAGGAAACCCTGTGGTCAAATGCCAGGTGGCTTTACAGTGGTTTACAGGAACTGGGGTTTGAGCTGGGACCGGAAGTCAGTCCCGTGATAGCCGTGCGTTGCAAGGACAGGATGACTGCACTGGCTGAGTGGAACCAGTTGCTGGAAGCCGGGGTTTACGTGAATATGATGCTGCCCCCGGCAACACCCGGTGGTGCCAGTTTTCTGCGCTGTAGCATCAGCGCGGCACACACGCCGGAACAGATCGCAACCATCATCGAAAAATTTGCTGAATTAAAGGCCTCATAAGCCATTACAGCTGTGGGGATGGTGGCTGCTTTTAAGTCCCCGCTGCAACGCGGTGCGCTTTATCTTTCAACGAAAAGCACCTTGCCGGTAGAGCTTCCACAATAACGGCCAGGCGAAAATCAGCGGATGTTTGAGTTGCCGTTGTGTCGGCTCGATATATATCCCTGTGTGTCGTTTTATTTTCCACAAAAGGTATTCCAGCGGTTCATTGAACGTAACCGCCGCTTTGATCAGGCGCAAAACCGATAACAACTTTCCCTGAACACGACGCAGCCACCAGCTGAATGAAGACCATTTTCTGGAAGACATGCTGCATTGGTTACTATATTTGTTTTCGATACCCTGGTTTGAGAGCGTCGCACTCTCGATAGCGTAATCACGGGTGACACCATCATAAAACGCCGGGTTATATTCGTAGATTGACTCACCACGCGTGCTGCTTTCGGTCCGAAGTTCACACTGGTAGGTGAGGGCCAAACCACGTGTCCATAATTCAGCACTGGTAAACTGGTCTCCCATCGCGGGTAAGACCCGTTTTACAAATGTTTTCGCAGCGTTGCCCAAAGCCCCGGTTAACTCGGCCCGGCTTGTATCATCCCGTACATACAGAATCTCACAGGGTTGGGCAAAACGTGCCCAGAAATAGGAATGAAAGTCATGCAGCATGGCTTTACGAAAACGATCCAGGGTCAATAACGCATACTTGGCGCGTAGCTCAGGTCCTTCAGACCCGGGATCATCATTTTTGTGGTGAATATGGTAAACGTTGGGGGGAAGCAGGCGACACATAAAGCCTTGCCAGGCAGAGTCAAGTGTCCGGTAATCTTCAACCAGTACATAAAAATCCAGCATCGTATCGCGTTTGCCACGCAGCCAGGATCCATAAACCAGTATGGCAAGCAAAGCATCGCCATGCTTTTGCCTGATCTCATCCAGTAAGGGCTGAATGCTTGTGTCCTGTTGAGGTTCCCCATGCATAACTTCTAAGTCGCCGGTGTTCGGGGAAATTTCCCCTGGAGGATTAATCATCGGTGTGCAATCAGGCCAGTTTTTGAAACAAGTGCATAAATGGTCATGTTATATTGCAACTCGGATTAATGGTGAGCAGGCCGCCTGGCGGATATTGGGTTTCTATGCAAGATTGGATTATAGACAGTGCTGCAAGCATCAGCAAAGTTAAGGGTACGCTTGTATGCGTTTAGTTCATCTGACCGACCCCCATTTAAGCACGCTGGAGAGTGAAAGCCTCTTAACACTCAGGGGTAAACGCTGGTCCGGTTATCTCTCATGGCGCAAAAACCGGCGTAAACATTTTTTGCCGGCGGTACTCAATGCGCTTGTGGATTCGATCAAGGCGGAAAACGCGGATCAAATCCTTTTAACCGGTGACCTGGTGCATATTGGCCTGCAGACAGAAATAGCACAGGCGACCGAGTGGCTCAGCTCACTGGGTGCTCCTGAAAGCGTCATGCTGGTGCCGGGTAATCATGATATTTACGGTAGCGGCAGTGCCGAATCGGTCTTTCAGGCCTGGTCGGAATACCTGTTTCAACCTGATCAGCCAGCGGGTTCGAGGTATACGGCGGATCAATTTCCCGTGGTTCGGAAGCTGGGCAATCTGAGCCTGATCGGCCTTTCTACCGGTTGCATAACACCGGTATTCATGGCCACGGGAAAACTGGGTGAGGCGCAACTGCAGAGACTGGACGGCTTACTGCAGCAGGCGGCGGCTGAAGGTCAAATGGTTGTTTTACTGATTCACCACCCGCCATTGCCCGGGATGACCAATTGGCGCAAGGCTCTCACCGACGCAACATCGCTTGAGGCTGTTTTGAAGCGTCATCCGCCAGCACTGATTTTTTATGGCCATTTACACCATAACCATGAACAGCAATGGGGCGATGCCCGGGTATATTGCACGGCGGCGGCATCCAGCATCAGTGACGCGTCATACCGCGTGATTGATATAAAAGACAGTGATGAAGGCCGGACTTTTCGGATGCGCTTGAAGTCCATTGACATTGATGACGATGGGCAACTGGCGTTTGTCACGATAGATGAGCAATCGTGGCGACTGGCTAAAAGCTAGGTTGATAGATCGGCTTACAGTTTTTGGTGGCGAATAGCGGCAATCGCAATGATCAATAGCACAAAGGGTGGCGTCAGGATAAGTAGCGAGGGGTCCATTCCCAGGATGCCGGCCAGGTGACCGCTGAGTTGTTGTAACAGGTAAAAACCAATTCCGATCAAGCCACCCGTCAAAGCACGTTGACTGGCTGACACTGTGCGGACGGAACCAAGCAGTAAAGGCAAAGACATCAAGGCCATGGCCAGCAGGCTGGGTAACAGGCTGATCTGCTGCCAGAGCACGATCTCGTAACGATGGGTGTCCAGTTGGTTCTGCCGCAGGTTTGAGATGGTTTTGAGCAGGTCATTCGGGGCCAATGCTTCCAGTGGAAGAATTAATGCATCCGCTTGCTCTGCTGAAAGCAGGGCGCTCCAGGGCATGTTCTCCCGTATTGTCTCGATGACCTGACCACCCTCGAAGCGGCTTTCCAGCACATCAATCAACAGCCAGTTTTCCTGTTCGATGTAAAGCGCGCTTGAAGCCTGGATCAGTTGTGTCAGACGACCCTTCTCATCGGTTGTGTAAATTTCGACGTCGGCCAGTGTCCGCTCGGACTTTAACTTCTTAATTCGGATAAAGTGCTGGTCATTGCGGGTCCAGATGGCCTTCGAGGTACCTGTGCTTAAATCCACGTTTTGTGATGCCTGCGCCCGCAGTGTGGCAGCCTGATGTTCAAACTCGGGCACCACGAAGAATTGTAAGGCCGTTATAAAAACACACAGGAACATGGCCAGTACGGCGACTGTTTGTCCGATCCGCTGTTTTGAAATGCCAACGGTTCTGATAGCTATCAGTTCGCGGTGATTAGCCATCGCGCCCAGGCCCAGTAAGCCACCTAAAAGGGTGGTCACCGGCAGCAATTCAACGATGCGTTTCGGGGATGTCAGGATAACGACCATCAGGGCATCGGGCAGGGTGAAGCTACCCTTGCCAACGTCTTCCAGTTCCTCTGCCAGTGCCATGAAACTGAACAAAGCCAATAACAACAGTAAGGCCGGAATAATACCGATCACAAACTGCGTCATGATATACCGGTCAATCCTGAGCACGTCTGTCCTTTCGTATTTTCAGGATGGCGGGTATATACAAGCCTGCAACCACCAGTGAAAGCAGGCCGGGAACCCACCAGATGTATTCACTGCTTCCCTGTTCCACCCAGCTTCTGCTGACATCGAGCAGGTTGAAGTAGACGGCGTAGATTCCGAGTGCCCCCAGCATCTTGGCGTAACGCCCCTGTCTTGGCCGGCTGCGGCTTAATGGAATAGCCGCCAGTGCTAACAGGAGGGCGGAAACAGGTGTGGACATCCGCCACTGAAACTCCGCCCGGTCAGCCGAATCAACGGATTGCCTCAAGGTGTTGGTGGAAGCTGATTTGACCTTGTAGCCGGGAGGTTTTGGGCTTTCGGCGGGTAACAAAAGTGTAAAACTGCCGAACTCACCTGCAAGATCGGTACTGTCCTGGACCTTTTGAAAAATGCGTGCATCCATCAACTTCAGGCGATGGAATGCAGGTTTGAAAAAGTACTCAAACTCGCCTTTGCTGGCAGAAATGACCTGTAGGTCATCACCTTTACGTGTTCGAATAAAAACTCCATCCAGGTCACGACCATTTTCAGCAATATGTTCTATGAAGACGGTGCGGTCGCTTTTGCCAAAGTCATAAAAGCGCGCCTCGCGGATCCTGCCTGTTTCGGCTGTAGCTTCAGCCGCGGCCTTAATGGCGAAGGATTGTGCATAAGCCCATGGTCGTGCCATGGTCGAGAGCAGGCCAACAACGATGGCCAACACCAGGGCAAGACGCATCAGAGGGCGTAACAAACTGGCTTCGCTGATGCCGGCTGCGCGCATAGCGTAGATTTCGGAGTCGGAATATAAACGCCCAAGTCCTGTCATGACCGCAAGGAACAGGCTAAGTGGCAGCAGAACATCCAGCGAGATAACAGATTTGAGCAATGTCAGCCTGGCAACCTCAATGGGTTGTAATAGTCCGGCATCAGCAGCAACAAGGAAACGGCTCAGGCTAAAGGTGATGAATATCACCACGAGGCCGATAAAGATGGCTATCAAAGGTTGGCCTATCTCTCGAATCAGGTAATGATCGATTATTTTCTTTGTCGCCATTTAAGTGATTAGTATTGTGAGTTAAGGTGTGTTTTTGACATTGTCATCATCAGTACTTGTTATGATCATTTAGCTAGAACCTCAAATCCAGTATTAAAGTATGAAAAAAACGCTTATTTGTTGTTTACTGACCCTGGTCTGCTTTCCCTTAGGTGCTCAACCCCTGGGTGAGGATGCTTTTGAGATGATCAGTATAAGCGCAGACGAGGCCAGGGAGGATGAACAACCGGGAATCCTTCATTTTAACGGAAACTTTTTGATGCAAAGCAGTGCCTGGAAGCTGACTTCCGAAGCGGCCACTGTTTATGGTAGCCCGAATAAGCCGGACAGGGTGTTTCTCGAGGGCTCACCAGCACGATTTGTAGTCTACCAAAATGATCAACCGGAACCGGGCCAGATCAAGGCAGCTGCGGTGGCGGTGGAATACTTACGTGACGCCAATGTTTTGATACTCTCCGGTGGAGCGACGCTCGAGCTTGGTGACGAAGTCATCCACAGCACGGATATCAGGTACGATATCAGCACCAACCGCTACCAGGCCGGCGGTACTGACGGTGTACTGATCAAGGTTCCACCCATCGATAAATTCTGATTTGTCGTTACCACTTATAGGACATCAAGATACCGTAGGTCATCGGGTCGCCCCAGTTACCCAGAAGTGTCGCTATTTCCGGCCTTTCTACAGGGTTGTAAAGCATGACACTGTTCAGATTGTCCTCTTCTTCAATGTTCTCCAGGTAGAATTGCAACTTGATTTTGTTGCCGGGTAAATCCCAGAATAAACGGATATCGGTTTTTGTATAGGAACCCTGGCGTGCACCGGCCAGGTTCAGGTCATTGACATATTGCTCGCCAACATAGGCGGTCTGAATCATTGGTGTCAGCGTGCCACCCTTGCCTATATCGAATATGTAGCTGGCTTGTGCGGTGAATGACCACTCAGGTGACAGCGCCGGGCGCCAGCCCTCAAGTGAAATCGTGTCGCCCATGGTGTGACCTTCGATATAACCCAGACCGGCAATGGCGGGTACCTCGTAATCATTGAATTTGGCATCCAGCCACGCGAGGTTGGCAGAAATATTCCATCGTGAACCCGGTAACCACTGGATTTCAGCCTCGACACCCTTCGATTCCATGTCACCACCGGTGCTCATGTAGTCCATCAGTCCCGCGGTTCCCGGCAATGGCAATATGGTGAAAGACTGTGCCTGTATATCCGAGTAGTCGTTGTAGAAAGCGGACAGGTTTAACACCAGGTCGCCATCATTGAGTATGCTTTTGAGACCCAACTCATAAGCGGTCAATTTTTCGGAATCGAAAGTCGCATTTACACCGGGAGTTTCGTTCAGGCCACCCGGGCGGTAGCCGGTTGAAGCGCTGAAGTAGGAGTGCATGTTTTCATTGATCTTGTAGTTCACAGCAGCATTCCAGAGAACGCCATCCCAGCTGTCTTTTTCACCATTCCTGAGGGTTTTATTGTCTTTGTACCAGCGTAATCCGCCAGACAGGCGCCAACTGTCATTGAAGTTATAACCCGCGCTGGCAAAAACAGAGGTGTTGTCAGTTTTGTACCTGCCATTGGTGTCCCATTCCGGTTTGAAAAATTCTCCATGGATGGTTTCCAGCCAATCCCAGTTCGACTCCATGTCCAGCCAGTAGACACCGGCCATCCAGTCAAAACGACCACTGCTATTGGATAGCAGACGCAGTTCACTGGACCAGGTATCCCGTTTCGAACGCCAGCCGTTAAAGTCACTATTGTAGATGTCGCCCGCATCACTGTAATCGCTGTCGAATACCTGCTGGTTTTCGAATGTCGATTTGTTAACAAACCATTCGAGGTCGGCAAAACCCATATTCCAGTTAATCTTGATGGTGCCGCTTAAATTTTCCTGATCTTCCAGTGAGGCCATGTTTCTGCCCACAAGCCAACCGTCACGGTCAGGACGTGCACCATCCGGCGCAAACTGGTGTCCGGGCTGATATTCTCCATCAACATAGGCGCCGATTTGCTGGTAACCCCACATTCCGGAGCCGGTTTGGTTCTGGTCGTAGGAAATAAGGTTGACCAGCAGCTTGAATTTGTCCGATGGCTCCCACTTGGTCATCATGCGAACATACTGTTGTTTGCGGTCCCGCAGGTCATCGGCATCACCGTCGAGCACAAAGTTACCAACGTAGCCGGAATGTATGTCATAGCGGGCGGCAATACGGGTGGAGAGTGTTTCCAGTATGGGTACGTTCAACATGGCATCAAAGCGTGTACCGTCGGCGTATCCATACTCACCTTCAAAAGCTGCATCCCAGCCACTGGCATCGGGTTCATTGCTGATGATATTGATAACACCACCAAAGGCATTACGGCCATACCTCACACCCTGCGGGCCGCGCAGGACTTCGATCCTGTTGATATCAACGTAGGGCTCCAGTGCCTGGGTGGTTGTGGGAACACTTACACCATCCTCAAAAATGGCAATAACCGGATCTGCCTCGGCCCCGGTGCGATTGGTGCGCATACCGCGGATCGAGATTTTGGCCTCATTACCCACCTGTCCGTATTGCATATTCGGCACCTGGTCAGCGATCCGGGTAATATTTCGGATTCGACTGCGTACCAGGTCGTCTTCGTGCAGGGTTGTGATGGCAACAGCCTGGCTTTGTAGCTCGGGTGTGAATTTTTCCGCGATGACGTTTTCCTGTTCTACCGGTGTTTGCGGGTTATTGATGTCATACAGAGGTTGTCCACGTACTGTCTGGTCTTTGGCGCTTGTTGGCTGTGTAGCCTCTTTGGCAACAATGACATCGTCCTTGGTGTTCATTTGCTCAATCGTTCTCTGTGCGTCAGACAGTTCGGCTTCCAGTTCAGCCACCCGGTCTTTGGCTTCAGATAACTCTTTTTCTAAGGCTTGAATATGTGCCTGGCTGTCTTCTACGGCAGCATTTGACTCAGGCCCGGCGGCCTGTGCAATCTGGGTTAAGGAACTGATCAATAACATGAAGAAAAAAACGCGAACGCAGGATTTCATAACACTCCCCAACAAAGAAACACGATCATCATAAATGAAATTATAAAACCAGGTATGAACTGGCTGGCTACGGCCATTGTTTCACGACACTCGCCGCGTTGGCAAAGTCGGCTGCATCATCAACTTCACACCAGCTAAGGCCATTAATGGGGCAGATACCCGCCAGTCCATCGCTGGCCAGTTGGTCAATGGCGGACAGGTACCAGAGTTTGAGGGCATTGGATTGATCCATCATTTCCTCAAGTTTTACTGTAAATGCTTTCGCACCGGCTTCATTGAATACCATCAAACCAATACTCTCGCCGCTGACAAGGCTTATATCCAATTGCTTGCTGACCTTTAACAAGCGCTCCCCATCGGCAATGATTTTCATGTCATCAAGATCAAAATGAGGTTTGCTGTCCGTTGCCAGGGTAATCGGGTAAGGCTTGTCTGATTCAAGCAAACGTTGCAGCACCGCCGCTTCAAATAAGGTATCGCCATTCATCAACACGAAAGGGCCGTCCATTTCAGAACGTGCTTCCCAGCAGGTGCCGAGGTTGTCCGTGTGTGCATACATTGGATTGTGCAGTGTCCGTACCTTGATGAAATCGATGCTGTCTACGATGGCATCGACCCGCTCAAATGCAAAGCCGGTCACGACGATGACTTCGTCGACCCCGCATTGGGCGATCTGGCTCAATTGCCATTCGAGGATCGACGTACCATGCAGGGTCAAACTGCACTTCGCCATGTTCGATGTCAAAGGCATCAAACGCCGCCCCTGGCCCGCACTTAATATAATTGCTTTCAAAGAAAATCCTTTCTATTGGGTCAGCTTGCTTAAAAACCTGTGCATTAGAACACGATTTGTCTCATCTACAAAATCGAGAATTGATACAATGAGCAGCAAATTAATGATAGTTTTACTTTAAGAAATTTACGTTCGGATTATCTCACATTATCCGGAAGTTTAAGTGGCCAATCAGACCGTGGGTTTAGAATATGTTAATTGATCTTGAAGCTGCCTCGGACGATATTTCGCTCGAAGCCGAAGTCTGCATCGTTGGCGCCGGAGCGGCGGGTGTGGCACTGGCGCGGGACCTGATGAATGCGGGTCGTCATGTCTGCCTGCTGGAAGCCGGCGGAATGGACTATGACGAGCAAACGCAATCCCTCACCAAGGGCAAGATCATTGGTATGGAGTATTACGAGCTCGATCATTCCCGTCTTCGTTTTTTTGGCGGAACGACCAATATATGGGGCGGACGAAGTATTCCGCTGGATCGGATTGATTTTGAGAAACGCGACTGGGTACCGCATAGCGGGTGGCCGATTACCCTTGATGACCTGAAACCTTATTATCAAATTGCCCACGATTCACTCGAACTGGGTGAATATGACTATGAAGCCGGGATGTGGGAAAAACTCAATTTGAGTCCCATTGATTTTGACCCCGAAAAAATTGGCCATCGGTTTTGGCGTTTCGACGGTCTTGCAGAACGCTTTAACAGCAATCGCAGCGACGACCTGATCGAGGCGGAAAATGTTCAAGTTGTATTGCACGCGAATACCATTGGGCTTCAGGCACTTGAAAATGGCTTGGCTATCTCCCGTCTCGATGCGCGAACACTACAGGGCAGGAACCTGCAGGTAAATGCCCGGCACTATGTACTAGCTTGCGGCGCCATTGAGAATGCTCGCCTTCTTTTGATGTCCAACAATGTAGAAAGCAATGGAATTGGCAATCAATATGACCAGGTGGGTCGTTACTTCATGGAGCATCCACATGGGAGAATTGCTCACATAGAAACCAGGGACCCTGCTGCTTTCTGGGCTTTGTACCGAAAACGATTTCCGGTAGCGGGTGTTCCGGTGGCACCTGCATTGGTATTGCCGCCTTCGCTACAGCAGGAACTGGGTGTCTTGAATAGTGCAGCCACTTTTAAGATACAAAGGGATCCAAACAGGGGAGAAGCTGTTAGCAACAAGGTTTATATGAATTTGAAACATGGTTTGTCACCGAATAAGGCTGGTCGAACCCTCTGGCATGCCTGGCGGGGCAGTCTCAATTGGTTACAGCGTCACGTGTCAATGCCGTTATTGCGTTTTGGTGCCAGGGTTAACCGAATGGGCCTTTATGTTATGGCCCGGGCAGAACAAGCACCGAACCCGGATAGCCGTGTGCGTTTGTCGACTGAAAAAGATGCCTTGGGTAGCCCCCAGGCAGACCTTGACTGGCAACTCTGTGCGCTCGATAAGGAAACCATGCTGCAATTTGGCAAAACCTTACAAGGAGAATTCGACAGACTGGGGCTTGGGCAAGCTCACCACTTCTGAGTGGCTGGAGAATGGGCGACCGGATTGGCCGGTCGACCCCACCGTAGGCAACCATCCCATAGGCGGTTTTCACCATATGGGTACAACCCGTATGAGCACATCTCCACGCGATGGTGTTGTGGATGCCAACTGCACGGTACATGGCTATCACAACCTGCACATCGCCGGCAGTTCCGTGTTTACAACGGGTGGCTGGGCCAACCCGACATTAAGCCTGCTGGCCTTGACGCATCGGCTTGGTGTTCACCTGAATGGCTTATTGGACAAAGAAAAATCAGCTTGAAAAAACACTCCGCGACCGGGTTTACTTTTTCCCGGTGAGAATGTCTTCAGCCAGTTTTTGATCTTCCACGGAATCAACGTCTACGGCTGCGCGTGCGAAGCCCACTTTCACATGACCGATTCGGCAAGCTGCAGCTTTCGACAATCCACCTAATGCGTCTTCGAGGCTCAGGCGTCTAAGCAAATAGAACAAAAGCGCCAAAAACCCGAAACGACGGGCAATTCGCCAGGGGTGTTTGCGGTCTGCCTCTGCCTGGCGCCAAAACTCGAGTGCCTTACGGCCTTCGGGTGTCATAATCGCAAACAGGTTACTACCGCAAAATTGTCCGTTTGAAAATTTCAGTACGGTACGCCTGGACTCGGGCCAGGTCGATTTGACCAGTGTATAGGGGACAAAGCCAATGACAATGTCAAAACCTGGCCCGGAGTCAGTTGTCAGGGAATTAGCCTGCTCAGAAGTCTGTGTCGCAAGTGCCTGGCGACAGAAGTCATCGATAATCTCACCGCTTAGCAGTGCATGGTCACCTGCCGTGAGCAGAGCCGGGAAGTGGTCGAGTTTCTCCAGCGCGGACAACGCGCTGGCAGCTGGGCCGGTGGATGGCTCGAGCCAATCAAATTCAGGGTTCTGTAAAACACGCTTTAAGGCTTCACTGGAATCGACAACATCAGCCGACGGTCCACAGACGACACCGCCACCGGCCAGTTGACTGCTTTGAAGCGCCTCCAATACACGGGCCAAAGATGGTTTGCCGGCAACCGGAACCATCACGCTGGCCGACACCTTGAATGCATGGCTGATGGGGCTGCCGCCGGGGCGCTCACCGGCAAGTACGATTGAACGAAACCTGGCCACCTGATCACTCATGGTTGGATTGTTGATACCTTTGGATGTCCTGCTGCTGCGCGAAAGGAAATACCACTACAGTTCTTTTTCGTACATGCGGTAACGTTTTGTTATCTGACCGCCAACACTTTCAATAATATTTCTCACGCCGTGGTTATGTTCAAGTATCCAGGACATTTCCACACGTTCGAGTCCTTTGGCCTTACCCGCCTCCATGACGGCATTGATGATCATGTAGGCCAGTGCGGGACCAAAACGTGTGTTTTGATATTTTTGCCTGACACCCATCAAAGCGACCCTGGCTGACCTCGGGAATTCAACTTTAAGACGCCAGAATAACTTTGCCCATCCAAAGGGTAGTAAACGGCCGTCCAGATCTGCAATCGCTTCATTGATATTGGGTAAAAGGACGATAAAGGCGGCATCTTCACCATCAACTTCGGCAATCTGGATGAAATCTTTTGGCGCGGCCAATAATATTTCTTTACCAACCAGGTTGAATTCCTCTGTTGTGAATGGTGTAAAGTTCCAGTTGTTTTTCCATGCGTCATTAAAAATGTCCCGCATCGAATTCAACTCGTCTTCGTTTGACCTTGAACCCAGGCTTCTGACCTTGATGCGATCTCCACTTCTATCAATTAATGCCTGCATCACCCGGGGTATGGCCAGTGTTCCGCCATCCAGGCCGTAAGCGAGCAAATCCTGCGCGGGCCGATATCCGCAGCGCTCTATGGCAGCGCCATAGTAGGCCGGGGCATGACCCGTCATGACGTAAGGCGGTGAATCAAATCCCTCGACCAACACCCCCAGATCCTGGTTAATACTAAGATTGAAAGGGCCTATGAGGTTCCTTATACCCTGACTGCGCAACCAGGCTTCGGCCGCTTGAAACAGCGCTGAGAAAACCTCGTCATCATCGGGTGCCTCGATAAGTCCGAAAAAACCGGTTTTCGTATCGTATTGCTTCAAGTGCAGATCGTCGATCTGCGCTGATATCCGCCCAACGGGTTCCCCATTCCGGTAAGCAACCCACGCACGCCAGAGTGCGTGCTTGAAATAAGGATGTTTGGGTGACAGCGCATCGCGTCGCTCTGCCAACAAGGGTGGCACCCAATTCGGGTCATCCTTATAGATTCTCCAGGGTACGCGGATAAAAGTATTCAGGGCCTTTCGTCCTGAAACTTCCCTTATTTCCAAGGTCGAATCGGAAATGTTATTCATGTTTCAATTCCAATGGTTTGTTTACCCCGCCACTTGTCGATGCAAAGAATGCCATGAATCATTAAATTTTTCATTTCGGAACGCGTCGAATCGCAGAATAAATGTCGATATAGTGTTTGCTCAAGCTCTTCCAGTCCATTTGTGCAGTAAACGCCAGTCCGGCCCTGGATAACTGATCCCGGCGTTCTTTTGAGCCAGCCAGTTCAAGGATACGGTTGGTCATGCTTAACCACTCATTACAGATGATGGCCTCGCGTCCGTTCACAACGGGAATACCCTCAATGCCCTTCGATGTACTGATAACGGGCAGTCCCGCTGCAAAACAATCGATGATTTTCATCCTTGTACCACCACCCTCACGAAGTGGAATGACCGCCAGGTCGCAGGCCTTCAGCCACGGACCGACTTCATCGACACTGCCTGTGAAATGAATGTTGGGGTGAATGCTCTCGGACGGTGGGTTTCGTCCGATGGCAATGATATGGAAAGCGTGGTGGCTACTCGCCAGTTGTGGTAACAGGATATCTGCAAAAACCTGCAGGGCATCACGGTTTGGTGGGTAGGAAAATGTCCCGTGAAATGCGATCAGGATGGCTTCATCCGGCAAACTGAATTGAGCTCGCAAAGAATCCTGTGCTGGTAAGGTATAGGGTTCGGGATTAAAACCGTGGGGAATGGTGTTAAGCAACTCGGGTTTTACGCCGTCCCTTAGCAACTGTTGACGATCATTGTCGGAAACACACACAACCGCATCGGAACGATTACAAAGATCAATTTCTATTGCCCTCAGGTTTCGAAACTGTGTGTCTGAAAGCTCGGCTACCTGTGCTTTGAGCCTTGAATATTCCACATTGTGTTCAACAAGAACAACGGCTGCGTTCAGTATTTCGCGGGCCTCGATACATGGCTTCGCATAGGCTGGAAACTCAGCCTGGAGGATACCAGCATTGAGCTTTCTGGCGGCATACAGGCAGTGCCAGAAAAAGCTGTTATCGGTCAACGGAAGGTACAGAAAACTGTTGCTTTCTGGTAAATCCTTGCTGAAATGTAAAAGACGCGTCAGTGAGCGTGGCAAGCTGAGAAAACGAAGCCAGAATGGTAAGCGGCATTCGGTCTTTTCACCGTTTTCAAATATCCACCATTGATTGCGATCATCACTGACGATGCCAACTTTTGGACCATTTAGGGAAAGACCACGGGCGGTTTCGACAATTTTCACTGCGGCCCCATGGTCTGCAGGAAATAAGTCACTCCGTGTAACTATCAGGATATTGTCAGCGGGGCTTTCAGTCTTTCGGATTCGAAACAACCGGCTGAGAACAACACGCCGTAATAAACGGGCCTGCCGCTTCAATCGTTCCTTTAATGGCGGTGTACCAAGAACAACAGGCGCGGGCTTTTCCCTTGCCACCGGTAGTCGAGGCGCTTTTGCGGGTAGTTCGAGCCAATCCAGCAGTGGCTTAACGGTTTTGTCGGGGTTCAAAACCTCTTCAACCAGGCGAAGTGCATTCTCTGAACGTCGTTGCCACTCACCCGGGTGTTTCATGATATCGCGCAGTAGCGGCGCAATCTCATCCGGTCCGTTGATGGTCCAGCCGGCTTCATATTGCTTAATCAGCGCGGCGATGGGCAGATAGTCATTGCAGATCAGGGGTAGACCATGCCGCAGAAACTCCAGCGACCGGAATGACTGGCTGTACTCCCTTTCAATATTCGCGTCTGCCAGTTCAAGTCCGATATGGGCAGATTCCAGCAGGAAGCGACTGAAGTGGGAGTAGGGTGCGAGTCCCTGGGTGTTGTACTGATCAGCGTCTGCCTGGCCCGAGCCGGCTTCGGTACTGTTTTCTCCCGCCCCCCTGGCATTATCCTTACGATCCTCCTGCCAGCGGTAAGGTCCACCAAAAAGCACCAGGCGCGGTGTATCAGACCCCGGGTCATTTTTCATGTCCTGGATGGCATGCCAGTAGTCGTCCGACTTCCGCCAGGGCCAGTGTACCCCTCCACTCACCAGGGTCCAGTCACCGGTAACCGGTTGTGACAGTGGTCTGCCGGCGGGTTCTGCCGACAAGGGTACAACCAGTACGGGCTCGCAGCCGCGCAGGTCAAACCCTGCGCGTAATAAGGTAAACCAGAGTAAGTCACGTTGAGATGGGTTGCCACTAAGCAACAGGTCGCATTTGGACAGGTTGCTCTGTAATCGTTGTAATTCGGCCTGCACCCGTTCGGGGTGTTCAAATAGTAGTTCAAGTGGTCTGGGCGCTACAAAATCAAGAATCACCGGTTGTGGTAAATCAAATGGCAGCAATTCGAGGAGTTCCCAGTACGAGACAAGGATCGCATCAGGCTGTTGCCTGCTTATGCATGCCTGCAGTTCATCGCGGCTGTGAAAGGCGCCGGCTTGCCTGCTTTTTTGCTCACCCTTCTTATTGTCCAGCCAGGTCTGTGTGATGCTGTGACCTGCGCGACGCAAGGCGCCGGCAAGTTGCGCAGTTCGCACAGCATTACCGGTAGCGACCGCATCGGCTGCTAAAGGAGGCTCCTGGGTGATCAGTAATATGTCCATGATCTGTGACGTTCTCAGTCGGCTCTAGACCGCGAGCAAAAGGTAACTGGCGACACCAACAAAAGCCAGGATACCAACTACATCGGTCACGGTGGTCAATACCACGCCACCGGCCAGAGCAGGGTCAATCGACATCCGTTTCAAAATGACCGGTATCAATGCACCCGCCAGCGCACCGGCTAGAAGGTTTGCCAGGATGGCAAAAGCCATCACCAGTCCCAGCCCGACGTTGCCATACCAGGCATAAGCGATAGCGGCAATGACGATTGAAAACAGGATTCCGTTTAGCAGACCAACAGCCATTTCTCTACGCAAAATGGCCATCGAATTACGGGCGCTGACCTGTCCGGTTGCCATGCCCCTGACCATCAGTGTGAGTGTCTGCGTGCCGGCGATACCACCCATACTCATGACGACCGGAAACAGAACGGCCAGTTCGACCAGTTGATCCAGGGTGGGTTGGAAAGCATACAGCACGACGGCTGCCAACAGGGTGGTAATCAGGTTGACGCCCAACCAGACCCAACGCCGGCGTGCAGAATGCAGCACGGGGGCAAACATATCATCTTCTTCATCCAGACCGGCAGAGGTCAGAACCATATGCTCAGCTTCTTCACGGATAACGTCGACGACGTCATCAATGGTGATGTGTCCGAGCAAATAACCACTCTTATCAATAACCGGGGCGGATACCAGGTCATCGTGTTCAAACTCCAGGGCAACCTGCCGGGCTGACATATTGACAGGAATTGCTTCTGTTGATGTATCAATTAAGTCGTGAACCAGGGAGGATGGTTCAGAGGTTAGTACATCAGCGAGTTTAAGCTGTCCCAGGTATATGCCGGTCCGGTTAACAACAAACAACTGGTCGAAGACATCCGGCAATTCTCCCCTGAGCCGAAGATAACGCAGGACAACATCCAGCGTGACATCCGGGCGAACCGTTACCACGTCGGGGTTCATCAGGCCGCCGGCCGAGTCCTCCGGGTATGACATGACCTGTTCCAGTCTTTCACGGTCCTGCCTGTCCATTGCGCGCAAGACTTCGGTGATAACTGCATCCGGCAGGTCGTTCAGGATGTCGGCAAGGTCATCAATATCCAGATCGCCAACCGCCTGGACCAGCTCATCGGGCGAGGTGTCACGGATCAGGCCCGCACGTACTTCATCATTTACCTCGAGTAGTACGTCAGCGTCGAGATCAACTTTTACGAGGTTCCAGACAAGCTGACGCCTGGATTGAGGAAGTGATTCGAGTAAATCGCCAATCTCGGCGCCATTGAGGCTGTTGAGCAGTTTTTTGACCTGTGACTGAACGCCGCTGTCCAGTGCTTCGGACAAGCGATCCAGATGACGGGCTGTTTTTTCTTCGTGCTGATGTTCCCGCATCATAATCGTCAACCTTTGGTGATTTAAGGAAAACCGCCAAATTATATTCGGCGGTTTGGGTAACAAGCCTATTGTAACAAGGAGGCAGTATTTAGGGGGGGATATTGCGCTAAGAGTTTTTCCCGGGTGTTCAGCTATCGCTCCAGGACGACATTTCGCGATGGTGAATCAGTACGTTCTCGTGTTGTTTGCCAAGTGATTTTGCCAGTCTTTCAGCCAGGAAAACCGATCGATGTTTGCCACCGGTACAACCAATGCAAATGGTCACATAGCTACGCTGTGAATCCTGGATGGCCGGTAACCAGGTTCGCATGAAGTTTTCTATGTCCTCTGACATTTTTATGACTTGAGAGTCTTTTTCCAGCCATAGCCTGACGGATTCACTTTTACCGGTTAGCGTCCGTAAGCCCTCCTCCCAATAAGGGTTTGGGAGAATCCGGGCATCAAATATGAAGTCAGCATCTTTCGGAACGCCATGCTTGTAGGCAAATGACTGAAACACAATGCTCATGTCACTGGAGCGGCGGTCTACGAAATTCCAAACCTGGCGGCGCAGTTGATGAATGTTAGTATCACTACTGTCAATGACCTGATCGGAGTAATGACGTAACGACTCCAGTAGTTGTGCCTCATTCTCAATGGCATCAGGCAGAACCTTGTCGCTGCCGGTGAGTGGATGGCGGCGCTTGGTTTCGCTGAATCGCTTTATAAGAACCGAGCTTTTTGCGGTGACGAATAATAACCTGCAACTAACACCGCTTTTCCGGAGTGCATACATCCAGTCGAGGACAACCTGCAAATCCGACTCACGCGAGCGTGCATCAATACCCAGGGCAACCTTTTTGTAAAGCACCGGATTAGCGGAAATTTGCGGTCCAAAATCCGGCAGCATGGCGCCGGGCAGGTTGTCAATACAGTAGTACCCGAGGTCTTCAAGTGCGTTTAATGCGGTGGATTTGCCACCACCTGACATGCCGCTGACAATGATGACGTCCTGTTTTGCACTATCCATGCGCATTCATCAAGCGTGTGAACTGGAAAGCAATTGCCAGATTTCATTGGCGTCTGCAGCATTGCGTAACTGTTCAAGCAGCTCTTGATCACTGAAGCGCTCAACAATGTCCGACAACAGTTTTTTGTGGTCACCTGTGCAGTTTTCCGGAACGGTCAAAGCGAAAACCAGGTCAACCGGTTGGCTGTCTTCGGCATCAAAGGGCAGGGGTTTGCTTAGCTGTAAGAAAAGGGCCTGAACTTCCTCGGTACCACTTATACGCCCGTGCGGCACGGCAATACCGTTACCCAGTGCCGTGCTGCCGAGGTGTTCCCTGACACAAATGCTTTCAAAGATTTCCCGTGAATTCAACTCGGGGTTCTTTGTGGCAAGCGTGGTACTGATAAACTCAAACAAGCGTTTCTTGCTGTTTACTCTGACGCCCGCAAGAATACGGGCTGGACTCAGCAGGTCACTATCCAGCATCGCAGGTCTTCTTTATCCGGTGATCAGGTAAGTAGTATGTTGTTTCAGAATCCACCCTCTGAACTCACGGGTTCGTGCTTGATATGCGGACGATTGGTGAAGCGATCTTTGCGCCGGCGTAACTGACGATCCAGCTTGTCAATCAGTTTATCGATTGATGCATACATATCGGTTGCGGTAACGGAAGCGAAAATGGTGTGGCCGCCGTCATTGACGTTCGCCTCTGCCAGTTGCTCCAGCTTTTCCACCTTCAAAATCACGCGAATTGATATCACCTGATCGGAATGACGTACTAATTTTTGCATTTTCTCAGTGACATAAGCACGAAGCGCGGGAGTGACATCAACATGGTGTCCGGTAATATCGATTTGCATCAACAATCTCCTTTTTAGTGTTTTCCTTACTGAATAAGGTATACGTACAGTCTATACGTCAGATAACGAATTTTCTATGCTTTCCCAATTTAGAACTCAACCTCTCGACGATTTGCCCGACGGCGCTCACTGGACGACCCCACACCCAGTGATTCGCGATATTTTGCGATCGTGCGACGCGCCGCACAAATACCGGTTTCACGAAGAAGGTGCGATATCTCCTGGTCACTCAGAGGCTGATCTGCAGGTTCATTTTCAATTAATAGTTGAATTCTGGCCTTGGTGGCAGTTGCACTTATCGTGCCACCATCAACCGTGCGCACATGACTGGAAAAGAAGTATTTCAGTTCAAATATACCTCTTGGCGTCAGCATGTACTTACGTGTTGTCGCTCTCGATACGGTCGATTCATGAACCCCGACCTGCTCTGAAACATCTTTCAGTATCAGGGGCTTCATGGCAATTTCGCCATCTTCGAGAAAGCCTTGTTGAGTATCCACTATACATTGTGACACTTTCAAAAGGGTTTTGTTTCGTAGCTCAAGGCTGGACAACAGCCAGCGCGCTTCCTGCAGGCGGCCACGCAAATACTCTGCATCTTTGCCACCGGATTTTCTCAGCAGGTTGATGTAGAACTTGTTCAGACGCAAACTGGGATTGCTTTCCGGACTGAGTGTGGTGACCCATTCATTACCATCACGGCGAACAAAAACATCGGGGATCAGGTATTCATCGCGACGGTTGTCGAAACGGGCACCAGGGCGTGGCTCCAGTCCCCTGATCAGTTCAAGTGCGTTTTTGAGGTTTTCCGATGTTGCCCCGGTTGCACGGCGCATTTCCTCATAATCATTATTTGCAACCAGTTTGAGGAAGTCACGTGCCAGGCGGATGGCCAGTTCTCTACCGGGTGTTCCGGCAGGTTGGGCCTGCAACTGGACCTTGATGCATTCGCCCGGGCCTCTGCTGGCGACACCGACAGGTTCCAGTCTTTGCACACGGTGTAATACGGCAAGAATTTCGTCTTCTTCAACCTGTATCTCCGGTAACAGGCTCTGGCGTATTACCGGGATGTCATCGGCCAGGAAACCATCATCATCAAGCTCATAGACGATGGCCGTTGCGATGGCAGTGTCAATGTCGTTGAAGTGCGCAAGCCGGATTTGCGCCAGTAAATGCTCACGCAATGAGGCGCTGCTGGTATCTTCAAACTGTCGTTCCGAGAAGTCGTCAGACCAGCCGGCATTGTCAGTCCACGGGTCCTGTTCATTTTGCCATGACTGATCGTCATAGTCGTCAGATGAATAATCCTGCTCACTCTCTGTTTTGCCGGTTTTGGATTCCTCAAAGTCGAGGGATGTATCCTTGCTTTCCTTATCCCCCTGGTCCGCTTCATCAGCGTTCTCTTCATGATCCAGAAGGGGGTTGGTGTCTACCAGGTCCTGGATATAGTCGCGTAATTCAATACGATTGAGTTGCAATAAATGAATCGCCTGTTGCAACTGGGGGGCCATCGCCAGTTTCTGCGTGATTCGGAGTTGTAGTGACGGGTTTACCATAAATATTGTTTAATGGGTCCTGTGCTTATCAGAGCCGGAATTCATCGCCGAGGTAAACCTCACGTACTCTCTCATTTGCCAGCAGAGCTTCCGCATTACCCTCTGCCAGTACCTGTCCATCATTGAGAATATATGCATGGTGGCAGATGTCCAGCATTTCCCTGACATTGTGGTCAGTGATCAGAACACCGATACCCTGATCGGTCAGTTGATTGATGATTCCCTGGATTTCCCTGACTGAAATAGGGTCAATGCCGGCAAAAGGCTCATCGAGCAGGATAAATCTCGGCCTGGCAGCCAGTGCCCTTGCAATTTCCACCCTGCGGCGCTCACCACCCGACAGAACCTGGCCCATCTGGCTGGCAAGATGAGACACCCCCAACTCTTCCATCAGGGTTTGCAGCATCTCTTTTCTTTCATTGAGATCCAGGTCACGGCGTAACTCCAGGATTGCCATGATGTTGTCCTGTACCGACAGCTTACGAAATACGGATGCTTCCTGCGGCAGGTATCCGACCCCCAGGCTGGAACGCACATTCACCGGTTTGTGGGTAATATCTACATCATCAACGGTGATGCTGCCTTTGTCGGTCGGGATCAGGCCGACGATCATATAGAAACAGGTTGTCTTGCCCGCCCCGTTAGGGCCTAGTAAACCAACGACCTGGCCGGGTCCAACATCAATGTTTACGCCACGAACAACTTCTTTTTTGCGGTAGGACTTGTGCAGGTTTTTTGCCTTGAGCATATCAGTTGATTTCCTTGCCAGGGTCAGTTGTGCCGGGTGCTGGACTATCCGGACCGGGGTCCGCGTCGTTCACCTTGTCCTCATTTTTCTTGTTTTTCTTATCACCATCATTGTTGATCAATTCCGGGTCAAGCAGGATATGAATTCTGCCATTGCCATTTTGATCGCCACTGCCCTGGAAGTGCTGGATGTTGAGGTCATAGGTCAGAAGTTCGCCGGAAATCTGGTATTGCGGATGCTTCACATCTGCATTCCCTGTCATCGTCACGATTCCACTGGCCACCTGATACTCAATAACGTTGGCCGTAGCCTGCACCAGACCCTGTTCCTCGATGTCCTGTTCAAGAAAGGCCGGTTGACCGCGAAAGGTCACCGATGCCACGCGCCCATCAATTTTTTTGACTTCCGCTTCATCGGCGGTAATACGTAAGGTGCCCTGGCGAATATCGACACTTCCGCGCAAGGTGGTTACACCATCACCCAGTGTGCCTTCAGTAGAATTCGCGCTGACTTCCAGCGGTTTCTGCCGGTCAGACTCCAGAGCCATCACTGGCAGGCTCAGAAAAATCAGGCACAAATAGACACAAAAACGGTGATGTCTGGTTAATGGTTGGTTAATTGACGACATAAGTGGCTTTAACCTGTTGTTTAAATGTATAGGTTTTCGTTTTCAAATTCAGTTCGAGGCCGATTGCATCAACCTGGTTATAACCGTCGAACATTCTGACTGCCTGGTCGGTGACAGCAGTTTGTGGTGTAACCTCTATCCCCACTTCGTGGGTATTGAGTTCGACCCAACGTCCGGTCGCGGGTTCATTTCGCTTTATAAAAACCTTTCCTATCAACTGAACATGCTCCTTGTCCGCAGTCACCGTCGCGGTGTCTGCGATCATATCCCAGACGGCTTCAGCTTGATTCAACCTGACCACCGGATTTTCGATGGTGCCCAGTTGCAGCGTGGGATCATTTCTCAATACCGGTGCCTGCATGTTAACTGTGGGTTGGCCATATTCATCGTAAAACTGTAATTCAAAGTCACGCAATACGTAGTTTAATTCCGGGTCCAGGCCTGCCACTGGTGCCGGCTGGTCTTCGTCCTGTGAGCGGCTCAGCCAAAAACTAACCGCGCCAAGCAGTATCAGGATGGTCATTCCGTTTCGTGTTTTACGAGTGATCATGATGCCAGAATTTCATCCAGAATGGTCTGGTCTTTTCCCTGTGCTTTCAGGATCAGGTTGCAAATTTCCCTGACCGCACCGTGGCCGCCATTACGTTGGGTTATCCAGTGTGCCTGTTGTTTGACCTGATCTTCCGCATCAGCCACCGAAACGGCCAACCCAACCCTCATGAGCACCGGAAGGTCGATCCAGTCGTCACCGGCAAAACAGACCTGCTGTGCATCCAGCCTGGTGATTTTGAGTAAATCCAGAAATGCATCCAGTTTATCTTCACGGCCCTGGTAAACGTGCGCAATGCCCAATTGGCTCATGCGGTACGAAACGGCCTCGGATTTTCTGCCGGTAATAACGGCAACTTCTATTCCAACCCGTTGCAGCGCTTTCATACCCAGTCCATCACGCGTATTGAACGCCTTCATTTCATTACCGGCGTGGTCAAAATAAAGCTTGCCATCGGTCAGTACGCCATCGACGTCCAACACCAGCATCCTGATTTTTGAAGCTCTTTGTTTTAGCGCAGCATCCATACCCGGCATTCTACCCCGAATTGAATACTGGCAATTGATCGAAATATCGATGCACCGGCAGTTCAGCCCATCAAATTTGCTTGAATTCTGGTCGAGCTTAGCCAAACCATGATGATATAGCCAACAAACATGAGCAAAAGCACGCTCCCCGAGCGTCTGCCAATGCGGCCTGGTCCGCGAAAATCTGATGCCATGAGATAGAGCGCACCGGTCATCAGGAACATGGCGGGGAAATCACGTGCCAGGATGATAGGAAGCAACGTTATCGGCTGAATAACTGATGCAATACCCAGAACACCCAGTAAGTTAAAAATATTGGAACCGATGATATTGCCTATCGCCAGGTCGTCTTCCTTATGCAGGGCAGCGGTGATCGCTGTCGCAAGTTCCGGCAGGCTGGTGCCCAGTGCCACGATGGTCAGACCGATCACGGTATCAGTGACGTGTAAAAAACGGGCTATCGTAATTGCACCATCGACCAGGAAGGTCGAACTGACCGGAAGGACGACAAGCCCGACGGCCAACCAGAACAGGGCTATTTTTGTTGGTATGTCCTTGGGGATTTCAGCGTCAAACTCTTCCGCCAACGGATCTGAAAGCGGTCGGTGCAGACCGATGCGAATAATCCAGATAACAACAGCGAGCAAACCGGCGAGCAAAATCCAGCCTTCAGCACGGCTGTATACACCGTTCAAGCCCATAAAAAAGCACACCAGCATGATCAACAGTAACATCGGATATTCACGTTTCAGTGCAGTTGATTCCATGCGCAATGGATATATCAAGGCGGTCGCGCCCAGCACCAGTCCCATGTTGGCGATATTTGAGCCAATCGCGTTGCCAACGGCCAGACCTGAGTTTCCCTTCAGGGTCGCAACGGCAGAGACCACCAGCTCAGGTGCTGATGTTCCAAAACCAATGATGGTCAGGCCGATAATGAGTGGTGAAACACCGAGGTTACGTGCAAATGCCGATGCACCTGCAACCAACCGGTCTGCACCCCAGACCAGCAACAGAAACCCTGCAACCAATTGAATGATTGCAATTAGCACCCGGCGTCACAACCTTGGTTCAGATCCGGACCAAAATGGACAGGGACAGGATGAGTAGCCCGATTGGAAGGAAAGTTCTTAATGGCAATATAATCCACTATGATAACTGCTTCTGAAAGGTCAAGTCCGTTTGCCCTCCGGCCATGCGGTTTGTTTAATTTGAATGTTCTCCCTGCAGATATTTTTTTCAAAAGCATCTGCGGGTAACAAAGGAAGATAGTTTATGGATAGCACAACAATAGCGCAAATGATACTTAAAGGCTTGCCGGATGCGGAAGTAACCGTGACGGGCGATGATGGTGTTCATTTCGAGGCCGTGGTCCGCTGTGCGGCATTTGCAGGCAAACCCACGCTGGCACGGCACCGCATGGTATACGCCACCCTGGGTAAACTGATGGGGAACGAAATTCATGCACTGGGTTTGCGTACGGAGTTGCCGCAGGATTAGCGCTGATTGCTTAACAGGTTGCCATCCGGCCCAATTTGTATCGGCTGCTCAATAGCCTGACCCTGGTACCAGACTGTATCGTCCCTGTAGGCGATGTCACGATCACAAAATAATCTGACGGTTGCGGTCAGCAGTACGTGTTCCAGTGGGCCAAGTCTTTGTTTCAGTGTGCTTGCATCATCACCTGGCAAAACCGGTATGGTAATCTGTGAAATGACAGGGCCTGAATCAAGACCGGCGGTGACAAAGTGAATACTGGCACCGGTCTCGTTGTCATCGGACAGTAAAACACGGTTATACGTATCCAGGCCTTTGTATTTGGGTAGCAGGGAAGGGTGCAAATTGATCATGCGGCCGTTGTAGCGCGTGGTGAACTCCTCACTGAGGATACGCATATAGCCGGCGAGAATGATTAACTCCGCCCGGCTTCTTTCCAGGACTTCGGCGACTGCAGCATCGTGTGACTGGCGGTCCGGGAAGCCGGCGTGACTGATAACGGAGACAGGGATGCCGGCGCTGGTCGCGTGGACTATTCCCGGTGCCTCTGCACGGTTGGAAATAACCTGCACAATATCCAGTTGCAAACCTTGTGTCGCTACGGCATCAATGAGTGCTTTCAGGTTGCTGCCGGTACCGGATATCAGCACTGCAGCTTTCAAACTTTCTTGTGTCATGAGCGGATATAACTGACCCGTTGACTGGTGTCAGAACCCTTTATCACCCGTCCGAGCCGGTAGACAGGCTCGTTTGCTTCGGCCAGGGCTTTGCAAACATCATCGACAGATGCTTCAGCGACCAGTAGCACCATGCCGATACCGCAATTGAAAGTGCGCAGCATTTCCTGCTCCTCGATGCCGCCCCGGGATTGTAGCCACTGGAAAACAGCCGGTAGTTGCCAGGCTGACAGGTCGATTTCGAGCCCGAACTCATCCGGAATGACACGGGTGATGTTTTCGCTGATACCACCGCCGGTGATATGGGCAAGTCCATCTATTTGATGGTGCTCAATCAGGGGCAACAGGGTTTTTACATATATTTTTGTGGGAGCAAGCAATGCGTCACCGAGCGTGGTTTCTCCCAGGGGCATGGATGGCGCGTCTCCCGATGTTTCCAGCACCTTACGGATCAGAGAATAGCCGTTTGAGTGAGGGCCTGATGATTCAAGACCCAGGACGACATGCCCTTCTTTGATTTGGCTGCCATTGATCAATTGCGCGCGATCGACCACACCAACGGTAAAACCTGCAAGGTCATACTCGTCATGATCATACATACCCGGCATTTCGGCAGTTTCGCCGCCAATGAGTGCACAGCCGGCTTGCCGGCAGCCTTCTGCGATGCCTTCTATAACGGCCTGTGCGTTGTCGATCTTCAGCTTTCCGGTGGCGTAATAGTCAAGAAAAAACAGGGGCTCAGCACCACAGGTCAGGATGTCATTGACACACATGGCGACCAGGTCAATACCAATGGTGTCATGCTTATCCAGTAACTTGGCTAACAATAACTTGGTGCCAACACCATCTGTGCCTGAAACCAGCAAGGGTTCTTTGTAACGTGCAGTGTCGAGCTGGAAGAGACCGCCAAAGCCTCCGAGTCCGGAGACGACGCCGCTGCGATGGGTGGATTTGACGGCCGGTTTAATCCGTTCGACCAGTTCGTTTCCTGCGTCAATGTCAACACCGGCATCAAGGTAATTCAATCCGGTGGGGTTTTCGGTTTTGATATTCAATTGCGGGGTCCGTTTATTCATGCTTGTATGTGGTGTCCTATGTTATCTTATTGGGGCTTGAAATAACCCAATTTTTACCTGGTAGTGCAGATGAAAAAAATACTGCTGATAATTGTTACGCTGCATTTGACAGCCACCTGTGCTGTGGCTGATATCAACCTGTATTCGGGTGAAGTTGTTGTCGCCAGCCAGACAGAGGCCGATCGAACCCAGGCCATACCGGAAGCACTCATCCAGGTTTTACAAAAACTCAGTGGCCAGCGTGAAATACCGTCATCACCCGCACTTGATGACGCACTCAACAATTCAAACCGGTACCTGCGTTCTTATCGATATTCCACGGTAGACCTTACCGGTGCTGATGGTGAGATCACCGGGGAGTTGCGCCTGGTGGCACAGTTTATGCAGGCTGAAGTCGATAGCGTTGTGCAGCAACTGGCCTTGCCGAGATGGCGGCAGGAACGGCCCGAGGTGCAATTGTGGGTGGTCATTGACGATGGTCTGAACCGGCAGTTGAAGCCGCTTGAGTTTGCCTATGCGTGGGAGTCCATGGAGCAGGTTGCAGCCGCACGGGGCTTGCCGGTGGGTTGGCCGGAGCTGGATGAAGAGGAGTTGCAGTTGGTTGATATGCGTCTCGTCTGGGGTGGCTTCACTGACTACCTGGTTGAGCGCGGCGCACCGGAGGATGGCGTGGCCATCATTGCCGCACGGCGTGAAGGGCCACAATGGGTCGTACGCTGGAACCTGGCCAGCGGGGGACAGAACATGAATTGGCAGAGCAGTGATTTCGAATTGATGTATGCACTGTCAGAAGGTATGAATGTGATGGCTGATCAAATCGCCATGAATAATGCTATTGCGGCATCAGAACAAGGGGATTCGATCATGGATCTCACCATTGGTGGTCTCAATAACGCCAGCGCCTATGCAGACTGTCTTGACTATTTACAAAATCTGAGCCTGGTAGATTCAGTTGATATTCTTGGCGCAAACCCGGGTATCGTGAATTTTCGTCTGTATCTCAACGCCTCGGCGGAGCACCTGACTGATGCTTTCGAGTCAGGGTCGATGTTATTGCCGGCAAGGGCGGGCAGTGACTACGAATATGAGTTTTTGCACTAGAATGAGCGTTGAGAACACCCAATGACCAAAGATTCCCGTAACTGGTTGGTCCTGGCACTGCTGGCCGGCGGTGGCTGGCTGATTTATCTGCTGGCGCCTGTGATTACGCCGTTCGCGATATCAGCTGTACTGGCGTATCTTGGCGATCCTCTCACCGACCGTTTGCAGAGAGTCTCGGTGGGGCGATGGAAGTTTGGCCGGACATTGGCCGTCAGTATTGTGTTTGTCCTGATGCTGATTTTACTGACCGTTGGCTTGCTGATCATCATCCCATTGCTGGTTGAACAGGTACGCACTCTCATTCATCTGTTTCCACGCTGGATCGAGTGGTTTTCCAGCACCGTATTGCCCTGGCTTGCGGGTAAGTTAGGGATCGAGCTGAAGGGTTTTGATTCGGCCCAGTTTGCCCAGATGTTGAAGGACTACTGGCGGGAAATCAGCGCGGCAGCATTCAAGGTTGTTGATTACGTATCACGCGGCGGCATGGCTGTGGCGGCACTTTTGACCAACCTGATTCTGATTCCGGTGGTGACATTCTATTTACTGAGAGACTGGGATTCATTGGTTCGGGCAGGTCATGACCTGTTACCACGCACCATGGAAGCTGAAATCAGCCGAACCGTCACCGAAGTGGACGAGGTGCTGGGTGCATTTTTCCGTGGGCAGTTAATGGTCATGCTTGCTCTCGGCGTCATTTATTCTGCCGGCTTGTCACTTGTCGGGCTTGAGTTGGCGGTTCTTATTGGTATGGGGGCCGGATTACTCAGTATCGTCCCCTACCTGGGTTCCATCGTCGGCGTGCTGGTTGCTGTGGTGGCTGCCATTTTTCAGTTTCAGGATGTTTTTCATCCGGTCATGGTTCTACTGGTTTTTGGCTTGGGGCAGTCGGCCGAAGGTATGTATTTGACGCCCAAACTGGTCGGGGACAGTATTGGCTTGCATCCGGTCGCCGTTATCTTTGCGGTATTGGCCGGGGGGCAGTTGTTTGGTTTCCTGGGAATTTTGCTGGCCTTGCCGGTTGCTGCAGCACTTAACGTGCTGGTTCGCAACATGCTTCAGAAATATAGACAAAGCGAGTTGTATACATCATCGGCAGACGCGGATAATTAGACCCATGTTGTTTTCCCCGCAAATACCATTGCAGTTAGCACCTTTGCGCGACAGTCGTTTTGAGAATTTTGTCGTAGGTCCTAATGGTGCAGTTGTTAAAGCACTGCAACACCTGGCTGTTGAGCCGGGTTCGAATATCTTCCTGTCAGGTGTTGAGGGCAGCGGTAAAACCCATTTGCTCAATGCGCTATGTGTCGAGACCCGCGAGCGCCAGGGTCGCGCGTTCTACCTCGCACTCAAACGTCTGCCAAAGGATGCCATCGCATCGCTGCAAGGTCTGGAAAACCTGGATCTTGTCTGCGTGGATGACTTGCACGTTATAGCGGGTGACAGTGCGTGGGAAGAAGCACTGTTTCATTGCTTCAACCGAATCAGGGAAGCCAATGGCCGACTGCTCGTCAGTAGCCGTGAGCGATTATCGGCACTAACACTCGGGTTGCCGGACCTGGCATCCCGACTGGCCTGGGGCTTGCGTTTGCAACTGTTGCCGCTGGAAGACCATGATAAACTGGCTGTGATCAATCTGCATTGTGATGCCCTTGGTCTTGTCCTGCCTGAAGATGTTCAAAAGTACCTGCTCAAACACCACGACCGAAGCATGGCTGCATTGATTCACACCGTTGAAAACCTCCAGCAGGCAGCCTTGATTCATAAACGCAGAATTACCATTCCATTGGCGCGTGAAGTGCTCAAATCTAACAAGGAATAAGCTTATGCTGACAAAGGCGGAGATCACCCATAACTGGCTGCCGCGATATACGGGCATGCCGCTGGATGAATTCGGAGAGTACATATTGGTCACCAACTTTGGTGATTATGTGCGGCGCTTCTCGAAAATGTTTGGTTGCAAGATTTACGGTGAAGATCGCACCATGCAGGCGGCCACCAACGCCGATGGCCTGACCATCATCAACTATGGCATTGGCTCAAGTAATGCAGCCACTATCATGGACTTGTTGACGGCGGTCATGCCAAAGGGTGTGTTGTTTCTTGGTAAATGTGGTGGTCTGAAGAAATCGACCGAAATCGGTCACTTTATTTTGCCAATTGCCGCCATACGCGGGGAGGGCACCAGCGATGACTATTTCCCGCCCGAAGTCCCGGCTTTACCTTCATTCAAATTACACAAGTTTGTGTCAGACAAAATTCTGGAACACGGCGTTGATTACCGGACCGGCGTTATCTATACCACCAATCGCCGGGTTTGGGAGCACGATGAAGCTTTCCATAAGAAACTCCAGGATATGACCTGTATCGGTATCGATATGGAAACAGCGACCATGTTCATTGTTGCACACGCAAATGAGATCGCACACGGTGCACTTCTGCTGGTATCGGACGTACCGGTGACGCCCGAAGGTGTTAAAACCGAGGAGTCCGATAAGAAAGTCACTGAAAACTGGGTGGATCTACACCTGCAGATTGGCATCGAAGCCATGACTGAGATTGGACAGAAGGGTGAGATGATCAAGCATTTTCGTTATTGATTGGCAAAAAAAGGGCCGCATTCGCGGCCCTTTTCCTATACACATTTGCAGAGGTCTACTTGAACGTCACACTGTTGTCTATTTGCAGGCCATCAGCGGTCAAACGAACATCAACACGGGAGTGGCCGAGGATATCGGTATATGCTTTTTGTACGGCATCGGCATACTCATTAACCACCCCATCATCTTCCTCAACCATCTCAAGCTGGAATTGTTCTTCCAGTGCGGCCTGGATTTCCATTTGTTTCGCCATGTCATAGGAGATGGAGAACAGGGTGCTGTTGTCCTGGCTTTTTTCACTCATGAAGCCGGCGAGGTCCTTGACATGCTTCTCGCCAATCGCTGCGCCAATTGCCTCGTCACTCATCAGCGCGAAAACGTCAACACCTTCCATGCGCAGCATTTCTGCAGGGATCTTCACCGGTTCGGACTGATTGGCCAGATCGAGGTTTTCAAAGCCGGGTATCATCATACTTGCCAACCCCACAAACATTTCAGGTTTGTCGACGTGAAGCGCCAAAAGGCCGTTGCCATCGGTAATTGTCATGGCGGGGTCGTAATCATCCATCCGGACGCGCAAGCCCATCAAATTGTTGACCATGGGAGGCATGGGCGTTTTAAGCTGCGTCATCAACACTCCCGCCCGCTCATTGAGTTGCTGGAAGTTTGCACATTGATAAGGGTTTTCAAAAATGGCAGTGGCCTTTTCAAGAACAAAGCTGCGCAGTTTTCCGACCTTTATTGCCAATGATGCGGAGAGCAGGAAGTTACCATCGCTGGCGGAAGGTATACTTGATACCAGTGCTGCCAGTCCGTTGGCCAGGGAATTCTCAATCTCGAGGTCATAGCGCACCGCTATTTCGTTGGCGGTCAGGCGTGTGGTTCCTGCCGTCATTCGTGGCGCCTTGGCAATCATGGCCTCTATTTCTGCAACACATACCGAATCAAGGGTGTCCAGCCGGGCACTCATTTCGGGACTCAGAAAGCTGCGCGTGTCGCTGTTTGGGTTGATGATTTCATCCGCCATTTTTTGCATATCCACAAAACCTGAGCCATACCGGGTGTAACCTTTATCGCTGTTCATGGTGGCTAAGACGTTGTTGGAAGCCATGCTGTCGGCAGGCATTTCATGACCGAGAAATGCTGGCAGCAGGCGGTCTTCACTGGTGACAGGAAAAACGCTGACAGCCAGTTGCTGATCAAAAATGGCCATATATATTGCCACCGGCATCTGATCTTCAGTAATGCGCCAGTATGGGCTGCCGTTGAGGTCCTTTACAGGTAACTCAAAGCCCATTTTTACTTCGATTCTTGCAATTGCATCGCGCAGTTTCTGCTCATCGGCCAGACCGGTTCTGATAACCGGGAACACGCCTGTTCCATACATGGCGTGATGGGCTTGCAAGGAAATCCCCATGTTCTCGAGGTTTTCGGTGCTTAAGTCGCCACCCAGCTCGTCGAGGACAGCCATGGCCAGTTGTGCAGGCTGGTTATCCTCAAACTCACCCGCTTCGAAACCCGCCTTGAACTTTTCAATGTGCCCGGACATCACATCCAGTACCGGTTGAAAGCGCGCGACGTAAGCGTCGGTGATCTCCACAGGAACCGGTTCCAAATCGGCAAAAACATAGGCGGTATCAGTTGGAACATAAGCAAGCAGCGAGTTGGTGCTTTCTTTGAGATTTGCAGTCGCTTCATCAGGTTCTTTACTGCACGCAGTAAAAACCAGGCTTGCACTGACGATAAGAGCGAATGTTCGGCTAAATTTCATCGTTTTCATGTCCTGTGTACTGGTTATGTATAGGTGTTATACCACAGTACAACACTAAAGACAATAATGATTTGAATATTATACTAGTTGAAATGCAGATTCCTGACAAAAAAAGCCCCCATCGCTCGCGCTTAGGGGGCTTTCCTGAAGCAGGTTTCAGGCTGGTTTAAAGCGCTTTAAACACCTTATCCAGAGTCTCGCTAGCGTCACCAAACAGCATGCGGGTGTTCTCAAGGAAGAATAACGGGTTCTGTACGCCTGCGTAACCTGTCGCCATACTGCGTTTGAGTACGATCGAGGTTCCACCTTTCCAGCACTCGAGTACCGGCATCCCGCCAATCGGACCATCAGGATCGGTCAACGCCGAAGGATTGACGATGTCATTGGCACCGATGATGACTGACACATCGACCTTCGGGAAATCATCATTGATTTCATCCATCTCGAAAACGATATCGTAGGGAACTTTGGCCTCGGCCAACAAAACGTTCATATGCCCCGGCATTCTTCCCGCGACCGGGTGTATACCAAAGCGAACATTGACGCCCTTGGCCCGCAAGGTCTTGGTGATTTCATAAACGATATGCTGTGCCTGTGCGACAGCCATGCCATAGCCTGGAATAATCATGACTTCCTTGGCATTGGCGAGTAGCTCTGCGGTTTCTTCAGCCTGGATCGCTACCACTTCACCCTGGTCCTCACCGGATGCCGCTGCGGATGTTCCACCACCTGTTCCGAAACCGCCGGCTATTACCGACAGGAACTTGCGGTTCATCGCACGGCACATGATATAACTCAGAATGGCGCCGCTTGAACCAACCAGTGCACCGGTAACGATCAGCAGGTCATTGCCCAGCATGAAGCCCGTTGCGGAAGCCGCCCAACCGGAATAACTGTTGAGCATGGACACTACCACCGGCATGTCCGCGCCGCCGATGGCCATCACCATGTGAATACCAAAAACCAGTGCGATAACCGTCATGATGATCAATGGTTGCATGCCACCACCGTCGGCTGACTGCACGACGAACTGGTAGCCGAACCAGATGGCTGCGACCAGCAGGGCAAGGTTGAAAACATGCCTTCCCGGCAAGGTCAGGGGTGAACCGCTCATACGCCCGGACAGTTTGCCAAACGCGATCACGGAGCCCGAGAATGTCACGGCGCCAATCAGGATGCCCAGGTAGGTTTCGATATCATGGATGGTCAGTTCGACACCCAGGTAGTGAGCAAGCCTGTCCGGATCCATGAAGTTGGCAAAGCCTACGGCAACAGCGGCCAGACCGACCAGGCTGTGCAGAATGGCAACCAGTTCAGGCATCTGGGTCATCTGCACACGACGTGCAGCGATCAGACCAATGGAGCCGCCGATGAGAAGCGCGACAAACAGTGGTATATAGTTGGCAGTGACAATACCCAGTATGGTCGCTACAAGCGCAATCGCCATACCGATAATGCCATACCAGTTACCCCGCCTGGCTGTCTCCTGGTTGGAGAGTCCGCCGAGGGCGAGGATGAAAAGTATGGTCGCAATGATATACGACACAGAAATAATTCCTTCGATATTCATGACGACCCTACCTCCTGAACATTTCAAGCATACGGCGCGTGACGGCAAAACCACCCGCGATGTTGATGCTTGTTAGTAGTACGGTTGCAACTGCTACCCACATGATCACTTCATTTTCTGAGCTGATCTGTATCAGGGCACCAATAATAATAATGCTGGATATTGCATTGGTTACGCTCATCAAAGGCGTATGCAGCGCCGCAGTCACATTCCAGATCACCATGTAGCCAACAAAGCAGGCCAGTACGAAGACGGTGAAATGTGCCATAAAGGAAGCCGGTGCAACAGCACCGAGTCCAAGCAGGGCAAGCCCGGCTATGACCATACCGATGATGGGTCCGGCAACCGAGCGTTTCTTTTCAGCCACGGGGGCCGGCGCAGGGGCCGGTTTTGCTTTGGGCGGCGCCACGGAGAGTTGTGGTGCCGGTGGTGGCCAGGTGGTCTTACCATCCTTGCACACGGTTGCGCCGCGTATGGCCTCGTCTTCCATGTCAACAATGATCTGACCGTCCTTCTCAGGTGTCATATCCGTCAGCAGGTGACGTAAGTTACTCGCATACAGCTGGCTGGACTGTGCTGCCAGTCGGCTTGCCATATCCGTGTAGCCAATAATGGTAACGCCATTATGTTCGATTACTTTTCCAGGTTCGGTCAGTTCACAGTTACCACCCTGTTCGGCGGCCAGATCGACGATGACACTGCCGTCTTTCATGGACTCGACCATATCCGCCAGCACCAGGCGCGGAGCCGGTCGACCCGGAATCAATGCAGTCGTGATGATGATATCCACGTCTTTAGCCTGCTCGGCAAACAATGCCATTTCAGCCTTGATGAACTCATCGCTCATCACCTTGGCGTAGCCACCTTCACCTGAACCGTCTTCATCTTCAAAGTCCAGCATCAGGAATTCGGCGTCCATGCTTTCGATCTGTTCCTTGACCTCGGGACGGGTATCGAAAGAGCGGACAATGGCACCCATGCTCTTGGCGGCGCCAATGGCGGCCAGGCCGGCTACACCGGCACCGATGACCAAAACCTTGGCTGGCGGCACCTTACCGGCAGCAGTGATCTGGCCGGTGAAAAAGCGTCCGAAATGCTGGGCTGCTTCAACCACCGCCCGATAACCGGCGATGTTTGCCATGGAGCTGAGGGCATCCATTTTCTGGGCACGGGATATGCGTGGAACGCTATCCATGGCGAGGGCTGTTACGCCGCTGTCGGTGAGCTTTTGAAGTAACTCCGGATTTTGTGCCGGCCAGAGGAAGCTGATTAGCGTTTGTCCGGATTTCAAGCGGGACGCTTCTTCGTCATCAGGTCCGCGAACCTTCATCACGATATCGGAATCGTTCCAGATCTCGTCCACGGAAACAACGGAACATCCGGCTGCTTCATAACTTGTATCAGAATAATTAGCAGCGGCACCTGCATTGGATTCAACCGCTACATCAAAGCCCATCTTGATTAACTGGGCAGCCACGTCTGGGGTTGTGGCAACGCGTTTCTCGCCCGCGTATAACTCCTTCGGTACACCGATTCTCATAAGAAATCTCCGGATGGTTTGCCATTTATAGCTAGGGTTACGTTAATTAATGATCTCACTGTTCTTTAATTATCAACTCTGTCAACAAAAACAGGTTTGCTGAAAAATTAATTTGACCGCGAGTATAACCACAAAACCCGTTATTACTACGACCTAGGTCAATAAAGTCTCATTGAGCCTGATTTTTTGCCTGGTCTGGTTTTATGATGTCCACACCGTTACCCGGGAGCTTGCCCTGGCAGCGGAAAAAATGGGGATGCAAAGCTTCTACTGGCTAAGTCAGCTGATTGCGCAGGTTTTCGAGTCTTTCCAGCGTGCCAATGTCATGCCAGACGCCCCTGTACAGTTCCCCCGTCACTTGTTGCTGGGTCATTGCCGTCTGCAGCATGGGTACCACGGAGAAGTTGCCTGTCGGTGCGGTTGCGAAGAAACGCGGGTTATAAACACTGATGCCGCTGAAGGTATGCAACGGCTGCCCTTCTTCACTGACATAGCCGCCCCGTAAAGAAAAATCACCTTTGGGGTGGTGGGTGGGGTTGGGTACCAGCACCAGGTGGGCGTGATCACACTTGATGGCCCGCAGTCTTGCCAGCGGGTAGGAAGTGAATACGTCACCATTGATAATGGCAAAAGGCGCCTCGCCTAACAGGTGGAGTGCCTGCCTGATACCACCACCGGTTCCCAGTGCACCGGCCGGTTCGGGCGAGTAGTGGATCTTTAACCCCCGTTTGGACCCATCCCCCAGCGTGTCCCGTATTTGCTCACCCAGGTGGGACAGGTTGATAACAACTTCCCTGAACCCGGCTGCCGCGAGTGCATCAAGGTGGTGCTCGATTAGCGCTTTGCCGCCGACTTCCAAAAGTGGTTTTGGGGTCGTATCCGTCAATGGTCGTAAACGTTCACCGCGGCCTGCGGCCAGGATCATGGCGCGCATTCAGGCTCCTCCAGAATCTCCAGTATCCCGGCAAATTCCGGGTAAACACGCAGGGTGCTGGTTATGTAGTCATAAAAACGCGGGATTAATTCAATGTAACCGCTTTTGCCGTCCCGGTAAAAGAGCCGGGCAAAAATCCCGACAATCTTGAAGTTGCGTTGTAAGCCCATCAGGTCACAATACCGCCGCCATGGCCCCGTTGCGATATCAGGATTGAGTTTTACACGGATATCTTCCATCCATTCCTCGATCTGCGGTCGTGGCCAACTGATGTAACGGTCCCAGATCAATGATATGAAATCATAGGTGACCGGGCCCTTTACAGCATCCTGAAAGTCAATGATGCCAATCGTGTTGCCTGGGGTTCTGAGCAGGTTGCACGAGTGAAAATCACGATGGACAAAGCACTGGGGTTGCGCCATGGCCGAGTCGATGACGCTCGTACAAAAGTCATCCCAAATGCTGTCAAATCGATCACGAGGTACGGCTTTACGATGCCGGTCCAGGTACCAGTTCGGGAATAGATCCATATCCCTGCGCAGTTTTCTGTAATCAAAATCGGGTAAATCAACTGTGTCTGCAGTCAGTGCGAGATCTTTGAGTACGTCGAACAAACCCGGGAAAAGGGAACCGACAGTGTGCTCATTCAATAGTTCTCGATATAAATCATCGCCAAGATCTTCCAGTAACAGAAAGCCGTTTTGACGGTCGGCGTACACAATTTCCGGTGCGTGCAGACCTGCCTCCCTCAGACGTCGGGCGGTATCAATAAATGGTTCAACATCATCAGTGGGTGACGGTGCGTCCATCAGAATTCGTGATTCACCATCGGCCTTTAGTCTGAAATAACGACGAAAACTTGCGTCACCGGCAATATCCTGAAAATCGGATTCAAGATTGACGTCCAATTGCTGTAACCAGGTATAGGCCAGCTCAAGACGGGGGTCGTTTTGTGTTGCTTTTGCGCTGGATAAATTCATGGTGTGAATTTTGCCGTAAACCGCGCTCCGATGATATGCCGATGTTGGTGTTTTTAAAGTGTACTAATATGGTACTATATGGAATTGAACGTGGTTTTTAGCATCGGGAATGCAGGCTCAGTATGTTACGCATAAGCAAAATGACAGATTACGCCATTATGGTCATGGTAGAGCTTCATGCTTCACATGGTGAAGTGTTAAGCGCCCATGCGCTTGCTGAACGCTCGCGCCTGGAGTTGCCAACAGTTAGCAAAGTGCTGAAATTACTGGTTAAAAAAAGCCTGGTTGATTCTTACCGTGGCAGTAACGGGGGTTATAGCCTCGAACGCAAGGCACATGATATCAGCGTCGCCGAAATAATTGCGGCCATCGAAGGACCGATTGCGATGACCGAGTGCAGTGTTGAAGAGGGTCTGTGTGCGCAGGAGGCCATCTGCAGTTTACGTGGTAACTGGCAACGTATTTCCGTTGCGGTTGCCAAGGCGATGGAGGGCGTTTCGCTGGCAGAGATGGCACAACCTGTAAAACCGGGTGCGGGGCCCTTACGTATCACCACGCTGAATGCGTGAACTTATTGAATGAATGAATTGGAACGAATAAAGATATGAGCGGCGAAACATCCACTATCGACAAAATGGTTGAGCAGAAATACCGGCATGGCTTTGTAACGGACATTGATTCCGACACAATACCGCCAGGTCTATCTGCCGATGTCATCAGGGCTATCTCAGCACGTAAGAATGAGCCTGAATGGTTACTTGAATGGCGGTTGAAGGCCTATGAGCACTGGCTGGGAATGGAGCAGCCCGACTGGGCACACCTGAATATTGAGCCTATAGATTTCCAGGCGATATCATATTTTTCTGCACCGAAGTCAGACAAGGACCGACCGCAGAGCCTTGATGATGTTGACCCCAAGTTGCTGGAAACCTATGACAAGCTGGGTGTCCCATTACATGAACGCGCACGACTTGCCGGTGTGGCAGTGGATGCGGTATTTGATTCGGTTTCTGTCGGCACGACCTTCAAGGCCGAACTGAATAAAGCGGGTGTTATTTTTTGCTCATTCTCCGAAGCCGTGCAGGATCATCCGGAGCTTGTGAAAAAGTACCTCGGTACCGTGGTTCCCCAACGCGATAATTATTTTGCTGCACTCAACTGCGCGGTATTTACCGACGGCAGTTTTGTATTCATACCCAAGGGCGTGCGTTGCCCGATGGAGCTGTCCACTTATTTCCGCATCAATGCCGCAGAAACCGGTCAGTTTGAGCGTACGCTGATTGTTGCCGAGGAAGGTAGCCATGTCAGCTATCTCGAAGGTTGCACGGCTCCGATGCGTGACGAGAACCAACTGCATGCTGCGGTGGTGGAACTGGTTGCGCTGGAAGACGCGAATATCAAGTATTCCACCGTACAGAACTGGTATCCGGGTGACGAGAACGGCCTGGGCGGAATTTATAATTTTGTCACCAAGCGCGGTGATTGCCGTGGCGCACGCTCACGGATTTCATGGACCCAGGTAGAAACGGGCTCAGCAATCACCTGGAAGTATCCGAGCTGTATTCTGCGTGGTGATGATTCGGTGGGTGAGTTTTATTCGGTGGCCTTGACCAATAACTATCAACAGGCTGATACCGGCACCAAGATGATTCATATTGGCCGTAATACACGCAGCAAGATCATATCCAAGGGTATTTCCGCCGGACAGGGTCAGAACGCCTACCGCGGCCTGGTCAGGATTACACCCCGCGCGGAAAACGCACGAAACTATACACAATGCGACTCCATGCTGATCGGTAAAAAATGTGGAGCCCATACCTTTCCTTATATCGAGGTTCGGAATCCGACCGCCAAGGTTGAGCATGAAGCCACGACATCAAGAATCGGTGAAGATCAGTTATTTTATTGCCTGCAACGCGGTATTTCTGAAGAGGATGCGGTTTCCATGATCGTCGATGGTTTCTGTAAACAGGTATTCAGGGAGTTACCCATGGAGTTTGCAGTAGAGGCCAAGGCTTTGCTGGAAGTCAGCCTGGAAGGCGCCGTGGGTTAACTCAAACTTATTGAGACGAAGGAAACATTAGGAATATGTCAAGCATGTTAAAAATTACGAACCTGCACGCAACCGTTGCAGGCAAAGAAATACTCAAAGGCCTGAACCTGGAGTTAAAAGCCGGTGAAATTCACGCCATTATGGGTCCGAATGGCGCAGGTAAAAGCACCCTGGGTAATGTACTCGCCGGCCGGGAAGGTTATGAAGTGACCCAGGGTGAGGTCCTGTTCAATGGCAAGAACCTGCTGGAACTTGAACCGGAAGAACGTGCCTGTGAAGGTGTGTTCCTGGCCTTTCAGTATCCGGTTGAAATTCCCGGCGTCAACAACACCTATTTTTTACGCGCTGCGCTGAATGCACAACGCAAGTATCGTGGTGAAGAAATGCTGGATTCGGTTGGTTTCTTGCGCCTGGTACGGCAAAAACTAGAGGTGCTGCATATCGGTGATGAGCTTTTACATCGTGCGGTGAATGAAGGTTTCTCCGGCGGTGAAAAAAAGCGCAATGAAATTTTCCAGATGGCGGTCCTTGAGCCGACACTGGCCATTTTGGATGAGACCGACTCCGGTCTTGATATTGATGCACTGAAAACGGTGGCCGAAGGTGTCAACCGCCTGCGTTCGGAAGACCGCGGAATGATTGTCGTCACGCATTACCAACGGTTGCTGGACTATATTGTGCCGGACAAGGTGCATGTATTGGCCGATGGCAGGTTGGTGGCGACAGGTGGTGCTGAGCTTGCACTGAAACTGGAAGAGCAGGGTTATGCCTGGCTGGAAGATGGCGGTATTGCGACACTTGATGTTGATTCAGCAGTAGAGACGGCAAGCCCATGAGCGAGTTGTCTGCAAAACTGGCAGAAGCTTTGCCAAGCAACAGCGGCGTTCAGCCCCAATGGTTGAAAGAATTACGTGAAACGGGTGCTGAGCAATTCCGGACCATCGGTCTGCCGACACGCAAAAGCGAAGCATGGAAGTATACGGGGCTGGGTACTTTGGGCCAGGCCGATGTAAGGATGGTTTCCGGTTTTACCAAGCCCGGTTCAGATGAGTCACATCCCTTGCCACTGGTGGAAGCGACACTTCAGTTTAAGCTGCTTGATGGAAAACTCCTGACACAAAACGGTGATAGTCCTGCCGGGCTGACCGTGTTGCCATTGGCAGATGCGTTGGATGCCGGCGTTGACGGTCTGCAGGATTTACTCCAGTCACTCCCGGAGACAAAAACAAAAGGTGCACCCGCTAACGGATTCAGCGCTTTGAACTCCGCCACGCTGGAGTCGGGTTTAATGATCCATGTTGCCAATGGTGTTGATGCCGGGAAATTATCCCTGCTCTGGTCCACCTCACAGGACGAAACGCCACTGTTGTTCAACTCCCGTATCTGCGTGATGCTGGAAAAGGGCGCAAAGCTGGAATTGCTGGAGCAATTTGAAAGCACGGGTGAGCATGCAAATACCAGCAATATCATTTTGCAGGCAGAACTGGGTGACGGGGCTCAACTGCAGCATATCCGTTTTCAGCAGGAGACCGAAAATGCGGTCTTGATCACGCGTACCGAGGTTTCGCAGCAGGCAGATAGTGAATACGCCTATTTCGGCTTTGATCTCGGCGGTGGTCTGGTCCGGCACGATTTGCATGCCTCATTGCTGGGCAGCGGGGCAAAATCTGCCATTAATGGCGCTTATCTGCTGGATGGCAGCCGTCATGTAGATAACCATACACGGGTCGATCATATTGCCCCAGGTGGTTTGAGTGATCAGTATTTCAGGGGTGTTGCCGGTGGTCGTGGCCGTGCCGTTTTCAATACGGCGGTCTGTGTACACCCCGGCGCCGATGAAACTGAAGCAAGGCAGTCCAACGCGAATATCCTGTTATCTGCCCGAGCCGAGATTGATACCAAGCCGGAACTTGAAATTTATGCCGATGAAGTGGTCGCAAGCCATGGCGCAACTGTCGGGCAGTTGGATGAACTGGCCGTGTTCTATTTGCGTAGCAGGGGGCTTGGTGAACAGGAAGCACGACAGATGTTGACCACCGCATTTTGCCAGTCCGTCAGCGACAAACTGTCAGACCCGGTTTTGGGTGCGGTAATTTCACAGCGCATGATGGACGTCATGCCCCAGGCTGAGTAAGTGATGAAGCAATCCGCACAGGCAGATGCAGTTCCCGTATTGGATGTTGAAAAGGTCCGGTCTGACTTTCCCATTCTGCAGCGCAGCGTTCATGGCAAGCCACTGGTTTACCTTGACACTGCGGCTTCAGCCCAGCGGCCACTTGCCGTCATGAATGCGGTTGACAGTTTTTATCGAAATCACAACGCCAATATCCATCGCGGTGTGCATTTGCTTAGCCAGGAAGCCACCGACGACCATGAACAGGCCCGTACCAAGGTTGCGGGTTTTATCAACGCACCTTCAGATCAGGAATGCGTGTTTACACGCGGCACCACCGAATCCATCAACCTGGTAGCCCACAGCTTTTTGCGTCCACGCCTTAAGGCCGGTGATGAGATTCTGATCAGCTATATGGAGCACCATTCCAACATTGTGCCGTGGCAATTGTTGTGTGAGGAAACCGGCGCCATCCTGAAAGTCGTGCCAATGAACCAGAAAGGTGAGTTGGAAATGGATGCTTTGGCGGACATGCTGACAGAGCGCGTCAAGTTGCTTGCAATTGTGCAGGTCTCCAATGCATTGGGCACGGTCAATCCGGTTGCTGACATCTGTGCCATGGCCAAACAAAAGGGAATCCCCGTGCTGGTCGACGGCGCCCAGGCCGTACCGCATCAGGCGGTAGACGTACAGGACCTGGACTGTGATTTCTATTGTTTCTCCGGTCATAAGATGTATGGCCCCACCGGAATTGGCGTTTTGTGGGGACGTTACGAGCACTTGCAGGCCATGCGCCCCTACCAGGGTGGCGGCGAAATGATCCGTCACGTGACCTTTGAAAAATCAAGCTTCAACGATGCACCGGGCAAGTTTGAGGCCGGTACACCGAATATTGCCGGCGCCATTGGTCTTGGCGCTGCAATTGATTACCTGCAAAGTCTTGGTATGCAAAACGTGGCAGCCTGGGAAGCCCGATTACTTGCCTATGGCACAGAAAAATTGTCCCGAATTGAAGGCTTCAGAATGATTGGCACGGCGGCGAATAAAGCCGGTGTGATGTCATTTGTGCTCGGTGATATCCATGCCAACGATGTGGGTACACTGGTGGATTTACACGGCGTTGCCATTCGCACCGGACACCATTGCGCCATGCCGGTCGCGCAGTTTTTCGGGCTGCCGGCAACCGCAAGAGCGTCGTTGGGTGTTTACAATACATTTGAAGAAATCGACATACTTGCCGACGCCCTGGAAAAAACCAAAGTAATGTTTGCCTGATCAAACGGTTTTTATCCGCGTTGGCCATTCCGTTCGATGCAGTGCGGAGCGTTATCAAGTAGCATATCTGCTGCAATAAAGATGAGACCACCATGAGTATTTCTCGTAGACAGATACTACAAATCCTGGGTGCCGGACTGGTAGCCAGCCATGTTCCCATCGCGAGTGCCGCCAGCCTGAATTCAAATTCCAGCCTTAAGCCGCCACGGCTGAAAGCGGGCGACACTGTTGGTCTGGTTAACCCGGCAGGCGCCACTTTTCACCCCCAGGACGTGGTCGTGGCGGGGGAGACACTGGCAGCCCTGGGACTCAAAATGAAGACCGGTGAGCATTTGCTGGACCGCTACGGGTACCTGGCCGGATCTGATCAGAATCGCGCCGCAGACGTCAACAGGATGTTTGCTGACAGCGAGGTAAAGGCTGTTCTGACCCTCAGAGGGGGTTGGGGCTGCAATCGGCTTCTGGAGCTTCTTGATTATCAACTTATCGCCAGGAATCCTAAAATTCTTATGGGTTACAGCGATATTACCAGCCTGCTGTTGGCACTGAATGCAAAGACAGGTCTGGTTACATTCCACGGACCGGTCGGCATTTCATCCTGGAATAAATACTCCACGGCTTTTGTTGAAAAGCTGCTATTCAATGCAGAAGCTTTCAGCATGGAAAACCCCACGGACATTGGTGATCACCTGACACAGGTCAAAGATCGTGTTTTGACTATTCATGGCGGAAAAGCGAGGGGCAGATTGCTTGGCGGTAATTTATCCGTACTCACTGCGATGGTAGGCTCAGACTATCTGCCCGACTTCAAAGATAACATTCTCTTTCTTGAGGAGGTTGGAGAAGATATCTATCGTGTTGACCGTATGCTGACGCAGCTCAAACTGGCCGGTATTCTCGATCAATTGTCCGGATTTGTGTTTGGCAAGTGTAGCGACTGTGGCCCCGGCAAGGGCTATGGCTCACTCACGCTGGAAGAAGTTCTGGATGATCACATCAAACCCCTCGGGATACCTGCCTGGTATGGTTCCATGATCGGACATATCGAGAACAAGTTCACTATCCCGCTGGGGGTTGAGTCTGAAATTGATGCCGATGCCGGCAGGATCACCCTGCTCGAACCGGCAGTGGCCTGAAACCAGCCTAATCCAGGATCATCCTCGCGTTGAGCGGTTGGGTCGGACGATTGGTTGCCGGCCCTACGCGACTTTTAAATGTCGCGATTTGCTCGCTCGATGCCTGGACGGGTTTTTTGAGAACAAGCCACCTGACACCTTCGGTGCAAGGCGGTGTTGTCAGTGAACCGCTATAAGCGTAATACTCCCGTGTCGGCGGGAGCAGGTTCGTCTCTTCGATGCCGATCGGCTGCTGGCTGGTTTCACCGGGACTTTCCGGCATGAACGACCATAGCTGATTCAGGACGGGATGTTCCTCACCTTCTTCGATCAATACACCAACGACTGCCAGGTTTCCGTTTTTGTCAGCGTGGACAAAATGCACTTCCATCGCAAATGTCTATCGATCAAAGTGACCGTTTCCCCGGCGACACCGTTAGCTACTTTTCCCAGTGTTCATGGCGCCATATTAGCAGGAAGGATGGGCAGTGATGCGCTCATTCTTTTCTTATATCCTAAACTGGTGTTGCGATGGCGTTGATGCTTTGAATCAACCTGGTTCAAAATGATGGCCGCTCCTCTTTGCCCCTGATTACCGCACTGTCTATAATCCATGCTGCGATGATTAACGGCACTTCCTAATAGTTCCTGGCATCAATCACATGGGTTTTGACAAGGTATGACTATTTACGCATTTGTTTCTGAAAGATCAGAGGTACAGCTATGGGGTATGGATACAGCGCAGCGTTTGCGCAGGCAGCTTAACGAGGTCGGCAAAATAGTCAAAGGTGAGTTCCGGCAGTTTAGCTGGGTTGACCATGCCGATGATTTGCCGGCAAGCGGCCAGGTGCTTTTGTTTAATGGCAATTTTGTATTTGAGAACCGCACCATTGAGGGCGTGATCGCCTCGGTCAATCGTGTGTTGGAGTGTGACAGCGGGACTGCTGCTGCCTTTGTCGACGCACAAATGGCTGCAAAAGTCATTGATCACATGCATGATAAAAGCCAAAAACTACCGGGTGAATTAGAAATTATCCGTCCGGAAGACCTAAAAGCTTTTGATATCAATTTGCGCAGGTCAACCAGACCATTGCTGGAGCGTGTCACTTTAAACAATAAAGATGAACTCGAAAATAAACTGTACGGCAATGCCTACCGTGGTATTACAGACCTGGTGACCAAGTTTGTCTGGCCCAGACCGGCGAAGCAGATGGTACACGTCTGTGCGAACCTGGGTATTACACCGAATATGGTCACAACGACCGGACTGGTGCTGGTGATAGCCGCTTCCTTCCTGTTCCTCCACGGTTACTATGCCTGGGGGCTCCTGGCAGGCTGGATCATGACTTTTCTCGATACGGTAGACGGCAAGCTGGCGCGTGTAACCATCCGGTCCAGCCAGTTTGGTCATCTATACGATCATCTGATAGATCTCTTTCACCCGCCATTCTGGTACATCATGTGGGGCGCGTCCCTGGTCGGCTTTAGTGGTTCCATGGGTTTGAGTTTTGAACAGATGAGCTGGGCAATTATTTTTGCCTACATCTCCGGGCGTTGTGTAGAGGGGCTGTTTCAATTACTGGGAAGTTGCGGAATCTTTACCTGGAGGCCAATTGATGCCTGGTTCAGGCTGGTCACCGCGCGACGCAACCCATGCATGATCATGCTCACCCTCAGTGTGCTGGTGGGTCGGCCTGATTGGGGCTTTATTGCCGTTACATTCTGGACCGTGCTGACAACGATTATCCTTAATCTCCGTCTGGCGTACGCTGTTATTATCCGATTCAGGCACGGACCGTTGAACTCGTGGCTGAGTGAAGAGGATGTGGCAACTGGACCGAACGCACGCTCATATGCCATATTTGGTTCAACGACGGTATCCAGGACCTCATCATGACGAAACCTTTGAATGGGTCGGTTTGAAAACGCCGGTATAGACTGACCAATAATGCCAAAAACAAACGCCCAGCGGGTAGTCAAGAACTTTGGTGTGGTATTGCGCGGCCGCGGTATTGCTGCCGTATTCAATATGATTGCGTTGGGCCTGATGGCAAATGCATTGTCACCGGTCCAGTTTGGCCTGGTTGTTCTGCTTCATACCTATGTGCTGGCGATACGTGGCTTTCTGAACTTCAGAACCTTTGAAGCCATTGTCAAATATGGTGTTCCTCTACATTCAGGTGGCGATAATGACGGCCTCAGGAAGCTGCTGAGGGTCACAACCTCCGTCGATGTCATGTCCAGTATCCTGGCAACGCTGTTGGGCGTTGGTGCGGCCTCGATCACCGGTAAGTTTCTGCATTGGGACGCGCAGATGGTCACCACGGCTGCCGTGTACAGCCTGACCCTGCTAACCACGGCCACCGGCACGCCCAATGGCGTTTTACGTCTGTATGACCGTTTCGATGTTCTTGGGTTCTGGTATACGATCAGCCCTGCGATCCGTTTATGCGGTGTTGTTGTCGCCTGGTTTCTTGACGCCAAAATGCTGGTGTTTGTTGGTGTCTGGGCAGCTGCCTTTGTATTTGAGAACGGCTGGATTTACCTGCGTGGACATCGGGAAGTTCATCAGCATATGTCCGAATCGATCTGGCGGGGCTTTCGTTTTCGGGAGTTGAAGGAGACCACCCCCGAATTCAGACATTTTATGGGCGTCATCTACTGGCAGACGAACGTCGATCTACTCCCCAAGCACCTTGCTGTTCTGCTCGCAGGTAGTTTACTGGGGCCCGCCGGCGCCGGCATGTTTCGCCTCGCCAATGATTTTTCCACCATTCTCAGCAAGCCCGGCCTGATGCTGCGCGAGGTTCTGTTTCCTGACCTGAGTCGTATGTTGCACAATAAAGAGGCGGGCTTTCATGAACTGGGGTTCCGCGCGGTACGGATTGCCGGTGCAACAGGCTTGCTAATGGTCCTTCTTTCCATACCGCTCGGCGCACCCATCCTCGGCATTATTGGATCTGATTACACGGCAGCGGCACCTTTAATGAGCCTGATGTTGCTCGCCGCGACATTTGAACTTGCCGGTTCACCGTTACGTGCCGCTGCCTACGCGCTGGGTGGCGCGGGAACCGTTCTTAGTATCTACGCTCTGAGTTCAATACTTTACCTGGGTCTGTTCTATGTTTTCACTCTGCCCCTGGGTCTTATCGGGCCGGGTGTTGCCGCCTGTATTGCTGGTGCTTTAACTTTGACCCGGCTAGTATTCCTGGTGCGAAAGTTTCAGTAAAACACGAATGGCCTGAAGTATAAAAACGCTTCAACAACTGCCGCTTTCACTCCATGTTGACCGGGTTATCAAACAGCGGTTCAAGCGCGCCGTGGTCATGGGCGCCCAGATCCGTTTCCCGGTCAAGAATGGCAACAGTCCGTCTGAATAGCTCGTTTGCCTGTTCCGGTGAGTTACCGATACAGGTCATACCGATCTTCCCATATTGTGACAACGCCCCAATCATGTAGAACAGTACACCCGTGCCGCTATCAGGCTGGTAATGGATTTTGTGGCGAATACTGATATCAAACAGGTCTTCCGGCAAAAGCCCTCTGTAGGCGGGTGATTTCAGGTTGTCGGTTGCACTGTAAAACTTTTCCTGTCCGGTCGGTGCTGTAAAAATACCGGTTTCCGGGTTCAACTCACCGGAGGTCAGAAACTCAAGGGCGTGATAAGGCGGGGTTGTGCCCCCCATGCGAAGGTTGATCTCCAGCGCATGAGATTGCCATTCACCACCCGGTGAGCGGGTCAGAAGGAAGTCAATGGCGAAGCGTCCAAGAACGCCTTTTTTGCTGAGCACGTCACCGATTCGTCGTGCCTGCTCCTGGATCATCAGGCGGTACTCTGCACGTGCGGGAAACCGGCAACCGAGGTACACCTGTCCGGTATTACCACCCAGAACCTGTTCATGACTGGAAACGAGAACCGCCTGACCATCCGGATAGATGCGCATCTGTACACTGGGGGAGCGAACTTCCGGTGCATCAATCATTTCTTCAACGATACCGCCCATCTGTTCGAACTTGCGCAGGAAAGCCGCGATAGTTCCGCCTTCTGAAGACCACTCCAATTGTGACAGGGCCTGCCGAACTTCCTGTGCATCAGTTTTCGCCTCCGGGTAGTTGAATACACCATTGCCTTCACCGGAGAACCCTTCGTTGATCTTGACCACGGCACGCTGAATATCCGGACGCTGCTCAGCAAGCCCACACAAAGCCCGCACTACTTCTTCCTCGGTATGGAGGTCTTCGAAACCGGCAGGGTAGGGTACCTTGGCGGTGGCAAATGTCTGCCTGCTGCCGGATTTGGTGCCCAACGGCAGCAGAACCGGATCAACCCCGTTCAAGGGAATTCCAAGTTCCAGTGCCAGACGTCTTTCCAGCATGGTGGTGTTATAGCAGGTCAGGTAACCCGGGCTGTGCTCATTGACCCAGGCCCGCAAGCGTTCCAATACCCTTGGTCTTTCAAGAACCTTTTCGGTTAACGGGCGGGTACTGTCATCGTATACGCAGAGCATTTGCAGACGTCGCCTGGCATGGGAGGCGGGAACGCCTATCAAAAGTTGCAGGTAATAGTCGACCACATCCGGATGGACCGGTTGGCTGGTGACATAGATCAGGCGGGCATTCGGGTTACGCAGGCGAATCAGGGCAAACATCAGTCGCTCTTCATAAAATGATGCCCCCTGGACTTTGCTGAGTTCCTCCTGGTCTACGCTTAACGAAGGGATGATGACGGACGTGTGTGCATAGCTGTCGTCTTCACGTATCGCGTTCCATATCGGCAGTAGCTTTTCCTGCAGTCTGGTGAATTCATCATTCTTATCAGGCAGCATGGACTTTCACCGTTTCTCCAATCGCATTGAGGATGTGTCTCAGTGTGTCGTAGTCCGGGTGCCGTACACGCATCCAGGCATTGGCCATATAGCCACCTTCCACTGGCTGGGTGGCTGAACCTGGTGAGGGCAGATGGGAAGCAACGATGCAGTCACCATACTGGTGTTGAATGGCTTCAAGACCGGAATAGCCGGTGATATGACCATCACATGAGGGTCTTAATGCAATCATGCCTGCAGCATAACGACGTGACGGACTGCTGTGCGGTCTGCCGTGGGTCAGGGCGCTGGCCCACTCGAGGTAAATGTCAAAATCGTTGGCCGCGTTATACACATCCCATTGTCCAACACCTGGCGGCCGGCAACCGATCTCCGAAAACCTGAGTCCCTTGGGGCTGGCAAACCACTCCATATGTGTGGCTGATGTGCCAATCCCCAGCACCTTGATAACATCGCGTGCCATTTGCCTGACTTCGTCGTAACCGGGAGCTTCGATTCGGTTAGTGGTTACCATTTGTGGAGATATCCAGCGTTCACGCATGGCGTTGAGAACACCGGGATAATAATGTGTGATGAACTCGTGTGCGACTTCCCCATTGATGGTCAGGGTGTCGAGATACCCCTCATGGCCCTCTATAAACTCCTCTATGGCCACTTCATGGCCATCGACCACGCCCGATTCCACCAGCACCTGCTCCAGTTCGTTTTCGTCACGAACTTTCCATGTGCCCGCCGCGCCGGCACCGGCCGGTGGCTTGATGATCAGGGGGTATCCAACCTGGCGGGCAAAGTCACGGGCACCTTTTGGGTCATCGGCGCGGGTAGATTGTGCACAGGCAATGCCTGCTTCACGCAAAGCCTCTTTCATGGCGGGTTTGTCACGGCACAGATAAGCTGTTTTCACGGATGTGCCGGGAATACCAGTCGCTTCACGCACCCTGGCCGCCGCCATGATGTGCGCCTCGACCGTGGCTTCCATCCTATCGACATACACCAGTCCCTGTATATGCCGTACCGCGCTTAGCAGCGTGGGTTCATGCACCACCGACTGTACCTGCACATAATGACCAAGCCAGTGCTTGACGTCATCGGCGAGGTATTCTTCGGGACGTTCACCAATGCCAATGATGTTTGCGCCTGCTTCAAAGAGGCCACGCACAAATTCACGCTGGTTGTAAGGAAAGGAAGGTTCGATAAAAATGATGTTCATTCAACATGCCTCATTTTCTGCAAGCCAGCGTGCTATTTCCCCGCCAGACGATAGAACAGATCAACATAAAGATGACCCTGTTTTTCCCAGGAGTAGTCCATGGCCATACCGTTGCGAACCAATTGACGCCAGGTGGTTTTTTCAGGGTATAAATCCAGGGCAAAGTTTATCGCCCAGCCCAGGGCGGAGGCATTGTAGTCATTGAAAACAACACCGGTTCCTTCCTTGCTTGATGGATCGAATTGCTGCACAGAGTCGGCCAGGCCACCTGTGCGCCGGACAATCGGCACCGTTCCATAGCGCAGGCTGTACATCTGGTTCAAACCACAGGGCTCAAACAATGACGGCATCAGGAACATGTCGCTGCCGGCTTCTATCATGTGAGCCAGTTTGTTATTGAAGCCACGGTAAAAACAGACGCGGTCACGGTAACGATTCTGTAACCAGCTAAAGAACTGTTCGTAGTGCGACTCTCCACTTCCGAGTATGGCCAGTGCAAAGCGTCGCTGCTGCATCATTTCCGGCAGAACCTGCTCGACCAGGTCGAGGCCTTTTTGACCGGTCAGCCGGGTCACCATGCCAATCAGGGGCATATCATCACCGCAATCCAGGTCCAGTTCCTTCATCAATGCCAGCTTGTTTTTCTTTTTGCCGGCAATGCGGCGACTGTCATAGGCATGCGGAATCAGTGCATCGGCAGCAGGGTTCCATTCATTAAAGTCTACACCGTTAAGAATACCGACCAGCGAGTTCCGGCGTTGTCTGAGGATATCCTGCAAACCCATGCCGTATTCCGGGTCGAGTATCTCCTCCGCGTAGTTTGGACTGACGGTGGTCAGCAGGTCTGCATAAAGCACGCCGGTCTTCAGAAAGTTGATCATGCCATGTGAAAGATCGTCCTGATGCAGTTTGTCAGTCTCATGCTGCAAACCCAGGTCAGGAAGGATGTCTGCACTGAAAACACCCTGGTAACCGATATTGTGAATCGTCAGAACGGAGCGTGTGTTCTCGAAAAGCTGGTCCCAGGCATAACGGGTTTTCAGATACAGTGGCACCAGCGAGGTATGCCAGTCATGGCAATGAAAAATATCCGGAGCAAAGCCCATTTTTTGGCACATTTCGATCGAGGCCCTGGATAACAGAATGAATCTCAGGTGCTCGTCTGCATCCTGCGTATAAACACCGGACCGGTCATAAAGCTCAGGACAACGCAGCAGGTAGATCGCCAGTTCAGTGCCCGGCAGTCTCGCCGTGTCAATGGAATACTGCAGGTGGTGGTGTCCCATTTTGATGGGTTGATTCTGCAGGTAATCGACCGGTGTGACCTCCATGTCCGACGTATCGATGGAGGAATAAAACGGCATCAGGACGCGTATGTCATGTCCATCCCGTTGAAGGAATCCCGACAGGGCAGAGGCAACGTCTGCGAGTCCCCCGGTTTTGGCCAGCGGCGTCAGTTCCGAGGACGCAAGGCAGATTTTTAGTGGTTCTTTTGGCATGATAGTGTCAATTTCCTTTTGTCAGAACAACCCGGTGATAGTGTGCTGATCGTCGTTTCACCTTTACCCGGCTTAAGGCTTCCAGTCAGCAAACTCTGACAGGTATTTTGGTAGCATTACACGCCAGGTCACCCAGTCATGACGCCATTGTGCACCCCAGGGGTCAACCCGGTTGGGTATGCCCTTGTCACCCAGCGCATTGCCCATGCGCCATGATTCACCAATATCTTCATAGTCACCTTCACCGCTGGGTAACAGGACCAGTCTTTTACGTAACTGCTCTAAAAGCGGGCCCTCAAGGCCGGGCAGGAAATGCAGGGGGGAAGCAAAGTAGAAGTCCTGGATAAAACGTCCTTCGAGATATTTGGACAGGTCATAGGTACCACTCATTGCAATGGCGAGACGAAACACATCCGGGTGCCGGCAGATGCTGGCAACTGCGTTGAATGCGCCGATTGAAGCACCGGCGGTAATGATTTCAATATCACTTGATGCACAGTCCTGGCGAATGAGGGGAACGATCTCCTGGTATATGAGTGAGTCAAACCGGTTTTGTAAGAGTGAACAGTATTCTGCCGGGTGCTGTTGCGATATCCAGGCCTGACCGGCTATCGAATCGGTCGAGTAGACCTTGATACGTCCGCTTTCGATCAACGGCATCAATACCCCGATCAGGTGAAAGCGTTCTACTTCTTCGGCATCGCCACCCGCCGTTGGGAACAGTAAGACGGGTGTGCCATAAGTGCCCCAGCGAACAAGTTGGACCTCCTGTTCGACATGGGGTGAATACCATCGATAGACGTGTTTCAAAGACCTTTACCCTCAATGTGACGCCACTTCTGTACACGCTGCCAGAATAACTCGACGAAACTATCGATTTCATTGTCAGGATAGAGCGCAGTGACTTTCTCCCGGATGGCTTGATGCACGGTATCACTGGCGAAGAAATCGTACGCTACCTCGTCAAGCTGGGGCAGGTGGGTGGCACAGAAGCTTTCAAACTCATCCACATTAAAGTGTGCACGCGCCAGTTTGACATAGCCGGCCATTTTCTCTTCGAAAGGAATATCCTGATCTGCAATCGAAAAATATGACTGCCAATCAAGATTGGTTTTCATCGAGCGATCGGTGGCAGCACAGAAAATCGACCAGCGCAGGTTGGCCTTGATCAACCACGGGAAGTGATAGTGCAAGGATGTGACCTGGGAATCGGGGCAGGCGTTTGCAAAATCGATCGGGTACCAGGTGCCTTCCTGGCGCAAGCTCTCACAGGAGTTGAAGTCCCATCCAAAAAAGGCGTTGATGACCATGGTCATATCACGCAGTTGTTGTGCCTGGTCGGCAGGCAGGAAATCGTGATCCATACGGTAGCGGTCATGCAACGGCGCACCCGGATCGTAGTTAACCATGCGGAACTGCGGGCCAAGCCCGACACAACGTACAAAGGCATCATGGGGCTCTACACCTTTTTGCAAATTCATGACCCGTGTGCCACTGCTTTCATAGGCATTGAGCAGTTCCTGTTGATTGTGAATACCGGTTACACCCACCCAGGCGCCACCATCGTATGGTTTCATGTACAGGGGGTAGCCGATGCGATCACCGATGGCGCCGAGGTCAAAAAGTTTTGCATAACGCAGGGTAGATCGCAGATCCCCGGATTCCACATATCTTTTCGGAGGAATCATCCACGTATCGGGAACCGGAAAGCCAAGACGCATCATGGCGGCATAGGTGGTTTGCTTTTCCATCGACTGCAGCGACCAGGGATTGTTGAAAACATACAGGTCGTTGACAAGAATTTCCGTTTTAATCCATTCGCGTGAAATGTGATACCAATGGGTTAAGCGGTCGATGACCACATCATAATTGCAATCTTTGCGAAGATCGAAAGGTTCTATCTGGACCCGTGATGATTCGAAACTGATCGTATCGCCGCCAATTGGAAGCTTGAGATTGAGCTGCTTGAGCAGTTCTTCGTAGCAAATGGGCCAGCAAATGTCCGCACCAAGAGATAAGCCAATTTTCCGTGTAATATTTGCCACTTATTATTCCTCTGATTGCATGCTGATCATCATACGTCCTTCGATGGATTTGAACCAGATTTTAGTAGCAAGTGTTACGTCCTGTATAAAACGAGGATTTAGCGGGACACCACACCAGCTATTCGTACACCATCCATAGCGGGCCGGGAAAGAGCCACGAAAGACCATTACGGAGGCGGTCACGCCAGTTTTCCCAGTTATGCGCATCACGGGCCTCTTCAAAGTTCACCTGCATACCCTGGGCCTGCAAAAGCGGCACCAGCGACCGGTTTTCGTAAATGAGTGACTCGTAGATTCCGCAACTCATATATAACTTCTCGGCCACCGGAATGGGGTTTTTGCGGTATTCATTTACAAAGCGAACAACCGGGTCAAAAATCGGGCCTTTCTGGTGCTTGCCGAGGTCACTGAACGCGAATGAGCCTGATTGCAGCAGTAGCTGTCCAAACCGCTTGGGATACTGGCGCGCGGTATGCAGACTCGCTACACCGCCGAGGCTGGCGCCCATGAGCCCTCTCGACCGGTGATTGTCGATCAGGGGAAATTTTGAGTTCATTTCCTGTAGAAGTTCCTCGCCTATAAAACGGGCGTGGCGTGTGTCTCCCGTATACTCGATGAGGCGGTCAGGTGACTGGGTCATGGCCACGATCATGGCCGGGATTTCCAATCGATGTATCAGGTTATTGAGAACCGTCTCAAAATCGGCGTAGCGCAGGTAGTCGGCACCGTCATGTACGACCAGCAATGGGTAACTGCGACTACGTCTGAAGCGTGCTGGCAGGTAGACCTGTATGTCGCGATGACCTTCAAATGCCTGGCTGTGCATCTGGAAACCAGTCAATGTACCCGGGCGTGTTTCAGGGTGATGACGTGTCCAGGCTGGGCGTTTATAACCGTATCCCTGGCACACAGAGTTGGCGCCAAATGGATCGTGTGCCACCACCTTGTTCAATTTATCGAGAACGAGTTCCCGGTTACCGCCGCGGACAAGTTCGAATTTATACTCAAAGCGGGATTTATTGGGTAGCTCCATGCGCAGGACCCAAAGGTCCGTGCCTTCGAGCGCCTGCATGGGTAGTGATGTGTTAAAACCGGAAATCCAGCGTCGCAGGTTCACCTCGTCGGCCTGTCCCTGGAACACAAAGGTGACGTGGCCCGGTTCGGTCAACGGGAACTGGCTGCTTTGAAGGAACTCCCTGATCGTGACGTCAGAGGGTTCACCATCACGATAAAGATTTTCAATGCGTGGGTTCATACCGTGCTCACGGCCCTTTTTCTTCCCGTCCGCGTCACGATGAAAGAACCCTTTGCGGCAACAATTTTTCCATCGTCCAGGTGAAGCACCGATCCATTGTCCAGCGTACAGCAGGTGGCGGGTGAAAACCTGCGACTGAACAAGGCCATTCTTCTGTGGTTGCGCCAGTCCAGACGCGTGTCCGCATGAGGTAGCAAGACCCTTCTTCGCACGATACCCAGGCCGGCATCCAGCAGTTCGGCATCGCGTTTGCCCTGGGGTGCTGCCTGGTGAAACAGGACAATGCGATCGCTCATCGCCATGGCGCCCGCCGACCAGGCGATGACCGGTTTGAGTGCCAGTAACTGATTGAGTCCGAACAGGCGTATACGGTTTAACAATACGGCCACGTGACCACCTGCAATCAGGACAAGACCTGCATTTTTCACCAGCTGATGAACCTCATCTCGCTGCGCCGAGGCTTGCGGGGCCTCTAAACCTGCCCTGCGTTGGTTAAAGTCCTGGTGGATGGTTTGGATTCGGCGGAGGTGATGTGTGTCGAGTGCGCGTAACTGGGCAATGGCGGCTCGTTGCTCAAGCTTTAACAAGTCAGCTTCAGCTCGGGTACGCAATAACCTATGGGCAGCTGTAATGGTTGGTGCGAGACGAATACGGTAAAGACGTTGCAACTCTTTCAGTTTTTCCTGTCGCTCACGTTGCAATTCATACAATGCAGGCTCGTTGGCAAATACCTGTTCCGCCCTTTGGTAAAGCATCAGGTTTTCAAGCGGGTGACCGGCAATTTCGCGAAGTTCTTCGTCTTCTCCCTCTGAATCACGCCAACCTGCGGTAATCGCGACGATCGGTCCATCCGCATGAATGGACTCAATGGCCTGTCTCAGGTTGGGCGCCGGACTTTGCGGGCCAAGCAGAATTTGCATGACCATGATTCAGCCAAGCTCCACGCGAACCAATTTGACGATTTCTTGCAATGCTGTTTCGACCACGCTTGAATCCTCATCGCGAATAATCACATAACCTTCGCCTTCGTAACTGTCGGAAACAAATTGTCCGGCGCCTGGTAGCCGGATCTCAACGACAAGTGAGCCGAAGCGTCGTTGCGCCTCCTCAAGACCGTGAATGGCGCGCACGTGTGTGCCGCCGGATGCGCCCCTTTGACCGCGAAAGTAGGCGGCGCCCACGGCATACTTGCGTGGTGGTGGTTCAAATTCGTCCAGGATCATCAAACGCGGCCAGGCCTGGTAGAAATCATGGTCATGTGCCCAGGATAAAAGACTGGTGATTTGAGCACCGGGTGGACGTGCGCCTACCTCTGAGATGGCTATGCGGTCGCCCTCAAGCTGGAACCATTCCATATGACTCAACCCCGTCTTCAAGCCCAGTACTTCTACTGCCTTGAAACCGGCTTTGCGTATGGGTGCGTATTCGTCTCCGCCAATGTCACGTGGGAGAAATACACACCATTGTATCCACGGGTTTTCCAGCACTTTCAACGGTGCAGGCATGTAGCGGGAAATTGAGTGCCAGACAGGCTTTCCCTTAAGCATGATGCTGTCAAACGAGTGCTCGGTACCGGAGACAAACTCTTCCAGCATGATGGGCTCAGAAGCCGATGGTGGATAACGCGTCAGCAGGATATGCAGGTCATCTGCTGATTCGACGCGGAAAGTTCCTTTGCCACCGGCGCCGGAAGGCGGTTTGGCCACCAGTGGAAAACCGGTTTTTTCAACAAATATATTCGCCTGTTGCGGGGTTTGAGCGAGTACATGCCGCGCGCAAGGTATGCCTGCATCCCTTAGTACGTCTTTCATTCTTGCCTTATCGCGAAAATTTCTGGCAGCATCGACACCCAGTCCCTCGATCCCCAGGGCTTCACGGGCCTTCGCCAGCGGAACCTGTAATTGCTCCAATGCACCTATCAATTTTTTTGCCGGTCCGAGTTTTGACTCCAGTGCACGTATGGCATCGACGAGTTGCTCCGGGTCGAGCGCATTTTGCACCCGCCAGTGCCCGGCGAGCATGGAGCGAAGGTCAACAGGTAGTTTTTCGACACCCTCCTGGCTTATCAGGCTGAGGTCGACACCCGGCAAACCGGCAGCGCCTTTCACAAACCGCAGGGTGGTTTCCATGCAGAATGGAGCGACAAAAATGACGTGTATATTCATAGTCTGTGTAGCAGAACACTAGCTCCGGTTTGGCGCAATGGTTTTTTTCAGCCCAAATATTGAATTTGCTCATCACGGCCTGGTGAATGTCTGAACCGGGCAGTGTTTGCCGATAATAAGGGCAAAAAGGCGGTAACAGACCAGCCGTTACCGCCGAAAAATGTTACTTACAAAAGAGTTACGTCCCTTTACTCTTCGTCCTTCGCCTTGTAAGACTTAATCAGTTCTTGCTGAACGTTTGAAGGCACCGGGTCGTAATGGCTGAATTCCATTGTATAACTACCCTGGCCCTGGGTAAGGCTCTTAAGCTCGGTGTGATAGTCGGATAAGGAACTTAGTGGGATGTCGGCCTGAATGGTGACCTGGCCGCCACGCAGGCTTTCGGTACCACTGATTCGAGCCCTTCTGCCCGCCAGGTTTCCGGTAATATCGCCCATGAAGGCGTCCGGTACGGTTACATCAACACTGACGATGGGCTCAAGAATTTGAGGACCGGCATTCTTGATCGCGTCAAGAAATGCGATACGACCGGCGGTCACAAACGCAATCTCTTTTGAATCTACCGGGTGAAACTTACCGTCGTACACCGTGACTTCAATATCCTGCATTGAATAACCGGCAATGGCACCTTCATTCAACACCTGTTGGACGCCTTTCTCGACGGCAGGGATCAGGTTATACGGGATTGCCCCGCCAACAACCTTGTCGATAAATTCAAAGCCATGTCCACGCTGTTTGGGTCGGATGCGCAGGAATACTTCACCGAATTGACCCGCACCACCGGTCTGTTTTTTATGGCGGTGATGACCTTCTGCAGCACGCGTGATGGTCTCCCGGTAAGCGATCCGTGGTGGCCGGGTGGTCACTTCCACGTTGTAACGCTCCTGCATACGTTCCAGCGTGATACGCATATACAACTCACCCAGACCACGCATAACGGTCTCGTTAAGTTCCTGGTTATGCTCGACGATAAAACAAGGGTCTTCTTCCTGTAAGCGTTGCAGGGCGGTTGAGAGCTTTTGTTCCTGACCACGGCTCTTGGTGTTCACGGCCAGACCGTACATTGGTGATGGAAAGTCCAGCGGTTTGAGATGATAGCGATCGGCATCATGTGAGTCATGCAGGACCGCGTCATAGTAAATTTCGTCAATTTTCGCCACGGCGCAAATATCACCTGGTACACCGGCGTCTATTTCAGTATGTTTTCCACCCTGTATTTTAAACAGGTGGCCTACCTTGAATGGCTTGCGTGCATCGCCGATAAATAATTGTGAATCCGGACGCACGGTGCCCTGGTAAATACGAAAAACGCACAATTTCCCAACGAACGGGTCATTGGTGATCTTGAAAACGTGTGCGACAACATGATCATTTGCGTTAACGGTAATTGAGACCGGGACAGCGTCTTCGCCTTCCCCTTTCACAAAGGGTGGTGGATTGCCTTCCCTGGGGCTTGGCGCTAATTGACTGAAGAAGTCCAGAAGCTCGGTGATTCCTGCCCCCGTCTGGGCTGATACAAAGCAAATGGGCACGAGGTGACCTTCGCGCAGAGCCTGTTCAAACGCATTATGCAGTTCATCGCGTGTCAGGTCTTCACCTTCCAGGAATTTTTCCATCAACTTTTCATTGACTTCAACAACCTGGTCAATGATGGCGTCATGTGCTTCCGATAAGGAAAAGATGTCTGTGTCACCCTCGGTGTGGAAAAAACAATCACGGACGCTAGACAGGTTATCTGCCGGTAAGTTGACGGGTAAACAGGCCGGCCCGAACTCTTCACGCAAATCATTCACTAGCTGTGTCAGGTCTGCGTCTTCTACATCAATACGGTTGATGATGATCATCCGGCACAGGCGGCGCTGCTTTGCCCTGCGCATCAGGCGTCGCGTTGCCTGCTCGATACCTGCATGGGCATTGATGACAATCGCGGTGGTCTCGACTGCGGTCATGGCCGAAAGTGTCGGCCCGCGAAAATCGGGCATACCGGCGGTATCAATCAGGTTCAGATGCATGTCTTTGTAGTCAAGACTGGCGATGGCTGAGTCAAGTGAATGCTGGTGACTGCGCTCAATCGGGTCATGATCCATGGTGGTCGTGCCACGCTCAATTGAGCCAGCTTCACCTTTCGCGCCTGATGTGACCAGCAAGGCCTCGGCAAGTGTTGTTTTTCCTGATCCTGAATGACCTACAAGAGCAATATTACGGATATCCTTTGTGCGGTAGCTGGGCATCGGCAGTCCTTTTCTGGGTGTCTGAAAACGAATAGGACAGTAATCGTATTACGTTTGATCAGGTGCTTCAAATGACATATGTCATTGGCGTGTACAGTTCCGGCCATTTCAATGTCAAACTACTGACAAAGCTCTGCTCATCAGTGTTTCCCCTGTACACCCTATAAAGCTTCGGGTAACGTTCTATAACCCCAATTAAACAAGGCTGTCCTGCGTGACGGAACCACGATTGAAACTTGATAAACACAGTGCTCCGATGAGTGGTCAGCAGGCAAGCTGTTTCAGTTTTTCGGGCTATCATTATGATCCGGGTAGTGGCGAGGCGACCCTGTCCTATGAAGTAGATGGCTGCAAGCTGCACGAAAAAATTACTTTTCCTTGGGCTCCCTGGCCTGTGGATGCATCGCGCCAGGCAGCATTTTTCCAGGCCCTTGAGTTACTCCACCTGGTTGCCGGAATCAGTTATTACAAGGCGGGTCTGGCGTCTCATATTGATACGGGTAAAAGTAAAATCGATGGGCCGCTCGCCACTTTCCTGAATGAGTTGTATCTGCAGGGCCTGGCTGAGTTCGCCTATGTGAACAGGCTTGATTTGACCGGTCTGTTCGATTTTGGAGTTAATTCCAACGAATCAGCAGGTTCAGCTGATCCACCAGGGCAAAACAGTTCATCCAGGCAAAACCCTGCTCATCCCGTGGACTTGCCTGAACGGGCGCTTGTCGCCATGGGTGGTGGCAAGGACAGCCTGGTATGTCTGCAAATGCTCAGGGATGCGGGTGTGGAGGTTCAGCCAGCCTGTGTTGGCAACGCCACTCTTATTGGTGAAACCGTTAAAGCGGCCGGTTTGCCCCTGGTACGAATTCAGCGTGAACTATCGCCACAACTCGCCATGCTGAACGCAAACGGTGCCTGGAACGGGCACGTACCTGTCACAGCGATCAATTCCGCTATTCTGCTGTGCGCCAGCCTGTTATATGGTTACCGCTATATTGTGTTTGCCAATGAGTCGTCGGCCAATGAGGCGACACTGAAAGATGAGCAGGGTCGGGAAGTCAATCACCAGTACAGCAAAAGCCTGGCATTTGAACAATCCTTCGCCGAGGTGGTTAAGCATTATGTTTCACCCGGTATCAATTATTTTTCACTGCTCCGGCCTTTCAGTGAGATTGCCATCACCCGGCGGTTTTCGGAAATGACCGGGTATCACGAGGTATTTTCGAGTTGTAACCGTAACTTTCATCAGGATGGCTCACATATAACGGGTCGCTGGTGTCTGGATTGTCCCAAGTGCAGGTTTGCTGCATTGGCCCTGGCGCCATTTCTCTCTCCGCAAGCGTTACTGGCCATCCAGGGCGCAGACCTGTTGGACATGGAGAGTCAACTACAGGGGTTCAAGGCGCTGTGCGGCCTGGAGGAAGACAAGCCATTTGAGTGTGTCGGTAGCATCGCAGAGAGTCGCGCGGCCATGCGGCACCTGTCTGAAAGGCCCCAATGGCAGGAAAAATATGTTGTCAAGGCACTTGCCGGGTTTGCAGGTATCCGGCAAGCCTGTGAGCTCCAGTTGCTGCCGGACTTTGCTGCGGAGCATTGCATACCAGCAGGCATTTTGACCCGGTTGAATGCGCTTTAGCGAACTGCAGCATTCCCGTGTCGCGATTCTCGGTATGGGCAGGGAAGGGCAGGCCGTGTGGCGCCAGATACGTCAGCGTTTTCCCGATAAGCCATTACCCTTGTTTTCAGAGTCAGACATCGACGAGGGTCTCAGGCAGCAACTTAACCCGGCGGTTGATGAGCTTCATATTGGCCCGTTTGACGTCACGAAACTGAGCCGGTTCGATTTGCTGGTGCGTTCGGCGGGCATCAGTATATATCGTCAAGAGCTACGCCAACTCCGTTCCCGTGGAGTGCGGTTCACCACTGCCTCCAGTCTGTGGTTTGCAGAAAACCCGGCAGCAAAAACAATTTGCATCACAGGTACTTTGGGTAAGAGCACAACAGCCAAGTTGACCGCGCACTTGCTCAAGCATGCGGGTGTCAGAGTCTGTCTTGCTGGAAATATTGGCAGACCGATGCTGGACTGCGGGGATGAGGTAGCCGATTGGTGGGTGATTGAGCTTTCCAGCTACCAGATTTCAGACCTGGAGGCGAAACCGGATATCGTTGTGTTGCTGAACGTCAGTGAAGAGCACCTGGACTGGCACCAGGGGTTTGAATCTTACATCGCTGATAAGTTGAGGCTCATCGAGTTGGCAGTGGATGGTCGCGTTATTGCCAACTTTTCTGACAAGTTGTTACGTAAACACCTCAAACACCACGCGGGTATGGTTTGGTTTAACAAGCCCGGCAAGTGGCAGGCGACAAAGACAGGGGTTGTTCGTCAAATAGAACAGTCCCCGGATCAACGGGTAGCAGAGCACGGCCGGTCTATCAACAGCCAGGGTACGGTGGCTGCGCCGGATTCATTGCCGGGTGAACACAGCATGCAGAACCTGGCGGCAGCATTGACCGTCATAGATACACTGGATTTGGAAATTCCACGACTTGACGAGGTGCTGTCATCATTTACCGGGTTGCCACATCGTTTACAGCAAATCGGTCAAAAGAAGGGTATCCGCTATATCAATGACAGTATTTCAACCACACCGGTTTCAGTCTCAGCGGCTATCCGGACCACCGGTTATAAGGGCCTGGTTCTTTTACTTGGCGGAATGGACCGCGGGCTTGATTGGAGTGAGTTTGCGCGGGACCTGACCAAGCAGACGCCTTCCGCCATTATCACCCTGCCGGACAATGGCCGGAAAATTTTTGATTGCCTGGAGGATGCCGGTGTTGTGCCTGAAAGAGGTTTACACACCGTCCCGGATTTAAAAGAGGCGGTCGTGCTGGCTGAAAGCCTGGTACCGGAAAATGGGTGTATTTTATTGTCTCCAGGGGCGCCCAGTTTTCCACAGTTCAGGAATTACGAGGACCGGGGAGAGCAATTCACCCGCTACTCGGGTTTTTAAAATAGAAGCCGGGTATTGAAAAATGCCTTTCGGGCACCCATAAAAAAGGCCGCGGGACTTGGGTGAGGAGTGCATATACCCATTAGGCTGAGGGAGAGACCATTTGCCCGCGGCCTCTGTAGTAAATAGACACCCGCTTGACGAATTTAGTTTCAAATAAATTATTAATTATATGGAGTTGTAACATGACGGATACACCCACGGAAATTTTAGCGGAAATGAATACCAGTAAAGGTGTTATTCATCTTCGCCTCTACCCGCAACAAGCACCGGTAACGGTGGCTAATTTTGTTAACCTGGCAAAACGCGGGTTCTACGACGGTCTTAGCTTTCACCGTGTAATTGATAATTTTATGATCCAGGGCGGTTGTCCACTGGGTACCGGCACCGGCGGTCCAGGCTACAAATTTGAAGACGAGTGCCACCATGAACTCAGGCATGATAAGCCTGGAAAACTCTCCATGGCCAACGCAGGTCCTGGCACCAATGGCAGTCAGTTTTTCATCACCCATATCGAAACACCGTGGCTGGATGGAAAACACACGGTATTTGGCAGCGTTATTTCGGACGAAGACCAGGCCATTGTTAACGCCATTGCCGGCGGTGATGACATCATATCTGTCACCATCATGGGTGGAGATGAATTACTTGAGCAACAATCAGCCCGTGTATCTGACTGGAACTCGAAACTGAGTTAAAGATTTAACGGCTTGCTGAGCGGGTGAACGCCACGGTTCACCCGCTTAGTGGTTACGGCTCACACTGTAATCAGCCAGTTGTTCCAGGGCGGTTCGCCAGCTTGATTCAGGCAGTATCCCAATAGCCTGCCGTGCTTCACCCGCATGTGTTCTTGCGATTTCCATTGCCGAATTGATGGAGTCGGTTTTTTCGATGATAGCAAGAACCGGGCTGAGGTCATCGGCACCACCGGCGCGTATCGCCTCATCGAGCAGCTCACGCTCTTTTTCATTGCATCTTTCACGGGCAAGAATCAGCGGTAGTGTGGGCTTGCCTTCTGCCAGGTCTTCACCGGCATTCTTACCCATTGTGCCCGCCTCGCCCTTGTAGTCGAGTACATCGTCTGCGATCTGAAATGCGGAGCCAAGACGATTGCCAAATGTCGCCAGCGCTTCTTCAACTTCCATTGGCTGCTTGCTGATAATGGCAGCGAGCTTGCAGGCGGCCTCAAATAGTTTGGCAGTTTTGTTTTCGATCACCTGCATATAACGTTGCTGGTTGACTTCCGGGTCGCCCATATTCAGGAGTTGCTGAACTTCACCTTCTGCGATGGTGTTGGTGGTGTCCGCTAACACTTCCATGACCCGCATTGAATTGAGGCCCACCATCATTTGAAAGCTGCGGGAGTACAGGAAGTCACCCACGAGTACACTGGCCGCGTTGCCCCATACCGCGTGTGCGCTTTGCTGGCCGCGGCGCAGATCAGACTCATCTACAACATCATCATGCAGCAAAGTGGCAGTGTGGATGAACTCAATAATGGCTGCGAGCGGTATGTGATGTTTACCCTGGTAATCACAGGCGTGGGCGCACAGGGTTAACAGCATGGGTCGTAATCGCTTACCACCACTGGCAACAATATAATTGGCGATCTGGTTGATCAGCACGACGTCGGACTTCAGGCTCTCCTGAATACAGGTGTTGACCTGGTTCATGTCCGGTGCGCTTAGAGAAATGATTTTTTCAAGCGGCGTCTGCATATCTGGCATGGTGGATTCGGGGCTGAAAGTCATACGGATGCTCTGTAGTTTTCGGGATTATAGATGATTGTGTTGCAGGCTTTAACAATTCTCATGAATTATTATCTTATGCACCATATACTGTGCGCCCATTCGGGATAAAAACTAAAGGATTTCACATTTGTTTGGTCAATTAGATTCAGTTGAGTTGCGCACGGGCATAACCCTGACGGGTGTGATTGCCTTCCGGATGCTGGGCCTGTTTATGATTTTGCCGGTATTTATGCTGTTAGCGGCAGATATGCCCGGGTTCACCCCGGCCAAGGCTGGTCTTGCAGTTGGGGTTTATGGCTTGACACAGGCTGTCTTGCAGCAACCGTTTGGAAAGTTATCCGACCGTTTCGGGCGCCGTCCCATCATGCTGATAGGTCTTGCCCTGTTTGCCGCTGGTGGTGTCATTGCGGCACTGGCTGGCTCAATAGAGATGGTGATCGCAGGACGGGCATTGCAGGGTTGTGGTGCCATTGCCGGCGTGGCGCTGGCTTTTGCCGCCGACCACACACGTGTGCAGAACCGAAGTGTGATCATGGCCATCATTGGTATGGGCATCGGCGCTTCATTCCTGTTGTCCATGATGATTTCAGTACCCTTGTCCACACTGCTGGGGTTGACAGGGCTCTTCTGGTTAACTGCCGTATTGGGTGTGTTGGGCATGCTGTTGGTCATCAGCCTGCCACCAGAACATATCATCAAGGAAGAAGACCTACAGGAACCCGGGCGGTCCTCCACTATCTGGTTGTTCGCGCTTTCGGTATTCTTGCTGCATGCGGTAATGACGCTGTTGTTCGTGGTTTTACCGGGAATGCTGGTCAACCAGTTTGGTTTTGAGCTGGAATACCATTGGCGGATATATGTTCCGTCAATGCTGGGCTCCGTGATACTGGTGTTTCCGTTGTTAAGACGAATTACTGCTAAAAAACAGGAGAAGCGTGCAATGCCACTGGCGTTCCTGGTTCTCGGCTTGGCCATGGGACTTATGTCTATTGGCCAGTCCCTGGCAGCGATGATGGTGTTTGCCCTGGCGTTTTTCCTGGCATTCAATTTACTGGAGGCAGCGATGCCGTCGGTGGTCAGCCAGTTGAGCGGCACAGCAGGTCGGGGTCGAAAAATGGGCCTGTATACGACATTCCAGTTTCTGGGGGCATTTGCAGGTGGGCTGGGTGGTGGCTGGCTGCTTGGATCCAGTGGTGAAGTGGTGACCCTGAGTGTCGCAGGCTTGTTTTGTACCACGTGGGCAGTGGCCATGCTTTTGTGGCTGAGATCCACCGATAAGGAACGGAAGCCCTGATTGTGTATGCTACACTTGAGGGTCTGAATTTGAACGGCGGAGCAAGGCTTCGCAAAGCAGGAGAAGCTAGATGGCAAGAGGTGTGAACAAGGTAATTCTGGTGGGTAATCTGGGGAGAGATCCGGAGATTAAGTACACCGCGAGTGGTGCGGCAGTCGCAAACATTACAGTGGCGACTGCGGAGAGCTGGAACGACAAGCAAACCGGTGAAAAAGTCGAAAAAACCGAATGGCACCGGGTGGTTGCATTTCAGCGTCTGGCTGAGATTATGGGCGAATACCTGAAGAAGGGAAGCCAGGTTTATATTGAAGGCAAACTTCAAACACGCAAATGGCAGGATCAAAGCGGACAGGATCGTTATACCACTGAAATTGTAGCCAGCGATATGCAAATGCTGGGTAGTCGCCAAGACGCTGGCGGTCAGGCCCAGGCAGGCGGCGGTGGCGGATTCCGCAAAAACCCAGCGCCGCAACAGGCACCAGCCAAGCCGGCCCCTGATAACGATTTCGCCGATGACGATATCCCATTCTGACGGGCTGCTGCCTGACAGGAATCAGTGAATTTGGGTTTTTTTGAATTTAACCTGTAAAGCGTCGGATTAACGGCATGGTGAACGGTGATTTACCCGATGGAACAAAATAGAAAAGGCATCATCCTGGCCGGGGGAAGTGGTACCCGTTTATATCCAATTACACGGGTGATGAGTAAACAGCTGTTGCCGGTGTACGACAAGCCGATGATCTACTATCCGTTGTCCACGCTGATGCAGGCGGGTATTCGTGAAGTGCTTGTTATCACGACACCTCACGAGCAGAGTCTTTTCAAACAACTGTTGGGTGATGGCAGCCAGTGGGGTATTGAAATCTCATTCGCTGTTCAGGAAAGTCCGGACGGTTTGGCCCAGGCCCTGATCATCGCTGAGGATTTTCTTGATGGGTCACCATCCTGCCTGATACTTGGTGACAATATTTTTCATGGTGGCGGCTTACAGGAAGTGTTGTTCCGCAGCATGCTCATCACCGGGGGCAGTACGGTTTTTGGTTACTGGGTTCGAGACCCTGAACGTTATGGTGTGGTCGAGTTTGACGCTGACATGCGTGTGTTGAACCTGGAAGAGAAGCCATCAAAGCCACGCTCCAATTACGCCGTGACCGGTTTGTATTTCTATGATAACCGCGCCAGCCAGTTTGCCCGTGAGTTAAAACCGTCGCCGAGAGGTGAGCTTGAAATTACCGATCTGAATCGTCGATACCTGGAAGATGGCAGTCTGCGTCTGGAGCGCCTGGGTCGCGGATATGCCTGGTTGGATACGGGCACACATGAATCACTGCAACAGGCATCCAGTTTCATCGAGACCATCGAGGCCCGGCAGGGGCTTAAAGTTGCCTGTCCGGAGGAAATTGCCTATTTGCAGGGCTGGATTGATGACAAGCGTGTTCTCGAGTTGGCAGAACCGCTCAGAAACAGTGGTTACGGCGAATATCTTGTGCAGTTGCTGGAACGGGGGGCGGACGGTTGAGGGTTCTGAAAACCGGTCTTGATGGCGTTGTCATTATTGAACCCCGGGTGTTTGGTGATGAGAGAGGCTTTTTTCATGAAAGCTGGAAAGCCAGTAGCTATGGTAAACATGGATTACCGGTGCACTTCGATCAGGCCAATATTTCCCGTTCTCAAAAGGGTGTATTACGCGGCTTGCATTATCAGTACCGTCAACCCCAGGGCAAACTTGTCTCCGTGCTGGAAGGACGGATCTTCGATGTGGCAGTTGATGTACGTCCGGGTTCAGTGTCGTTCGGACAATGGGCGGGAGTGGAGTTGAGCTCAAAAAACCATCGTCAGCTATATGTTCCCGAAGGCTTTGCGCACGGCTTTATTGTATTGAGTGAAAGTGCATTGTTTCACTATCACTGTACGACCGAATATGCACCGGAATACGAAGTGGCGATCGCCTGGAATGACCCGGATATCGGTATTGTGTGGCCTTGTGAACCAGGGTCTCTATCCGGAAAGGACCAAAATGCACCGCGTTTATGTGAGATCCCGTCTGATCGTTTACCGGAGGGTGAAAGTTGAATATTCTGCTGACGGGTGCCGCTGGCCAGCTTGGAAGTGAGTTGCTTCCCCTGTTGTCGGCGTATGGTCGTGTTATCCCTACCGACCGCAGCACGCCGGACAGGGCGGTGGAAAACTGGTTGGAACTGGATATCGGTGATGGGGGCAAGCTTGAGAGTTTGCTGAACCGCGTACAACCTGGATTAATCGTAAATACAGCGGCCTACACGGCAGTTGATCAGGCTGAAACAGACATAGAGACGGCCTTTAATGTCAATGCAGACCTGCCCGGTCGCTTGGCATCATGGGCAAAGAAAAACGGCTCCCGCCTGGTACATTACTCGACCGACTACGTTTTTGACGGTAAAGCTGACAGGCCTTATCTTGAGACGGATGCTTCCAGCCCCATGAGTGTATACGGTGATAGCAAAAGAGCAGGTGAGAGAGCGCTGGAGGAATCTGCCTGCAGTCACGTGATACTCAGGACCTCCTGGGTTTATTCGTCACATGGAAAGAATTTTGTCCTGAGCATGCTGGACCTGGCGCGCAGGGGAGTGTCTTTAAAAATAGTGGACGACCAACAGGGTTGTCCGACCTCCGCAAAAAACCTCGCGCTGGCCAGTGTTTCCGTTATTCAGGCCTGGCAGACAAATGAATCTGCTGAACAAAATGGTGTGTTTCATTACTGTGATGGGCGTAGCCTGAGCTGGTATGGTTTTGCACAGGAAATATTCAGTCTCGCAGTCAGTAAGGGCTTGCTCAACGAGCTTCCCGAGGTGGCGCCCATACCGAGTTCGGAGTTTCCACAGCCTGCACGGCGTCCAAAATGGTCGGTGTTAGATACGGCTAAAATCACCCGGGTGTTTAATATACATCCGGCTTCATTTGAGCAATCGCTGACTACCGTCATTAATGAAATCAAATCCAGGGCATAGATAATGAGTCAATCCAAAACGCAACAAGCATTGATCCCCGTCATCCTTTCTGGCGGCGCGGGCACGCGATTATGGCCGGTTTCCAGGCGCGCGCACCCCAAACCGTTTATGGAACTGGTTGATGGTGAGACGCTGGCGGAGAAGACCCTGCTCAGGGCGAAAGCCGTTGCCGGTGACGCACCAGTCATTACCGTGACGAGTCGTGATTATTATTTTTATACACGTGACCTGTATGCCGGTACAAAAAACAATACCGGTAATGAGCAATTTCTGCTTGAGCCCATGGGTAGAAATACCGCGCCTGCAATTGCGCTGGCGGCCATGAGTGTACGTGATAGCGTGCACGAAGATGCGTCCTTGCTGGTCATGCCCGCGGATCACCTGATAGCGGACTTGCGAAGCTTTGAAGCCTCGGTGAAAGAGGCATTTAAACTTTCAAATGAAGGCTATCTCGTCACCTTCGGTATTTATCCGACACACGCTGAGACAGGTTTTGGTTACATTCGTCAGGGAGAAGCCCTGACTGAAAATGGCGGCTATCGGGTTGCCGAGTTTGTTGAGAAGCCGGATGAAGCCACCGCCGTTAAATACCTTGAGTCGGGTGAATACCACTGGAACTCAGGTATGTTCTGTTTCCAGGCGAGCACCTTTCTTGATGCGCTCAAGCGTTTGGCGCCGGATGTCTATGAGGCAGTTAACCGCGTATGGGAGGCAACTGACAAATCAACATCACCCATTGAGTTTCCGGCAGATTTGTTCAGTGAATGCCCGTCAATCTCTATCGATTATGCGGTTATGGAAAAGGCGGATAACACGGCTGTTGTAGCCAGTGACTTTGGCTGGAGTGATATTGGTTCATGGAAAGCCATTAGTGAATTGTATGAATCTGACGCGGCGGGCAACCGCATCAGGGGCAAGGCCGTCATGGTGGGTTCAACGGAGTGCTTTGTGCAGAGCGATGACCGCGTGATAGCCGCCGTTGGCGTGAATAACCTGATCATTGTTGATACCGGTGATGCGGTACTGGTGACCGATCGCCACCAGGCTCAGGACGTCAAGGAAGTTGTGAACCAATTGACCAAACTGAAGCACGAAGCGGTTGATTTTCACAAGACGGTCCACCGGCCCTGGGGTAGCTACACGATTCTGGAAGATGCTGCAGATTGCAAGGTCAAACGCCTGGTCATCAAACCCGGCCAGGTGCTGTCTCTGCAACGGCATCATCGAAGGGCAGAGCACTGGACAGTATTACGTGGAACCGCAAAGGTCAGGTTGGGCGATGATGAGTTTCTATTGGAAGCGAACCAGTCTACGTATGTGCCGATAGAAACACTGCATCGGCTCGAAAACCCGGGTGATGAAGATATACACCTGATAGAGGTTCAGACCGGTAACTATTTTGGCGAGGATGACATCGAACGCCTGGAAGACATTTATGGCAGATTAAGGTAAGCGTCCCGGGTAGAACCGGACCCGCCCTGCGCTTTTAATCCCTATTCAACATGCCCGATTCCACCCCGGCGGAATCGTATGGATGTTTTGCTACAGGCAGGTGAAAAGGACATTCACCCGGGTTTACATTGAATTTAATTTAATTGTGTTTCTTGTCAGCCGGCTGCCAATCTGTCGGTTTTGAACATTCGGCATCCGCAACATCAATAATATGTCGTTCATTGTAATTTTTGCGTAGCACGCTGAATAAGGCTACCCAGGTAGATCCAAATAGAGGTTTCGAATCAACTGGAACTTCATTTTTGCTTGGTTCAATTGAGTTCATTTTTAACAATCCTATTGCAAGTTCTGACCGCTTTTCCGGCGTTGTACAGATAAAGACAATTCAGATTAAATAAAGTTGATGGATTTGAGGCCGAAATCGTGGAATTTAACGCGATAAGCACTCGTTTTGTCCTGATTCGGCCTCATTCCCGGTTTATCGACGTGAACTACGCCCCAGTTCCCGATCCATGTCGAACTCTCTTGAGGTGATGTAGGCTTCCATTTTTTGCAGACGCAAATCCAGTTCCCTGAAACGATGACTCAGGTTGCTGAATACATCTGTTGGCGCCATGCTGACACCGCGCCAGAATTTTTCCTGGCTTTCATCCTGATACAAATCTTGCGGTTTGACCGGGAGAATAATCGACAGGGTGATATAAGCCAGTACGACAAAGGGAAAAAAGAACAAGGTGCAGATCGCCACGACGATTCTCAATCCCTTACGGCAAAGACCAAAATAGTCAGCCAGGCCGGCGCATACACCCGTCAGTATGGCATTCTCCTTGTCGCGGTATAAGCGGTGCGGGTTTTTGCGCTCGTAAAGATCACTCATGGCGTTGCCTCCAACTGGGTGATTCGATATCCAGGATGCGCTCGAGTGTGACAATGCGATCCTCCATTTTCTTGGTGGACTCCCAAATATCCGTCAGCATTTTTTCATCTTCGGGTGTTAAGCCTTTGGACGTTTTCATTTTGGTGATGTAATGAAAAATGATCCATAACGGGGCGCAGACGGTTAATAGGAGAATGGGAATGAGTTCTGACATCATTTATCTCCTGATTCGTCTTTAGTCGCTGAGTCGGCTTTCTTTACTCTTGCCTTTAAAGCCGAAAGTTCATCTTCGACACGGTCGTCATCCTCAAGTCCGGCAATTTCGTCTGCCAGGCTGGTGCGTCGTCCCATATCCAAAGCCTCGCCCTGTGCTTCGACCCGATCAATGCGTCGTTCGGCATTTTCAAAGCGAAAGAGCATTTCGTCGATCTTGTCATCATGGATATGTTTACGTGCCGCCAATTGTGACGTCGCTGTTTTATGGCGTATGACGATGCTGCGTTGACGTGTTTTTGCATCAGTCAGCTTACTTTGTAGCTGTGAAATGTCGGAATTGAACTTATCAAGCTGTTCGTCAAGCATCTTGGATTCATGAACTATCTGTTCAGCCTCATCGGCCAATGCCTGTTTTTCAGCAAGTGCCGCCCGTGCCAGGTCTTCACGGTTTTGACGAACCGCCAACTCTGCCCGTTTGGCCCATCCCTTCTGTTCGCGCTCGAGAAACTCGGCATAGCGTCGTTGCTCTTTGCGGTCGGCAATACATTTGGCAGCCGCAGAGCGGATTTCTACCAGCGTATCTTCCATTTCCTGGATCATCAGACGGATGATTTTCTCCGGATCTTCGGCTTTTTCTAGTAAGGAATTGATATTGGCGTTAATAATATCGGTAAATCTGGAAAAGACACTCATGGTTTATGCTCCTGCATTCAAATCTGTAACTGTATTAATGCATGCATCATGCCAAACTTTTTGAGTTTCATAAGTATCTGAATATATTGAATAAGTTTGGCAACTGAGAAAACTGAAGCGATATCAGAGTCAATCCGGTGGTGAAATATGCCAACTGATGGTTGAACTTGATAGTAGCTGCATAGTCTATCTGGCTGCCCGTGTATAAATTGAACATGAATCGGGCATGACATATTAACGGCTACTCATGTAGAATAGCCTCCCTTTATTGACTGGCAATGGGCCGGCATACAGAAATTCTCTGGAGGAATACTCAATGCGATCCAGACTCGCGCTAACAGTTTTACTAATAATTACGACAGGTTCAGTCCTTGCACAGGACGTAAATACAGAAAAAGGTAAGCTCAGCTATGCAGTTGGTTGGGATATCGGTGCTGACATCGCGCGCCGTTCTACCGAATTCGATGTTGAATCACTTATCACTGCTATTCGTGACGTTGTTGCGGAAAAGGAGCCACAGGTCAGTGCGGAAGAAATGCGTGCACTGCTGACGGCATTGCAGGAGAAGGTACGTGCTGAACAGGTTGAGCAGTTCCGTATTTTATCTGAAGAAAACCAGGCAGCCAGTGAAAAGTTTCTTGAGGCCAATAAGTCCAAGACCGGAATTGTTGTCCTTCCCAGCGGTGTTCAATACCGCATCATTGAAGAAGGTGATGGTGCCCGTCCTGGTCTTGAAAGCAAGGTTACGGTTCACTATCGTGGTTCCAAGCTGGATGGGCGTGAATTTGACAGCTCATTTGCCCGCGGAACCCCGGAAGAGTTTACGGTTAACGCAGTATTAAAAGGCTGGCAGGAAGTATTGCCCCTGATGAAAGCTGGTTCAACCTGGCAAGTGTTTGTTCCACCTGAGTTGGCATTCGGTGCCCGCGGTAATCCGCCGGTTGGTCCGAACGAAGCCTTAATGTTCGATCTCAAGTTAGTAGAGATCCTGCAGTAAAAGTAATAAAACCGGGTGGCAAATGTCACCCGGTTTTATTTTGGGGTCCGAATTACCCTCTTAGCGTATCTTTTTAGCTTTTTCTTAAGCTAGTTCTATTGACGCTGAACAGGTCTTGATATCATATCGGGATATGTCATCAGAATTGCATCATACTTTGTTGAGTGCTGTTTCACCCTTTGACCAGGGTGTGTCTGCGCTTAAGCTTAAAATTCTTCGAAACACTGCCGAAAACCCGTCTCGGCCCAACCGGACCGCGGCTGTTCTTGTGCCTGTCTTAGATAAACCCGAACCTGAAATTCTGTTGACCGTTCGCTCGGAGTTGTTATTGCAGCACCCCGGGCAAGTCAGTTTTCCCGGAGGTTCCGTTGAACGTACCGACCGCTCGGCCGTCTCAACCGCACTGCGTGAAGCTGAAGAAGAGATAGGCCTGGATTTCTCTCAGGTATCCCCGCTTGGTTTTCTTGACCGTCTGGATACAATATCGGATTACAGGGTATTACCGGTCGTTGGCCTGGTCCGGTCTTCATTTGAATGGAAGCCTGATCTGAGTGAAGTGTCAGAGGTGTTTACCGTGCCACTGAGGATTGCCGTCGACCGCCGGCAATACTCTCATCAGGAAGTTTTTGAGGGCGACAGAAAATTTGTGATTTCCACGTTGAACTGGCAGGGGCACAAAATCTGGGGCATCACTGCAGCTATACTGTTGAACTTTGGCAGTCGCCTAGCGGAGCATCGATCGTGAGGTCGCAGGGTCCGGTCAATTCTACTGATAGCTGCAAACCGGACGGGTTTCATGAGTAAAAAATTGCTGGTTTCGGCGCAAGAGCTACATACGGCACAACAAAAAGAAACCGTTTTAGTCGTTGATTGTCGATTCATTCTGAACGACACAGCAAAAGGTTATCGCGACTATTTGCACGCGCATATTCCCGGTGCGGTGTATGCCCATCTTGATGATGATCTTTCCAGCCCTGTCAACAGCAACAGCGGACGTCACCCGTTACCTGATGCCGATAAATTTGCGACATTTCTCGCCCGTTCCGGTTGGCAGCCCGGTACCAAGCTGGTTGCATATGATGATGCCGGCGGGTCTATCGCCACGCGGTTGTGGTGGTTGATGAGCTATTTTGGTCATGGTCAAGCTGCATTGCTGGATGGTGGTTTACCGGCCTGGCAATCAGCCGGCTTTGAGCTGGAAAGCGGCCAGGTGACAGTCGCAGGTACCAAACCTGTAAGGCTCGAGACTCGTAGTGACCTGGTGGTATCCACCCGGGACATTCTTGAGGGGCTTTCAGAACATCCGATGTTATTAGCCGATGTCAGAGCAGCAGAACGCTTTAAAGGTGAGTTTGAGCCAATTGATTCCGTGGCAGGTCATATACCCGGCTCAGTCAACTTTCCTTTTCAATTAAGTCTCCAACCGGACGGTCTCTTTAAACCGGCAGCCGACATCCGCAAGTTACTACTCGACTTACTGGGAAGTTATCATCCAGCGGAGCTGGTGTTTATGTGTGGCTCCGGCGTGACTGCCTGTCACGCGATTTTCGCGGCAGAGTTAGCCGGGTTAGAGGGTTCAAAACTATATGCGGGTTCGTGGAGTGAGTGGATTCGTGACCGGTCCCGGCCGGTTGAACCTGTCGAAGTTTAAACAACCGTCAATATTCATAGATACCTTCCCGGTCATGAGGTGTTTCCTGTTCAGTACTGGTTCAGTGTGTGCAATGCAAAATGGAAACCACTGAACGAACAGGAGCCATGACTATGACCAGACTAACGATTGCCCTTCTACTTGCCTTGTCCATGCTTGTCAGTTTCTCCGTTCAAGCCGGAGGTCGGGATGGACATCACGGTAAACACCACCGGCATTGTTACAAACACCAACGGCATTATGCCAATCACCACCGGCAGCCTCATGCCCGGGGACATTATTATGGGTACCGTGGAAGGAGGCAATCGGCAGCGTCATGTTTCATATGCGCAACCGTATATGGCGCCGGGGCTGGAGTTTGGTGCATATTACGGGCCTTCAGGTGTTGAAGCCGTGATTGTTTACAGGGACAGGGTTGGCTATTAGTGATACAGCGTCTTGCCAGACCAACACTCCGCTGGCATGTGCATTTCCTGGGAGTCAGCCAGGAAATGCGCTGTTGGTTTTCTTCGTCATATAGCTCAGGCGGATTTTCTTTGAACCGCCTTTTGTCGGTCGAAAAGTTTCGCCAGGAAATGCCCGGTATGTGATTCGGTGACGGTCGCCAGTTGTTCAGGGGTTCCTGTGGCAATGATCTGACCACCACGGTCGCCACCTTCCGGACCCAGGTCTATTACCCAATCAGCCGTTTTGATGACATCCAGGTTGTGTTCAATGACCACCACGGTGTTGCCATGATCACGAAGTCGATTCAGTACTTGCAGTAATTGCCGGATGTCATGGAAGTGCAAACCGGTGGTAGGCTCATCCAGTATATAAAGGGTTTGACCGGTATCACGTTTCGAAAGCTCCTTGGCCAGCTTGATGCGCTGTGCCTCGCCGCCGGACAGGGTAGTAGCGCTTTGCCCAAGCGTGATATAGGAGAGACCGACATCCATCAGCGTTTGTAACTTGCGGGCCACTACCGGCACCGGTGCAAAAAAATCCAGGGCGTCTTCAACGGTCATGCACAGTACTTCGTGGATATTCTTGCCCTTGTAGTGAACACCCAATGATTCGCGATTGTAGCGCTTGCCATGACACACGTCGCAAGGCACGTATACATCCGGCAGGAAATGCATTTCAACACGAATAAGCCCATCACCCTGGCAGGCTTCACAGCGTCCGCCTTTGACATTGAAGCTGAAACGACCGGGCATGTAACCACGTGCACGCGCCTCCTGGGTGCCGGCAAACAACTCGCGTATCGGCGTGAATAAACCGGTATAGGTGGCCGGGTTGGAGCGTGGTGTTCGGCCGATTGGCGATTGATCAATATCGACCACCTTGTCAAACAGGTGCAGGTTCTCGACGCCTTTATAAGGCGCGGGCTGATTCCGCGACTCGTAAAGCTCCTGCGCCATCAGACGGTGCAGTGTGTCGTTGATCAGGGTTGATTTGCCTGAGCCGGAAACGCCTGTCACACAGGTCAATAAGCCGGCAGGGATCTCCAGCGTGACATCCTTGAGGTTATTCCCACTGGCGCCAATCAGCTTGAAAACCCGTTGCGGGTCGGCAACTGTGCGCGTCGCAGGGGTCTCGATTTCGAGCCTCCCTGACAGGTATTTTCCGGTCAGGGTTGCATCACTGTTAACCAGGTCTTCGGGCTTGCCACTGAACACGACCTCACCGCCGTGGACGCCAGCGCCCGGACCCATATCAACAACGTGGTCCGCAATACGGATGGCCTCTTCATCGTGTTCGACCACGATGACCGTGTTGCCGATATCACGCAAGCGAATCAGGGTTGATAGCAAGCGCTCATTGTCACGCTGGTGAAGACCGATTGAGGGCTCATCAAGAATATACATTACGCCGACAAGACCGGCTCCAATTTGACTCGCAAGCCGGATACGTTGTGCCTCGCCACCGGACAAGGTGCCGGCCTTTCGGTCAAGGGTCAGGTAGTCGAGACCGACGTTAACCAGGAACTGAAGTCGCTGATGGACCTCTTTGACGATTTTTTCTGCAATCGCACCCTTGCTTCCCGGCAGGGACAGTTCATCGAAAAACCTCAGGCAGCGCAAAATGGGCCATGCGGTGACGGTTGGCAGGTTGATGTCTGCTACAAATACGTGCCGGGCCTGCTGGTTAAGACGCTGCCCCTCGCAATCAGGGCAGGGTTTTTGAGAGATATATTTAGAGAGTTCTTCGCGAACGATACTCGCATCGGTCTCGCGAAAACGTTTTTCGAGATTAGGAATAACACCGGCAAAGGGATGCCGCCGTTTTTGTGTGCCACGTTCGCCAAAATAAGTGAATTCAATAATCTCTTTACCGCTACCGAAAAGGATAATGTTGCGATGTTTCTCGGAGAGCTCTTCAAATGGCACTTCTATATCGAAGCCATAATGATCTGACAGTGCCTTGATGATTTGAAAATAGTAGGCATTACGACGGTCCCATCCACGCACGGCGCCACCGGCCAGGCTCACATGCGGGTTACTGACGACACGTTCCGGGTCAAAAAACTGGGCCACTCCGAGACCATCACAGCCCGGACACGCACCGTTGGGGTTGTTAAACGAGAACATACGCGGCTCGACTTCCTGCAAACTGTAGTCACAATGAATGCAGGAATAACGCGAACTCATCAGCTTTTCGGCCAACAGCGGGTTTTGATCTTCTTCCGGGTTATCCATCGGGGATAACAGTGCCAGCCCATCTGACAGGATCAACGCGGTTTCAAAAGACTCGGCCAGTCGCTGTTTGAGGTCAGGGCGTACCTTGAACCGGTCGATGACAACTTCGATCGTGTGTTTTCGGCGTAACTCGAGTTCCGGCACGTCATTGATAGGGTATACCGTGCCATCAACGCGGACCCGCACATAACCCTGTGCTCGCAACTCGTCAAACAACTGCGCGTGCTCACCTTTCCGGTCACGAACCACCGGGGCCAGCAGCATGACTTTTGCGCCTTCGGGCAGTGCCAGCACCTGGTCAACCATCTGGCTAATGGTTTGTGCTTCTAGGGGTTGCCCGTGGTTGGGGCAGCAGGGTGTGCCTACACGCGCCCATAGGAGTCGCAGGTAGTCGTAAATTTCGGTAATCGTTCCAACCGTAGAACGCGGGTTGTGTGACGTCGACTTCTGTTCAATGGAGATTGCAGGTGAAAGTCCCTCGATATGATCAAGGTCCGGTTTCTCCATGACAGACAAAAACTGTCTCGCGTAAGCAGACAGCGATTCCACGTACCGGCGCTGGCCTTCTGCATAAATTGTGTCAAAGGCCAATGATGATTTTCCGGAGCCTGAAAGCCCTGTCACCACGATAAGTTTGTCCCTCGGTAGATCGAGATCAATATTGGCCAGGTTGTGTGTGCGGGCGCCACGTATTTTGATGGTATTCATTGAGTCATGCCGAAACGATTTCCAACCATCTACTATACCCCCCTTTTGCCATTAAAGTGGATGTTATGTGCCGGAGGCGTCAGGGGTGGTGTCGAAAGGTCCCCAATAACCATTCCCGTCAGCGTTACAGGTGCCCTCAAATCAATTCGTTTTGAAAGTCACAGCAAATAGATTGATTATTAACGCTTACAGTGGTTGACCGGTCGGCATAAAACCGCTAATATTCTCGCCCTTTTGTAGGGCTCTTCCGAACTCGGGGCATTAACCATGTACGCAGTATTCGCAACCGGTGGCAAGCAGTATCGTGCTGTCACTGGAGATATTTTAAAAATTGAAAAACTTGACGCCGAAAAAGGCACGACGGTCGAACTCGACCAGGTGCTAATGGTAGGTGAAGGTGAAGACGTAAAAGTCGGCACTCCTTACCTGAAAGGCGGAAAGGTCACAGCCACGGTGGTCGAGCACGGCCGTGGGGAAAAGATCCGGATTCTCAAATTCAAACGTCGTAAGCACCACATGAAGCAAATGGGTCATCGGCAGGATTACACCCGGATTGAAATTACTGGCATTGCTGCTTCAGCGCCAAAAAAGAAGGCATCTAAAGCCAAGGTTGAAAAACCGGAAGCTGCGAAGCCTGAAGTTGAAGCCGCTAGCGAAGCCTAATAGCAGAGGAATTGAATCATGGCACATAAGAAAGCAGGTGGTAGTACGCGCAACGGTCGCGATTCCAACCCCAAGTATCTTGGTGTAAAACGTTTCGGTGGTGAGGACGTTCTGGCCGGTAATATCCTGGTTCGTCAGCGTGGCACCCAGTTTCATGCCGGTGAAAACGTAGGGATTGGCCGTGACCATACACTGTATGCATTAAGTGATGGCAAGGTGGAATTCAAGAAACGCGGATTACCCAAACGCAGATTTATCAGTGTGGTGACGGCGGAAGCCTGATCAACCAAACTGAGAGTTATTCAAAAACCCTGCCCAGGCAGGGTTTTTTTATGTTCGGTTTATAATAATCACCCATGTATGATGTAGGCCGTACAGGAACTAGCCAATATGAAATTTGTAGATGAAGCATCCATCCATGTCATCGCCGGTAAAGGTGGTGATGGTTCGGCGTCATTTCGCAGGGAAAAATATATTCCGTTCGGCGGACCGGACGGTGGCGATGGCGGCGATGGCGGCAGTGTATACCTTGAGGGAGATTCGGGTCTGAATACCCTTGTTGATTTCCGCCATCGGCGTATTTATAAAGCTGAAAAAGGCGTCCAGGGTAAGGGCCAGCAAAAGTACGGCAAAAGAGGCGAGGATATCTATATTCGCGTGCCATTGGGTACTATTGTGACCGACGAGGTCAATGAAGTGGTGCTGGGTGACGTAACCGAGCATGGTCAGCATCTGTTGGTCGCGCGCGGCGGTCAAGGTGGCCTGGGCAATGTCCACTTTAAGAGCTCTACCAACCGGTCTCCCAAAAAGTTTACGCCGGGCGGGGCGGGAGAAGATATCCAGTTACACCTGGAAATGAAGGTGTTAGCCGATATCGGCTTGCTGGGTTTCCCGAACGCCGGCAAATCAACCCTGATTAGTACCGTCTCTGCTGCACGGCCAAAAGTTGCAGACTATCCATTCACAACGCTATACCCGAATCTCGGCGTGGTGCGTGTGGGTATCGACAGCAGTTTTGTTATCGCCGATATACCGGGGTTGATCGAAGGTGCTGCCGAAGGCGCAGGTTTGGGAGTGCAGTTCCTTAAGCACCTGCAACGAACAAAACTGCTACTGCACCTGGTGGAAATTGCGCCACTGGATGAAGTGGCGCCCGAGGATGCGGTTCGCCAGTTGCAGCAGGAGTTGGTCAACTTTGACAAGGACCTTGGTGATAAACCCCGTTGGCTGGTTTTGACCAAGACCGATGTTGTTGACAAGGAAGAAGCAGAAAAAATCGCCAAACGGGCAGTGGCCAGTTTGAAATGGACGGCTCCGTGGTTCATGATTTCTTCGGTGACCAGATCCGGTACCGACCAATTGGTACAGAGTATCGGGCGCTACCTGGATGAAATGAAAGAACTGGAAACGGAACAGGAAAAGCAATGGGATCCTTTACCTGAAAACGAAAACTGAATATAAGCGTTGCCTTTTTCCGGACACAAAAAAGCCCTGTTTTAAACAGGGCTTTTTAGTAATCTTCTTTCAGCAGCTCAATTCACCGGCAATGAACCAAGCCGCGGAATTACATGTTGCGAACGTGTTTGTTCATGCGTGATTTATGACGCGCTGCCTTGTTAAGGTGCATAAGCCCCTTGGATACAGAGCGGTCAATGGCAGGAACAGCAGCCTTATAGGCTTCTTCAGCTGCGCCTTTGTCGCCGGACTCAATCGCCGTGAGAACTTTTTTAATCGCCGTGCGAACATGAGAGCGTTGGCTGGCATTACGCAAACGATGCTTTTCGGCCTGACGTGCACGCTTACGTGCTGATAAACTGTTAGCCAAGGTAAATCTCCATCAATACAGGTTCAGAATATAGCCGCGCATTGTCGTATTTTTTGCGCGTGGGGTCAATCATTTAACAGGTAATTTCGTATGATTCTTGGATCAAGACCGGTTTCAGGGTTCAGAAAGACATGAAACTGCTGAAATCGACCGCGACGGTGGGCTCAGCAACCATGCTTTCCCGCATTTTGGGTTTTGTTCGTGATGTTGTGCTGGCCAAGATGTTTGGTGCCAGCGGCGAGACCGATGCTTTCTTCCTGGCGTTCAAAATACCCAACTTTATGCGCCGCCTGTTTGGCGAAGGCTCATTTTCCCTGGCATTTGTACCGGTACTGTCAGAATACAAAGCCGAAGGCGATCGTCAGGCCTTGCGCGACCTGATAGACCATGTAACGGGTACGCTGGCGGCCATATTGCTGGTTCTGACCTCGGTAGGCATATTGGCTGCGCCGCTGGTGTTGTCGATATTCGCACCCGGCTGGCTGGCTGATGACCGGCCCGAGTTTGACCTGTCTGCCGGTATGTTGCGGATCACCTTCCCCTACATCATGTTGATTTCCCTGACTGCACTTGCGGGTGGGATACTCAATACGTTCGGGCGCTTCCTGGTTCCTGCCTTAACGCCTATATTGCTCAATGTTTCCCTGATTGCTTCGGCCTTGTTACTGGCAGGTCATCTTGAAGTACCGGTTACCGCACTTGCCTGGGGTGTTTTAGCTGCCGGTTTCGCGCAGTTGCTGATACAGGTTCCGGCGCTGATGCGGCTGGGGTTGATGCCAAGGCCACGTTGGGGTTGGCGGCACAGTGGTGTGCGTCGCATCATAAAGCTGATGATTCCGACCCTGTTCGGCTCATCGGTGGCACAGGTCAATTTACTTGTCGATAGTATCATCGCGACCTTTCTGGTTACCGGAAGTGTTTCCTGGTTGTATTACTCGGACCGTCTGCTGGAGTTTCCACTTGGCGTTCTGGGTATTGCCCTGGCCACCGTTATTCTTCCCAACCTGTCCCAAAAGCACGCGAAGGCAAGCACCGCCGAATTTTCAGCGACCATTGACTGGGCTTTGCGTCTGGCTGTGATTATCACGCTGCCTGCTGCCGTGGGTTTGATCATCCTCAGCGCGCCCATTCTGATTACACTATTTCAATATGATGCGTTCCAGTTGAATGACGTGCGGATGGCTTCCTACAGTCTGATCGCTTACTCGGCCGGGTTGCCCGCCTTTATTGCCGTCAAGGTGCTGGCGCCCGGCTATTACGCGCGTCAGGACACAAAAACGCCGGTCAAGATAGCCATTGCAGCCATGGTGACCAATATGGTTTTGAACCTGATATTTGTCGGCCTGCTTTTGTTCCAGGGCTTTGAAGGGCCACATGCCGGTCTGGCTTTGGCCAGTTCGGCTGCGGCCTATCTGAACGCGGGTCTTTTGTTCCGTGGCTTAAGGAAACGCGCGGTATACACCCCCGAACGTGGTTGGCTCAGGGTGTGGATCGCCGTCATACTCGCTTGTTCAGCCATGGGATCACTCTTGTATTTCATGACACATGATATTGAAAGCTGGCACCAGGCGACGGTATATCTAAGGATTAAAAACCTCAGTTTGAGCATTATTTTTGGTGTAATGATCTATGTTTTTACCAGCATGGTCATGGGTCTGAAAACCCACGACCTCTCACGTGGTGCAAAATAGCCTGAAGCTTTGTCAAATAAGCGTGCTGAATTAACTACGCCTGCTATAATTCGCTGCTTTGTGGTCAGGCATTTCTATGCAGGTAATCAGGGACAATCCGGGCAGGCAGTTGCTAAGCTCCTCGATCGTAACCATCGGAAATTTCGATGGCTTGCATCTTGGACACCAGGCGCTGATCCGGTTGTGTCACTCGCTGGCTGAAAGCAGGCATTCGGTTGCCGTTGTAACATTCGAGCCACTGCCTGCCGCATGGTTCCGTCCGGACGCTGCACCAGCACGTTTGATGTCGACACGGCAGAAGCTCGCGAAGTTTTCGGAACTTGGGATTGATCTGGTCTGTTTGTTACGTTTCAACCAGGCTTTGGCCAGCACGGCGGCGGATGACTTTGTCCAATCGGTTCTGGTCGATACCCTGGCGGCAAGACAGGTTGTTGTGGGTGAGGACTTCCGGTATGGAAAGGGCAGGCAAGGTGATATTGATTCACTTCGCCGGTCCGGGGAAAAGCTGGGTTTCGGCTTGCATGCGGTTCCGATGATTGATATTGAAGGTAGCAGGGCGTCGAGTTCAAATATCCGTGAGTATCTGGCTGCCGGTGACCTGGAACGGGCAGCTCACTTGCTGGGCCGGCCATTCAGGATGGCGGGCAGGGTGATCAGTGGCCGCCAACTGGGTCGCCAACTGGGTTACCCCACGGCAAACATCCGCCTGGCTGCCTCACCCAGTCCGTTACAGGGTGTTTTCGCCATCAGGGCGCGATGGGGAGACCTTGATTGGCACGATGGTGTCGCGAACCTTGGGACACGCCCGGCGGTGGGTGGTGAAGGCTTTCTCGTCGAGGCGCACCTGTTTGATTTTGAGGGCGACCTGTACGGCCAGAGGCTGGAAATTGAGTATGTAGAAAAGCTCCGCGATGAAGCACATTTTGAAGATATTGATGATCTTGTGCTGCAAATGCGGGAAGATGAGCGGCAGGCAAGGCTTTGCCTGTCACAAAATGAAAACTGAATAGTGAAAAAGTACAGATAAGCATGGACTATAAAGACACAATTAATCTGCCGGCCACGGCATTTCCTATGAAGGCCAACCTGGCAAACCGTGAACCCGGCATGCTGAAACAGTGGGAAGAAAGCGGGCTCTATGAGCGTATCCAGGCCCACACGGCTGGCCGCCCCCTGTTTATCCTGCATGACGGTCCGCCGTATGCCAATGGCGATATTCATATCGGCCACGCGGTCAACAAAATTCTGAAAGACATGGTCGTTAAGTCACGTCTGCTGGCCGGTTTTCAATCCCCGTATGTCCCGGGTTGGGATTGTCATGGCCTGCCCATCGAATTACAGGTCGAAAAGAAGGTCGGCAAGGTTGGCCGCAAGGTCGATGCGCGTACCTTCCGCCAGAAGTGTCGCGAGTACGCTGACAGGCAGATTGCCCTGCAACGTGAAGGGTTTAAGCGTCTTGGTGTGCTGGGCACCTGGGATAACCCCTATGCGAGTAACAAGTTTGCCTATGAAGCCAACATGGTTCGCGCCCTCGCCAAAATAATCGAAGGCGGTCACCTGGACCAGGGTGTCAAACCGGTTAACTGGTGTTTTGATTGTGGATCGGCACTGGCCGAGGCTGAAATTGAATACCAGGATAAAAAATCCCCCGCGATTGATGTGTTTTTCAAAGCCGTCGATCAAAAGGCCATGCTTACAGCGTTTGCTGTCGATGCCGTGGATGGCAGTGTTGGTATTCCGATCTGGACGACAACACCATGGACTTTGCCGGCGAACGAAGCGGTAGCGCTGCACGCAGATCTGGATTATCTCCTGGTTAAAGGTGATTGGCAGGGAGAGTCACTGGCGATCGTGCTGGCTGATGACCTGAAAGATGCGGTCGTCGATCGCATCGGTATGGAGAATGTGGAAGTGCTGGGCACTTCGAAAGGCGCGGCGCTGGAAAACCAGTTATTGCAACACCCGTTTTACGACCGCCAGGTGCCGGTGATCCTGGGTGAACACGTCACAACCGAGGCCGGAACGGGTGCTGTACATACCGCACCAGGACATGGTGAAGATGATTTTATTGTTGGTAAGCCGTATAACCTGCCGGTTACCAGTCCGGTCGGCCCGGATGGTCTGTTTCTGCCTGACACCGAAATATTCGCAGGCCAGTTTGTCTGGAATGCCAATACGACCATTCTTGAATTACTTGAAGAAAAGAAGGTTTTGTTACACCACGAGTCATTTTTGCACAGCTATCCCCACTGCTGGCGGCATAAAACACCAACGGCCTTTCGCGTGACTCCGCAGTGGTTTATCGACATGGATAAAGCCGGCTTGCGCTCACGGTCGCTGGAAGCTATCAAACATATTCGTTGGGTTCCCTCATGGGGTGAGGAGCGGATCACCGGCATGATCGAAGGCCGTCCGGACTGGTGTATTTCCAGGCAGCGGACCTGGGGCGTGCCGATCACACTTTTTGTCAACCGCACCAGTGAAGAGCTACATCCTGACACCGATGTATTGATGTACAAGGCAGCCGACCTGATCGAAGAGCATGGCACCGACTGTTGGTATGAAAGCGATATTTATGAACAGCTTGGTGTCGATGAGTCCGAGTACATGCAGGTCAAGGATATTCTCGACGTCTGGTTTGATTCAGGTGTCAGCCATCGCTGCGTGCTGGACGAGCGTGAAGAACTGCGCCGGCCTGCCGATCTCTATCTTGAAGGCTCCGACCAGCACCGTGGCTGGTTTCAGTCGTCCCTGTTGACCTCGGTTGCCATGCATGGCGAGGCGCCCTATAAACAGGTACTGACCCACGGGTTCGTGGTGGACGCCGATGGCAAGAAAATGTCCAAGTCAATGGGTAATGTCATTGCGCCGCAAAAAGTCATGAACTCACTTGGCGCCGATGTGCTCCGCTTGTGGGTGGCGGCTGCGGATTACCGCCAGGAAATGACGGTTTCCGATGAAATTCTCAAGCGGGTTTCAGATGCTTATCGCCGCATCCGCAATACGGCGCGATTCCTGCTGGGTAACCTGGATGGATTTGTTCCCCAGAATGCGCTCACGCCGGAGCAGATGCTGCCATTCGACCGTTGGGCGGTAGACCGGGCCTTACAGATTCAGAATGAGGTCAGCCAGGCTTACGATGATTACCAGTTCATGCAGGTCTATCAGAAGGTCAACAATTATTGTGCCCTGGAATTGAGTGCGATCTATTTGAATGTACTGAAAGACCGCCTCTACACGACCGGCAGGGACAGTTTGTCACGTCGCTCCGCACAGACCGCGATGTATCACATACTGGAAAGCCTGGTCCGCTGGATCGCTCCCATACTGAGTTATACGGCCGAAGAGATTTGGGCGGTCATGCCCGGTGAAAGGCTGGACAGTGTACTGATGAGTGAGTGGTATGACGGGCTTTTCGCCCTTGATGACGGCGATTACGACAAGGAATTCTGGCAACAGACCATGACCGTCATCAACACGGTTAACGAGGCCATTGAGCCCCTGCGTAAGGAAAAAGTGATACGCGGGTCATTGGAGGCGACTGTCCGAATCCAGCCACGCAGTGAAGAACACCGCAGGTTCCTGGAAAAATGGGGTGATGAATTACGTTTTATCCTGATTGTATCCGAGGCTGTTGTGGAAGCTGATTCCACGACGGTACCCGCCGGTGCATATGAAACACCGGACTACTTTGTCTGGGTTGAGAAGAATTCTGATCCCAAATGTGTGCGTTGCTGGCATCAGCGCGCAGACGTGGGCGAATCGGAAGAGCACCCCGAACTGTGTGGACGTTGTATAGAGAACGTTGCAGGTGACGGGGAAAGTCGTAGACTCGCATAATATGAAAGAGTATTCACAAAAACCCCGGAGTGTTTTTCAAAACAGGATGGCGCTTGGCTGGTTACTGATTTCTGCCGTGATTGTCGTGCTCGATCTTTGGACCAAGAATATCGCCTCACAGTCGTTGACCCTGTATCGTCCGGTTGAAGTGACTTCATGGCTGAATATGACGCTCGCGCACAATTATGGCGCCGCCTTCAGTTTTCTCAGCGATGCGGGCGGTTGGCAGCGTTGGTTGTTCACCGGTCTGGCTTCGGTGGTCACGGTGGTATTGGTCGTCTGGTTATTTCGGTTGACTGATCGGGAAAAACTGACAGCAGCGGCGCTTGGCATGATTATCGGTGGTGCAGTAGGCAACCTGGTTGATCGTATCAACCACGGTTACGTGGTTGATTTTATAGATGTTTTTTACCGTGACTGGCACTGGCCTGCATTTAACCTGGCCGACTCCGCGATTACCGGCGGCGTCATACTTTTGCTGATTGATGGTCTGTTCCTGTCTACTGCTGCACAAAAGCCTGCTGAAGATTGATGGAAATCCTCCTTGCCAATCCGCGTGGTTTCTGTGCCGGTGTAGACCGTGCGATCGAGATTGTTGAGCGTGCACTGGAATTATTCGGTGCTCCAATATATGTTCGCCACGAAGTGGTTCACAACCGATATGTTGTAGATCGCCTGGCAAAGCTGGGCGCCGTATTTGTCGAAGAACTGGATGATGTACCTGACAATGCAACCGTCATATTCAGCGCCCACGGTGTTTCACAGAATGTGCGTAAAGCAGGCAGACAACGCGGTCTGAAGGTGTTTGATGCGACCTGTCCGCTGGTCACCAAGGTCCACCTTGAGGTTGCAAGACATTGTAAATCCGGTCACGACGCAGTTTTAATCGGTCATGCAGGTCACCCGGAAGTAGAAGGTACACTGGGGCAATGGTACAAAAAGCCGCCGCGTGAAAACAAAATTTACCTGGTAGAGTCACCGGAAGATGTGAACAACCTGGAAGTCACTTATCCGGACGAACTGGCATATGTGACCCAAACGACCTTGTCGGTTGATGACACCCAGGGTGTTATTAAAGCCCTGCAGAAAAAGTTTCCGTCCATCGTCGGGCCAAAACATGATGATATCTGCTATGCCACTCAAAACCGTCAGGACGCGGTTAAAGAAGTCGCGCGTGATGTTGATTTGATGCTGGTCGTCGGCTCGCTAAACAGTTCAAATTCCAATCGCTTACGCGAGTTGGCAGAAAAACAGGGTGTGCCTTCCTACCTTATTGATGGTGCGGCGGATATCAAAGCGGAGTGGCTGGTCAATGTGAAGCGTATCGGTGTCACTGCGGGTGCTTCGGCTCCCGAGAGTTTGGTTACAGGTGTCATTGAACATCTTCGCCAAAAAGGTTCCGGCCGTGTCGTTAACGTTGAGGGTGTGGCTGAAAGCATGGTGTTTGCCCTGCCCAAACAATTGCGTGTCAAAACGGTCACCTGAACTTCTTCGGCTGGCATCAATAAACCGCCGTTCAACGGCCACTCCAGCACTTAACAGTGCTGATGTTTGAAGCACTGATGCTTCTTGCTCCACTGTGATCCAGTATCAAACTGCCACATGGGTCGGCAATTTGAGCCCCCAATGGCGTAGCCATGGCAAGGTAACTCAGCCCCTGCGAATCCGGCGTGTTATAGCTTAGCTGGTATCTTTTTTGCTCCGAAACAGGTCGACACAGCTTGGTGTCGTAGTTTCCGCGGCTAGCAATAAGCTTTTCCTGGCACATCGAGGCCTGTAACAACATTCTGATGGCTTCAGTGCGGTGTACCCTCAGGGTATAGCTGCGATAGCTGGGTATTGCCGTTGCCAGTAGTATGCCCATCACCGCCACCACGATGACGAGTTCGATCAATGTCATACCACCGGAGAGGGATAAACCGGCTTTGACTGTCGTGCTTCTCAACGAAGTTCCCGCCAGGAGAAGCGCCCGCATACTGCTGGCATCCCGGAACCCGGACAGGGACCGGTAATTTCACTGCCACCGAGTTCAGCATCTTCAACGAGTGGCCATGAACGAACGACGATACTTTCAACCACGGAGACGGCATTGTCGGTTCGCCCATTGCCACGGGCTAGTAAGCGATACCAAACCTGCAGATCCGGGCTGCCATCGGCGGTGGGTGGAATACTTTGAAGTTCTTCGATAATCCATACGGGTGGCTTGACGCTGCCAGCGGCCAGTCTTGCAATTCGGTTGCCAGTCAGCGGGTCAATACCCGCCTCATGACCCTGGGTCATCCACCAGGAAAAGCTTTCATGTTGCGGGTCCGGTGGTAAATCATCAGTGTCATGAAGATTCAGACCATTACATGGCTCTGAACAACTCCCCGGTACCGGGCCATTGTGCTCCAACAACCACCGTTCCGCCCAGGAGAGTCCCACCAGGGCGGATTGCCTGGCTCGTTCACTCTCCTGAAGGTTGCTGGTTAATTTGTTTTGCAAAATGGTGTCAGAGGAGGCTGACAAACCGAGCAGGGTCAGGGCCATCAGGAAAATCAGACAAAGTAGCAATACCATACCTCCCGTTTTTTGGGAAACAGGATATGGCACTGATTGTAAGCACCGCTTCATCTCAATCGGCCACGGATAGCGGTGGTAAATGATCTGATCCTGCGTAAATGGCCATCTGCGGGTGTGGTGATGGTTTCATCCAGCAGGGTCAATTGCGTGCTGGCAGCCTGATCAAATGCCTGTCTTGTCGACAGAAGTAAAGCGACCTTGACCGCACGTATATTGCTTTCCTGTGACCATGTCTGCGCCGGCACCCAGGCATCTGCGATGGCATCGCCATCCCGGTCTTCTGCATATAAAACCTGCATGGATTCCACGTCCTCGATCAGGCCAAAATTATTGATTTGGGTTCGCAGCGCTGAAGTATCGGGCCCGTAACGACAGGTGATGGCAAGATTATTGCTGGTATTGACCTTGAAGCGGGTCTGGAGAATGAAGAATGCGGGTTGACCCTCGCCATCCAGAATGGGGTTGTTATTTCCATAGCAATTGGTTCTTGACCAGCGTTGCAGGCCCAGCTGATCTGCGCTCGACGAGCTTCCGTTTAGGGATTCATCGGTCAAGGCACGAAATGTAACCGGGCTTAGCCACGGTTCAGCTTGAAAACCAGCCTGGGCGATATGCGTTACCAACACGTCGCGGGCATAGCGGACCGATTCTTCGATCTGGCTCTGGCCCAGTTGTAAACGATAGGCAGAGACGCTGCCTGCCATCAACTGGACAATTCCCGACATCAGAATGGTGGAAAGAGATACACCGATCATCAGTTCCATTAACGAGAAGCCTTGCTGGGTTTTGCCGGCGTGCATGTCAGGACACCTCCAGGGTAAACCGGTGTTGCGTTGATTCACCACCCGGGCCACGCCAGAAAATCTTGATCACCAGCGGGCCGGTGCCGTCGCAATGACTGTCTCCTTCAACACCATCGTGTGGCGTTTCATCACGACAGACCAAACCCCTGGCGTTTCGAATGCTATCGGCGAGTTCAAGTTGCCAGAGCCTGAAGTCATAATCTGCTTGCTCCTCTGCTGTGCACACCTGGTCGCCAACGCACATTCTGGAGATATTTGCCGGTGGATCCAGGTAACGGTTTAAAGCGCCCGGATTCATGCGTATTTGTTCGGATAAACTGGCTGCTGCGATGACAGCAATGCCTTCACGTCGTGCCTGGGCAGAGTCGATAATGCTGGTTAGTAACAGCGATGCGAAGCCTGCCATTCCAAGGGAAAACACCGTGGAGGCAATCAGAACTTCAAGCAGGCTGAACCCGGCGCTTGCGAAGCGTGATTGAATTGGCCTGGACCAGTTTGTTCTGGATTGGCTTGTTCTGGACCGGATTGACCCGGGCCAGTGATTTCCCTGGTTGATTTGACGTGCAAACACGAGTGACTGCCCCCTTGGCTGACCTGTTACTGGTGTTAATACATTCTCCGGGTGCGGGACAAGTGGCGATAGCGCAAACCATTGAGCAAGTCTGTCGGCAATGCCTGAAACAATTGTAAGCATTGACCCTAACGTCAATGTTGTCGCGGCGTGCTGATTTGAATATACTTGCCGCCCTCCGGAGCCGATATAGCTCAGTTGGTAGAGCGGCGCATTCGTAATGCGTAGGTCAGAAGTTCGAATCTTCTTATCGGCACCAATTAAATTGTGTTCTACGATGTAAATTGAGTCTCGTAATTGTTTCTCTTGTTCTGGCCAGGTTTAATCACTGGCCTACAAGCGATCTGTGCAACTACAATTTAGATCAACTTCCAACAACCCAGGCCGGGATGCTGCTCACTGATTGAAAGTGACAAGAGACTCCTTTTTCAATTAGAAGGGGACAGTGATAATTCTTTGTCAGGTGATTCCGCCTCTCAGAAAGCCACTAGCCCCCTCTTTGTTATACCTGACGTTCACTCGACACTAAAAAAATTTGGAAAAATTTTGGATTCCGACTATACGCAATGCCAAAAACCGACATTCCGGTTCAGCGTTAAAAGCAGACATTCAACCAGTAAAGGTTTGAGTGATCTCTATGACGGTAAACGGCCAAAACCGGAACTTGTCGCAAAATTGATGAATGTTGTCGTTTTATTGATAACTCCGAAATCATGTTCGCTCGTAACCTAAGTTACTGACCGCTATCCCTTCGCCAGATTATTGGCGCACCCAATAACCTCCCGACCCGATAGCAGCAAGTGCCGTCGAGGAGAGAAACCAGATTTCAATCTGCAGGAGGTTTTTATGTGTAACTTATTTAGACGACTGACTTTATCTTTACTTGTGGGTATTTCTGCCCTGGTATTTACAGCCATTTCAATTAACACGGCGTTTGCTATTGAGCCTGTTGAAGTGGCCAAGCTGACCGCCAGCGATGGTGCTGCCGGCGACTACTTTGGCTCTGCGGTTGCATTGGATGGAGACACCGCTGTGATCGGTGCCACTGATGACGGTGACCTGGGTTACTCTTCCGGTTCCGCCTATGTGTTCAGATGGGACGGTGCGACCTGGGTCGAGCACAAGCTGACCGCCAGTGATGGGGCTGCCTATGACCGCTTTGGCGGTTCCGTCGCAGTGGCTGGCGACACCGTTGTGATCGGTGCCGCTGGGGACGATGATCTGGGTGGCTCTTCCGGTTCCGCCTATGTGTTCAGATGGGATGGTGCGACCTGGGTCGAGCACAAGCTGACGGCCAGCGATGGGGCTGCCTATGACCTCTTTGGCGGTTCCGTCGCAGTGGCTGGCGACACCGCTGTGATCGGTGCCTATGGGGACGACGAGGAAGCCGGTTCCGCCTATGTGTTCAGATGGGATGGTGCGACCTGGGTCGAGCACAAGCTGACCGCCAGTGATGGGGCTGCCGAAGACCGCTTTGGTTATTCCGTCGCAGTGGATGGCGACACTGCTGTGATCGGTGCCCCTCAGGACGATGACCTGGGTGACTCTTCCGGTTCCGTCTATGTCTTCAATTGGGACGGTGCGACCTGGGTTGAGCACAAGCTGACGGCCAGCGATGGTGATGCCGATGACCACTTTGGCCGCCGCTACGTCGCCGTGGATGACGACACCATCGTTATCGGTGCCGGTTACGCTGATGATCCGGGCACCGACTCAGGATCCGCCTATGTGTTCAGATGGGACGGTGCGACCTGGGTCGAGCACAAGCTAACGGTCAGCGATGGTGCCGCCGACGACTACTTTGGTTCTGCGGTTGCATTGGATGGAGACACTGCTGTGATCGGTGCCTCTGGGGACGATGATCTGGGTGACCGCTCTGGTTCCGCCTATGTGTTCAGATGGGACGGTGCGACCTGGGTCGAGCACAAGCTGACCGCCAGTGATGGGGCTGCCAACGACAGCTTTGGCACATCCGTCGCCGTGGATGGAGACACTGCTGTGGTAGGTACCTATGGGGACGATGAGTACGCCGGTTCCGCCTACGTGTTTGCCCTGGATTCCGCAGAAAGCGTCAGTTGTGTTGGTTTTGATACACCGCTCGACGATTACCCAGTGACGCTAAAAGGCAAACGGCCACTACCTCTCAGAGCCGAGTTGTTTGACGCTAACGATAACCCCGTTACCGATGATGACCTCGTTGCACCACCCTTCGCCCAGGTTTACATCGAAGCAGGTGAAGGTGGTGAGGCGGTTGATATAACCAATGATCTACTTCCAACCGCTCCAAGTGATGAAGGTAATCAGTTCGTGTTTACAGGGGCTGGAGTTTGGCAGTACATCCTTAAAACGACCAGCTATACAGCACCTGGGACATACTCGGTGGTCATGGAGTCGGGCGCTCCAAACGAATATGTATTCGATCAGACTTGTTTAACCCAGTTCATAGTTCAATAACTCCCAATTGAAGATTAGAGCCGCTCAAGTGGCGGCTCTTTTCTTGCAAAAGAGTAAGGTCCACTCCTGGCCGAAAGCTGTCCCCTTCCTGCTCTCGATGAGTACGTCCGCTATTGAGCGCAAAGCAGTCATGGGGGGCTGGTCTTATCGCTGTGGTTTACAAACCATGTACCGAGTCTGCTACTTTCCTGTGCATTTAGGCACAAAAAAAGTTTCTCAACTCAAAAAATGACGGCTTTAAAGACCTGGGCCGATAAACCGC